>JAXJUM010000010.1:0-57273 GCA_036309045.1 Acutalibacteraceae bacterium
TAGGTCAAGCCTTTTTAAAGGCTTGCGGTTCAAAGGCAGAGCCTTTGCAGGTTTTAAGGACAGCGTCCTTAACGAATTATTTCTTTAATAATTTTTTCCCCAACATTTATAATAGAACCTTATTAGGAGCCATTATAGAGCCAAATATTTTTGCAAAAGTAAACCCTCGGAATTTAAATTCCGAGGGTTTTAAAATTATAGGTTAAATAATTAAATTAAGCAAATATTGATGTATCAACATTAACATATGTACCTATTCCATAAGAATCTAAATAGCCAACCTGATTTCTGAGCAGAAGTGTTATATCTGCGATTGTTACTGTACCATTACCATTAATATCTGCACAAGCTTTTTCAGTTGTTGTAAGTGTTCTTGAACCAAGTACAGCTCTCTGTGCAATATAAACATCGGATAGTGAAATTTTACCGTCATTGTTTATATCACCAAGAAGAACCGTAATTCCAGGGTTTGTTGAGGGATTTGTTGGAGGATTTGTTGGAGGATTTGTTGGGGGATTTGTTGGGGGATTTGTTGAGGGATTTGTTGGTGTTTCAGGTTTCCACTCTGTCCAAGTGTTACCAGATGAGAACTTATGAGAAGCACCAGCGATCGCCATACCGGTTGCACCGTCAGCAGGGTATCTATTAGTTGTTGCAGAGTATGATTCTGTGAAGATAACACGTGCCTCATTTCCCCAAAGTTTTTCAGGAACTTCTATTTCATACAAACCAAGTGATGAGTTGTATGTCATAGCCTGACCAGGCCAATCAGCATTTTGAATTACACTACTTCCACTTTCATCATAGATATAAGCATAAACTTCGCTCCAATTATATGATGTGTTATCGAAATAAACATTAATTGTTGCATTAGGATCCTTCTTATTGTAAACGTAGGTCTTTTCAACAGTTTCTTCACTGTTTGTAGCCTTTAGTTTAACTGTAACAGTACCGCCCTCAACTGTGTTTTGACCGATTGTAAATGACTGACCGTTTGTTGCTGTGAAAGGTGTGCCATTGTCAACTGTAACCTGAGCGGAATCAGCACCATTCAGGCTAAGTGTAAGAGTACAAGAACCTTCAAACTTAGTGCTACCAGTTGAACTCTTAAGTGACATAGAAATTGATGACTGAGGACCTTCAATAAGGATTGTGCCGTTAGCACCACTGTTGAATGTAGCCTTACCGTTTGTTACAGTAGCTGTTGAGCCGTCATAAGCATTTGTAACAACTGTGCCGTTAGACCATATTGATGATACGTCAACAGAAATAGATGTGTTTGCAGGAGCAAACAATGTTGCTACAACTGAATCAACGATTTCACCGTTATCATATGTTCTTGCGAATGTATATCCTGTACTTGAGTTGTAAGAAGAAATCTGAGTATGCTGACCAGCACCAACTGCAATGTGGTTGTTACGGAAAGTACCAACTTTCTGCCAGTGGGCCAGAGTAGCAGTATCCATACTGCTCCAGTTCATAAAGCTTCTAAATTGATGTCCTGCACCTGGATCAACGCTTGAAAAACTACTATTAACTAAAGGTCTGTTTGTTTCATCACCGTAGTAAATCTGAACACCACCTGGTAACATCAATAGGAATGAACCAGCATACTTTCTGTCGCCTTGTGCTAATGTTGTATCGTGTGATGCAAGATAACTAAGTACATTAAAGCTAGAGTCGTTATTGATTGAATTTGCGTATCTGCTATAAACACTTTCTACTGAACTTGAAGAAGGAATGTTACTACTGTTAACAGCAGGTGCAAACTCAAAGTTAATCATTGAGTCAAAGCCACCGTCTGTATGATAATAACTCTTTACAGCCTGATGACCAAAGCACTCACCTGTCATCCAGAACTCTTCATCATCAAGAGCCTTGTTAGGATTTTCAGCTTTCCATTCCTTCAAAGCAGTTACACACTTGTCTTTAAGTGTTTTCCAAGCACTTGTTTCAACGTGCTTAGCTGTGTCACAACGGAAACCGTCAACACCGTACTCACGAACCCATTCAGCCAGCCAGTCAGAAATATAACCTGTAACTGTGTTGGAGTTGCCATATTTAGCAACCTTTGTACTGTATGTACCTTCCTGATTCCATTTTGTCTGTAATAATTTTGGTAGTGAAACTGTATTTGTTGAACCTGTCTTAAAGTCGGGTAGGCCTGCTAGTGAACCTTCGATATCACCACTTCCTTGAGTATATCCGGGAAGTCCGCATCTAATCCAGTCAGAACCCCACCAATTACCCCATACAGAAGAGCTTGCATCATAGTTAATGTAACTGTGGTAGTCTGTATTGTTTACATTGCTGTGAGCATAATAATAGTTTTCCCAACCACTCTTAGTTTCACCAAAACCGTATTCAGCCATATCTTTTAATGTGTTATAACCGGAGTGGTTCATAACTACATCAAGAACAATACGAATTCCGTGTTCGTGGGCAGTGTCTACCAATTCTTTAAACTCTTCTTTTGTACCAAAGTTTTTGTCTGACTCTGTGTAGTCTAGAACATAGTAACCGTGGTATGAATAGTGTGCAAAGCTGTTTCCGTCACAACCTACACAATAACCGTGAATTTGCTCGTAAGGGGCTGACATCCAGATTGCGTTTACACCAAGATCGTTGAAATATCCATCTTTAATCTTCTGTGTAATACCCTTGAAGTCACCACCCTGGAAAGCAGCATAATTGTCGTAGCTTGCTACGCTACCATCCTGTTTCAAACCTCTTCCATAGGAATGGTCATTGCTTGTGTCACCATTGTTAAAACGGTCTGTCAACAAGAAGTAAACTGTTGCGTTATCCCAAGAAAATGTGGAAGCACCGCTTGCTGTTGATACTTCTGTGTTGGTTGTTGCTTCTGAGGTAACTTTAGCGTCTGCCGCAGATACACTTGACGATGTTGCAAATACGGTCATAGTAGAAACCATAGTAGCTGTCAGTGTAAGAGCAATCACTTTTTTACCGAAACTTTTTTTCTCATTCATCTCTTAAAATTCTCTCCTTCTAAAATAGTGCCATATATTGCACACCTCATAAGTATGCAATTATATCAATTACATTATATCAATTTACATTAATTTTGTATATTATTATAATTACCAAATAAATTACTAAAAAAATGTACAAAAGTCCCATTAAATTTTGCTCTTATTTCGTTATATTGATTTTATTGTATCAATTTAATAAAAACTTGATATAATAGCAGTTATATTTGTGAAATATTTGTGATGACTATAATTCACGCTTTTATTTAAAGTGTTTATGTTACACTAATCTTCATTTAAACACTGGAAAAAGCCAGTGTTTAATAGCTACGTTAGTAGCGTTGAATATTGTATAAGACGCACTGTGTAATATCCCCTAGTATTAAAGAATGAATTTTGTCAATATAAAAATCCCTCGATATTCTGTCGGGGGATAGGGTAAACTACTGTTAAATTTCTTCTCTTACTTTATCAATAAGACTAAGCAGATCGCTATATGTGCATAATCTTCCTGCTTCGTTTCTGAAAGCAGCAGCACCGTGAAAGCCTTTTAAATAATAGGCAACGTGCTTGCGTGCTTCTTTCATACCAACTTTTTCTCCTTTATATTGGCATATCTTTTTTATATGTTCAGCCATAACCTGTAATCGTTCTTCTGCTGTTGCATTTGGAATTATTTTTCCGGTAGTCATATATTCATTTATTTGTTTAAATACCCAAGGGTTGCCAAGGCTTGCTCTGCCAACCATAACCATATCACAACCGGTTTGCTCAAGCATTTCTTTTGCAGTTCTACCGTCAACAACATCGCCATTTCCTATAACAGGAATATCAAGTTCTCTTTTCAACTTTGCAATTATTTCCCAGTCAGCATAAGGCTTGTACATTTGTTTTGCTGTTCTGCCATGAATAGTTATTGCAGAAGCACCATTTTCAACGCAGTATTTCGCTACCTCAAGTGCTGTCAACGTTTCATCATCATAACCTTTTCTTATTTTTATGGTAACAGGTATGTCTACTGCATTTACTACGGATTTTACTATTTCACCGCATAACTTAGGTGTTTTCATTAAAGCACATCCGCAACCATTACCGCTTATTTTTGGAGCAGGACATCCCATATTTATATCTAAAATATCAGGTTTAAATTTTAAAGCTGTTCGGGCTGCTTCAGCCATGGTTTCTGGCTCATTACCAAACAGTTGCACAGCACAAGGATGCTCTTTATCTGAAACTTCCATAAGTTCAGTAGAACGTACATTTTTATATGAAACTCCTTTTGAACTCACCATTTCGCTTACAACGTATGATGCACCCATATCCTTACAGATTTCTCTGAAGGCTCTGTCGGCAACTCCTGCCATTGGTGCTAACCCTGCGAATCCGTTTATCTCAACATTTTTTATTTTCATAAAATCACCAAAGAAATTATATCATAAACGCAAGTAATGTCAAATGTAGACTTATGTAAGTTTTAATTAATGTGAGTTCGGTAGAATTAGCAATAAAAAGGTAGAGAAGGGCATTGTTTATATTTATATGTACCTCAAAAGTTAGACATTTTTAGAGATGCATATCAAAAAAAATGAAAAAAAGCCCGATAAAATCGAGCTTTTCGTGGTGCGGATAACAGGACTTGAACCTGCATGAAATTGCTTTCATATGGACCTGAACCATACGCGTCTGCCAATTCCGCCATATCCGCATATTAAATTTTTATCTCTATACTTTTACACGATTGAGAATTTAGAATCAAGGTGGAGCAAATAATTTAACCTACATATAAAACTATAACCCCAATATTTTGAATTCAGCTTTTACATTATATAACACTAAAATATAAATTGCAAGTGTTTTATTAAAATTTTTTAGAATTTTATCGAACTTGAATTGAAAAAGATTTAAAATTTGTGGTTTAAAATCATATAACAAGACTGTTTTTGATAGTTATTTTGATAAATAATTAATTTGTAATTAAAATTGTCTTTTTAAAAAGTGAAAAAACTGTACTTTTTTAGAGTACAGTTTTATATAAGAGTATTATTTAATATATAGTATGGTTGAGTATAATAAATTAATATGTTTAAATAGTAAGTTTTTATTTATAAGATTATGAAAATAGCTTTATTAAATAAATCTGATTATAGAGTTATTTTAAATATTTTATTAAATTATTTATAACATACCAAATATGTAAATTTTTAGAATTTTCGCAAAGTGACCTTTTGATTATTTTGAAAACTGTGTGTTTTAAAGTGTACAGTTTGTGGTATTATTTTTTTGTTCCAACAAATGGAATTTAGAATGTATTTGAAAAATTAAAAATAGATAATTATTGGAATTTTTCAGATACGTCCTAAATAAAACATATATTTTTATTTTGAAAGAGGTTATAAAAATGAGCGACAGATATGGTTTGAATAAAAATTTGGCACAGATGTTAAAAGGTGGAGTTATTATGGATGTTACTACACCTGAACAGGCGAAAATTGCTGAAGAGGCTGGTGCTTGTGCTGTTATGGCACTTGAAAGAATTCCTGCTGACATTCGTGCAGCGGGCGGTGTTTCAAGAATGAGTGATCCTAAAATGATTAAAGGTATTCAGGAAGCAGTATCTATTCCTGTTATGGCTAAATGTAGAATTGGTCACATTGCAGAAGCACAAATTTTACAAGCTATTGAAATTGATTATATTGATGAGAGCGAGGTTCTTTCACCAGCTGATGATCTGTATCACGTTGATAAAACAAAGTTTGATGTACCTTTTGTTTGTGGTGCTAGAGATTTAGGTGAAGCACTGAGAAGAATTGCTGAGGGTGCTTCTATGATAAGAACAAAAGGTGAACCAGGTACAGGTGATGTTGTTCAGGCGGTAAGACATATGAGAAAGATTAATGCTGAAATGCGTAGAGTACAGTCTTTGCGTGAAGATGAACTTTATGAGGCTGCAAAGGAATACAGAGTACCTGTTGAATTGATTAAGTATGTTCACGAAAATGGTAAATTGCCTGTTGTAAACTTTGCTGCCGGCGGTGTAGCAACACCTGCTGACGCTGCACTTATGATGCAGTTGGGTGCTGAAGGTGTGTTTGTAGGATCAGGTATATTTAAATCCGGTGATCCTAAAAAGAGAGCTGCTGCTATTGTAAAGGCAGTTACAAATTATAATGACCCTAAAGTACTTGCTGAGCTTTCTGAGGATCTTGGTGAGGCTATGGTCGGAATTAATGAAAATGAAATTAAAATCATTATGGAAGAGCGTGGCCAGTAATATAAGGGGACATTAAACTGTGAAAAGAAAAATAAAAATTGGAGTTCTTGCATTGCAGGGTGCCTTTGAAGAGCATATTAAAATGCTTAATTTGCTTGATGCTGAAGGAGTAGAGATACGCCAGCGTAAAGATTTAGAACAGAATTTTGACGGTCTTATTATTCCGGGTGGTGAAAGTACTGTAATCAGTAAGCTGTTAAGAGAGCTTGAAATGCGTGATGAATTGCTCAGAATAATAAATGAAGGTTTACCTGTTTTTGGCACTTGTGCAGGTCTTATTATGATGTCATCGGAAACTGGTGATCCAAAGGCTGTTCCTCTTGGTCTAATGAAATGTACTGCAAAACGTAATGCTTATGGCAGGCAGTTAGGAAGTTTCAGTACAGTGGCAGATTTTAAAGGTATTGGAGAAATACCGATGGTATTTATTCGTGCACCATATATTTCTGATGTGTCAAAAAATGTTGAAGTTCTGTCTGTTGTGAATGACAGAATTGTTGCCGCAAGGCAGGGTAGATTTCTTGCTACGGCTTTTCACCCGGAACTTACAGAAGATTTATCTGTACATAAGTATTTTTTGAATATGATTAGTGAGAAAATTTAATATTTTAATGCAAGCAAAAAATCCCTTGTCTTTATAAAGACAAGGGATTTTTGTTTTAAGTATGAATTGATTGTTTTTATATTTATTATAATTTTATACTTGAGACTCTATCGCAAATGTTGGGGTAGATAATTAAAGTTTAAGTCAAGTCTTTTCAAAAGGCTTGTAGTTTAAAGACAGAGCCTTTGTTGGTTTTAAGGACAGCATTCTTAACGAAATATTCTTCAATAATTTTTTCTAACCCAACATTTATTAAAGCTCCATACTTGAAAATATGTGTAATTAAAAAAATTTTTCTAAGAAAGTGTACAACATTGCATAAATGAGTACACTTTCTTTTTTATTTTTACTATTAATTGCAGGGACTTTTTAATAGAGTATGCTTGTTACGCAGGCTACACTGTTTAATGTCTTTGTAATAATTAAAACGGAGGTTTTTAATGACAAAACGAGAAGAAAGATTTTGTTGTTACTATTCATCTAATGGCAATGTAAGAATGTCAGCTGTAATGGCAGGCTATACAAATAATCCTGAACAGGCAGGACAAGAGCTGTTAATGAGAAATGATATTTCTATAAAAGTCAAAGAGTACAGAAATATGCGTTTAAATGATTTACAGTTTATGGCTTTACTGGGATATGAAAGACTTGCTTTTGGAAGTATAGCCGACTGTATTCAACTTTTGTATATGGAAAAGCCTGATGTGAAAATATTGGAGGGGATGGATTTATATATGATTTCTGAAATAAAAAGACCTAAGGATGGTGCAATGGAAATTAAATTTTTTGACCGTATCAAGGCTTTGGAAAAGTTAAGTGAAGCACAGCAAAATTCAGAAGAAAATAGCCTGCCGTTTTACAAAGCATTGGAAAACAGTGCTGATATGTTTAATAGCGGTGAGGTGAATTTTGATGACACCGATTAAATTTTCACCCAAGCAGATGCAACTGCTAACATGGTGGTGTAAAGGAAGTAGGTTTTCTGAATGTGACGCAGTTATATGTGATGGTGCTGTAAGAAGTGGAAAAACAATGTGTATGAGTATATCGTTTATTTTGTGGACTTTTTACAGATTTAATGGTGGAAGTTTTGCATTGTGTGGTAAAACAATACGTTCTTTAAAACGTAATGTAATAACACCAATTTTAGGGACATTAAACTCTATGGGATTTATATGTAAGGAGAAACTTTCACAAAATCTGATAGAGATTTATTTGAATGGAAAAGTAAACAGATTTTATCTTTTTGGAGGTAAGGATGAATCTTCGGCTGCTTTGATACAAGGTATGACGTTATGTGGTGTTTTGTTTGATGAAGTGGCATTAATGCCTAAATCTTTTGTTGAGCAAGCTATTGCAAGATGTTCTGTAAATGGCAGTAAATTTTGGTTTAATTGCAATCCTGAATATCCCCAGCACTGGTTCAGAGTAGAGTGGATTTTAGACAGAAAGCGTAAAAATGCTTTGTATCTGCATTTTACGATGGATGATAATCCCTCATTGTCAGAAAAAATGAAGGAGAGATATAAATCTTTGTATAGTGGTGCATTTTATGAAAGATTTATCCAGGGAAAATGGGTGAGTGCAGAGGGCTGTGTTTATCCATTTATGAGAGATAATATGTTTGTAGATGTTCCAAAAGGTAAGTTTGAAAAATATGCAATAAGTTGTGACTATGGTACTGTTAACCCTGCATCTTTTGGACTGTGGGGTTTGCAAAACGGTGTATGGTATAGAATTGATGAGTATTATTATGACTCGAAAAAACACGGTATACAACGTACTGACGAGGAACATTACAAGGCTATTGAACAACTTGCAGGTGATAGAAAAATTGATTCTGTGGTTGTAGATCCATCGGCTGCCAGTTTTATACAAACTATACGCAGACATGGTAAATTTATAGTTAAACCAGCCAATAATAATGTCATTGATGGTATAAGAAAGGTGTCTACTGCTCTTAAAGAGGGGAGTGTGAAAATTTGTAATTGTTGCAATGACAGTATGAGGGAGTTTGGATTATACAGGTGGAATCCGGGAGGAGCAGATGCACCTGTGAAGGAGAATGATCACGCTATGGATGATATAAGATATTTTGTAACAACAGTTGCATTAAAGCCACAACAGAATTTTGTAGCGTTTGCTACACGCAGAATGTAAGGGAGGTGTAGTGTGGGATTTTTTAAAAGAGATAATAAAAAGAAAGATAGTGAAAACAAACAGGGTATCCAAAGAGTAGCACAAACGGTTACAGGTTACAGCTTGAATAATCCATTCAATGTTTTTAACAGTTATATGCCTCTTAATAATTCACAGCATTTGTTGTATGCTTCATTAAGAGAGGCAATACCAATTATTGATTCAGCAATTAACAAACTTGTGCGTTTGCTTGGTAATTTTGAAATTAAGTGTAACAATAAAAAAGCGGAAGCGGAACTGAAATATTTTCTTGATAATGTAAAAACAGGAAGCAATAACGTGGGTTTTAAGTGCTTTATAAGTACATATTTTGATAGATTGCTTACTTATGGAACTTCTGTGGCAGAAATTATTCCTTATAAGGATTACAGTGGGATTTATGGAATTTATAATGCAGATAATGACGATATTTTACTAAAAACAAAAAATAACAATCCGCTTGAGTTACAGGTTTGTGTAAGAGGAACTAATGGAGAGGTAACACCCGTGAGAAATCAGGAACTTATAATGCTCACTTCACTTAATCCCCAGCCGAATAAAATTGGTGGAACTTCAATTTTACAGGGATTACCATTTGTAAGTAATATACTTCTAAAGATTTTTACAGCCATAGGGCAAAACTGGGACAGAGCAGGAAATGTCAGATTTGCAGTAACATATAAACCACCAAATGATGGTACAGATGGTGCTTTTACGCAACAGCGTGCAGAAATGATTGCAAAAGAATGGAGCAAGGCAATGCAGGATAAGGGTATATCTGATTTTGTGGCTGTGGGTGATGTTGATGTTAAGGTTATTGGTGCTGATAATCAGATTCTTGATTGTCAGACCCCAGGAAGATTGTTACTTGAACAAATTGTTTCAAAACTGAGCATACCGCCGTTTTTGCTGGGACTTTCTTGGAGCAGTACTGAAAGAATGTCTTCACAGCAGGCAGATATTCTTACCAGTGAACTGGAACATTACAGATATTTACTTAATCCTGTGATAAGCAAGGTTTCCAGGCTATGGTTGGCTATGAATGGTTACAGTACACAGCACGAAATTATATGGAACAATATTAATTTACAGGATGAGGTTGAACTGGCAAATGCAAGACTTCTCAATACACAAGCTGACCAGTTGGAAAATAAAAAGGAGTGATTACTTGAAAGAAATTATAAAAAACGATAGTGCTGTTACGGAGTATATAAGTAATATAAGCAACAGTGAACTTGAAATTATTAATTCGTATACAAGACGACAATATAATTTTGATGAATTATATGTCTTTAATGTAGTACTTTGTGACAATGAAATTGACAGAGATAACGAGGCATTTTCGATTCAAGCATTACATACTATGAGTAAACTGTTTGTAGGAAAAACAGGGATAACTGACCACAATCCCTCCGCCAATAACCAGACAGCGAGAATTTTCAGCTGTAATGTTGAACACATTGAGGGCAAAAAAACAGAATATGGAGATGATTATTACAGGCTTGTTGCAAGGGCTTATATTCCAAAAAACGATAGTACCAAAGAAGTTATAGAGCTTATTGAAAGTGGAATAAGAAAAGAAGTAAGCGTTGGCTGTTGTGCAGAACAAATACAATGTAGTGTATGTGGTGCAGATATGAGAACATCAGTTTGTAGTCATAATAAAGGGGAAATTTATGATGGTAGAAAGTGTTTTTATGTGCTAAATGAAGTTACAGATGCATATGAATGGTCTTTTGTTGCTGTGCCAAGCCAACGTGAAGCAGGTGTTATAAAAAGCTATTGTTATCACGGTAGTGATGAGGAGATTTATATGGAAAATATTATTGATGAAATTAAAAAAGGTAGTTATAAAGCCTTGAATAATGAAAGTGTAAAACAGCTTGCCGAATATATTACCCAGCTCGAACAATATGCCGAGTACGGTAAAGCGTACAGAGCCGGACTCGAAAAAGATTATGTAAGATACAGTGGACTATGCTTTTCAGATAATGACAGCGAAGTATCGTCATCTGTGGCTAAAAAACTAAGTTTAAGTGAACTTGAAAAATTAGTGGCTTTATACAAAGGACATATAGAAAGTGAAAATTACTGTAAATCACAGCTTAGTGGTTTTACATCAGAAAGAAATAACGATTTACAATATAACATTTAATTTAAGAAAGGAAGATATGTATGAATATTGATTTTAAAGGATATGACGAAAAGATACTTACATTTGAATGTGATAGCACAGTAACAGAAAAGAACCAATGGGTTCAGATTAGTGACAATGGTAAAGTAAGTTTAGCGACAGATAGTTCATCTTTAACTGGAGTAACTGTTAATGTAAGAGGTGATTACTGTGGAGTTATGCTCAGTGGTGTAGTTACCGTGCCAAAATCAGGCGACATCAGTTTGGGTTATAGTAAGTTGGTTTATACCGAATCAGGTATTGCACAGAACACAGACGGAAGAGAACATCTTGTTCTTGCAGTTACAGATGACACTGTTACATTTGTACTTTAATTTTAAAATAATTTTTAATTTAACGGAGGTTTAATAATATGGAATTTTATAAAACAATTAATATTGACAAAAGTATGTACAATCGCAAAGGAAAAACTTTTAGCCAGATTTTGGAAGAACTTGACCCGACAGAAAATTACAAAAATTCTCCATTAGGTAAACTGGATGCTTTTGGCAGACAGCTAAAAAGATTTGACATAAAGGTAAGTGGAACAGATTCTGATGTTGTAGAGAAATTTTTCCAGACTTCTTCATCAGCTGTACTTTTCCCTGAATATGTAAGCAGAGCAATAAAAATCGGTATGGAATATACAGATGTACTACCGGATATTACTGCAACTGTTACAAGGATTGAAGGAATGGATTACAGAAGCATTGTTTCATCTCCTGACGCTGATACAAAGGAACTTAAGGTTGTAAATGAGGGTGCAATGCTACCTGTAACAACAATTAAAACACAGGAAAATCTTGTTAAGTTGTTGAAGAGGGGCAGAATGTTAGTTTCTACATATGAAGCTTTGCGTTTTCAGCGACTTGATTTGTTCACTGTAACGCTAAAGCAGATTGGTGCATATATTGCACGCACACAGCTTGCTGATGCAGTTAAAGTTTTGCTTGATGGTGATGGTAACAACAACAGTGCTAAAGTGATTGATGTTCAGACAAGCGGAACACTGGAATACAGTGACCTTATCAAACTATGGACAAACCTTTCTCCGTATGAACTTAACACTATGCTTGTTCCTACGGCACTAATGGAGAAGATCCTGGCTATGACTGAGATGCAGGATTCACAGGCTACTTTGGATTTTCACGGTACAGGCAGAATGATAACTCCTATGGGGGCAAAGTTGATTCACGTTCCCACACTTGACAGCGATAAAATTATTGGTATTGATAAAACTTGTGCTTTGGAAATGGTACAGGCTGGAGATGTACTTATTGATTATGATAAGCTAATTGACAGACAACTGGAGCGTGCAACTATTAGTGTAATTAGTGGTTTTGCAAAGCTGTTTACAGATGCAAGTATTGTACTGAAGGTGTAATGTATGAACATTCAGCAGGTGTTTCAGAGATTTACTGAACTTTCCAATTTAAGCGAGGAAAAGGCAGAGAATTATAAATGGTTATGCTGTAACGCTGTTGAAGAACTGGAAGAAATGCTTGTTAAGAATGTAGATGTATCAGGGTGTAGTGGCAGACTTTCTGCCGCTGCATCGGCTATGGCTTTTTACAAGTATACAGTTATTGAAGAAAACAGCAATGTAAATAGTTTTAAAGCAGGTGATATTACTGTGAATTATTCCACTAAAAAAGAATTTGCAAAAGATTATTTACAGCAGTGTATGAAAAGTATAGCACCATATATAAAGGACAGTAATTTTGTATTCAGAGGTGTAAAAACTAATGATATACCAAACAATTTGTGAAAATATAGACAGAGTTGGAACAGACGCAGTGCTTACAGAATATAAGAGCGATAAAAAGTATATTCTTAAAGGAATTTTACAGCCAATAGGTGTTAACACTAAGGAGCATTCACAGTTGGAATATACTACTCATGGCAATATAGATAATTCTTGTTATCTCTTTATTTTTAATACAATGGAGAAAAAAATAGATTATAAAAATGCAATTTTGTGGGTGCATAACAGTTATTATTTTGTTAAAAGTTGTAAAACTTTTTATTATTGTGATAAAGCAATTTATATGAGTGCTGTTCTGACACCTTATAATAAGGAGTGATAGTGTTTGGCAGGGATTAATCCTGAAATAATTATAATTAGACTAAATAATAGTGTTGATGATGTAGATTTTATATGTGCTTATCCAAATGATGAATTGACAGCACCTTTAAATGGAAAATATTTATGTGCTTTAAAAACAGCTTTTAATGATTCTGTTGAAATATACAATAGAAATAAGTGCGTAAAGTATACGGCAGAGCTTTTATCTCCTGTTGGAAAAACAGGAATTGAGATATTCAATAAGGCACAGCAAATATCAGATGCTTTTTTGAATATGAGTACAGGGGTTAGTAAGATACAATGTATTATCGGAGATATTACATATTCAAAAACTCAACGCAGTTATACAGTAAATATAGAATGTGAGATAACAACAGATGATACTTGCAAAAAAATATCTATGATAATTGACAATCATACAATAAATGCAGTGTTATTGTCAGAAAGTGAAAGCAGAGCAAGCTGTAATATTATGTCTTATGGTAGTTCAAAGCCTGTTGATACCTTGCTTGAGAATAGTGTTTATAAACTGAGGGTTAAAGTTAGTGGAGAATTTTTAGGAGATTTAACAGAATACAAAGGACTTTTGGTTACTTATGAATTTGGAGGTATGACGGTAGTGTATTCAAATTGTGTGGTTAACAAATGTGTAGTAATTACAGGTGATAATGGATATCTAAGAGAATATGATATTACATCATATAAAAGGGAGTTGAAAATGTTATGAGTGAAAACAGTACAGAACAGTATGAACGGAATCTGTACATAGCACAGGATTATGCTGAAAAAGTTAATGAGGTTTATGAAAATGATAAAAAGAGATATATAAGACCTCTTAATGAGGCAGAAAGGTTGAAAAAATGAATCACGGAATTATGCGGTTTATGGGGTATACCCTTAATCATAATCCTCACACTATTGAAGTAACAGATGTGGCAAATATTTCTCAGGAGGTTGTTCCTTTTGCTTTACCTGTTGTATTTAATATAGGTTCATCTGCCATTACAGTAAAAGGAGAAGGGGTGTTTTATGGAGAAAATGCTTTTGATCAATATCTAGAATTAAGGTCATTGTATAAAAAATGTGAGGTGGGAGTGCTTTCGTTAAGTGGTATTAATCCTTTTAATGCTTATTTGACAAAATTAGAATTAAAATGTACTCCAAAAGATGATTATATTGAGTATAAATTTATGTTTGTTGAAGTGTCGGATACTATGCCGAAAGAAAACAGTACAGCACCTGAATTTTATATAGCTGATAATGGTGAAGATTTGTGGGATATATCACTTAAGTGTAATGTTTCAATAGAAACTCTTGTCAGATTAAATCCACATATTAAAAATCCCTGCTGTGTGTCAGCAGGGGATAAAATAAGAATAAGAGAGGTGTGACAAACAAGAATGGTGGTTGAATTTACAAAAATTAATGGCTTTACCGTACAGAAAAATAATCCTACATATATTTCAATAAACAGCCGTCTTTCTGTGCCTGCTGACAGTCTTACAATAGTGTTTCGATACAATGGAGAATATACTGACTACAAGTATGTAAAAGTAATTTATGATGAGAAAATTATTTTTAAAGGTGTTGTAGATTCGCAGAAAATTACTGTAAATAAAAAGGGAGAATATCTTTCAGTTTATTGTAGAAGCTTGGCAGGATGTTTACTTGACAATCAGTTACAACCACAAAATATACAGGGAATAACAGATAATGTAATTTATAACAGCTACTTAAAGCCATTTAACATTTCTATAAATAAACTTACAAACAAACCATGCTCTCAGATTATAAACATTGGTAAAGGGATTAGTGTCTATGAATTGTTATGCGAGTATTCGTCTAGAGTGTTCAACTGTCAACCACGCATAACACCCCAAGGGATAGCTATTCTTAATGGAAATGTTGGTGGTGTAAATTACAGCTTTACAAATGGTGTAAGTAATCTTAATGAAAATAGCTATTACTGTACATTTATGGATATTGAACATAACAGGTATGGTGTTATATCACAGGTGTATGTCAAAAATAATCTTAATGATACAGGATACCGTTTGATTCTTGAAAATAAAGAGGCTAAACAGCGTGGAATTGAGTGTAAGAGATATCTTGATGCTACTCCGTCAAGTGAATTTTGTATATATGACGGCACAAGAATAATAGATGATTCCAATAAACAAAGTATAAATATAAAAGTTATATGTCCTTGTTTTGTGTATAATCCTGTTGGTGGCACAGCAAAAGTTAGCTCAGGAAACAATGTATATGAAAATATGGAGATTTATTCTGCCAATCATATTTTCAGTAAGAGTGGAGTTTCTACGATTTTGAAGATGAAAAAGAAAGGAGAGGGATAAATGCTTGGGAATGATAATATCAGCAATAAATCTACTGCTGAATTTGCTGAAATTGCAACCTGTAAAAATGGTAAAGTTAATACAAATGGTGCAGTGCCTTCTGTTAATGCACAGATTATTGTACCATATGGTATAGCTTTTGCTGTTCCAAACGGTGAAAAAACCGTAATGTTACCCGTAGGCAGTACATCTGTTTGTATTGGAGTAGTTCAACAAGCAAACAATCTGCAACAGGGAGAAGTAATGCTATATTCCTCAGGAGGTGCCTCTGTGATTTTAAAAAATGATGGCAGAGTGTTAATTAACGGAAGGGAGTATTAAATTGGATACAGCGATAAAAAATGGTGATTTTAGTGTAAATGAAACAGGCAAGATTTACACAATAAGTGGTATGGAAGAAACACTGCAAAGGTGTAGAATATTACTTGAAACTCATCAGGGGAATTTTTGTTATAATCAGAAATTGGGAAGTAATATACATTTGTTAAAAGCTGACGATGAGAATTTGCAGGGAAATGCTATGCTTTTGGTAAAGGAAGCATTAATGTCTGTTACACAGGTAAAGGTTTGTAATGTTGAGGCAACAGTGGGGGAAGATTTAGCTATTCTTCTTACGATTACAATATCAGCATATAACGAAACAGCAAAGCTAGAGGTGAAGATTTAATGCAAAGTTATGAAGAAATTGTAGAAAATATGAAGAATTTATTTAATCAACAGGCAGGATATAGTGTGGATGAAGCGTCAGATATAGGTATAAGAATCAGAGTACTTGCAGGTGAGATTTTTAATTTACAAACATATCTTGATTGGATAAAGCAACAGGCTTTTCCTCAGACAGCACAGGGCGAATATCTTGATTATCACGCACAGATGAGGGGTTTACAGCGTAAAGATGCAGTAAAGTCTGTGGGTAGTGTAAGATTTTCAATTCCAGAAGCATCAGAGGTAAATATTGAAATACCACAAGGAACTATAATATCAATAAGCGGGGAAACTCCGATTAGCTTTCAGACTATGGAATATGCTTGTATAAATGCAGGTGATACAAGCGTAGATGTAAATGCAGAAGCGATTGATGGAGGTGTTAATGGAAACGTAACCTCAGGAAAAATATCAGTTATAGTTACGATGACAGACGAAAATTTAACTGTAAACAATCCTTCTGCATTTACTCTTGGGTCTGATGCAGAAGATGATGAAACTCTCCGTCAGAGAGTAGTAAATAGTATGAAGTTTATTATAAATGGTACAAATAAAGAGTATTATACATCACTTTCAAAAACGATAAATGGTGTTGAGTGTGTTAACGTGGTACCATATAAATACGGTAAGGGTTCTGTTGCAATATACATATCAGGTAAGAATTCTGCTCTTACTTCTCAGACGGTAACAGAAGTAAAGGAGCTCCTTTCTGAACAACGAGAAGTTAATGTAAATGTATATGTATTTGCTGCTAAAATTTGCAAGACTATTATTGAAGTTGATGTAACGTTGGAAGATGGTTACGATATTGAAGAGGTACAGAATAGGGTAAGTGAACAGATTTCAGAAATTCTGGAAAGTTACAATGTAGGGCAATCTCTTACTGTTGCAGTAATAAACGATGTATTATTTCATACAGAAGGGATAAAAAACTTTGAGGTACTTTCAGATGGAACGAGTGGATTAACTGCGGCAGATAATGAGAAACTAGTGCTATATCAGGTTAATCTAAAGGAGTAATATCTATGGGACAGGCATTAGATAATATAATTAAAAGACTTAACAGCCTAGGTATATATAGTATTACACCTGAAAAGAGTATATATAATGAAATTTATGCTTATGATGGTGCCTTTACAGATATTTGCAAAGAGGCAGATATACTACTAAGAGAGATTATTGTAACTACGGCTGAAGATTACGGACTTGATATGCGTGAAAAATTGTGGGGTGTGCCAAGAACAGACCTCACAACAGATGAGCGTAGAAGTACAATCGAAAAAAGATTTTGTATAGGATACAATGATTTTACCTTATCAGCTATGTATGATTTTCTTGAATCTCTTGGTATTACAGCAGAGATTACAGAGGTGCCTGAGAAATGCAGAATGTACATTTATGTCACAAACGGAGTTGATTTTACAGTGGCTATGCGTAAATATCTTAACTCACAAATATTGGAATTTTTTCCGGCTCATAATGAAGTATATATAGATTACAGACAAGGTACTTGGGACACACTGGATGCTAAAAAAACAATGTTTGATACATATGATTCCTTTAATATTTCGTGGGATATGCTGGAACATTTTGAATAACAGGAGGTAGTAAAATATGAGTTCAACTAATAAAACCGAATATTTAAAACTTAACGATTGGTTAGGTTCAGATCGTCCACAGAGAATTGATTTTGTTGATGATAACCGAATAATTGATGAAGCAATAAAATTGCACGTTTCAGATTCAAGTAAACATATGTCGGCTACTGAGAAAGCTAAAATAGCAACACCTTATGTAATGGTGTCATACTCAGGTACAGGTACAGCAAGCAATACTATAACACTGGATATACAGCCTAATTTTGTAATAGTGTTTATGAAAGATGCTTCTCCGGTAGAAACTGACTCTTCAGGAGATATATTGATAAATCAGTGTTTTGTTGCAAAATCAAATGGTGGTGTAGGCGGTGCAGTGATAAGTGATAGTGATGTAACTGTCTATTCGTCAGAAACTGCAACAAATGGAATTAAACATAATATGAATAAACTTAACGGACAATACTGTATAGTAGCTTTTAAATAGTAGTAATTTGATTATAAAATATAAAATATAAAATATAAAGCAAAAACGCACATTCACCAATAAATGGAATGTGCGTTTTTGCTTTGGAAGGTATATATGAAAAAAGGTATTAGCAAATTTATTTAAAACTTATTACGGGTATATAATAGCATTATATACTGAAACTGTCAACCCTTTTTTGTAAGAAATGATAAATTTTTTTTACTTATTAGAAAATAAGACATATTTTTTGTTAATTATGTAGAAAATATATAATTTTTTAATAGTTAATAATTAATTTTATTAACTTAAGTAATTTCATCATAAATCAACATAATGAAATAGGAACGATTACAGGTTTTCTTTTTTCAAAATAGGTATAACTATCAAAACCAATGTCTTTTAAAAGATGTAAACTTTCATTAATACCTTTCCCGAGGTCATCAACAGTATGGGCATCAGAGCCTATTGTAATATAACTGCCTCCAAGTTCCTTATATCGCTCAAGAAGAAATCTGTCAGGCATTGTTACTCCGATTTTTTGTCTTAAACCTGATGTGTTTACTTCGAGAGCCTTACCGTTTTTTATGAGAGTTAAAAATATTTTATCTATAACTGCAAGATAGTCATTAATATCTATTTTAAATTTATGTTCTCCTGTTATATAACGTAGGGGATAGGTTAGGTGGGCAAGACTATCAAATTTATTCCAGTTTGCTACTTCCAACACTTCTTCAAAATATACATTCAAGATTTTTTTTGCATATTCTTCAGTATATTCAAGCCAGTAAAAATCCTTAGTATTTCTTACATTATGTACAGAACCCAGTACAAAATCAAAATTATCCAGTGATAGAGCTTTGTCAGCTGCTTCTAAATCTTGTATAGCCTGACCGAGTTCAATTCCTGTCAATAATTTTATTTGTGAGGAATATTTTTTCTGACTTTCTTTAATATGTGCAACAGATTGTGGCAAAAGTTTTGCAAAATCACCGAATTCACTATCTTGTGGGGTATTCCAACCATTAGCTTCACAGTGATCAGTAATCGTAATAACGTCTAAACCTATTTTTATGGCTTGTTTACACATATCATTTGTTGTTTCTTGTCCGTCAAAACTCCATTTACTATGACAATGACAGTCGCATATAAATTTAAAATCATAATTCATAAAATCACTCCTTGTTTTTTATGAAAATTAAGTGAAATATAAAAGAGAAAGGGCGGTATAACCGCCCAAGAAAGTTATTCTTCCATTTCCCAGTTGTGCCATACATTTTGCACATCATCATTGTCTTCAAGATTGTCAAGCAACTTCTGCATTTTTGTTACTGATTCTTCATCTTCAATTTTTGTATAAGTTGAAGGTACCATCTCAACTTCAGCACTGGCAAAAGTATATCCCATACCTGTTAATATTTCATTAACCTGGCTGAAATCTTCAGGTTCAGTGTAAATTGTAAAAATATCTGACTCAGTTTCAATGTCAGAAGCACCACTCTCCAAAGCGTCCTCCATAACCTTGTCCTCATCAAAGTCACAATCTTCTCTGTCTATTATAAGAACACCTTTCTGTGAGAACATAAATGATACACAACCGGGTGTACCCATATTTCCGCCAAATTTATCAAAGTAATGTCTTACGTCGCCGGCAGTACGGTTACGATTGTCTGTAAGTGTTTCTACAATTACAGCAATACCGCTTGGACCATATCCCTCATAAGTGATAGCTTCATAGTTGTTTGTATCACCGTCACCTGAAGCCTTTTTGATAATTCTTTCAATATTGTCATTAGGAACATTGTTAGCTTTTGCCTTTGCAATGCAATCTCTCAGTTTTGAGTTAACAGTAGGGTCTGCACTGCCACCATCTCTTACAGCAACAGCAAGCTCACGTCCGATTTTTGTAAAAATCTTAGCTCTTGCAGCGTCATTTTTGCCTTTTTTCTGCTTAATGGTACTCCATTTATTATGTCCTGACATTTATAATCCCCCTAAAAAATAACGATTAACCTTATTTTAACATATAATGATTCGCTTTGCAACATTCATTGTTTTTATAACAGATTTGTTCGATAACCTAGAAAACACCATCTAAATGGTTCTTTTTCCGCCATACTTAGCCAATTTTCCTTGAAAGACTATAATTATTCCTACGAAAAATTGTTGTCGTCTGACGAAAAAATTACTCGTCCATACGACATTTTCCAGCTACCGAACAGGTCTATTGTTGTATCGAAATATAAAAGAAATTATCTTTTTTATAAATTTAACCTTCTTCAATGGACTTTGTAGCAAAAGCATTGAGGTCTTGTGTAGCTATATTTCCTGACAAAAACTCATAATATCCCTGTGATCCTACCATTGAGGCATTATCACCACAAAGCTCCTTGGGTGGCATATATAGCTGAAAACCTTTTTCATTGCATAGTTGTTGTAAAGAACGTCTTAAAAGTGAGTTTGCAGAAACACCACCTGCAATAACAATAGTTTTATTGCCTGTATCATCAGCAGCTTTCATAAGATTAGTTGTAAGACAGTTTACAACAGCTTGTCTGAATGAAGCAGACAAATCTTCAACAGGTATGTCATCACCCTTTTGTTTTGCATTGTGAATAAGATTTATTATAGCAGTTTTTAAACCCGAAAAGCTAAAGTCATATTCAGAGCCACTAACTTTAGGAAAAGGCAACTGATATGCATCAGGATTGCCATTTTCAGCAACCTTGTCAAGGGCAATTCCGCCTGGATAAGGCATACCCATTGTGCGTGCAGCTTTGTCAAAGGCTTCTCCTGCTGCATCATCTCTAGTTCTGCCTATAATTTTCATTTTTGTATAGTCCTCAACCTGTATAATATGGCTATGTCCTCCACTTACCACCAGACATAGAAAAGGTGGTTTAAGTTCTTTATGTGCAATATAGTTTGAGGCGATATGTGAACGCAGATGATGTGTTGGTACAAGAGGAATATTTTTAGCCAGAGAGAGTCCTTTAGCAAAATTAACTCCAACCAATAAAGCACCAATAAGTCCGGGTGCATAAGTAACTGCAATGGCATTAATATCATCAAGGGTAGTTTTAGCTTCGTCTAATGCCTGTTGAACTACCGATGAAATTGCCTCTGCGTGTCTGCGTGATGCGATTTCAGGCACAACACCACCGTACAGTTTATGTTCATCTACCTGTGATGCTACGACTGATGAAAGAACATTTCTTCCGTCTTCAACCACAGCGGCGGCTGTTTCGTCACAGGAACTTTCTATGGATAAAATTTTCATTGGATTCATTCCTTTATGTTTTATTAAAAAATAATGTCATAATCAAACCGTGCTCAGTAGGGGAGGAGTAAAAATTTTTTCTTTGTCCCACAGCTTCAAAACCCAGCTTTTCATAAAGCTCAACAGCAACTATATTTGAGGGACGCACCTCAAGAGAAATAAAGGCACAGTTCTCTTTTTTGGCTGTTTCAATGAGGTGTGATGTGAGCTGTTTTCCAAGTCCTTTACTCCTGTACTGTGGTAAAACCGCAATATTTGCAACATAACATTCATCAGCTGCTATGTGCATACCGCAATAACCTGCAATAGTACCATTACATTCTGCTACAAAAAAGTGTCCGCAGTTGTTGTTAAGCTCATTTTCAATGCTTGTTAATGACCAGGGTTTGCTGAAACAGACTTTCTCTATTTCTGCAACATCTTTGGTGTTTGATTTGTTCATTGGTAAAATATCAAAGTTCATCTTTGTTGCTCCCCGTAATCAGCTTTGCAAGAATAAGAAGTTGTTCGTAAATCTGTTTGCAACATTCTTTATAAGTGTCAATATTACCACCGTAAGGATCGCTTACATTTAGCACATAAATCATATTTTGTGCTACATTTCCGTTCATCAAAGCTTGTGCGTGACTCATTGTCATACATACAAACAGGTCGGTCTTATCAAGCATTTCGGGTGTAATTTGTTTTGCTTTGTGTTCAGAAATATCAGCATTGTATTCCTTGCAGGCTATAACAGAGTTTTCTGACACATTTTCTCCGTCTGTTGCCATAAGTCCTGCACTTGATACATTTATATTTTTTAATTTTTTATCTTTTTCAATAAATGTTTTGAAAATTCCTTCAGCCATAGGACTTCGACAGGTGTTTCCTGTGCAAATAAATAATATGTTCAAAATATATTTGCTCCTTATTTTATTTTATCATAATATGTATATAGTTGTTGTACACCATTTTCAAGATGAAAATAGTGTACTATATACGGCACCAACAGACACATAAGTGCCACAAATAACAATGCTATGCCTATGCTCTTAAAGGCAACAAAGCCCATAAGAGCGATTATTGTACAAAGTGCAACCAACATCATTACAACAAGGTGAACAAATCTTTCGTGCTGAAAATATCCAATTTTTATCTGTAACTCCTCTTTCAGCTTCTCTTTTTCTTTCTCATCAAGCTCTTTACTTGTGGCATTGTCCATATATCCTATAAATTCTTTAAGTTCTTTCCACATAGAAATACCTCCCCTGAAACCTATATTTATTTTATTTATAGTATTGTGTTTATGATATAAAAATTAGCTTTTAGTATCATACCAGGTTTTTCCCGATTCAGCTTCTGCTACCAAAGGTACGTTCAACTGTACAGCATTTTCCATCTCTTGCTGTAATATTTTCTTAACTATTTCCTGTTCCTCAATAGGTGCTTCAACTATAAGTTCATCGTGTACCTGCAAGATTAGTTTTGCTTTTAATTTTTCAGCTTTTAATCTGCTGTAAACTTTAATCATTGCAATTTTTATTATATCAGCGGCTGTTCCCTGAATAGGCATATTTCTTGCTACACGCTCGCCAAAAGCACGCATATTTTTATTAGATGACGAAAGTTCTGGCAAATATCTTCTTCTGTTGAACATAGTTTCTACATACCCTTTGTTTTTAGCGTCTTCAATGATATTTTCCATATATTGTTGTACACCATCATAATGTGCAAGATATGCCTTTATATATCTATCTGCCTCTTTTACAGTAACACCAATATCTTTGGAAAGTGAGAATGCTCCTATCCCGTATACAATACCAAAATTAACTGCTTTTGCACGACTTCGCATAAGAGGTGTAACCATTTCAAGGGGCATACCGAACACCTGAGATGCTGTAATTGCGTGAATATCGTCATTATTTTTAAAGGCATTGCACATTTCAATGTCATTAGCTATATGTGCAAGTACACGTAATTCAATCTGAGAATAGTCTGCATCAACAAGTACATATCCTTCTTTGGCTACAAAAAATCTTCTCATTTCTCTTCCAAGCTCTGTTCTTACAGGGATATTTTGTAAATTAGGTTCAGTAGAGCTTATTCTTCCGGTACGTGTTTCTGTCTGGTTAAAGCTAGAGTGTATTCTTCCTGTATTGTCAATAACTTTTAATAATCCGTCGCAATAAGTAGACTTTAGTTTTGCTAGCTGTCTGTATTCCATAACAAGTTCAACTACCGGATGGTCATTTGCCAGTTTTTCGAGAACTTCGGCACTTGTTGAATAACCGCTTTTAGTCTTTTTTAAAGGTGGAAGTCCCAATTTTTCAAACAGTGCTGTTCCAAGTTGTTTTGGTGAATTAATGTTAAATTCATATCCTACAAGATTATAAATTCTTTTTTGTATATCAGCAATTCTTGTGCCAAGAGTGTTGCCAAATTCTTCTATACCATTCTTGTCAGCCATAAAGCCTTCATTTTCCATAGAAGCAAGCACTTGTGCAAGTGGAATTTCAACTTCATTCAGCAAACTGTCCTGCTTGTTTTCAATTATCAGCTTTTCAAGAGTTTTGTTTACTGTAACAAGGTGTGCTGTAAGTTTTACAAGATTTACTTCATTTTCTGATAAATTGTTATCACAAAAATTTACTGTAATATCATCAGCGTTATATTCCTGTACAAGTCTGTCAATATCATATGAAGAAGCCGAAGGATTAAGCAGATAAGCCATAAGTTCGGTGTCAGTTATTTTACCTTTTGGAATTACATTAAATTTGTCAAGTGATGCAAAAAATTTTTTTACACTGTGAGTAACTTTTTTACAATCGCTTTTTGCCAATATTACAGTAATACTCTCAATATCATCGGAAATATAAATTTTATTATCAACATAAAATGCAATACAATTTCCTTCAGTTAAAAATATCGTATCATTTTTTGAATCAATTATTGTAGTTGCTTCTTCGGCTGTTACTTTGCCACCAAATATACATTTTTCAAATTTAGTTTCTTCCTGCTGAGGATGGGGAGCTGTACCATCGTTTAAGCCGAACTTTTCAATGAGTGAAAAAAGTTCCAGTCTTGTCATAATCTGCAAGGCTTTTGCAGTATTTGCAGAATTTGGGATATAACTTTCAAGATTTTTATCAATAGGAGCTTCTTTTGAAATTTCTCCCAAAAATCTACTTAGAAAAGCACTTTCTCTGCCTTCCTCAAGTTTTTTACGCATTGCAGGTTTAACTTCAATAGTATCCAAATTTTCGTATATATAGTCAAGATTTTTATAGCGTGTAATAAGGTCTGTTGCACCTTTTTGTCCTATACCTTTAATTCCGGGAATGTTGTCTGATGTATCGCCCTGAATAGCCTTAATATCTATCAACTGCAAAGGTGTAACACCATACTCATCCATAATCTTATCTTCATCATATGTTACAACATTTTTTGTAGTTATAAGTCTGACACTTACATTTTTACTTACTAACTGTAAGCTATCTCTGTCACCGGTGGCTAAAATACAACTGTTACCGCTAGATTCACATTCTGAGGCAAGTGTTCCCAAAATATCGTCAGCCTCAAAGCCCGGACATTCTACCAATTTATAACCAAGGCTGGTAAGTAGTTCTTTTATGATTGGTAACTGACTTGCAAGCTCTTCAGGCATACCGTGACGGTTTGCTTTGTAGCCATCATATTTTTTATGGCGAAAAGTAGGTTCCTTAAGATCAAAAGCTATTGCTACTGCATCTGGTGTTGTATCCGAAAGAATTTTAGACATCATCGTCAAAAATCCGTAAACAGCATTGGTGTATTCTCCGTTTTTGGTAGTTAAAAGTTTTATTCCGTAAAATGCTCTGTTTAAAATACTGTTGCCATCCAGTACAAGCAAGTTCATCGGTCTGCACCTCGTTTCATATCATAGTACCATATTTATTTCAAAATATGGTCTGCAACTTCTACTTCTTTTCCGTTTTTAAAATAGACTCTAGCAACTCTTTTGCTTATAAGGCATACCACTTCATAATTAATGGTGTTTGTCCAGTTTGCTATATCATCGGCAGTAGGTGTATTTTCACCTGTTCCAAACAATGTTACAGTGTCACCAATTTTTACTGTGTTTGCGTTGTCAGCATCAACAATAAGTTGATCCATACATATTCTGCCCAGTATTTTGGCTTTGTTTCCGTTTATATTTATATAACCCTGCTCTGCGATTTTTCTTATAAATCCGTCAGCATATCCAACAGGAACAGTGGCTACCTTTTTGGTTTTTGAAGCAGTATATGTTCTTCCGTAGCTTATAGTAGTACCCTCTTCAATTTCCTTGATCTGTGAGATTACACTTTTTAGTTCCATTGCAGGTTTAAGCTCCAATTTACCATATAATTTTGCAGAAGGTGAAAGTCCATAAAGAATAATACCTGCTCTTACCATATCAAGATGTGTCTGGGGATAATCTATAATAGCACCACTATTAGCACAATGTCTTATATCAAATTTAATTCCACGTTCTTCAAGTGCCTTAACAGTATGCGTATAACATTCAAACTGTTTTAAAGTAAAGTCTTTTCCCTGTTCTGATTCATCACTGACTGCAAAATGGGTGAATATACCCTGAGAGTATAAATTAGGAAGTCTGCATATTTTTTCAGCTTCATCAATACTTTTATCATCACGAGTAAATTTTTGGCACATAAGCCCGATTCGTGACATTCCGGTGTCCAGTTTAAGATGTATATTAACTGTTACGTTTTGATTAACAGCATTTTCTGAAAGCGATTCAGCGTAGTCAAAACTGTAACACGCTTGAGATATATTGTTATCTGCAAGAATTTTTACACACTCGACAGGTGTATATCCAAGTATAAGTATGGGCAATGTAATGTTGTTTTGTCTTAACTCAAAAGCCTCTTCAATATTAGAAACACAAAACCAGTCAGCACCCAGTTTTTCATATAATCGTGCTACTTGTACAGCACCGTGACCATAACCGTCAGCTTTTATAACACAACACATCATTGTTTTTTCGTCGACTTTTTCTCTTATTGTTTTATAGTTATGTTCTATATTATCAAGATTTATTTCAGCCCAGGTTCGTTTTATAAGATTATCCACATAATCACTCCAATTTTACACTAATACTCTACTTCATTATAGTACTTAGAACTAATAAAATCAATATTTTCAGCTTTTCTTATTTGTGTACATTATGAAAAATAAAAAAGAAATTATTATTGCAAAAAGCAATAATATATCTTGTGGTTTGGATAAAATTATAAAAAGAGAATTTGTATTATTTTGTAGTTTTGTGTATTGCAAAGGAAAAACATTCGTGCTAGAATTACCCTGAAAAGAAAATGATTTTTTACTTTTGTTTTAATAAATATTTTCTTATGGAGTATATGAAAATTATTAGTATTATGAATATAGGAGTATATTAAAGTGAAAAAGGTTTATATAAAAAAAATACTAATTGCCACAGCTATGCTTGTTGCATTTAGTGCTTTTGGTACAGCTGTTTCGGCAGATAACAAAGTAGGTTGTGTTGATATATTTGATGCAAAAAATCAAACAGAAAATTCAATTATGCTTCAATGGGATAAAGGCATAAATGCAGATGGTTATGTGATATACCGAAAAGATAATTCACAAAAATCAAGTTATACAAAATTGGTAGATATTAATAATCCTGACACTACTGCTTTAGAAGATACAAGTGTAGAAGCTGGCAAGCAGTATGATTATCAGATAAAATCTTATTCTATACAGGGAGATAATGTAATTTACAGTAAAGGAGAGGTTGTAAAAACCGCCTCAAGTCCTTTAGCTGTTGAAAAACTTGAACTTGAAATACAGAATGAAAAATCAATATCTCTTAAATGGAAAAAATCAGAAAATGCTACTGGATATACAATCTACCGTATGGATTATACAAGTGGAGGAAAGTATAAAAAAGTCTGTGATGTAGAGGGAATAGAAAAATACACCGATAAAAATCTCACTCCATCACATAAATATTATTACTATATTAAGGCATATATAGATATTGATGGCGAAAAGTCTTACAGCAAAGAAAGTAACATTATTAAAACCGCTACAAATCCTTCACAGGTACAGAATCTGAAAGCATCAAAGCAGGATAAAGATTCTATAACTATAAAATGGGATAAGTCACCAAATGCCTCAGGATATGTTATATACAGAATGACTAATAATGAGTATGACTATGAAGGTGAATGGATAGTTGATGATTATGGATACTGGAGCTATACAACAAGAGTTGGGGAGTATATTAAATATGCTGTTATAAATGATGGAAACAAAACATCATACACCAATAAAGAGCTTAACGAGTGTCAGGCATATAATTATAGAGTTGTACCATATTTTAAGGCGGATGGAAAATATTACTACGGAGATTACAGAAATATTTCAACAGGTACAGTTACAGATACCCCTGAAGTAACTGCTTTTAGCCGTTCCAGCAGAGTTATGGCTAAATGGTATCCTGTAAGTGGTGCAGATGGATATGAAGTGTATATTTCAGAGAATAAGGACGGTCCTTATAAATCTTACGGAACAACAGATGATATTATCTTCCTTACAAAACAGCTTACAGATAACAAAACCTATTATGTAAGAGTTCGTGCTTATTATAATGCAGACAAAAAACAAAAGGTTTACAGCAACTTTACAACACAAGAAGTAAAATGTACAAAAGCAAATAAAGTTGATAAATACAGTGTGGGTTCTACATATATTGAAATTGATCTTGATTTACAGCATATGTGGTACTTTGAAGATAATAAACTTATGGTTTCAACACCGATTGTAACAGGTATGAAATATTCAATGGATACTTCAACGGGTTTATATGATATTTATAATAAAGAATCACCTGCACGATTGGTAGGAGAAACTTGGGATACAGATGTAAATTATTGGATGGCTGTAACTTATGACGGACAAGGTATACACGATTCAACTTGGAGATATGATTACGAATATGGTGGAAACACATACACATATGATGGTTCTCATGGTTGTATTAATACACCATATGACAAAGTAGCTGAGATGTATGAACTGGTAGATATAGGAACGCCTGTTGTAATTTATCAGAAATCAGAGGAATAAAATAATATAATTTTTATAAAGTTTTAAGAGTTCTTTCTAAAATAGAAAGTTGAAAAAATTATGCTTTTATGTGAAATTATCATAAAATTATTGATGTAATTATGTGCTTCTTAAACAATAAATTTGTCAAAATATTCTTTATTGTGTATTAAATTTACTTTACACCTTGCAGTTTGTGTGGTATAATTGCCAAGCTGAGTATAGTGTGTTGATATTTGGTACACTATGTCTGCAAAATATAGTTAAGAGAGATGATGAAGAAATGAAAAAAATTTCAGCGTTGTTTGTCGTTGCTGCTCTTGCCGCTGTTGCCACTGTACCGGCTTTTGCTGCCGGTATCAATTCTGCTGAACAGGCAGTTCTTGATGAACTTAGCGGATCAGTTACAATGAGTGGTACAAAAATGGTTGTATCTGATGAATATCTCAATCAGGTTAACAATTATTTTAATACTATTGAAATGACAGAAGAACAGTCAAAAACAATTATTGCAGAAATTAATAATTGTAAAAAGTTACTTGAAAATTCTGATGTTGCAAATATTGATAATATGTCAAAGGCTCAGAAACAGGAACTTATGTCTTATGGTGAAAAGGCTGCCGATGTAGTAGATTTGTCAATGTCATATGATAAATCCACAAAGCAGTTGACAATTTCTGATGAGAGCGGTACAGTAGTTTTTAAGGCTCAGCCAACTCTTGTTAAATTAAGTGCTTCAGAAAGTTCAGAGAATAATTCTACAAACAATACTTCAACAGGTAGCAGTACTACGACAGGAAAGATTACAGATTCTTATGTAATAAAGACAACAGGTTTTGATGTTAACACTTCAGCTGTTGCAGGTGTTACAGCCGGTGCTGTTGCTCTTTCAGCCGTTGGTGCTATATATGCAGTAAAATCAAGAAAAGAAAGAGCTTGATTGTAGATGTATGTTTCTAGGAAAAAACATAAGCATAGGCACAAAAAAACCAGTGGGAAGAGTTTTATAATTCTTCCCGTTGTATTTTTTATAATAACTTATTTAATTCTTTATCTTATATTATCACCAGCACTAACCACAGTTTTGCAAGCTATGGGAATGTTTTTTTCTGATAGTGAAAAGAAATTTTCTTCTGAATATAATAATATATTTGTGCCTGTGTCTGAAAATGAAGAAAATTCTGATAAAGATAAAAGTGAAACAGTTAATATTTCAGATATTGTGTATCCGAAATACGGTGAAATGTTTGGTGAACTTATAATTGATGATTGTGCTGTGGATGCTCCTTTGTTTTTAGGAGATAATTCCGTAGCTCTCAGAAACGGTGTAGGTATTTATTATGGTAGCTGTATACCGGGATATGGTAAAACTATTCTGGTGGCAGGTCATAACAGTACATTTTTTAATGGTTTAAAAAATGTAGAAAAAGGTCAAAGTATAGTTATTAAAACAAGCTATGGTAATTATGAATATGAAATTACTGATCTTGCAGTTAAGCAAGCGAATGACTCATCTGCATATGATTTGTCAGCAGATGAAGAAAACTTAATATTATATACCTGCTATCCCTTTGATGAACTTGGTCTTACATCAAGAAGATATTTTGTGTATGCAGATTATGTTTCGGGTCCCGTAATTGATAAAAATGCACAGGAGGGAGATTGATATGGCTACAAATATAAATTTAAGCATAAAGTCCCATCCTAATGTAAAAAAAGCATTGTATATTCTTTTATCATTTTTAATGTCATTTTTACTTTTATGTTTATCGCTTTCTGTTTTACTGGAATTTACAATTTTCAATAAGGATTTTGTAATGGGGGAAATGAACAATTCAGGATATTTTGCAAAGAAAAATACAGAGATAAAACGTGGACTTATAGATTTAGGTTATGCTAGTGGAATAAATGATGAGGATTTTTTTAATGATTTGTTTGATGAATCTTTATTAAGAGATGATACTACTGTGTATCTCAATAATTTTTATTCAGGAAAAGGAAGCGTAATTTCAACTGATAATTTTAAAGAAATATTTGAAAACTCCCTTAATGAATATATTGAAGAAAACAATTTTTCGTCCGAGTCTATAAATAAAAAGAGTCTTGAGTATCTGATAAATAATGCTTCAAAGATTTACAGTAATTCACTGGAACTACCATTATTAAACTCTGTTGCAGGATATTTTCTTGGTATAAAAAAAGTATTACCAATAACAATAGGAGTTCTTGCAGTGCTTACAGTGTTAACTGGAATTATTTTTGTTTTTTCAAATAGATGGAAACACCGTGCTGCAAGATATATGTGTTATACAACAACAACTGTGTTTCTGACAACACTTTTTCCGGCAATAGTTATTTTGGCTTCGGAAAAAATTGAACATATCAATATAACCTCTATGGCAACATATTCTTTGGTTGTATCAATAGGTAACACACTTGTGTTTTGGTTGTTTGGAGTTTCTTTGTTTTTTGCTTTGGCATCTGTTGGATTGTATATTATTTACAGATACTTGTATCCAAAACAGAGAAAAGAGTTTGCTTTTATGCAATAAATCAAACAATCGGTTTGTAATTTTTAGATGCTTATACGTTGGTATAGGCATCTTTTTATAGTGAAGGGCTATGCTTATAGTGGAGTATAGCCCTTTACTATTGCTGTATTTGGATAATAATGTTGAAGGATTTCAAGATAATCATTACCTTGTTTTGCCATTTCACAAGCTCCAAATTTACTTAAACCTATGTTTTCACCATATCCTAGTACAGTTATAGAGTATTTTTCATTTGTATATGAAATGTCAAAATTTTTACTTCTCAGATTAAACATAGCTACAAAATCATCACCTGTTATTTCTGTGTTGCCTGCTTTTAGTTTTAGCACTGCACCGCGTTCAGTTGTATCTATATCACTTATATTTTCGTCGGGATTTTCTTTGGGTGCATAGCTATTGTATTTCTCTTTAACTATTTTATTGAATTCATCTTCAGAAAAAGTTACTTCTGTTTTATAATTGTTGGCTAATGTATCAAAAGGGGAAGGCACATTTTGCAAATAGGGAATATCCTCGTTGTAAATTTCTTTATTGCTGTATGTTGTTCCGCTTGAAATTTCAAAATACTTTGTCATACAAAGTTTATTATCATAAAGTACAAAGGTATCACTTACTTCTCTCACTGCTTTTTTTATTGTATTATAAGTGTCATCAAAGGTATCTCCAAGTTTTTCTTTAAGTTGAGATTCACTTACATACACCTGCCATATTTTGCTGTTACATTCAAAATCATACTCTTTGTTGCTGTTTCTACTTTGCTTTCTGAGATATGAGTAATATGTATGCACTGCTACGGCTTGTGCTTTTAAAGCTTCTAATGGAATGTCTGACTCAGTTTCAGTAGCAAGTGCTCCACAGCAAAAATCAAAGTCTTTTACAGTAATAATTTTATTAATAGATTTATCGAGAATTTTAAAACTACAATCATTTGTAACTGAAGAGACTTTTGTCGATGTTTCTGTGCTTTTTACTGCGGATTTAGTGCTTTGTTCAGTTGCTTTTGTTGCTTTTTGGGTTGTTTCTGTGGGAGATTTTGCAGTTGCAGTCACTGTCTTATCAAGTTCACTTGCTTTTTCAGAGATGTTTTCTTCTTTATTGTATTCTCCTGAGTTCATAGCTACTGATATTAATGGTGCAGTGGCTATTGCGATTATAAGCAGAAAAACAGTAAAAATTGATTTTTTCATAAATTATCTTTCCTTTTCTTAACACAATGTGATACAGTTTACGATAAAATAACAGACAAATTGCAAACAATTTTGAATAAGATTGGTATAAATATCTGTGTTTTGTATTGACATCTTTCTGGTATTAGAATAAAATTAAGTGTATTAATAAATTTGTTATATATAAATATTTATTAAGCCACAGAGGGTGTTATGATTTATATATTAAGAATTTCATTACAGTTTTTACAATTTAATATTTAGGGGTGTGAATATGAAAATTAAATTTTCGTGGATACCATTTATTCCTGTTGCCGTACTTTCAGTTGTTTTAAGAGTTTATCAGCTTCTTTTTATAGAAAAGGGTGTGGATACAGCTTTCTTAAGTAGTGAAATGACTTGGATAGTCTACACTTGTTTAGTAGCTCTATTGTTTTTTGTGCTTTTGATTTTATGTGGTGCAGATAGAAAAACATCATCAACATATCAGCCTAAAACAAATATTTTTGCAGGGCTTTTTGGAGTTCTTACAGCAGGTGTAGTAATATATAATGCAGGAATGAGCCTTGGCGAATTATTAGCTTCTGTACAGGAAAGTACAAGTGCCGTTTCTATGCTTGTTGATTCAGTGTTTGGTTTGTTAAGTGGAATAGCGATTATAATAATGGCAATTTCATCATTTTCAGGAAAAAAACTTGCTAAAAAGATGGGTGTGTTCTCAATAGCTGTGCCAGTGTGGTGTTGTGTTGAGATGATAACAAAATTCATTGAGTATACAAAACAAGGTGTTCATTCCTGTGATATGACAAATTTGTTTGCTATGGCATTCTTAACTCTTGCTGTATTTAATTTGTCAATGGTTTATCAAGGGGTCAATTATAAAAATCCTGTTAAAGGTACATTTATTTATGGTTTGCCAGGATTTGTTGTATCTGTTGTTTATGCTGTTGCCGATGCAGTATCACAGATTATTGATACAGGAACATATGATGTAATGGGTTCTCTTGATTCAATTTCATTCGTTTTGCTTTCATTGTATATATTGTTTATGCTTGTTGAATTTACAATAAACGTAAAGGAAAAAAGTCAAGAAAATAAAATGAAAGTAGCTTTGAAAGCTGACAATAAACTTATAGTAGATGAGCTTGAAAATGATGAAGAACCTACTGAAAACAAACATACAGAGATTACAGATGTTGAGGAAGAGATAAATAAAGACCTTGACGAGGTTGAAAGTGTTATCGATGCAATAGAGCAAGATGAAAAAAATCCTGAAAAAATTAATCCTCTTTCTAAGGAATATTTTGATAATCAGACAAAAAATTCAGTTTCTGATGATGATGAAATTTCAAAAAGTCTTGCTGATATAGACAAGCTGATTGATGAAATAAATGCCGGTGAGTGATTTTATTTCTATATAACTTTTTAATATTAACGTAAAATAAGGTGTGTTTATTGATTTTTATGTAAAAGTTGATAAACACACCTTGACTATTTTAATGATTAGTGATATTATCTAGCTATATGTTTAAAAGCGTTGATGAGGATACGAATTATAGCCATAGTTATTTGCAGAGAGTACCATAGTTGCTGAAATTGGTATATTTAACCGCTATACTTTACCACCTCTAAGCTGTATTCCGTTTAAAAGGAGTACCGGTTAACACCGTTATATGTGTCTGAAGGGTGTCTTGCACACTGAATTTGGGTGGAACCACGAGTATTAGCCTCGTCCCATTGTCGGGATGAGGTTTTTGTTTTTTATTTAAAATTCTGGTTGCAGTATATCTAACAGATTTAAAAATTTAGAAAGGATTGATTTATTATGGTAATTGTTAAACTGAAAAATGGTGCTGTAAAGGAGTATGAAAATGGTACCACAGTTGCTGATGTTGTAAAGTCACTTGGTGGTGGACTTTATAAGAATGCTTGCGTAGCAAAAGTAAACGGCGAAATCAAGGACTTGAGAACAGTGCTTGATAATGGCGAGTATGAAGTAGAAATTCTCTCATTTGATGATAAAGAGGGCAAAAAGACATTCTGGCATACTGCTTCACATATATTGGCACAGGCTGTTAAGAGATTGTATCCAACTGCAAAAATTGCAATAGGTCCTGCCATAGATAATGGCTTTTATTATGATTTTCAGGTAGAAACACCCTTTACATCAGAAGACCTTGAAAAGATTGAAAAAGAGATGAAAGCTATTGTAAAAAGCAACATAGCCATAGAAAAGTTTGAACTTTCTCCTGATGATGCTATAAAAATGCTTGAAGAGAGAGAAGAACCTTACAAAGTTGAACTTGCACAGGAACACGCTTCAAAGGGTGAGGCAATCAGTTTTTATAAGCAGGATGATTTTACAGACCTTTGTGCAGGGCCTCACCTTATGTCAACAGGTACAGTAAAGGCATTTAAGCTACTTAACTGTACAGGGGCTTACTGGAGAGGTGACAGCAACAACCAGCAGTTATGCAGAGTTTATGGTACAGCTTATCCAAAGGCTTCAATGCTTGATGAGTACCTTAAGCAGAGAGAAGAAGCTATTGCACGTGATCATAACAAACTTGGCAGAGAGTTGGAATTGTTTACAACATCAGAAGTTATTGGACAAGGTTTACCTGTTTTATTACCAAAGGGTGCAAGAGTAATTCAGCTTTTACAACGTTTTGTTGAGGATGAAGAGCAAAAACGTGGCTGGTTATTGACAAAAACACCTTTTATGGCTAAAAGCGACCTCTATAAAATTTCAGGTCACTGGGATCACTATCAGGATGGTATGTTTGTTCTGGGTGATGAAGAAAAGGACAAAGAGATATTTGCACTGCGTCCTATGACTTGTCCGTTCCAGTATCAGGCTTACCTTAATCGTGGTCGTTCTTACAGAGATTTGCCCTTGAGATATAATGAAACTTCAACACTATTCAGAAACGAAGCAAGTGGTGAAATGCATGGACTTATTCGCCTTCGTCAATTTACAATTTCTGAGGGACATCTTATGTGTACTCCTGAACAACTTGAGGACGAGTTCAAAGGTTGTCTGGAGCTTGCAATTTATATGTTGAAAACACTTGGTCTATATGAAGATGTTTCTTACAGATTCTCACAGTGGGATCCCGAGGATAAAGATAAGTATATTGGTACACCTGAGCAATGGGCAGAGGCACAGGATAAAATGCAACGTATTCTTGATCATCTTGAAATTCCTTATGAGATTGGCATTGGTGAGGCTGCTTTCTATGGCCCTAAGCTGGATATTCAGATAAAGAATGTTTATGGTAAGGAAGATACTCTTATTACTATTCAAATTGACCAGTTGTTGTCTGAAAAGTTTGGTATGGAATATGTAGATAAGGATGGAGTTAAAAAGAATCCTTATATTATTCACAGAACATCAATCGGTTGTTATGAGAGAACTCTTGCTTTGCTTATTGAAAAGTATGCAGGTGCCTTTCCTATGTGGCTTGCACCTGTTCAGGTTAAGCTATTGCCAATAGCAGACCGTCATATTGATGCTTTGAGAGAGGTACAGAAAAAACTTGAATTTGTTGGTATTCGTTGTGAACTTGATACAAGAAGTGAGAAGATTGGTTATAAAATCAGAGAGGCACAGCTTGAAAAGGTTCCTTATATGATTCTTATGGGTGACAAAGATATTGAGAACAATACAATTTCTGTACGTTCAAGAAAACTGGGTGACTTGGGTGCGTCCACAGTTGAGGCGTTTATCGAAAAGGCAAGGGAAGAGATTGACAATAAAACGCTGTAATTATTAAGTTTGGTTAATCGGGCGAGAAAAGAGGTGTGTTATGTCTGCTGTTACCAAAAAGTTTATTACTCTTATTTCAATTCTGTTAGTTGCAGTAGTTGCAATAATAGGCTGTGTGTATGTGCTTATGGTAGTTAATAACAGTAAGGGTCACAGTGATTCGTCGTCGGTAAATACTACGGAAGTTTCTGCCGCACAGATAAATAAAGAAGTAATTGAAAAAATGGGTTATAAGGATATAAGTGAGCTTAAAGGCGATGATATTTCGGGACATTTTGACATTCCAAAAGATTGTGTTACCCAATCGTCAATTTATATCTCTAACTCCAGTTCATCAGCCACAGAATTAGCCTGTTTTAAACTTGAGGATCCTAATAATGACACGGAGATTATGGCAGCTATATCTAGTCATATTTCAACAAAATTAAAAGGATTTCAGGAAAGTCCAAAGGAGAGCCAATATATAAAGAATTATGTAACGGTAACTTCTAATGGATATGTGTTTATGGTAATTTCTGAAAATGCTGATGTTGCAGGAAAGACATTTTTGGATACCGTAGAAGAAAAGTTAGGTAGTTAAGATACAAGGATAAAGGAAAAATTTCTATAAAATATAAATGAAACAGCTCCACGCAGGTATTAATCCTGAAGTGGAGCTGTTTTGTATTGAATAAATCTACTTAATAATTTTTAATAACTGTAAATAATTTACCCCTTATTTTTGAATAATAGCAATAAGGGGCTGATTAGATGAAAAAAATAATTTTGGAGCTGGTTATAACAGCCGGTTTAGTAATTACAGTGCTGTTTAGTGGGATGGTGGTGAAAAACAGCGTTTACGCTGTTGATGTTTACAAGGTTACACCAACAAAAGTGGAAGATACCGTGGTTTGTTCCGGTAAGGTACAGTATAAAGAAACCTGTGAGGTTAATCCAACTACCGCAGGAGTTATCAAAAATGTAAAGGTTAAAAAGGGTGAGTATGTAAAAAAAGACCAGGTACTTTTTTCTATGATAACTGATTTATCGTCTAGTTCTGTAAATTTAAGTGGTGCTTTATCAGAAGTGGTAGATAAAAAGACAATAAATGTAGTTGCTCCTGTTTCAGGTACGATTTTGGATGTAGCTGTTAAAGCAGATGATACTGTTGCTAATACTTTAAATGCAGTTACAATAGTGAACAGTGAGGATTTATGTGTAAGTGTTCCTGTAAGCGAAAGTAAAATATCAAATGTAGAAGTAGGGCAAGAGGTAGAAATTACCGGAACAGCTTTTAATGGTAATAAGTACAATGGTGTTGTGTCAGAAGTTGATAATGTAGCAAAGCAGGTAGTTACTACAACGGGAAAAGAAACTGCGGTTAATGTTACAGTAAGCATTGATAATCCGGATGAGAAAATCAAACAAGGATATACAGCTAAATGTACTATTGTAACAAATATCAAGGATAATGATATTATAATTCCCTATGATGCTATTGAAATGACCGATGAAAAAGAAGGTGTAGTTTATATGTACAGCGATGGAAAAGCTATAAAAAAAACAGTGAAAATTGGGAGCGAGTATGAAAATGGTATTGAAGTTTTGTCGGGATTAAAAAATAGCGATCTCATTATCAATTCACCGGATCAAATAGGTGATAAAAATAATATAAAAATTAACAAAATGTTGGGGAATGAAGATGATTGAAGAATTTTTGCTTTATCCTGTTAAAAATCTTTTTAGAAAAAAGGGAAGAAGTATACTGACAATTCTGGGTGTTGCTATTGGTGTTTGTTCTGTTATAATTATAAGCAGTATAGGTTCGTTTGGCACAATAGCAGTTAATACAGAACTTGACAGCCTTGGTCTAGGTGGTTTGACAGTAGCTGTAAAAAACGGAAATGTCCCATTGGGAACAGATGAATTGAATACAGTTAAATATACTAGTGGAATAAAAAGTGCTACTCCTGTTTTTATGGAAAGTTCAGAGGTGCTATCATCATTTGGTAAAAGCGAGAATTCCGTAGTATGGGGAATTGACAGTAATACAAAAGATATAGTATCATTACAACTACTATATGGAAGAGAGATAAATAAAAAAGATATCGCAGAGAATTCGCCTGTGTGTATGGTAGATCAGACTTTTGCACAAAAAATGTACGGAAAAGATAATGCTGTGGGACATAAGATTACACTTGCTTTGCAGGGTAATACTCAGATTTTTACCATAACTGGTGTAATAAAAACCGGTAGTGGACTTTTGCAGTCTGCAATGGGCAATTATGTACCTAATTTTGTTTATATTCCTTATACAACTATGCAAAGTCTTACAGGTTATACAAATTATAATCAAATTATCATAAAAGCAACAGATGATGCTAACCTTACTACTCTTGCTGAAGCAGTTAAACGTCGCCTCACAATGCTCAATGGAGAAGATAGTGATAGCTATACAGTAAACAATCTTGCAAAACAAAGAGAATCTTTAACAAATATACTGAATATTGTTACCTCAATACTTTCTGCTGTTGGTGCAGTTTCCTTAGTTGTTGCAGGACTTAGTATTATGACAGTTATGCTTGTGTCGGTAGGAGAACGTAAGCGTGAAATAGGAATAAAAAAAGCAATAGGTGCAACTAAATTTATTATAGTCCGAGAATTTTTAGGTGAAGCACTTATGCTTTCTATTTTGGGATGTGTAACAGGTACAGCAATAGCCTTGGGGATTGTTTATCTTGGCAGTGTTTTGCTTAATATATCTATAAATATTGATACTTCAATAATTTTAATTACCTGTGGATTTTCAATAATTTCCGGTGTGGTATTCGGGGTTTATCCTGCACTTAAAGCTGCTAAGTTGAAACCTGCTGAAACACTGCGTGCATTATAAATTGGTGGTGAATAACATTATGGATGTAAAACAATTTGTATGTCCGAACTTACCTGTTGGCAAGGTTACAGATGTAATTGTTTCGGGTGAATATTCGTATATAATTAGTGAATTTAATAATTTGGGTGTAAACACATTTATTACTAATGCTTTTGTAAACTTGCCGTATTATGAACGGTTTCATCCAGATTTACAATGCTCATACTATAAAAAAGGCACACTTGCTGTGTGCCAACAAAGTATCCCGTCTTTTTCTTTAAAAGCAGAAGAAGCGGGTTTACATATACATCATACCAATACTATACTTAAATCATTATATCCGTATAATGTACAGTTTAATCACGTTATATTGGGACAAAAAATTATCTGTAATAAAAAATATACTAATACTGATATAATAGCTTATTGTAATAAAAATAACATAAAAATAATAAATGTGAAACAAGGTTATACAAAATGCTCAACAGCTGTGGTGGCTGAAAATGCTGTAATAACATCTGACTCAAGTATTTATAAAGCCTGTAAAGTTAATGGAATAGATGTTTTGAAAATTGAAAGTGGACATATAAGCCTGTATGGGTATGATTATGGTTTTATAGGCGGTTGTTGTGGTAAACTCAGCAATGATATACTTGCTTTTACGGGAATTGTAAGCGAACACAAAAATTATTTTGATATAAAAAACTTTTTGAGAAATTATGGAATATATATACTTGAATTAAGTAATAAATCTCTTCTGGATATAGGCAGTATAATACCCGTAATAGAAAAATTGTAGAATTAAATCACTTTATAAAAAATGGAATATTATTTAAGGATTCTGAAACCACCTACCAATGGTAACTCACGTTTTTCATCTTTCATCGCCCCTGCAATACCAAATAGTGAAAAAACTATGAACAATATACCTGCAATTCCCAAAACTGCCACAACAGGGTATAGCCATTGAGAAATAGTCATCACAACAGTATATACAATGTAATACAATATGCAGTATATTATCTCTGCTATAAGAAGTGATAACCCCTGATTTATATGAAATTTTACATAAGGTGTGTACTTACAAACAATAATTGGCACTATAACAAAAAATCCAATATAACATAATGATATAATTGCTCTATCTTTTTGTGTAGTGAATTTTGATATTTCAATCGTATTATTATAGTTGTTATAATCAGGTTGTATATCATTTGGCATATTTTCTCCGCAATTAGGACATAAATACTGATTTTCATTCAGTTTAGCGCCACATTTAGAACAGAAATTCATTTAATAGACCCTCCAATGTTTACGCAACAAGTTTATTATATTGTTGCGTTATATTTCATAATGATTTTATCATAAAGATGTGGAAGAAATATGCTATATATTGTCATTGAATATCTGGATATTTATAATAAAAAACTCCTATACAGCTTGTTTTTTAAAGCTGTATAGGAGTTTCAATTTTTAAAGTGTAATTTTACGTTGCTTATTAAGTTTTTCTTCAAGTTTTGCGTTTTTTCTTACTTCCTTTGGAGTTGTGCCGTAAATCTTTTTAAAATCTCTGTTAAACAATGAAATGTTATTATATCCAACAGCAGTTGCAACATCTAAAATGTTGTAACGTGTTGTTTCAAGCAATTCAACAGCCTTTGTAAGACGACATTTATTAATGTAGCTGATACAGGTTGTATGAGTATACTCTCTGAACAATTTCATAAAGTGGCTACTGCTTATGCCTACATTTTCAGCAATCTCATCAACAGTTAAGGATCTGTTATAGTTGTGATTAATATAGTCAATAGCGTTACAGATAGCGTTTTCGCTCTTATATTTTGATTTTTCTCTGTTGCTTCTCTTTGTAATATGACCATTTTTAAAAAGTGTCAGGAAGTATCTCAAAAGTGAAATTTTAATTTCAAGCTCATACAAATACTCCTCGCTATCAATCAGATTCTTTATGTTGAAGAAGAATCCCTTAAGCTCTTCATATGCATCAGCCTCAGAAGTAATAACACAAGTTACCTCTGAATCACCCTGTTTCAGAGGTCTGAAGTACTTTTCAGTACAGCAACCGGTATTTTCTGTGTACAAAAATCCGGGAAGAAAAGCCATTGAGCAATACTTTAGTTTGTCACAGGATTTATACATAGAATGTACTGTATCAGGTTTAAGATATACAATATCACCTGTTTTAGCACTGTGCTTTTTACCGTCAACATAATAATCGCAGGTTCCATCTGTAATGTAGTGAATTTCAATTTCTGTGTGATGATGTGGCATAATGAAATCATTCTCAACAATTTCACAATCTTCAACTTCAATAGGTAGAAATTTTTCATTATAGTCTCTTCTGAAAATACTGTTAAAATTTCTGCTGTTCATTTGAAAACATTCTCCTTTTGCCGTAGTTGCATTATTTTGTGCAAAAACATACTTTCTTAGACAAAACCATTATATCATACTAACTTACAATAATCAATATTTCATTTCAAAAAATTTCTAAAATCGAAATTTTTTTCAACTTTTTCTATTGAATACATAGACGTACAACATAAGCTAAAAAAGGTTAAATTTGTATTTATAAGGGCTATTGATTGTATAAAATACCAATTTAAACAAAATTTATATAATTTTCACTGCTTAACCTCAAGAGAAAATAAATCACATATTTTTATGGTTTTCAGAAATTAAAAGTATTCATAAAAAATAATATTATAACTAAATTACTTTAACGCTTTACCTCTGTAAAATATTTCCTGCATATCATTATATTATATATAATTTCACACACATAGATTTATAAGTCATTTGATAAGTTGACACATAAATATTGTGGTGGTACAATTTGTATATGTTAATATGTTGTGGCAGAGGTGTAATATAATGGACAGAGTAATTTCAAAATTATTGATTTATGGTGATATGCCTAAAGATTCAATTCTAATGGAGTTGGGGGATATTTTTTCTGGTTTTCGTGAAAAAAGTTATTCAAATAGCCAGCTTACGGCTAAGATTTTTACTCAAATTAAGCGACTTTTAGTATTGGCTACCGAATACGGTTTTGATAAAAATTTGTGGCATAATTATCTTACTTTTATTCTGATAACAAACGAAAATCCTTTTAGTATTACCTGTGAAAAAGTGGGTGCCAATATTGGCAGTGTAAACTATTTTGCAATGAATGATTTTTCTGCATTTATGGAGCTGTTCAATTTTGATTTTTCAGAGATTGAATCAGTATTAGGTATTGATTGTTTTTCAAGAATTTCAAATTACAATGCTATTGTAAAAAAAGAACTTATGTATAACAAAAATGTAAGTGAAAAAGTGCAGAAACTAAGTGCAAAATTAGAAAGCGCAAATAACATACAGGAGTTTTTTGACACTGTAACAAATTTTTATAAGGATTACGGTGTAGGTATGTTTGGTCTTAATAAGGCGTTCAGAATTGCAGGCAGTGATGCTTTCCATGTAGAGTTTAAAGCTATTAATAATATGGATAAGGTTATGCTTGATGACCTTATTGGCTACGAAAAGCAAAAGCAGACTCTTATTGAAAATACCAAAGCATTTGTTGAGGGACGTAAAGCAAATAATGCACTTCTATTTGGCGACAGTGGAACAGGTAAATCTACAAGCATAAAAGCTATTGTAAATGAATTTTATCCTCATGGTTTGAGAATGATTGAAATTTACAAGCACCAATTTAAAGACCTTTCAAATGTAATTGCAAAGATAAAAAACAGAAATTACAAGTTTATTATATATATGGATGATCTGTCTTTTGAAGAATTTGAAGTTGAATATAAATTTCTTAAAGCAGTAATTGAAGGTGGTGTAGAAACCAGACCAGACAATATTTTGATTTATGCCACATCAAACAGACGACATCTGATAAAAGAAAACTGGAGTGATAAAGACGATATGGAATTTGAGGGCGGACTTCACCGTTCTGACACAATAGAAGAGAAATTATCGCTTGTTAATCGCTTTGGTTGTATGATAAATTATTCTAAACCAAGCCGTGATCAGTATCTTAATATTGTAAAGGAACTGGCTAAAAAGGCAAATTTAACAACACCTGAAGATGAACTTATTGCAGGTGCAAAAAGATGGGAAATGTACCACGGTGGAATTTCAGGTAGAACAGCACAGCAGTATATTAATTATCTGCAAGGAGTATCAGATTAATTTTTTCTGATTATAATTTTTAAAAACTTATATTTTAAAAGCATATAAAAAACTATTTTAAATTTAATATAATTGTTTATAGTCCGTTCTGATTAGGGCTTGTTTGAAAATAGAAAAAGTGCTGGATTTTTGTTTCAAAACGAGTGCTTTTGATTTTTCAAACAGCCCCTAATTTAGAACGGTATTTTTTGAAATTAATTACACTTTTACAAAAATAATCGTAATATAATTAAAAAATATGTTTTAAATTGTAATAAACATCTAAAAATCACTTGCATTAACTAATATCTTTAGGTATAATGATAAATATAATAGGATTTTTATAAATAGCTTATAATAGTGTGAATGAATTACTAATTTAATAAATATATTATCTGGTATTATTTTTTTGGGGGTGAAATAATGAAAATTCAATTTATAGGTGCAACTCACGAGGTGACAGGCAGTTGCACACTTCTAGAAGTCAATAATAAATACTATTTAGTTGATTGTGGAATGGAGCAAGGAAAAGATATTTTCCAGAATGTTGCATTACCAGTTTCTGCAAATATAATAGAAGCTGTATTTTTGACACACGCACATATTGATCATTCAGGAATGTTACCTAAGTTATATAAAGATGGATTTAGAGGAGCGATTTATGCTACGGATGTAACTTGTGATCTGTGTAATATTATGCTCAGAGATTCTGCACATATTCAGGAAATGGAAGCAGGTTGGCAGTCAAAGAAGGCTCAGCGACTAGGTATGGAACCTCTTGAACCAATATATGATATGGAAGATGCACTGGGTACAATAACCTTATTTCGAAGATGTAATTATGGAGATATAATTATGCCTGCTGAAGGAATCGAAATACGTTTTACAGATATAGGTCATCTTCTTGGTTCTGCGTGTATTGAACTTTGGTTGACAGAAGAAGATGTACATAAAAAAATTGTTTTCAGTGGTGATGTGGGCAATACTAATCAGGCTATTATTCGTGATCCGCAATATGTAGAAGAAACTGATTATCTTGTTATCGAATCAACTTATGGTAATCGATTACACGACAAAAATCATGGAGATGTTGTAACAGAACTTGCCGAATATATTCAACAAGCTCTAGACAGAGGGGGAAATCTTGTAATTCCTTCTTTTGCTGTTGGTCGTACTCAGGAAATATTATATGCTATTCGAGAAATAAAGCAAAAAGGTATAATTCGTGGGCATGAGCATTTTCCTGTATATGTTGATAGTCCTCTTGCCGCAGAAGCAACAGCGATATTTATGCAATGTAATCCAATTTGTTTTGATGAAGAAACTTTGGCATTGATAAAGCAAGGCATTAATCCTATCTGGTTTGATGATATCTGTATGACTATGACATCTGAGGAATCAAAGCAAATAAATTTTGATACTCAAGCAAAAGTTATAATCTCAGCCAGTGGAATGTGTGAGGCGGGAAGAATCCGCCATCATTTAAAACATAATCTTTGGAGAGAAAACAATATTATCCTTTTTGTTGGTTATCAGGCTGAGGAGTCCCTTGGAAGAAGACTTTTGCAAGGTGAAAAAACTGTGCGTCTTTTTGGTGAAGAAATAGCAGTAAAAGCACAAATTTGTTCTTTGCACGGTACAAGTGGTCACGCTGATCGTGATGGTTTATTAAATTGGATTTCTGAATTTAAAGAAAAGCCTGAACTTATATTTGTAAATCATGGAAATGAAAATTCTTGTGAAGATTTTAAGAATTTATTAACAGAAAAAGGATACCGTGCAGAAGCTCCTTACAGTGGAACAGAATATAACCTTGCCACAGGAAAAATTACGATTTATACTGAAGGTAAACCGATTGATCGAGTTCGTTTGTTTAAAGGCAATTCTCGTGCAGAAAGAATATATAACGAACTTGTTTCAGAAGCTGAAAAGTTATTAATATTGGTTAAAGGTAGAAGAGGTAGAACAAATAAGGATAATGCTAAACTTACTTCTCAAATCAGAGAACTTATAGAAAAGTGGAATGATTAGCGTTTTAAATTAATACTTTTAATAGTGATTAAATTTTAAGGAGAAATGTGAAATGAGAATATGTGTATACGGTGCGGCTTCTCTAACAATTAGTAGTACATATATAGAAAAAGTAGAAGTTTTAGGAAAATTAATAGCATCTCACAACCATTCATTGGTGTTTGGTGGGGGAGGCAATGGACTAATGGGAGCAGTTGCCAGAGGTGTACATTCATCAGGAGGATATATTGTAGGAGTAGTTCCAAAATTTTTTTCAGATGAGAGTATTGAAAAAGTTTGCGATTTTTGCGATGAGCTTATAGAACCGGAAACTATGCGTGAACGCAAACAGATTATGGAAGATAAATCAGATGCATTTATTATTGTACCGGGTGGGATAGGAACATTTGAAGAATTTTTTGAAATATTAACTTTAAAACAATTATGTCGTCATAATAAACCTATTGTTATATATAATATAGAGGGATATTACGACGAGATTAATCAGGCGATAGAACAGGCTGTTAAAAAAGGCTTTATACGTTTAGATTGTCTTGACTTATTTGAGGTTACAGATGATCTAGATAAGTTATTTAAGTATATTGAAAAACCTGATATTCAATTCAAAACAATAAAAGAATTAAAAAATGGATGATGTATTTGAAATAGAATAAATAAAATTTGGCAGGAAGTTTTATTAGCTTCCTGCCATTAATCTTTTATACGATTTTATTCATATTCAAAAGTTTTTGTTTTACTTCCCATAATGGAAGTGAGAGATCAACGTAATATTTGTGAGGATTGTCAAATCTAGTAACTTCGCTCCATAGTGTATCCATTTGTTGTTTGCAATAATCTTTAATTTCTTGGGTAGATGGTGAATTATAAACTAATTTACCTTTTTCAAAAATCTTTTCCATAAGATTAACAGCTTTGAAATTCTCAATTTCTTTTTTCTTCCAGGTGTTCTCTGGATCAAAAATAACATATGGTTTGCTGTCATCTATCACTTCATCTTTTAATGTAAGCACATCGGCGATAGCTTTATTACTTTCTTTATCATACAATCGCCAAAGTTTTTTCTGGCAAGGGGTGGTTATCTTTGCTACATTGTCACTGATTTTAATTTTGGGTACAAATTTGCCATCTTTTTCAACTGCCACCAGTTTATATACACCACCAAAAACAGGACTACTACTAGCAGTAATCAGCTTTTCACCGATGCCAAGAGTGTTAAATTCCGCACCTTCTAATAGTAAATCTCTTATTATATGTTCATCCAAAGAGTTTGATACGCATATTTCGCAATCTTCAAAACCTGCTTCGTCAAGCATTTTTCTGGCTTTTTTGGAGAGATATGCAATATCACCGCTATCAATTCTTATTCCTTTTGGTCTGTATCCCATAGGAACAAGAACCTCACGAAATACCTTTATAGCATTTGGAACACCACTTTTTAGTGTATTGTAGGTATCTACCAATAGTGTGCAATCGTTAGGATAGGTTTCAGCATATGCTCTGAAGGCTTCTTCTTCGCTGTCAAACATTTGTATCCAACTGTGTGCCATAGTACCTAGTGTAGGAATATTAAACATTTGTCCTGCAAGTACATTTGATGTACCTGCACAACCAGCAATATATGCCGCTCTTGCACCATATATTGCTGCATCACAGCCTTGAGCACGTCTTGCACCAAACTCCATAACAGCTCTGTTATGACTTGCTAGTACAATTCTGTTTGCTTTTGTTGCAATAAGGCTCATATGATTTATATATACAAGAATTGCTGTTTCTACAAATTGAGCTTGTATAACAGGTCCTGTTACTGTCACTAGCGGTTCATTTGGAAATACAGGAGTACCCTCGGGTACAGCCCATACATCACAGGAAAAATCAAAATTTTTTAAATAGTCAAGAAACTCCTGGTTAAAAATGCCTTTGTCTTTTAAGTATCTGATGTCATTATCAGTGAATTTTAAGTTTTGTAAATGCTCAATAACTTGTTCAAGACCGCACATTATAGCATAACCGCCATTATCAGGTACTCGCCTGAAAAACATATCGAATGTGGCAATTTTATTTTTAAATTCATATTTAAAGTAGCCGTTGGCCATTGTTATTTCATAGAAATCAGTAAGCATAGTTAACATTCTATCATTTTTAATGTCAAACATACAAAAATACACCTCATTAAATTATCTTTTGGACTACCTCAATGCCGTTGATACTCATATTATATAGTGCCATAAGCTGTGTGATTTCACTGTTATGTGCAATAGAATCATAGGTTGCAACAAGATTTTTTGGAACAATAACACGCTTAACCAGATTTTGACGATTAAACTCTGCTTTTAGTGTAAGGGCAAGCTGTTGTACACAAATATCAGTACAACAACCAACTATTATATAGTTAGTGTATCTGTCCAGTACCTTTTCTTTAAATTCATCTTCAAGAAAACCATTTGATGAATTCTTATTTATTATAGTGATTTTACCTGCTTCAATTATTTCTTCTGTTAACTGGCAGTCCTCACTGTCATTGTGAAAGTTATGCAAAAGAAATTCATTTTCATAATAGCCTTTATTGTGACTGTCAGCAAGAGCAAAAACGTCAATCTTTTTTCCTCTGGAAATGGTAATAAAATCTGCTATATCATCATTCACTTTTATTATGCCCTCATTAGCGAAAGTTCCTTCTTTAACGAATCCATTGGTCATATCTACCACAATAATACAGGTTTCCTCAGGAATAAGAACATATGACGAAACTACCGACAGATTTTCGATAGTTTCCTTTAAACCTTTTATAAAATTTAATTCGTTATCAGATATTTTACTCATATAAATTTTTCCCTCCAAAAATAAAAATTTAATTATAATGTTATTAATGTAAGTAATATTTCAAATATATTTCAATTATATTTGCTGTAATGTATTGAATATTGAAGAATTTTGTTGTAAAATTATTTCGTGTTAATTACTATTAATTTACAATTATTGTTATTGGGGTGATTTGAATGAAAAAGAGAGTTGCCGCTGTTGGCACAAAAAACCTTGTAGGGCTACATGTTGAATCTTTTAGGAAGCAGAAAGGGTTAAAGCAAAAAGATTTAGCTGATGCACTTACGGAGAAAGGAGTTACAATATCTGCTTCAGGTTTGTCAAAGCTGGAAAGACAAGTCAGAATGGTGTCTGATATAGAATTGATAGCACTTGCAGATGTATTGAACGTTCCGGTGGGAGCTTTACTTGAAGTAAATGATGCGGAAAATCAATAATATAAAAAATAAATAGAATTAATCACTAGAAGTGTTGCCGATGTTGAATAAACATCGGTTTTTCTATTTTTATTTTCTTGTATCCACAAATTGTTTTCTAAAGTCTCTCTTTATATTTAAATAAATTTGTTAATACAAATGTTGTGAATAAATTGCCTGACTAGCAAAATATTTAATTCTATCAGAAAATCATAAAACCGTTTTATAATTTATTTCGTGAAAGATTTGATTGTTTCCTTTATAACTTGTATACCTTTTTTAATATTTTCTTTATCAATTCCTGAAAATGACAATTCAATTATATTTTTGTTGTAACTGTTAAAAATAACATTTACACCTTTTGCTTTTAAGATTTCTCTTATGTCAGATAAGTCTGTTTTTTTAGGAAAAATCAAACTTAAACAAAGCAAAGTTTCTTTAAAAATTATTTCTACGTTATCAGAAAAATTTTCTTTAAGTAAATTTTTCATATATTCGCTTTTTTCTTTATATATTTTTCTTAATCGTCTTAAACTGCGTTCCATTTGACCATCAGCAATATATTTTCCCAGTGCCAACTGTTCCATTTTAGAAGCTGTTTGATTGTAGTTTGCTTTATTAAGTTTATATTGATAAAGCAGAGCAGGGGGGAGAATCATATAACTAATTCTTACAGAAGGTAACAATAGTTTTGAAAAAGAACCAAGATATACAACTCTGTTTTTGTTATATCCTTGCATAGCAGGGACAGGGTGTGTACTATATTTTAACTCACCATTGTAGTCATCTTCGATAATTATAGCATTATACTTTTCAGCCCAACTCAAAAGTTGTGTGCGTCTGTCTGCTTTAAGAGGTTTGCCAGTATGTAAATTTCCCGAAGGATTTAAAAGCAGAATTCTTACCTCTGATTTATCGAGTTCTTCAGGAATAATTCCGTTGTTATCGCATATTGCCTTAACAGCTTTTAAACCACAGTCATCAAATACCTTCTCAGCATAACTGAAACCATATTCATCAACAGCAACAACATTACCATAGTTTTTACGAAGCAATCCACATAATAAATATAAAAGTGATTGAATTCCAGCACCTATAATAATTTCATCACTGTTTGCAACCGCACCACGCACTCCATAACTGTATTCAGATAAAGCCTCTCTTAAGGCAAGCTCTCCTTGTGGGTCACCATAAGAGTTAACTAAATAGTCGCAATTAAGGATATAGCGTATATACTTTTTCCATAATTTAAGGCTTGTTTCACCAATATCAACACTTCTACCAGAAAAGTCATACCAATATTTATCTGAAACAGGAAGATTATTATTGCTACTTTCTATGTTATTTTGTATGCTACTGTTTATAGTAAGTTGAGCAACATAATAACCGCTTTGTGGTTTATTGTTTATGTAGCCTTCTGCACATAATTGTAAATATGCATTTTCTACTGTGGTTTTGCTTACTTTTAAATCTTCAGCCAGCTTTCTTATAGAAGGTAGTTTACTGTTTTTGTTGATATTGCCGTTTTGAATATTTTCTTTTATATTTGAATACAACTGAATATACATTGGTTGTTTCAAACTTTTATCAAGATTAATATAATCGTAAATCATACTCATTCGTCCTTTTTTATATGGTAACACATTTTATATGTTAAATTCAATATTATTTAAAATGTTTTTTATATTATTTTTGTGCTTTTTAAAATATTCTGTTAATATATGTTCGTTCAAAAAATATTCACAAATAGTATTAATAAATTTTACAAAAAAATTAGCACTCTCAAAGTTAGAGTGCTTGAAATTTATTTTGTTGTGATATATAATATATCTTGCACGAATAATTAAGTAAATTTTTACAAATAAGGAGAGTTTTATTATGAGTAACCCTATTTTTACAATAGAAATGGAAAATGGAAAGATAATCAAAGGAGAGCTTTATCCTGAAGTTGCTCCCAATACAGTAAATAATTTTATCAGTCTTGCAAACAGTGGCTATTACAACGGTTTAACATTTCACCGTGTGATTTATGGTTTTATGATACAGGGTGGTTGCCCTGACGGAACAGGTTGTGGTGGTCCTGGCTATGGTATAAAGGGAGAATTTGCACAAAACGGCTTCAACAATACTCTTAAACATACTGAGGGTGTAATTTCAATGGCTCGTTCTGCTATGCCGAATTCAGCAGGTTCTCAATTCTTTATTATGCATAAAAATGCGCCACATCTCGATGGTTCTTATGCAGCTTTTGGTAAGGTTACAGAGGGAATGGAAGTTGTCAACGAAATTGCAGAGTGTGACACAGATTATTCTGACAAACCATTAGATCCACAGGTTATTAAGAGCATAGTTGTAGATACTTTAGGTGTAGAATATCCACAGCCTGAAAAAATGTAATTAAAATAAAGATAATAAAGTATTTTTTACATTGCACTTTAACAGTGCGATGTGTTTAAGTATAAGTAAAAGAGGTAAAAAATAATGGAAAAGAAGGATTTTAAAGCCGAGTCCAAAAGATTGATGGACTTAATGATTAATTCAATTTATACTCACAAGGAAATATTCCTTAGAGAGATTATTTCAAATGCCAGCGATGCTTTGGATAAGCTACACTTTGTTTCGTTAACTGATAAAACAGCAGACAAGCTACCACAGCTTTATATCCAGATTACTGCTGATAAAGAAAACAGAACTCTTACAGTTTCTGATAACGGTATCGGTATGAGCTATGAGGAACTTGAGGATAATCTTGGTACTATTGCCAAAAGTGGAAGTTACCAGTTTAAAAACGAACTCAGCGAAGACGAGAAAACTGATATTATAGGTCAGTTTGGTGTTGGTTTTTACTCAGCATTTATGGTTGCAGATGAAGTTACTGTAATTACCAAAAAGTATAACAGTGACAAGGCTTATATGTGGAAGTCAACTGGTGCAGATGGTTATGTAATTGATGAAACAGAAAAAGATACTTGTGGTACTGAGATTATAATGCATATAAGAGAAGATGCTGAGGAAGAAGATTATTGTCAGTATCTTGAGAGTTACAAAATTCAATCCTTGATTAAAAAATACTCAGACTACATCAGCTATCCAATAAAAATGGAGGTTGAAAGTTCAGTAAATACTGCTGCTGAAGGTGAAGAGCCTAAATATGAGCAGGTTAAGGAAATAAAAACTCTTAACAGTATGGTACCTATTTGGAGAAAGAATAAGAGTGAAGTAACTCAAGAAGAATATAATAATTATTATAAAGAAAAATTTATGGATATGACAGATCCTCTCGTTACAATTAATGTAAGTGCTGAGGGTGCAGTTTCGTACAAGGCTTTGATGTATATTCCTGCTGTTGCTCCATATGGTTACTATACTAAGGAATCTGAAAAAGGATTACAGCTTTACTCTAATGGAGTAATGATTATGGATAAGTGTGAACAGCTTGTACCTGATTATTTCAGATTTGTAAAGGGTGTAGTTGATTCTCAGGATCTGTCTTTAAATATTTCCCGTGAACTTTTACAGCACGACAGACAGCTTAATATTATTGCTAAAAATATTGAAAAGAAAATTAAAAGTGAGCTTTCAAAGCTACTTAAAAACAGTCCGGAAAAGTACGAAACATTCTGGAAGGCATTTGGCTTACAGATTAAATACGGTGTCGCTTCATCATATGGTATGAATAAAGAGGCACTTCAGGATTTACTGGTATTCAGAAGTTCATCTGTTGATGGATATACAACTCTTGCAGATTATGTTTCAAGAATGCCTGAAAGCCAGAAGTATATTTATTATGCTTGCGGTGATACAGAAGAAAGAATTAAGGCATTACCACAGACAGAGCTTTGCAAGGATAAGGGCTATGAATTCCTCTACTTTACTGATGAGATTGATGAGTTTGTTGCAAAAACTCTAATTAATTATGACGGTAAAACAATCCTTTCAATAGCTTCTGATATGGCTGAATTGCAGTCTGATGAGGAAAAAGAAAAGACAGAAAAGCAGGCTGAGGAGAACAAGGAACTACTTGAGTTTATTGGCGAAAAATTGAGTGGAAAAATTTCAAAGGCTGTAATTTCTAAGAATTTGAAGTCACATCCTGTATATCTTTCATCTAATGGTGCTGTTTCTATCGAAATGGAAAAATATTTTGCACAAATGCCAGGTGATGAAGCAAAGCCAAAGGCAGATAAGGTGCTTGAACTTAATGCAGACCACGCTGTGTTCAATGCTTTAAAGAATGCTTATGAAAATGATAAGGAAAAAGCAGAAAAGTTGGCTAAAATTCTATATAATCAAGCTGTACTTATTGCAGGTTTACAGGTAGAAAATCCTGTGGAATACTGTGACCTTGTTTGTGAGTTGTTCTGATTATATTTTGGAATATTATTATAAATAATAAAACCACTTGTATTTCATTTTAGAATGAGGTACAAGTGGTTTTTATAATTATGGTAATTATGGTAATTATGGTAAGTATGGTAAGTTTTTTATTCACTGTTGTTTTTTGTTTCAAATGGTGTATGTTGTTCAAATCTTTTGTTTTGTTCTGAGTAAATAGCTTCCATTTTTAAACTTAGCATATTAAGTTCTTCAGAGTATTGTTGAAACTTTTCACTTATTTTTCCCTTGAAATCGTCTTGTAAAGTTTTATAATGCAGTTGATGTTCGATATTCGCCCAACAGTCCATTGTCAGAGTTCTTATTTGTACTTCAACAGGATAATATTCAACACCTTTTAGATAGTTGATAGGTACAACAACTATCATATGATAACTTCTATAACCGGATTTTTTAGGTTCTTTTATGTAGTCGCTTTCCTTTACAACATCAAGGCAAGATTTCAATGCTCTTACAACCTCGTAAACATCTTGTTGATAATATGTAATTACCCTTACACCTGCAATATCAGTAAGATATTCTCTGGCATATTCAAGGTTTGTTTCATATCCCCTTCCTGCAAGTTTATTGAATATGCTGTCCAAGGATTTAACTCGGTGAATAATTTGATGAATAGGGTTGTGTCTATGTAATAAACCATAATCTGCATCCAAAGATGAAAGCCTTATCAGCACGAGATTAATTGCATCGTTATATGGTCGTATAAATTCATTGTATTCTTTTAAGGTTTCAATCATTTCCTTAGTGTTCATCATTATATACCTTTCTGAATATCGTTAATATGCACAAAAATAAGATGTGATTATTATGCGTATTCTACGATTAAATTTTGTTTTGTTCATAATTTATTCATAATTATATATTATATTATTAGTAACACAAAAAGCAATGCAAAACAAAATATATTAATCAGTTTTCTCATTTTTTCTCATTTTTTCTTCTTATATATTCTCAAAACAGACACTACAATTATTTGTTGTGTCTGTTTTTTTGTTATGTAACAATATAAAGTTTTGTTTATTTCTTCTTTTTCAAATTTTTAACATTAACTTTGGTACCATCTGGGTTTTGTATAACCATATTGTCAAGTTGACCTGTCAAATTTGACCTGAATTCACCGATGTATTCCTTGTATAGTGCCTTTTGTTCAACCAGCTCGTCCGCACTCAAGCCCACTGTTTTTTTCTTTTTAGCTAGTTGGTTTATTCTTTCAATTTTACTTTTTTCCATAACTGTACCCCTTTTTAAATTTACTCATTGGATTATACCATATTTTATAGATTTAGTTAATTAATATTCTGTAAATATAATTAGATTTTTTTGTCAAATTTCTACAAATAAAACAAAATTATACAGAAAAGTGCTTGAGGTTATATTTGTACAGAATATTTGAATATATTTTATTCAATGATGTTTTGTGTTTATGAATAAAAGTGGGGGATAAATGTAAATAATTTATTAATCAGTAAAATAATACTTGATTTTTACCATTAAAAGGTATATCATATATTTAGCACTCAAAGAACAAGAGTGCTAAAACGTAAAGTTAACCAATTAGGAGGATAATATTATGACTATTAAACCGTTACTAGACAGAGTAGTGCTAAAAGCTCAGGAGGCTGAAGAAACAACAAAGAGTGGCATTGTTCTTGCAACATCTGCACAGGAGAAGCCACAGTTTGCTAATGTTGTTGCTGTTGGTCCTGGTGGAGTTGTAGACGGTAAAGAGGTTACAATGTATGTTAATGTAGGCGATAAAGTTATTACAAACCAGTATTCAGGCACAAACGTAAAGCTTGATGGCGAGGAATACACCATTGTTCGTCAGTCAGACATACTTGCAATAGTTGAATAATAAAGCATTTTTATATAACAGGAGGAAATAATTATGGCTAAACAGATTGCTTATGGAGAAGATGCCAGAAAGGCACTTATGAATGGTATTAACCAGCTTGCAGACACAGTTAAGATTACACTTGGCCCTAAGGGCAGAAATGTTGTACTTGATAAAAAATTCGGTGCACCATTGATTACAAATGATGGTGTTACAATCGCTAAGGAAATTGAACTTGAAGATCCATTTGAAAATATGGGTGCTCAGCTTGTAAAAGAAGTTTCTGTAAAAACAAACGATGTTGCAGGCGATGGTACAACAACAGCTACACTTCTTACACAAGCTCTTATTCGTGAGGGTATGAAGAATGTTGCTTCAGGTGCAAATCCTATGATTCTTAAAAAGGGTATTCAGAGAGCAACAGATGTTGCTGTTGAGGCTATCGTAAAGAATTCAAAGCAGGTTAGTGGTTCTGAGGATATCGCAAGCATTGGTGCTAACTCAGCAGCTGATTCTAAGATCGGTGCATTGATTGCTGAGGCTATGGAAAAAGTTACAACAGATGGTGTTATCACTGTTGAAGAGTCAAAAACAGCTGAAACATATTCAGAGGTTGTAGAGGGTATGATGTTTGACCGTGGTTACATCGCTCCTTATATGGTTACAGACTCAGAAAAAATGATTGCAGAGCTTGATGATGCATTTGTTCTTATTACAGACAAGAAGATTTCAAATATTCAGGAAATTCTACCATTGCTTGAGGAAATTGTAAAGAGTGGTAGCAAACTTCTTATCATTGCTGAGGATATCGAAGGAGAGGCTCTTACAACTCTTGTTCTTAACAAACTACGTGGTACATTTACTTGTGTTGGTGTTAAGGCACCTGGTTTTGGTGACAGAAGAAAAGAGATGCTTCAGGATATCGCTATTCTTACAGGTGGTCAGGTAATTTCTTCTGACCTTGGCTTGGAGCTTAAGGATACAACAATGGCACAGCTTGGTCGTGCAAGACAGGTTAAGGTTGACAAGGAGAACACAATCATTGTTGACGGTGCTGGCGACAGCGATGCAATCAAGAGCAGAATTAACCTTATTAAAACTCAAATTGAGCAGACAACATCTGACTTTGACCGTGAGAAACTCCAGGAGCGTCTTGCAAAGTTGTCAGGCGGTGTTGCAGTAATCAAGGTTGGTGCTGCTACTGAAATAGAAATGAAAGAGAAGAAGCTGAGAATTGAAGATGCTCTTGCAGCAACAAAAGCAGCAGTAGAAGAAGGTATTGTTGCAGGTGGTGGTACAGCACTTATGAACGCTATCCCTGCTGTTGAGGCTGCTATTGCAGACGCTGAGGGCGATGAAAAGACAGGTATGGCTATTGTTCTTAAGGCACTTGAAGAGCCAATCCGTCAGATTGCTGCCAATGCTGGTCTTGAGGGTTCAGTAATCGTAGAGAAGATTAAGGAAACAAATAAAGTAGGCTTTGGTTTTAACGCTCTTACAGAGGAGTATGTTGATATGCTTACAGCAGGCATTATCGACCCTACAAAAGTAACACGTTCAGCATTACAGAACGCTGCTTCTGTTGCATCAATGGTTCTTACAACAGAATCTTTGGTAGCTGACATTAAAGAGCCGGTAGCTCCAGCTGCACCAGCTCCTGATATGGGCGGTATGTACTGATAAATAATTAAATTATAATTCGTAAAATAATAGGCAACAGCAATAATCACGCTGTTGCCTATATTTATATTATATTTCATTTCGAGTTTGGGATAGGAGAAATAAAGCCATAAAAGCAAACAAGGCTATCACATATCGTGATAGCCTCATTAGCTTTATGTAAAGCATAAAATTATTTTGTTGAAGTTTTTGTTTGTGTTCCTAGAAGAAGAAGAGGATTTAAACTTGAATCCATGAGTGTAGTTCTACCATTGTTATTAGTAGAAGTTGATGTTGTTATAGTTGTGTTAAGATTAACACCATTAACAGGAACAAGAGTAGGCAAAGAATTGTTGATAGTAAGATTTTTACTTGATATAGTACCTGTTGTACTAGTATACTGGCTTAGGTCAATTTCCTCACCTGCATTAGTGTTGTTCTGTGTGTTCATAAGTGTTAAACTTTCTGCACTAGCACTCATTGGTGTAATCATTACACCTACTGCCATTGTTGTTACTAAAGCGATTGCTGAAATTTTCTTTGAAAAAACCATTTTAAAATACCTCCAAAATTTTAATTAATATTCAAGACGATTAACTTATCCTCTGTCTATATAATAGATAATTTGGATATATTTGTCAATAGCTTTTACAACTTTGGACAGGGCAACCGCACGAAAAAATCAAAGAAATTTGTTAAAAATGACATCGTATAAAAAGTCGTCATCAAAAGAGCATTTAAAGCGTTTAGCTTTCAAACTGAGTTTAACAGAAGTAAAAGATTTATACAAATTAATAGCAA
>JAXJUM010000011.1:0-130092 GCA_036309045.1 Acutalibacteraceae bacterium
CTCCTGTATCAGAACTATTATCAAAAGAGATAGAGAATGTACCTGTTGTTGAGGAAGTAACAGAGGAAACAACAGAACCGGTAAGTGAAGAAAAAGTACCGACATCTGTCACAGAAGAAATTGAAACAGTAGCAGAGAATAATACAGTTATAGCTGAAGAAAGCAATGAAGAAGTAGATATAGAAAAAGAATATAGTCTTGATGAAGAAAAGCCCCTTACAGGAAGTTTCAAATTAAAAGAACAGCTAGAAATACTGATTGAAAAAGATGTTGAAACTTTGGATGTACCATTGAGCGGAAGTTTTGGAGTAGAGCCAGCAGAGGTAACAGTAAGTGGAAGCTACAATTCCAATGATGAAAAACCTGCAACTATTGAGCCAAAACAAGCAGAAGAGGTAGTGGCAACTGTCGCTCCTGTATCAGAACTATTATCAAAAGAGATAGAGAATGTACCTGTTGTTGAGGAAGTGACAGAAGAAACAACAGAACCGGTAAGTGAGGAAAAAGTACAGACATCTGTCACAGAAGAAACTGAAACAGTAACAGAAAATAATACAGTTATAGCTGAAGAAAGCAATGAAGAAGTAGACATAGAAAAAGAATATAGTCTTGATGAAGAAAAGCCTCTTACAGGAAGTTTCAAATTAAAGGAACAACTGGAAAGCATTATTGAAAAGAATATTGAGGCATTAGATGTGCCATTGCTTGGAAGTTTTGACCTTGACCCTGCAGAAGTTACCGTTTCGGGTAAGTATGAAGCAAGAGAGTCAAAAGTAAATAATATTGATGATGAAGAAACAATTTCATTTGTTGAAGGCGAAAAATATGATATAGACAGTATTATGGATGCAATTATCAGAGCTGCACATTCAAATGGTAACCGAGGTGTTTCTCCTACAAAATTTGCTGAACAGGTAAAGAATATACTGGAGAAAAATCAGTAAAATAATATCGTACATAAACAAATAAAAATTCGGGCTTTGTCAAAAGGGCAGAGTCCGAATTTTTGAGATACTGTATAAGATGTTCTGTGCATAGCACAGTTTAATATTAAACACAAACTTATTTTTATTGCAATAAATGAAGGATGTATGAATTTGGTATAATATTGAAATGAAAGGCAGTGCAAAAATTGTTACTGGATTATTTTTTTACTGTTAGTGAGCAGGTATCAATACTTTTTATTCTTATTGGAATTGGTTATATATGTGGTAAAATTGGTTTTATAAATGAAAACACAGCAAAACATATCACTGATATTGTACTTTATTTTGTTACACCTTGTGTAATAATCAATGCATATCAGATAGATTTTAACCCATCTATACTTATAAATCTCGGAATTACTGCTTTATGTGCCCTTGGGGTTCATATTATTTCAATTATTATTGTAACTTTGGTATTCAGAGGCAAGGATATCAGTAAACGTACTGTATTGCGATTTGGTACTATTTTTTCAAACTGTGGTTTTATGTCATTACCGTTACAACAAGCAATTATAGGCAAAGAAGGGGTGCTTTATGGTGCTGCTTTTGTAGGAATTTTTAATATAGTTTTATGGAGCTATGGTGTTGTTTGTATGAGTGGTAGCAGAAAAAATCTTTCTGCAAAAAAACTTTTGTTAAATCCCGGAATATTAGGTGTAATAATAGCTTTGGTATTATTCCTAATGTCAATTAAATTACCAACTGTTATAGGTGAACCTGTAAAATATCTGGCTAATCTTAATACACCTTTACCTATGATAATAATTGGTTTTCATCTTACTAAAAGTAAAATATCCCGTGGGTTACGTGATAAAGATGCCTGGATTGCAACAATTTTAAGGCTATTGATTATACCTGTTGTTTGTATTGGTATTATGCTTCTTATCGGAATAAAAGGTGATATATTGATAACTGTGGCAATCGCTGTAAGTGCCCCTGTGGCAGCTACCACAACAATGTTTGCAACTAAGTTTGAAAAAGATACAGAGTTATCGGTTAATCTTGTATCTCTTTCGACTATACTATCAATAGTTACAATGTCGTGCATAGTAGCAATTTCCCAGATGTTATCCTGATATAGAAAATCTTGTTTATTAGGGGGTTGACTTGGTATAGTGCGTAATGTAGAATAAAAGCGGAATAACAAGTATTTTATGTGATTGTGGTGATTATATTATGAAACGTAATGATTATATTAGCTGGGATGAATATTTTATGGGTGTTGCTTTGCTTGCTTCTCAAAGAAGCAAAGACCCTAACACACAGGTAGGAGCGTGTATTGTAAGCGGAGAGAACAGCTGTTATGGAAAGAATGTTATTATTTCAACAGGGTATAATGGCTTTCCTGTTGGTTGTTCTGATGACGAATATCCTTGGGAGCGTCAAGGTGAGTGTAACAGTACGAAATATCCCTTTGTAGTTCATGCAGAACTCAATGCTATACTTAATGCACACGGAAAATCACTTTTGGGAACAAAAATTTATGTTGCCTTGTTTCCCTGCAACGAATGTGCTAAGGCTATCATACAGTCAGGTATAAAAGAGGTTATTTATCTGTCTGACAAATATTGTGACAGTGATAGCACAAAGGCATCAAAAAGAATGTTGCAATCAGCAGGGGTTAAGCTAACTCAATTTATACCTTCTAAGGACAAGATTGTACTTGATTTTGGAAAATAATAAAACTACATATAAAATATAAATTTAAACAACGAAAAAACACCCACAAATTAGCTGTTAAACTGATTTGTGGGTGTAATATTTTTAATTAATGAAATTTAATGTAATAGTTAATTACTTTAACTTCCATAGCTCCTCAGCATATTGAAGGATTGTTCTATCTGATGAGAAGTGACCTGCATTAGCAACATTCTTAAGACATTGTGTACCAAACTTAATTCTGTCACTGTAATTTTGGTTACATTCAATCTTCTTATCTACATATGACTGAAGGTCAAGCATAATGTAGTAGTGGTCAGGCTGATGCCAGTGAGCACCGTGGATAAGTGCGTGGTGAAGTTCTGCAAAGCTACCTTCGCCCTGAGCACCGCCGTCTGAGAATGTACCGTCGATAAGTGTATCAACAGCCTTTTTAATCATAGGATTCTCATTGTAAATTCTCTCTGAGCAATAAGAATTATTTCTCTGAAGCTCTTCAATCTCCTCAACTCTTGCACCGAAGATATATTCATTCTCTTCGCCAGCCTGCTGTGTAATTTCTACGTTAGCACCATCATAAGTACCAAGTGTAACAGCACCGTTAAGCATAAACTTCATATTACCTGTACCAGAAGCTTCTGTACCAGCTGTTGAAATCTGCTCAGAAATATCTGCTGCTGGGAAAATCTTTTCGCCATATGATACATTATAGTTAGATACAAATACAACTTGTAGCTTGTCCTTAGTATCAGGATCGTTGTTAACTAGCTTAGCAATCTCATTGATATACTTGATGATAGCCTTAGCTCTTGCATAACCAGGAGCAGCTTTAGCACCAAAGATAAATGCAGTAGGATTCCAGTTGGGAAGCTCGCCAGCCTTTAGCTTCTGATAAATAGCAACGATTGAGAAAGCATTAATAAGCTGTCTCTTGTACTCGTGTAATCTCTTAACCTGTACATCAAAGATGAAGCTAGGATCAATATAAACATTGTCGTGCTTCTGAATGAAGTCAGAAAGCTGCTGTTTCTTAAGGTCTTTAATAGCATTAAACTCCTTAACAGCCTTCGCATCAATCATATCGTTGAGCTTGCCTAGCTTGCTGAGATCTCTCAACCAGCCATCGCCAACTCTATCTGTGATAAACTTAGAAAGCTCAGGGTTACATAGACCAAGCCATCTACGCTGTGTAATACCATTTGTCTTGTTCTGGAATCTCTCAGGATATACCTGGTACCACTCTTTAAGAACATCGTTCTTAAGAATCTCTGTGTGAATCCAAGCAACACCGTTTGTATGTGTTGAAACATAGATAGCAAGTCTTGCCATATGAACTATATCACCATCTATAATTCTCATCTTGTTACGCATATCTCCGTAAATACCCTTCTGATCAAAGTCACGGTCCATATGCTGCTGAATTCTCTCGATATATGAGTAAACGTTAGGAATAACATCTCTCATCAAGTTAATGTTCCATTTCTCAAGAGCTTCACCAAGAACTGTATGGTTTGTATAGTTAAATGTCTTTTGAGCAATGTCAAGTGCTGTTTCAAAATCTACACCCTCAGCATCAAGAAGTCTGATAAGCTCAGGAATAGCGATAACAGGGTGTGTATCATTCAACTGAATAGCATATTCACTAGAGAATTTACTGAAATCATTGCCATACTTAGCCTTATATCTCTTAAGGATATTCTGCAATGAAGCACTGCTGAAGAAATACTGCTGCTTTAGTCTTAGAACCTTACCCTCGTAACCGTTGTCGTTAGGATAAAGAACCTTAGAAATATTCTCTGCTGCATTCTTAGCCTCAACAGATTTTGTATATTCGCAGTTGTTGAATGCCAAGAAGTCAAACTCCTCAACAGCCTCAGACTGCCATAAACGAAGTGTGTTAATATTCTTTGTACCATAACCGATAACAGCCATATCATAAGGAACAGCCTTAACTGTCTGATCTCTGAAAGTTACAAGAACTGCATCTTCTTCTCTACGGATACACCAAGGATCGTCAAATCTCTGCCAGTCGTCAGCAACTTCTACCTGTCTGCCATCCTGAATTAACTGCTTGAATAAACCGTACTTATAACGTATTCCGTAACCGTCCAGTGGTACATCCTGTGTAGCAGCACTATCTAAGAAACAAGCTGCAAGACGACCAAGACCACCATTACCGAGAGCAGCATCGTCAATTTCTTCAAACACGTTGATATCAATACCTTTTCCTGCAAGAAGCTCCTTAACCTCGTCAAGAATTCCCATACAGAATAGGTTGTTGTACATCATACGACCCATCAGGAACTCTGCTGAAAGATAGTATGCTCTTCTTCCGCTAGCGTGCTTTTCTTTTGCTGCTGTCCATCTGTCGCTGATTTCAGCCATCATTGCCTTACCAACTACAAAGTGCAATTCTGCAGGAGAAAGCTCTTTAAGCTCCTTGCAATACTCGCTCTTTGCAATCTGGATAAGATTGCTCATCATCTTGTTTTCACTCATTGGTCATTTTCCTCCAGTCTACTATATGTTGTAGCCAATTTTTTTAGTCTAGCTGCAAGCTCATCGTTAAGAGCCTCGCCTTTAATTCTCCAAACCCAGTTACCGCCTAGCGTTGACGGAATATTCATTCTTGCCTCGCTGCCAAGACCAAGAATATCCTGCATTTGGATGATTGCGTATTTACTTACACTTGCATAAGCAGTGCGAATAATACCCCAGTTATAGCCTTCTTCCTCATTAAGGTTACAATAGCTTCTTGCAAAATCAATGTCCTGCTCTTTAGCTGTGGAGAACCATCCCATAATAGTGTCGTTATCATGGGTACCGCTGTAAACAACGCTGTTCTCTGTGTAATGATCAGGAAGATAATCATTATCCTCTCCGCTGTCAAATGCAAATTCAAGCACCTTCATTCCAGGATAGCCTGAATCCTTAAGCAACTGAATAACACCGGGAGTAAGCAAGCCAAGGTCTTCTGCAACAATAGGGAAATCTCCTATTGCTTCTTTCATCTTCTCGAAGAACTGAATACCAGGACCTTCAAGCCACTCTCCACCAATAGCATTTTCAGCAGGGAAAGGAATTGCATAGTAAGAGTCAAACGCACGGAAGTGGTCGATTCTTACGATATCAAACAGGTTAGCTGCACTCTTAATACGTGCAAACCACCATTTGTAATTTGTTTCTTTTAGATATTCCCAGTTATACAGGGGGTTGCCCCACAACTGACCTGTTGCTGAGAAATAATCCGGAGGACAACCTGCAACACAGACAGGCTGTTTTTCCTCGTCAAGCCAGAAAACATCTGAATTAGCCCATGTATCAGCACTATCCATAGCAACATAAATAGGCATATCACCCATAATCTGAATACCAAGGCTGTTTACATAAGTTCTAAAATCTGCCCATTGCTGATAGAAAGTATACTGAACAAATTTCCAGAAGTCAATCTCTGACTTGAGTTCCTTTGTATACTTAGCAATAGCTTCAGGTTTACGAAGTTTAATTTCCTCGTCTTCCCACTCAGTCCAAGCTTTCATATCGTTGTTTTTCTTAACAGACATATAAAGAGCATAGTCCTCAATCCAGTCTGCATTCTCTTTTACAAAGCTCTTGAACTTTGGTTCTGACTTTTTGAACTTTTTGAATGCACAACGCAAAACTTCAAATCTTGTTTCGTAAATCTGTGCATAATCAACCTCTTCAGGGTTTTCACCCCATTTTCTTCCCTCAAGGTCTTTTTCAGTCAGTAAACCATCTCTAACAAGAAAATCAAGATCAATCATATAAGGATTTCCTGCGTAAGTTGAAAATGACTGATATGGTGAATCACCATAGCTTGTAGGGCCAACAGGAAGAATTTGCCATATTTTTTGACCTGCTTTTTTTAGAAAATCAGCAAAATCATAAGCACTTTTTCCTATTGTACCAATGCCGTAAGGTGATGGAAGTGAAGATATTGACATAAGTATACCAGCACATTTTGACATAATTATCATCTCCATCTCAAAAATTTTAAAAAGTTAACCTAAACTTCATTAATTCAATTATAATTACTCCCGTACAGTTTATCATAAACAATCAATTTTATCAATAGACTTTCAAAGATTTTATATCGTTAATTCCCAACAAAGTGAATTATAACTTTTAAAAGTTTATCGTAGTTATTATATATCATTTTTAATTACTTTATAAACAATATACATTGCATATGCAGTGGCAAGTTCTCGCACACGCTCTCTGCTATTCTTTTTATTTTCTGAAAAAAGTGCCTTTACAGCAAATAATTTTTGTGGTGTGGATACTCCTATATATACTAAACCGACAGGTTTTTCAGCAGTTTCTCCTGTTGGCCCTGCTATACCTGTGGTGGATACACCAATATGGCTTTGGGCAAGGTTTTTCACTCCTTGTGCCATCTGTTGTGCTGTTTCTTTGCTTACTGCACCAAGAGTATCAAGAACATTTTTGTCAACTCCAAGCACTTTTGCCTTTATATCGTTTGAATATGAGCATACACCGCAGTCAAACACCATAGAGGAACCGGAAATTTCAGTGATTTTTTTGCTTATAAAACCACCTGTACAGCTCTCGGCTGTGGCTACTTTCATTTTTTTCTTTATAAGTTCAGCAACAAGCAATTCATTTATGATATTAAAATCTATGTTGTTTTCTCTAAGTTCATTCAAAAAACTTTCTTCTGTAACAGTAAGCATAATCATAATGTACCACCTTTATATATAGTGTTACCAATTTTTTATTTATTCAACTTTTCATATATTGATTTGATAAAATCCTCTTTACCCGCTGTGTAAGCAATTCTGTCATTAGGGTACTTTAATGCAAGTTCTTTCTTTATATACTCATATTGCAGAGCCTTGTCATAATGTGAATTCAAATAATCACGAAACCCTACCAACATTTCAAATTCGTTTTCAGATTTATCATAGCAATGAATATGCCTGAGTGATATTTGCTTATCTCCTCTTAGAACAAATAAATGATAGTTGTAATTACCGTGCTGAACACCACAATAACTATATCCGTATTTCTGCAAAACTTCTATATCCATATCTTTAATTGAATTTAACTTAACTGCAATATCGAGAATGGGTTTTGCACAGATTGATTTTATAGCAGTACTTCCAACGTGCTGAATATCGAGAATATTGCTATTCCATAGTTCAAGCAACTTATCTTTCACTTTTTCATATTCATCAGTCCACTTAGGGTTATGTGGTATCAGCCGTACTTTGTATCTCTCTACACCTTCCATATTAAAAACTCAAAATCTAAAACTATAAAGAAAATATTAAACAATATTATCTTATCTGTCCGTCTCCACTGATGATAAATTTCATTGATGTAAGCTCGGTTAAGCCCATTGGACCTCTTGCGTGTAGCTTTTGTGTAGAAATACCTATTTCTGCACCCATACCAAACTCTCCGCCGTCTGTAAAGCGTGTTGAAGCATTTACATATACTGCTGCTGAATCTACTTGAGCAGTAAATTTACGCTGTGCAGCATAGTTATCTGTAATTATAACTTCACTGTGACCTGTTGAATATTTTCCTATGTGTGCAATAGCGTCGTCAAGTGAATCAACAACCTTGATAGCTATTTTATAGTCAAGATATTCATTAGCCCAGTCATATTCTTCGGCTGGAATTACGCAATTACCCAATATTTCTTTTGTCTTATCACAGCCGTGTATCTCAACATTTTTTTCATCAAGTTTTGCCTTTAAAGCAGGAAGTGCTGTTTTTGCAACATCTTTATGTACAAGTACTGTTTCAAGAGCATTGCACACAGAAGGACGTTGAGTTTTTCCGTTGAATATTATATTTACAGCCATTTCAATATCAGCATCTTTATCAATTACAGCGTGGCAGTTACCTACACCTGTTTCGATTACAGGTACCTTTGAATTTTCGACAACAGCCTTTATAAGACCTGCACCGCCACGAGGAATAAGCACGTCAAGATATTCGCTAAGACACATAAGTTCAACTGATGACTGTCTTGTTGTGTCTTTAACAAGCTGAATACAATCCACAGGTAATCCTACTGATTCCACAGCTTCTCTCATAACATCTGCAATAACAGTGTTTGAATTAATTGCTTCTTTACCGCCACGAAGAATTACTGCACTGCCAGCCATAAGGCATAAAGCGGCGGCATCTGATGTAACATTTGGGCGAGCTTCAAATATAATACCGATAACACCCATTGGTACTCTTACTTTTTTAATTTCCATACCGTTTTCTGCAACATTACCACTTATAACCTGACCGATAGGATCATCAAAGTCTGCAACTTTGCGTACACCCTGTGCCATACCTTCTATTCTTTCATCTGTAAGTTTTAATCTGTCTAGCAAAGATTGTGTAAGACCGTTTTCTTCACCATTCTTAATATCAATGTTATTCTGTGCGATAATTCTTTCTTTATTACTAACCAAAGCGTCCGCAATAGCACATAGCGCTGTTTTTTTCTGCTTGCCTGCAACAGCAAGTATGCGTGAAGCCTCTTTAGCTTTTTGTCCCATTTTTTCCATTTCTGTCATTGTTTATTACCTCCTGAATATATTTTATAAATTATACTTTCCCTCATATTCTATGGTTTTCATTTTACAGCTTCCGTCAAGTTTTTTGAATTCTCCATAGCCTGAAAAACTTAATCCACATTTTTTCATAACATTACCTGATGCTAAATTAGGCTCTGCGTGACACGAATAGAAATTTTCTGCACCAAAATTATCGTGTACATATTTCATCATAGCCTTAACAGCTTCGGTGGCAAAGCCATTTCCCCAACAATCGTAACGGAAGTTATATCCGAAAATCCAAACATCATCCTTATCGTTTGAGCTACCATAGCTCCTACTTTTTGACAACCCAATATCACCACTACCTATTAGCTTTCCGTCAGATTTGCGAACAAAGCCAAAATTATATGTACTGTTGTCTGTTTCAACAAATTTCAACCATTCTTCAACCTGTTGCACAGAAGTATATGTATTGTAAACCATATATTTAGTTACTCGTTCATCACTAACCCATTCAAATACAGCCTCTGCATCAACCACTGTCATAGGTCTTAAAATAAGTCTGTCTGTTTCAATTACTATGTTATGCATAAAAACCTCCTATTTTGAATATAACCCCTCGAGGCGGAATTTTCAGAGAAAAATTTCAGCTGAGTCATAAAGTTTAGGGTAGCCCTTTAAAAAAGCGGAGCTTACTCAAACATTTTTTTCAAATCTTCAAGATTATACGGTGTTTGCTGATATACATAATAGTTCAGCCAGTTTGTAAAAAGCATTGTTGCATTGCTTCTCCAGGTCATAGGCGGAGTAGCCTCGGGATCGTTTTCAGGAAAGTAATTATATGGTATTTCAGGATTTATACCTTTGTTTACATCTCTAAAATATTCAGTAGCTAGTGTATTGCGGTCATATTCTCCGTGTCCCATTATAAAAAACTTTCGTCCGTCCTTACTGCATACCACTGCAACTCCTGCCATTCTTGAGGTTGCCAGTACTTCAAGCTCAGGATGCTCATTTATATACTCACGATGTACTCCTGTGTAACGTGAATGAGGTAATGAAAATCTGTCGTCAAAGCCACGCATAAGTGGATGATTGGGGTTTAAAACCCTGTGTTGAAAAATACCACTTAATTTATATCCCATTTTATACTTTGGTATTCCATAGTGGTAATAAAGTCCTGCCTGGGCTCCCCAACAAATGTGCATAGTTGAATACACATTGTGTTTACTCCACTCCATAATTTCTGTAAGTTCCTGCCAGTAGTCTACTTCTTCATATTCCAGCAATTCTACGGGTGCTCCTGTGATAATCATACCATCAAATTTTTGATTTTTTATATCATCAAAGGTTTTATAAAACTTTGTAAGATGTGTAGATGATGTATTCTTTGATTGATGGGTAGCTGTTTGTAACAACTCAACATCTACCTGTAAGGGGCTGTTGCCCAAAAGTCTTAAAAGTTGTGTTTCAGTTTCAATTTTAGTAGGCATCAGATTCAAAATTACTATTTTAAGAGGTCGTATGTCCTGCTTTAACGCCACGTCCTCCGGCATAACAAAAATATTCTCCGATTCCAACACTTTTATTGCAGGCAAATCAGCCTGTACCTTTATAGGCATAACATTAACCTCCTTTAAAATTTACATAATTCTATAAGTTACTATAAGTTATATTATAAATGTAATTGTAGTTATTTTCAACAGTAAAAATTTTATTGAAAAATAGCATCTTATTCTGTAAATGCTCAGTATAAAATAAATTTTTTAGACAATTAACACGTCAAAAATAAAACCATTAAAAGTTATAAAATTTGCATTAATAATTTGTGTTAATAACAAAAATTATTAATTTTCTCGTGTAGTTATTTACGCAAACCATCAAAAGTGGTAAACTTATTTTTGTATGTACTTTATCTATATAGAGTCAAAAAATATTATTGAAAGGATTTGATATATTATGGATAACGCCAAGCAGATTAACACCTCTGCCACGTTAAACACATTACAAAAGAAATCGTTTAAAGAAAAACTATTTGAACAAAAGTTTATAGCACTGGCTTTTCTTCTTCCGTTTTTAATAATGGGAATTGCCTATGCTGCTTTTAAGGTTTATCCTTTTGGAGATCAGCAAATACTTGTTACCGATTTCTGGCAGCAGTATTACCCGTTTTTCTGTGACTTTCAGTCTAAATTGCAAGAAGGTTCCTCAATGCTGTGGTCTTGGGGTACAGGTCTTGGTACAAACTATATAGCACTTATATCATATTACCTTGCAAGTCCGCTCAATCTCCTGCTTTTCTTTGCTCCTGCTGAATATTTAAGAGAATTTCTTACAGTATTTCTGATGATTAAAATTGGATGTGCAGGAATGTTTATGGCTATGTTTCTGAGAAATGTATTTAAACGAAATGATTTCTCAATAGTATTTTTCTCATTGCTGTTTGCGTTGTGTGCATTTACTATGGGATATTACTGGAATATTATATGGTTTGACGCTTTTGCATTAATGCCTTTGGTAGTATTGGGTACCTATTCACTCATAGTTAAGGGTAAATATAAAACATATGTAGTTGCACTTGCACTTACTATGATTACAAACTACTATATAGGATTTTTTACCTGTATTTTTACGGTTATAGTATTTATCGCTATTATGGTTATCGGAAAGCCGGGTTGGAAAGTATTTTTCAGAAAATTGCTTTGTATTGCCGGATTTTCTGTGTTAGCACTTAGTATTGGTATGCTCTTTATGCTTCCCGCTCTTTTTGCATTGCAGAATACCCATAGTATAGACAATGCAATTCCTGCAATTACAGAAATTTATGAATATAAGTACAATGATAACATTATACAATATATATCAGATATTCTTGGTAATACTGTAACATATACAAAGCCTACCGATAAAGAGGGGCTACCTAATATTTACTGTGGCTTTATTTGTGTGCTGTTGTCTGCTTTTTATTTCAGATGTACAAAAATAACTTTTAGAGAAAAGGCTATAAGTATATCTGTACTGATATTATTTATATGTTGTTGTATATTTAAACTACCTAACTTTATAATTCACGGTTTCCATCTGCCGAATATGTTGCCGTACAGATTCTCATTCCTTATAAGTTTTGTTCTAGTTGTTATGGCTTATCGTGCATTCCTGCTTATTGATAAAGTTGATATGGCAGATATTTTCATAATGGCAATTACAGGTGCAGTGTTTATAGTGTTTGCATATGTAGGACCTCAGACAGTGGATTCAACAACAAATCAGACAAACACAACCGCAGTTATGGCAACCATAGCCACAACTATTGTATATCTTGCAATACTTCTGTTGAGAAATATTAATGTTATACCAAAACAGGCTGTTTCAATAGGTATGTTTGTAGTAATTCTTGCCGAGATGATATCAGGTGCATTTTTAGGAGTAAAAACAGTAAGAGTAACTTCTCACGAGGGATATCCTGATCAGAACGAGCCTATACAAACTCTTAAGAATAATATAGAAAATAATGATAATGACCTTTTCTATCGTATGGAAATGCAACAGAATTACACTATTAATGATTCTGCAATTTATGGATACAATGGTGTTTCTCTGTTTTCATCAACAGTTAACGAGTCTGTTACAAACTTTGTAAACGGAATGGGTATGATAGGATGGGATGCAGGAAATAGATATTATTACTGTGAAACTTCACCGTTAACAAGTTCATTTCTGAATATTAAATATATGCTTGCAAGACGCTCCGTTGCCAGTAACACCAATAACTGGGAGCTTATAGAAACAATGGATGGTGCAAGCTCTTACAAAAACAAAACTTCACTTTCTCTTGGATTTATGACAAACGAAGATATTAAAACTTTTGATTATAACTTTGACAAAAACAATCAGGCTGTGGAGTCACCTTTTGATGCTCAGAACAGTTTATTTACAAAATCAACAGGTATTAATGAGGATATTTTTACAAATGTAAAAGGCGATCCGCTGTCAACAGGTTTCCCTGTTTCAATAAATTCAAATACAAGTTACTATTGTGATGCAACCTCTGAGGCAGGTACACTAACCTTAACTTATACTGCAACAAAGGATAATGCTCCTTTATATGCATATACCAGTTGTGAGAACTGTGAAAATAATACTATTACAATAACAGGAGAATCAGGTGTTCCCAAAACCTATGAGATAAGATTCCCTTATATAATTTCACTTGGTGTATATGATAAGGGAGAGTCTGTAAAAATTGCTATTCCATATTCCGTAGGAACATCAGGAACCAGCAATGTGTGGGTTTGTGAATTTAACGAATCAGTTTATCAGAAAGGTTATGAAAAGCTCAACGATGAAATGTATGAAATAACGGACTTTGAAACATCAACAATATCAGGTACAATAACAGCCAAGGAAGATGGTGTTATGTATACATCTATTCCTTACGAAGAAGGCTGGACAGCATATGTTGATGGAGAAGAGGTAGAAATAACACCTTTAGCTAACAATGCACTTGTTTCTATTGACCTTACAAAAGGAGAGCATACAGTAACATTTAAATATATGCCAAAAGGTTTTGTTCTGTCATTTACATTGTTTATTGTAGGAATTTTAGTTTTTGTAGCATTGATAATTTTTGAATATTTCTATCTGAAGAAAAAGAAAAACCGTTCATTGTTGTTGCCAATGAGTAGTGCTATTGATGAACTTGTACTTTATCTCAGTGAGGAAGAAACTCTGGAAAAGAATAAGAAAAGTTCTAAAAAATAAATAGAATATTTATTATGAAACCTACAATTTTCTGATTAAATATCGGAAAATTGTAGGTTTATTTTTTACTTATATTTTTTTAATCTTGTAAAGTTTTCAACATAGAATCAAAAATTGTTGAAAACTTGGTATTTCATAGTGAATTATTGATGTACAGTAAATGAAAAAATTTTGGTATTATTTAAATTTTTTCTAAAAAAGACTTGCATTTGTAATTAAAGAGTGATATAATAACAAAGTAATCGAAAGACATAGTAATTTAATAGTTGGTATTGATGACGCTGAGGGTACACCTGTTCCCATCCCGAACACAGAAGTTAAGCTCAGTAGTGCCGAAGATACTTGGCTGGTGACGGTCTGGGAAAATAGGAAGATGCTAACATTATGAAGCGGCTATCCGGAGGATAGTCGTTTTGCTTTATATAAAACAAAATTTGTTTATTAATATCTGTTCTATATAAAATGTTGGGGATAATAATTAAAGTTTAGCTCAATCTTTTTTAAAGGCATATTGGCAACGGCTTTAGCCTATTAGTTTTAACTACAAAAGGCAAAGTCTTTATAGATTTTAAGAACATTATCTTTAACGGAATATTTTTGAATAATCTTTTTATCCCAACATTTATTATAGAGCAAGTAATATTAGCAAGTGATAGTTCAGGCTGTTGCTTGCTTTTGTTTTTAAAAAAAGACTATGTGTCAATGTTTGGAATAAATGTTAAATAAGAAAAGCAAATAATATGTAAGTGCAATTAGGCTGAGGTATCGATTAAAAAGCTGCCATCTCAATAGTGGAGTAATTATAAAAACCTGGAATAATATTTGTAAGTTTATATTCTGAAGATAATTCATAGAATCTATAATTTTAAAATTAAATTCTAAAGGAAAGTATTGACAATTCAATTTTTGCTGGTATAATGTAAATAAAAATCGAAGGAGGTAGTTATATGGAGAATCAGATGGATTTTTCAAATGCTAGTATACCAGTGGCAACAGTACTTAATGATATAAACACAGTTAATTTTGGTGGTTTGGATTTACAACCGCCATATCAAAGAGGTTACATTTGGAAAGATGATTTTAAAGATAAGTTAATATATAGCATAATAAAAAAGTATCCAACTGGGAACATTAGTGTAAGAGTTCTAAATAATGTAAATAATAAGGGAGCAAAATCTGAAGTAGTAGATGGACAACAAAGACTTACAACTATCAGAAATTTTGTTAGAAATGAATATGTAATAAAAAGTGAATGGTCAAAGAAAATAATTGTACTTATAAAAGAATATTTTGATAATGCTGGTGTAAGCGATAAACAAGTTGACAAACTTGTGAAAAAATTATCTAATAAAGGTAATCCTGCTTTAAAATATAGTGATTTACCAGATGTAATTAAGGGTAACATAAATTATTATAATATACCGATGACATATATCGCTAATTCAAGTGACGAACAAGTAAGAGAATATTTCAGATTTCTTCAAAACCAAGAACGACTAAGAGCTGGTGAATTAATTAACTCTATGCCTGCTTCAAATCTTGAGATTTATATGGACAAAATAAAAAATAAAGAAGGTTTCTTAGATGTAATTGGTTTTTCTGATGATAGAGCGGAATTTGATAAAATATTTTATAGTATTATAGGTTTGTTTGATGAAAAATTAACTTTTGGAACTACGGATAAAACGATTCAAAATTATGTTGCTAAGTCTAATTCTCCAACTGTCGGATTGCAGAGAATAAATAATATGGTTTTTCAAATAAATACTATAACTGATGTATGTAATAGGCTAATTAATAATTCACGAAAAAGATTTCTCAAATATTTGTTGCTATTATCAGGATTGAACTATGTTGATTTTAGTGTTTTAACTGACGAAAGAATACGAGAACTTAAGGTTATTGATGATAAATTATCTGTGTTTTTTTCAGCAAAATCAAATGTTGTTGAAAAAGAATTTAAAGGTTATTCTAATTCTGTCATAGAGGAATTTAGATATATTGCCCTATTAACGAAAGGTGGACATTCGTTGCAGAGAGTTGAAAACAGAATGGAAATATTATCCTATTACATAACTCATCCTGGCGAGAGATTAAAATCTTCTGGAATAGAATTGTTGGAAGATAAATCAATATAAATTTTGATTTGCTAATATAAGAAACTAAAATAATATTATCTAAAATATAATTGTATTAACAAATATAATATTGATGTAATTATATTCAGAAGAAGCTATACTATAAATAAAAGCCTGTGCGACTCAATTTTTTGTTGAGTCGCACAGGCTTTATCTGTTTGCAATATATAATCCAAGGTTTAGATATCCTGCAAAAGTTACCCATATAAAATATGGAATTTGAAGAAATGCTGCTGTTTTATTTATTTTATAAAAATTTTTGATCATTATAAGAATTAAAATCCAAAGTATAATCAGCCATATAAAAGAGAATAATATCTGCCCGATATTAAAATAAATTATTGACCATAAAAAATTGAATATCAACTGTATTGCATAAACTGATAAACCTATGTATTTTTGTTCATCGTTACTGAGATATATAAGATAGGCAGAAATCCCCATAAGAATATATAATATAGTCCAGACTATTGGGAAAAGCCATCCTGGAGGGGAGAGGAATGGTTGTATTGTCTTTGAATATCTACTAAAATTGCCTACGGTAAGTAAAGTTGCAAGGAGTCCTGTGCTTACACTAATTGCTATGCTTACCCACAAAGCTTTTTTATTTACAAAATTACCCATAAACTGCAACCTCCTAAATATTACTATTTATATGCAGTCTATGGGTGAATTATACTAATTTTTGTTTAAACAGTGTGGATAAAAATAATAGCTACGTAAGCGACGTTCAAGATTGTATAAGATGTGCTGTGCGTAACACAGTTTAGTATAAGAATAAAATATATAATTTTAGATTTGAGTACTTGTAAATGTGTTACACACCTTTGATGCTACAAATAAGTGAATGTATAGATATTAGTTTAATGAAAGTTAGTATTATTTATAGTAATATTAAAATCCTCTGTTCTTTAAATCTGCAACAAGTTGTACATAAAACTCTCTTACATCAAAGTCTGGAATATTTTCACGGTTAAGGTCAATTACATCAGCATGAGATATACCACGCTTACCTTTTACAGTAAGAAGAGTGTATTTACTGCCCCAACGAAATGATGGTTCAGAAACCAGACCATCATTGTTACCACTGAAGTGTTTTACAAGTGGATATGAAAAGTTGGTTGGGAATTTTCCACTTACCGCCTTATTTAGCTTAGAACCAACGCTTTGGTAGAATATATCAGGCATATCAGGTGTTTCTGCATTGAATTTTTGACAGGCGGTATCTGTGAGATCACTGACAGCAGTCATAAAGTCAGGTTGCTTTTCTCCAAGCATAATGACTGAAGAATTATAGGCTTTTTCTATTTTTAATTGCATATCCACAGGGATAGAATTAAGAAGACTATCGACAAATAAACAGCCTCTATGAGGTGTGTTAATGGTGGTAAGTGATGCAACATACGGAGCTATATCGGATTTGGTAATTGCATAGCGACAGTCCAAACCACCTTTTGAATGAGCAATAATATTTATTTTTTCACAACCTGTTTCAGAAATAATAGCGTGTATTCTTTTTGCAAGTGCATTTCCGCTGTCCTGTATAGAAAGCGTAGATTCGTGATTTCCATAGAAAATTACAGCACCGTTTTCTTTAAGTTCCGCAGGTATTCTGCCCCAATAGTTAAGGTGCTTGTAATCTCTGAAGAATACTCCGTGAACCAATAGAATAGGATACTTTGTATGGCAAATTTGCTCGTCTTTTCTATTTTTATTGAGATTTATTTTTGCACTTTCAAATTTAACTTCACAAGAAACAATTTTTATTATACTACACAAGGCACAGATATTTGCAATAGGAATAAGCCCACATAAAAGCCCTATTATTCTTTGTTTGATTCCCAACTGGACAGACGTACAGTACACACGAATAATGCCATTCCAAAAAACTACATTTTCAATAAGTGTTGCAATTAAAGCACTCAATACCCAGTCTGTCCAACTGTATGGTATAAGTTTAAAAGCCATTACTATATGGATAAGTGTTGATATTATTGCAGAAGCCAAAAATAATATTAACAACTCATAGCCATCAGCACACATTCTAAGTCTAAATGTAGGTACACATTTATTATGTATTGATGGAAAGATGTTTATAACTAACGAAAATAAAATCAAGATAATTGGAAGAATACCAATTTTGACGAATTTTACAATCCAAAAATAGTTTGCAATTAATACCAACACTAAGGTATTAATTATTCTAATAATATATTTCATCGTGAATTAAAATCTCCTGAAAATAACAATACGTTATACAGATTGTTGTAATAAAAACCACAATCTGATTGAACAGAGTTGTGGTTTTTATGTTGTGTTATGGTCTTAATTTTGTAGTAAAGTAATAATACATTTTTTCTACATACATTCTGGTTTTTGTCTCATTATAATTTACGATGTGGATACCAGTTTTATTTATGTCATCATTCATAGTTTTTATAATATCCATATGAGGAGTATCCTCTATCCTTTTTTCCAGTGGAAGAGATAGAAATAAATCCATAATTTTACGATTGTTATATGGTATAGTTATATCAAATGAATATTTATGTTCAGAAGTTATAACTAATCCTCCCCAAGAGCCGTACCTTATTTCCCAGAGAAAGAGATCGGTCCAATCATAATTATATAAGTTTTCTACGAATTTTGTTTTTTCAAGATATTCTTCAAAAACCTTATCAGTTGCTTTTAATAGCTTATTGTTTTTCAAAAATATTTTATACATTGCTGTTAAGAATCTAGGTTTTACATCCTTAGGAAATCTTTTCTTTCCAAATTTTTTATAGTAATTGGCTCTTGCGATTTCTGATACCCACGATTTTACTTCAACATCAAAGTCTTCACGTTCTGAGAAAAATATTCTCTTGCAAATATCATTCTCGTTGCTATCGCCAATGTTTCCAAGATTGTTTCTGAGTATTTTTTTAACAAGTTCAAAATCATTATATTTGTCTTTATTAGTGCTGACTTCATATATTTTGTGTTGCAAGTTTAGAGTATCACATATTTTATGTGCAGCATCTGCATCAATTTTTTCTCCAGGCATAGAGATGTAGCTAAAGTACGAAAATTTATCATAATTTTTAGCTGCACAAGCAAGTGTTGTTTTGCTGTCTGTACCTCCTGTTAATGAAATGGCAGGTTTATCCCACTTTTGAGAAATTAATTCCATATTATTACTCATAAGTTTTGAGATTTCTTTTATAACATTATCGTACTCATTAGGACTAACGTAGTCTATTTTTTTATTAGGATAAAATCTTTCAATACTAAATGAATTATTGGAGTATTTTATACAAGTGTTGGGTACTATTCTTTTTATATTTTTGAAGGGAGATAAATCTCCGGGTAGATACATACCATATAGTCCAAAATGCTTGTAATTAATGAGTTCTTCTATATAGTTATCGAAGTGTAGAGAACATAAATCTCCAATCAACTGAGTATGTGATGATATATATACATTTTCTTTTACATTACCATAATAACATGCCTGCATTCCAGAACAATCAGTGAAAACACTAATAGCACCGTCGTTGTTAAATATAAATAGAGTGAAAATTCCTGTAAGTTCATTGAAATAGTCAATAAATTCATCGTATGAATTATCCAATTTGTTAATTAGTTTTTTTAGAATAATATCCTCTGAATAATTCATATCAAATGGATTGTATGCATGACCAACTAATAATAATATGAAATTTTTATTGTGTATTTTATAGTATTGTTGTTGTTTGTGAATATACCCATAATAATTTCCTATTTCAATTTCATTCCAATTGTTGTAGAAAGGGTATTCGTTTTTAATAATATTTTTATAATCTGTAATTAAATAACCTCTGATATAAAGAAATTTCTGTAAGTTTTTTTGTATATCAAGCGCTGATTTTAAATTATTGTCCAAATATATAACGTCCTTTCACTGATTATAATTTATTGCTTTATCCCAGCCAATACCTCCGCTATAACATTACGTTCGTCAAGGGGATATTTAATGCCGTTAATTTCTTGATAATCTTCGTGACCTTTTCCAGCAAGTATGATAATATCTCCCGGTTGTCCGTTATGAATAACCCATTCTATTGCTTTTCGACGATCCGGTATTTCTATATATTTTCCTTCAGTTTTTTTGATGCCCACTAATATATCATCAATAATAGCTTGAGGGTTTTCTGTTCTGGGGTTGTCTGAGGTTATAACACTTAAATCGGCGAGTTTGCCAGAAACTTCGCCCATACTGAAACGTCTGTCACGAGAGCGGTCACCACCACAACCAAACAGGCATACAAGACGTTTTGGTTTATATTCTCTGAGTGTTGTCAAAAGACTTTCGAGTGCCATTGCATTGTGTGCGTAGTCTATCATTAGGGTAAAGTTATCAGAAACCTTAACTATTTCAATTCTTCCTTTAACTTTAGCATTTTTAAGTGATTCGTAAATGGTAGTTTTGTCAATTTGAAAATAGTTGCATATTGCAATAGCTGTGAGAGAATTATAAACACTAAATTTTCCAGGTAAATCTATTTCAACGCTCATAGATATATCACCCTGTATGTCATATGATATTCCTAAATAACCAGATTTTGATACAAGTTTAGTATTGATTGCCCTTAAGTTGGCATTTTCTGAGAAGCCATATGTTGAAATTTTGCAATTTGAATTCTCTATAATATAATCAGAGTGTTTGTCATCTGCGTTTACAATTCCATATCTGCATTGTTTAAATAAAAGACTTTTGCAGTGTAGATAGTCGTCAAAATCTTTGTGTTCGTGGGGACCAATGTGGTCAGGCTCTATGTTTGTAAAAATACCAATTTCAAAAGTAAAGCCGGCTGTTCGGTGTAGCATTAACCCTTGTGATGAAACCTCCATAACAACACAATCACAACCTGCTGTAACCATTTTTGAAAAATATTCTTGCAGAATATAAGATTCGGGAGTAGTGTTATTTGCTTTGATAACCTCGTTGCCGATAATTGTTTCTATGGTTCCTATAAGTCCGCATTTGTGACCGGCATTTTCAAGAATTGATTTTACAAGATAGGTAGTGGTAGTTTTTCCTTTAGTACCTGTAATGCCTATTACCTTTAACTTATCAGCAGGGTTTCCAAAATATTCTGCTGATATACAAGCAAGGGCATATCTGCTATTTTCTACCTTTATAATAGTTACATTTTCAGGAGCTGTAATGATATCTTCTACAATAAGAACTGAGGCACCTGCTTCTATTGCTTTATCTGCAAATTTATGTCCGTCTGACAAGGCACCTTTTATACATACAAAAATTGAATTTTTCACAACTTTGCGGGAATCATATACAACGTTTGATATTTCCTGTTGAAGATTTCCTTGTATACAGGTAAATACCAGTTTTTTCAGTAATACTGAGAGTTTCATAATTAAAGGTACTCCTTTCTGATTGTGTTACAATCAAAAAATTCATAAAATAAATTTACAATATTATACGGCTGTTGTCAATGTAAATATTCCCTGTTTACACAATATATAACTGATTAATATTTGTATAACAAATTTTTTGTGCATTTTTATTATAAACATTAAGAATGTCAGGTATATACTTTATAAAGTGGCATATATTATTATTGTAGTTTGTACAATGTACACATAAAATAAAAATATATTTTAACAATGCGTACAAGGAAGGGTGGGCTATGTTGCACAAGATTAGAACTTCAAAATTGTAAATATCCACAGGGATAGTGAAAAAGATTGTTTAAATTAAACAAATTCAATCCTTAAAATATATTAATATAACTAAAATAACTAAAATCGGTTGCAATTAAAATGCTTATATGATATTATTACTACAGTAGTTATGACAATTGTGTGAACTGTCTAATTACGTGATTGGAAGCAGTTTTACAACTGTCTGGAGAGTTAAAAGATATTTTATTATTTCTAAAGAAAGAAGGAAAAACAATGTTCAGTAAAACTAAGAGAGTTGCCGGTGTTATGCTGGCAGCTACAATGATTGCAACAGCATTTGCAGGCTGTGGTGGCGGTGGCGAAAGCAGTAGCACTACAAGTCAGGCAGGTAGTGGTACTACTTCAAGTGCTGCTGAAACAAAGTCTGTTACAGTTGATGAAATGATGAAAGATGCAGATTATGCACTTAACAAAGAAGGTGTTGATTCAGAGGTTACTTTGAAAGTTTGGGCTCCTTCAGACGCACTTGATGTATTCCAGAAGCAGTGCGATAACTTTGCAAAAAACTTTTCTGACAGAAAGATTAAGATTGAAGTAGTTGCTCAAGGTGAATCCGATGCAGCTTCTAACCTTATGAATGACCCAGAAGCAGCAGCAGATGTATTTGGTTTTGTGTCTGACCACGCTTCAAAGCTATATCCTGGTCAGTATGTTGCTCCTGTAAGAGCTGACTATGCTAATGCTATTAAGGAAACTCATTTGGATGGTGCTCTTGACGTTTCTACAAATGATGGTAACTTAGTTGCGTTCCCTGAAACAGGTGATAACGGTTACTTTATTTATTATAATAAGAGCTTGATTTCTGAAGATGAAATTAAGTCTATGGAAGATATTATGAAGGTTTGTAACGAGAAGGACAAGAAGTTTATTATGGAAATCGGTAACGGTTTCTATGGCTGTGTAATTCCTTTGACAGCTGGTGGCACATATGAGCTTGATGCTGATGGCAACCAGGTTCTTAACTATGATAAGGAAAAGACAGTTAAGGTTGCTAAGGCATTTGCTGATTTACTTGCTAATGATAGTCACTTTGTAAATGATGATGCAAATAAAGTTCTTGCTTCTAATCTAAGAACTGGTAAGGCTCTTGGTGGAGTATCAGGTACATGGAAGCTTACAGCTATTCAGAGTGCTCTTGGTGATGATTTTGCTTGTGCAAAGCTACCTACAATTAATGTTGATGGTACAGACACAGATATGGTTTCTATGTTTGGTTACAAACTTATCGGTGTTAACAAGAATACAAAATATCCATACACAGCTCAGGCTCTTGCTTACTACCTGTCAGGTGAGCAGTGCCAGAAGGAGAGAATGGAGCAGTTAGGTTGGGGTCCTTCAATTACATCAATGGTTGAGGGTGAAGATGTTCAGAATAATGTTTGTCTGAAGGCTGTATATGAGCAGCAGAAGCACTCAGTTCCTCAGATTGGTCTTGCAGGTTCTTTCTGGGATCCAACAGGTGCGTTTGGTGCTTACTGTGTAGAGAAGAAGAATGACCTATCAGAAGAAGGTCTTGGTAAGGCTTATGATAATATGATTACAAGTATTACTGCAACCTGATTGATTTCTTAAAATATTAATACGATATTTTTCAAGCAGTCTAAGTAATTTAGGCTGCTTGAGTAGTCAAGAATTATATTAATATAAGGTTGAATTTAAAGGGGAGTGAAGTAATGAACTATATTGATTATGTACAGCTCAACCCTTTCCAGAGATTTGTATATAAGCTTAAAAGCTTTTTTACAGCTGTTCCAGGTGCAATAGCCGGTTTCTTTAAGGCATTAAAGAATGGTATTGTTGCTTTTTTTGTTGGCATAGGTAATTTCTTTAAAGAATATGTCAATAACTTTGTAACAGGTTGTCCTACAACAAAGGCTTCATACTTGGTTATGGGTGTAGGTTGTATGGCAAAAGGACAGATTGTCAAGGGTATTATTTTCCTTGCTCTGGAGGTTGCGTTTATTGTCTATATGGTAGGCTTTGGTAGTGTCTACCTTGCTAAATTTGGTACTCTTGGTACTGTAAAGTCCGGCGTTGCTATGGACGAAAATGGTATGCCCGTTAATGTAGAGGGCGACAACTCTATGCTTATATTGTTGTTTGGTACATTGACTTTGGTAATTATTGTACTGTTTGTTTATCTGTACATATTAAACATTAAAGTTGCAGTTAACTGTGAAAAGATTGTAAAGTCAGGTTCAAAGCCAAATACAATAATGCAGGATATTAAGTTGCTGGCTGATGAGAAGTTCCACGTTACACTTCTTGCTATTCCAACAACTTTGGTAGGTTGTTTTACAATTCTGCCTCTTATCTTTATGATTCTTATTGCGTTTACAAACTTTGACCACGCACATCAGCCTCCTAATGAATTGTTTACATGGGTTGGTTTTGGCAACTTTGCTGATATCTTCGTTAACAACCCTATGTATTCTCAGACATTTGGTAAGATTCTTGTATGGACTCTTATCTGGGCAGTTGTTGCTACATTCTCTTGTTATATTCTGGGTGTAATTGTTGCACTTATGATCAACAAGAAGGGTCTTAAGTTTAAGGGCGTGTTCAGAACTTGCTTTGTTATGGCAGTTGCTGTACCTCAGTTCGTAACACTTTTGTTGATGGCTCAGATGCTTTCACAAAGTGGTGTTGTAAATGTATTCCTGCAAAGTATGGGTATGATTGATGAGCCTATTAAGTTCTTAACAGATACAAGTAACCCTAACCTTGCAAGAATTACAATTATTATTGTAAATATTTGGATTGGTATTCCTTATACAATTTTAAGTACAACAGGTATTCTTATGAATATTCCTGAGGATTTATACGAGTCTGCAAGAATAGACGGTGCTACTCCAGTAGTTCAGTTTATGAAGATTACACTTCCATACTTGATATTCGTAACAACACCTCAGTTGATTTCTACATTTGTTGGTAATATTAACAACTTTAATGTAATCTTCTTGTTAAGTGGCGGTGGTCCGTCAAATGTAAGTATGTACCAGGCTGGTGAAACTGACTTGCTTGTTACCTGGTTGTACAAGTTGACGATGAACAACAATGATAACAACCTTGCTGCTGCTATTGGTATTATTGTATTTGTTATCTGTGGTACTTTGTCATTGATTACATTTAATAATACTAAATCATCTAAGGATGAGGGGGCGTTCTCATGATAAAAAGTTATAAAACAAGACGAGCTTTGGGTAACGCTGTAATCTATGTTATCCTTACAATTCTGTCTATTATCTGGGTTTTGCCATTGGCTTGGATTGTAATGACCTCATTCTCAGGTGAAGAAGCTGCGTTTATTGATCATATTATTCCTACATCTTGGACATTTGACAACTATATCGAATTGTTTACAGATACACAGTCATTTAACTATCCCAGAGCATTTTTGAATACTCTTATCATAGCAATTTTCTCTTGTGTTATTTCAACATTGAGTATACTTATGGTTTCATATACATTCAGCCGTCTGAGATTTAAAGCAAGAAAAGCATTTATGAATGTTGCTATGATTCTTGGTATGTTCCCTGGATTTATGACAATGATTGCTATCTATTACATTCTTAAAGTAATAGGTTTATCACAAAATATTATTGGTCTTATAATTGTATATTCTGCTGGTGCTGCACTTGGTTACTTTATTTCAAAGGGATTTTTTGATACTGTTCCAAGAGCACTTGATGAAGCTGCTACTATTGACGGTGCAACAAAGAATCAGATTTTCTGGAAGATTATACTACCTATGTCAAAGCCAATCGTAGTATATACAGTTCTTACATCTTTCATTAACCCTTGGACAGACTTCATTATGGCAAGAATGATATTGCGTGATGCAACTGACCAATATACAGTTGCTCTTGTTCTGTGGAATATGACAGATAAAGAAAAGATTGATAAATACTTCTATAACTTCTGTGCTGGTTCAGTATTAGTTGCTATTCCTATTACAGCTTTGTTCCTAAAGATGCAGAAGTTCTATGTTGAAGGTATTACAGGCGGTGCAGTAAAGGGTTAATTTCTCTTTGCTTAACATATGTCTGTGAACAATATGTACAAACTAAGAGGTGAAGGCATAGTCTTCACCTCTATTTGTATATAAAGCATTTGTATATTTATCCATATAATGACAGTAAAGTAAAATATATGACTTTTACTTTATTAATTTTAAAGAAAAATTAATTGTAGTATTTTGAAGAAAAGTGATATGATAAATTTTGACATTATACAGCAAAACATACAAATGACTTGATAATATTATAGACTATATTTATCTTATTATACAAAATACAAGGAGGATTAAAATGCTGAAAAAAATTCTTGCTATCGCACTTATGGCATCAATGAGTGTTTGCACACTTGCCGGTTGTAGCAATAACCAAGCAGATGTAAGAGAAGCTGTTCAGTCAACAGATAATTACAGAAATTATTACCAGATTTTTGTTCATAGCTTTTCTGATTCAAATGATGATGGTATTGGAGATATTCCGGGCATAATTAATAAACTTGACTATATAAATGATGGTGACCCAAACAGTGGAAACGACTTGGGAATGGACGGTTTATGGCTGACACCAATTTGCCAATCAGAATCTTATCATAAATATTCTGTTGAGGACTATTGTTCAATAGATAATACATTTGGTACAATGGAGGATTTTGAAAAGCTATCTGCTGAATGCAAAAAGCGTGGTATAAATCTGATTACAGATTTAGTTGTAAATCATTCATCAAACAAGCACCCTTGGTTTGAAAAAGCCTGCGAAGAGGTTAAAAATGGCAAACTTGACGGCTATGCACAATACTACCACATTGTAAAAGAAGAAAATAAGGTTGGGAGTTGTACTTATTATCCTATTGGAGATACAGAGTATTACTACGAGGCTAATTTTTCGGATACTATGCCGGAGCTTAATCTTTCTAACCAAAAGGTAAGAGATGAGATTAAGGAGATAATGAAATTTTGGTTTGATAAGGGTGTTGCCGGATTCAGACTAGACGCTATCAAGTATTATGATATGGGTGGCGATGACGGCAAGGAATTTTGCGAATGGTTGGTTGATACTGCTCACGAACTTAAAAAAGATTCATACATTATAGGAGAAAATTGGTCTGGTACAAGCCAGATTGCAGATTGGTATTCCACAGGAATAGACAGTCAATTCAATTTTCCTATGAGTGCAGCTATTGGTGCATATGAAACTGCTGTTCGTGCAGAAAATGCAAAGAAGTTATGTAATAGCCTAAAAACCTGGGGAGAGCTTATAGAGGAAAAGAATGAAAATGCAATAGACAGTTCATTCTTGTCAAATCATGATATGGCTAGAAGCGGTGCAGCTCTTTCAAAAGACCTACGCAAAGAGAAAATGGCTGCAATGTGTTATATGTTGGCTCCCGGTAATTCATTTACTTATTATGGAGAAGAAATAGGTCTTGTAGGAAGTGATCCTTCTAATGACGGAACATATCGTTTGCCTATGCCTTGGGACGGTTCCGAATGGGAGACAATCACTTTACCCAATGTATCTTTAACTGTTGCAGAAGAGTCGGTAGTCACAACTGTTGCTGAGGCTAAAAAAGATGAGAATTCCCTTATGAAAACCTACCAACAGTTGATTAAAATGAAATTACAGAATCCTGAAATTGCTCGTGGAAAAATTACCGATATAATTGAAACTGAAAATGATTATGGTGCAGGTTATGTAACAAAATATAACGATAGTGGGGTAATTATTTTCTATAATGCAAGCCAGACTGAAACTGTAACTACTGAAATTTCAAAGGATAAACTTGAATATAGCGGAATAGCAGGACAGGTTACAGCACAGGATCCAGATGCTGACGGTAATTATGCTCAAGCAACTCTTGATGGGCCTACATTGACAGTGCCACCTACCACTGTTGTTGTATTAAGATAATAAAGGTTATTTTTGAATTTTATTTGTAATAAAAAGCTGTACTATGAGTATGTTTTCTCATAGTACAGCTTTAGTTTTTATTGTGATGGAGTCTTTATCAAATAAGTATACCGCCATTTACACCTATAACCTGGCCTGTAATAAAAGATGATTTATTATCAGCTAAAAATAAAACCGTGTTGGCTATGTCAATACTTTCACCTAATTTACAGAGAGGTGTTTCTTCTGTTAGTTCGTTAAGAGTATCCTCTGTAAATGATGACATCATATCTGTCATAATAACACCCGGAGAAACACAGTTAACCCTTATATTACTTGGGCCTACTTCTTTAGCCAGTGCTTTTGTAAATCCGATAACACCTGCTTTTGCAGCTGAGTAATGCACCTCACAACTACCACCTGTTTCTCCCCACATAGACGCTATATTGATTATACAGCCTTTGTGTTGGTTAATCATTTTTGGTAAAACACAATTACAACAGTTGTAAACGCTTGTGAGATTAGTATTAATCATTGTTGCCCACTGTTGTGGGGTTATATCAGTAAATAAAATTTGCTGTGCAATTCCTGCATTATTTACCAGTACATTTATAAAACCAAAAATGGCATAAATGTTATCAATCATTTGCTTAACAGAATTATAATCACTAACATCTGCCTGAAAAACTTCTGCTGTGCCACCGTTTTTGATTATTTCTGTCTTTAAGTTTTGTGCTTTTTCTGTGCTGTGGTTATAGTTTATAGCAACATTGTATCCATTTAAGGCGAACTGTTTTGCGATTTCTGCACCGATACCTCTTGAGGCACCTGTAACAAGAACGGTTTTATTCATTTTATTAGTCCTTTACAAGTACCTTTACAATTTCGTTAATATACATTTTGTGCCAGTCTGTGCCTTCTGCATTATAGTTGCCTGAAAGGGATTTTTCAATCAGACTTTCAGCGTTGAGGTCTTGTGCATATAACTTTTTACAGATTAGTACCAGCTTTGACTGTGAAAAGTATGGAACACCGTCAATGTGTTCAACAGTCAGACCTGTTTCTTTTACCTTATCAATGTCACGACCGCTTTTTGTTCCGCACAGCTTAAGTACATCTTTGTATCCGTCTTCTAAAACACAAAGTGAATAATATTCTTCGTTTTCTAACATTCCAAAGGTGTAACGCTGTGGTCTTATGAAAGTGAAAGCTACCGGTTTATTCCACATAATACCTACACCACCCCAGCTAGCTGTCATCATATTGCACTTGCCCTTTTCTTCTGCAGTAACTAGCATCCAGTCAGTACCTATCAATTTGAATGGGTTTTCTGTTATTTCTGTTGGTTTGATTTCTCTGAAGTTGTTCATTGTGACTTTCTCCTTTTAATTTAATATTTTGTTGTTTGGTTAGTGTATCATTTTACTGATATACCAATCATTATTGTTTCTTCACTATGGTTGTTCCATACAGAATGAGGAATTTCTCCACGTACTAAATATGATTCGTTTTCTTTAAGTATAATTTCCTCTTCTTTTAATAAAATCTTGGCTTCGCCTTTTGTTACGATAAAGAGGTGATCATGTTTGTGAGTGTGGGGTGTTGTGGGACCTCCACCGTTTAAATCAATGTAAGCAACGGCACCGTCTATAATTTCTCCCACTTCTCCAAACAGTTTTTTAGCTTTAAAATTAATGTGATTGGGTGGGGTTGTGAATTCGCTCATAAGATCCTCCTTTTGTAAGTTTTTCATTAATTATTTCATACTCGTAAAGACGGTATGTTTTTCGGGCAAATTTTCCACCGAACATTACTTTAAAAAACATACGCTCAAAACCTTTTAATTGGTTGATTAGATCAGGTGGTGTCATAGTTTTTTCATTTATAAATTGAATTCCATTATTTTCTTCAAGTAGTTTTGGTTCATCAAGTCCGGATACGCTTGTTATTCCCACATCGTTTATAGGATTTTTATACTTAGATGCTTTGGCACCGAATACAGTATAAAAGTCTGCTAACAGGTTGACCCTTTTGAATTGCTTTTGTAATGCAATAAATAACTGTGATAACTGTTGGGTTGTAAGATACATTCCTATACCCTCCATAATTACAATAGCATTTTCAACTTTTGGAAGTTCAGACAGCCATTCTGTTTTTGAAGCATCAGCACAGAACATTTTATAGTTATTAGACTCATTATAATATTTCTTTCTTTCTTCAATTACCTGAGGAAAATCTATGTCATACCACAGATTATTAATATTGCTTATTCTTTCAATTCTGCTGTCCATTCCACATCCAATATGCAGTACGATTGCATTAGAATATGTTTGTAGCTGTGCTTTTGTCCAGTCATCAAAAACCTTTGCTCTCATAGCCATATAATATGTAAGCCATTTTGATTTTGATTTACCATGCAGTTCAAAGCCTTCTTTTTCCCATATTTCTTCTGCCTTGGTGTCATTGAGGATTATACCCTTTTTACTTACAGTAGCCTTTCCGTATAGTGGGATATAGAGAGTTTTGTTTATTTCATTCATATTAACCTCACATACATATATTTACAGTATAAATTTTTATTTATACTTATATAAAACAATTATACCATATTTATGAAAATATACAATATACACCGCATATATGAATAAATATACAAAAATCAATGAATATTGTATATAGCAATGAACAAAAAACATCAATAAGGATTAGAAAAACAAGGAAAAATATGGATAATATTCTTATAAAATTAAAGAGTAATTAACTGTCAGATGTGCAATGATACAAAAAATACGGGTGTTGAATAAATATACAAATAAATCTTGATTTTTTGCATAAGGTGAGTATAATATAACTTGTGACAATTAATCGGAAAATTATATTCCTAATAATATACAGGAGGTCATCAAAAATGGCAAAGAAGAAAAAAGAAGTTAAAAAGGTTGTACTTGCTTACTCAGGCGGTCTTGATACATCAATCATCATTCCTTGGCTTAAGGAAAATTACAACAACTGTGAAGTTATCGCAGTTTCAGGTGATGTTGGTCAGGGTACAGAGCTTGAGGGTCTTGAAGAAAAGGCTATTGCAACAGGTGCATCTAAGCTATATATTGAGGATTTGAATAAGGAGTTTGTAGAGGATTATATTTTCCCTACAATTAAGGCTGGTGCAGTTTACGAGGGTAAGTATCTGTTGGGTACTTCTTTTGCAAGACCTGTTATTGCTAAGAGAATTGTTGAAATTGCAAAGGCAGAGGGGGCTGACGCTATTTGCCATGGTTGTACAGGTAAGGGTAACGATCAGGTTCGTTTTGAACTTGCTATTAAAGCATATGCACCTGAATTGACAATTATTGCTCCTTGGAGAACATGGGAGTTCAAGTCAAGAGAAGACGAAATCGCTTATGCAGAGGCTAAGAAGATTCCTCTGAAGATTAATAGAGAAACAAACTATTCTAAGGATAAAAACTTGTGGCATTTGTCACATGAGGGTCTTGATCTTGAAGATCCTGCAAATGAGCCAATGTACAATAAGGAAGGCTTCTTAGAGCTAGGCGTATCACCCGAGCAGGCTCCTGACAAGCCAACCTATGTAACAATTTCTTTTGATAAAGGTATTCCTGTTGCTATTGATGGCGAAAAGATGGACGGTGTTTCAATCGTTAAGAAGTTGAACGAGCTTGGTGGTGCAAACGGTATCGGTATTACTGATATGGTTGAAAACAGACTTGTTGGTATGAAGGCAAGAGGTGTATATGAAACACCAGGCGGAACAATTCTTTACACTGCACACGCTAAGTTGGAAGAAATCTGCCTTGACAGAGATACTCAGCACTACAAGGCTCTGGTAGCTAACCGTTTTGCAGAGTTAGTATATTACGGACAGTGGTATACACCACTGAGAGAGGCTTTGTCCGCATTTGTTGATAGCACACAGCAGACAGTTACAGGTGATGTTAAGTTAAAGCTATATAAAGGTAACATTATCGACGCAGGTGTAACATCTCCATATTCACTATATGATGAGGAATTTGCTACATTTGATGAGGATGAAGTTTACGATCAGAATGATTCTGAGGGCTTTATCAACCTGTTTGGTCTACCAATAGAAGTAAGAGCAAAGAAAGGCTTAGTAAAATAATTTTGCCAATATGATTGGTACTTTACTTAGTTGAATAGCAATTTAATTGTAAAGGGACGGGTGATTTTATTGCTCGTCCCATATACTAATTTATGAGGTGAAACAAATGAAGCTGTGGACAGGCAGATTTCAGAAAGAAATAAGTAAAACAACAAACGATTTTAACTCATCTATATCATTCGACAGCAGAATGTATAAGGAAGATATTACAGGAAGTATTGCTCACGCTACAATGCTTGGCGAGTGTGGTATAATCGACAAAGAACAGTCTGAGATTATCTGCAAAGGACTTAATGAAATTCTTGCTGACATTGAAAGCGGAAAACTGGAAATTGATATGGAAGCAGAAGATATTCACACATTTATTGAGGGTGAACTTACAAAAAGACTTGGTGATGCCGGAAAAAGATTGCACACAGCAAGAAGCCGTAACGACCAGGTTGCACTTGACATAAGACTTTATCTGAGAAACCAGATAGATGAATTAAAATCACTTGTTAAAGAGTTGCTTAATGTTATATGCAACAAGGCAGAACAGTATGCAGATACAGTTATGCCTGGTTACACACATCTTCAAAGAGCACAGCCTATAACATTTGGTCATCACCTAATGGCTTATGCAGAAATGCTTTTGCGTGACCTTTCACGTCTGGAAGATACACAGAAGAGAATGAATGTAAACCCTCTTGGCAGTGGTGCTTTAGCTTGTACTACATATAATATAGACAGAAGTATTACAACAAAATTATTGGGTTTTGACAGTATGACACGCAATAGCCTTGATGGTGTATCTGACAGAGATTTTTGCTTGGAACTTGCGTCTGCTTTGTCAATTATTATGGTACACCTTTCAAGATTTTCTGAGGAAATTATTATGTGGTGTTCTTGGGAATTCAAATTTGTTGAACTTGATGATGCTTTTTCAACAGGTTCATCAATAATGCCTCAGAAGAAAAACCCTGATATTGCAGAGCTTGTCCGTGGTAAATCAGGCAGAGTATTTGGTGATTTGCAAGGTTTGTTGACAGCTATGAAGGGTATTGCACTGGCATATAACAAAGATATGCAGGAGGACAAAGAGGCTATATTTGATGCTGTTGATACAGTTAAAATGTGTCTTACTGCGTTTACTCCAATGCTTGATACTATGACAGTTATTTCACAGAATATGCGTAAGGCGGCAGCAGGTGGATTTATCAATGCAACAGATTGTGCGGACTACCTTGTTAAAAAGGGATTGCCTTTTAGAGATGCTTATAAGGCAACAGGCTCATTGGTAGCTGTATGTATAGAAAAGGGACTTACTCTCGAAACACTGCCAATAGAAGATTATAAAGCTGTTTGCGATATATTTGATGAGGGTGTTTATGACGCAATTTCACTTGAAAGATGTGTAAATGAAAGAAGCCCCTATGGCGGACCTGCAAATGTTCTTAACGCTGTTAAGGAAGTAAGAGACATTTTGAAAATATAGGCGATTTTTTGATTGTGTGACAATTACATTTGTTTAATTTTATAATAAATATATTTTCTATATATCTTAGCTCCAATTTAATATAAGTTTTTTTCAAGGCTTAGAAAAGAGGTAACGAGAGATGATTAAGGCTATTTTAGTAATGGATATGCAGAATGTCTGTGTTGGAAAAAATCAATCACCTTATTTTAAATATGACAGAGATAATATTGTTTCAGCGGTCAATAATGTCATTGAGAATAATCAAGATAATTTGGTAATATACATAAAGAATATTATGAAAAGAAACTTTATAAACAAGTTTGCCCCCTTTCAAGCCTACGAAGGAACGGAAGAAGTAGAATTTGCAGAAGATTTGAAAATTGTTTCGGATTATGTGTTTGAGAAATACACTGGAGATGCATTCTCCAACGTTGAATTACGTGAATTTCTTTCTAATAAAAAAGTAGATGTTGTTGAAATAGTAGGTGTTGACGGTGGGGGTTGTGTTTCGTTGACTGCGATTGGGGCGGTAAAAAATGGTTATAAGGTTATAATGAATACAAAAGCCATAGGAACTATTTTTGAGAAAAATAAGAACAAATACTTTAACAAATTAAAAAATCTAGGTGCTGAATTTATATAATTTAGAAATAATGTTGGATAATGACTTTCCTTAAAGAAATTATCCTCCGAGCCAAAATTTTCGTAAGAAAATTTTGAGCGAGAATAAAGTTTAGGTCAAGCCTTTTTAAAGGCTTGAAAAGGCTTAGGAAAGAGATGGTAATAGATGATAAAGGTTGGTATTATTGGTGCCACAGGCTATGCTGGGGCAGAGCTTGTACGTTTGTTGACTATGCACCCACAGGCTGAGGTTACAGCTATAAGCTCCGTTAGCTTTGAGGGTAAAGCATTAAGCGAGGTTTATCCTGCTTATTATAATTTGAATGATATGGTTTGTGAAAATGCGGATGCTGTTGTTGAAAAGTGTGAGGTTATTTTTGCTGCATTGCCACACGGATTGTCACAGGAACTTGCAAAAACCTGCTATGATAAGGACAAGATTTTTATTGATTTGGGTGCTGATTTCAGACTGGAAAATGAAGATGACTACAAAGAATGGTATGGCGGAGAGTATACAGACAAAGAGTTGCACAAAAATTCCGTTTATGCTTTGCCTGAGTTTTTCAGAGATAATATAAAAGGCAAGAAAACCATTGCAAATCCGGGATGTTATACCACAGGTGTTCCACTTGCTATTGGTCCCGCTGTGGCTAAGGGTTTGGTAGGAACAAAGGGTATTATTGCCGACTGTAAAAGTGGTGCCACAGGTGCAGGCAGAGGTCTTTCACAGGGGACACACTTTACAGATTTAAACGAGGGCTTCCACCCCTATAAGGTGGCTTGTCACCGTCATACACCTGAGATTGAGCAGACTCTCTCTCACCTTGCAGACAAGCCTGTGAAAATTACATTTGTTCCACACCTTTTGCCTGTAAATAGAGGCATTATTTCAACTGTATACGCATCGCTTAAAGAGGGTGTTACAGAGGAGCAGGTAAGAAAGGTCTATGAGGAATTTTATTCCAATGAATATTTTGTAAGACTTTTGCCTAAGGGACAGGTTGCAGATATTCACAATATTAAATATTCAAATTTTGGCGATGTTTCATTACATATGGATAACCGTACAGGCACTTTGGTGGCTGTTTCTGCCATTGACAATATGGTTAAAGGTGCAGCAGGACAGGCTATTCAGAATATGAACATTGTATGCGGTCTTGATGAAAAAACAGGACTTGAGATTGTTCCGCCGGCATTTTAAGCTTACTCAATATTTTCTTTGAAAATATTGGCTCGGAGGGGTGTTAGTCGCAGTTTGTATTCTTGTAAGTGATATTGTTTTAAAATTCTTATTTGAATTGAGGAGAGCTTTATGAAAGCGTTTTTACAAGAAAATGAATATGTTGATTATAATTCTGAAATTATTCAGAAAAAAATTGCGGAATTATTTTCAACAGATATGAATGAAACTGAAAAAGCTAAAATTGCATATGAGTTTGTAAGAGATGAAATACCCCATTCATTTGATTGTAATGCGGATATTATTACAGCTAAGGCATCAGATGTGCTAAAATACAAAACAGGTATTTGCCACGCAAAGGCAAATCTTCTGGCGGCACTATTAAGGTCACAGGGAATACCAACGGGATTTTGTTTTCAGCATATAACACTTTTGAATGATGATTCTTTAGGGTATTGTGTTCACGCTTATAATGCAGTGTTTATAGAAAATAAGTGGATAAAACTTGATGCACGAGGAAATAAACAAGGGGTAAATGCTCAATTTTCTACAAATGAACCTATATTGGCATTTCCAAATCGTAAGGAATATGATGAATATTTTTGGAAAGGTATATATTCATCTCCTCATATGCCAACTATGGAAATGCTTACTAAAGCCGAATGCTTACAGGATATTATGGATAATATTCCTGATGAAGTAAATGAAATACCTGATATTCAGGAAATGTAGATTAAACTTTGTGTTTAAAATAAATTGAATTTTCAGATAAAGAGGGAAAAGAAGATGATAATTTCTAACGAGGAAAGAGCCCACGTGCTTATACAAGCATTGCCTTATATTCAGAAATATTCAGGTCAGACTATTGTTGTAAAATATGGCGGAAACGCTATGATCAGTCCTGAACTTAAAAGTGCTGTTATGAGCGACATTGTTCTTATGCATTTGGTAGGAGTTAATGTTGTATTGGTACACGGTGGTGGCCCTGAAATAAGCCAGATGTTGAAAAAGACAGGCAAAGAAAGTAAATTTATAAATGGTATGCGTGTAACCGATCAGGAAACAATGGACGTTGTACAGATGGTTCTGGCTGGTAAGGTGAATAAAAGCCTTGTGCAGTGTCTTAGCGAACACAGTGGAAATGCCATTGGATTGTGTGGTCTTGACGGTAAAATGCTGATGGCTGATAAATTAGTTACTGCTGATGACCTTGGCTTTGTAGGAGAAATCCGAGAGGTTAACGAAAAGGTTATCAATGATGCTATTTCTAATGGGTATATTCCTATTATCTCAACTGTTGCAGGGGGATATGACGGTAACGTATATAATGTTAATGCAGATGTTGCGGCGGCTCAGATTGCGGCAAAACTAGGTGCTTGCAAACTCATTCTTATGACAGATATTCGTGGATTGTTAAGGGATAAGGAGGACGAGAATACTCTTATTCCTGTTGTTAATATAAGTGAAGTGCCTATGCTTAAAAAGTCTGGAATTATCAGCGGTGGTATGATACCGAAGATTGATTGCTGTGTAGAGGCTGTAAGACGTGGTGTAAAGCGTGCTCACATTATTGACGGAAGAATTGAACATTCGATTCTGATCGAGCTGTTCTCTGATGAAGGTATAGGAACTATGTTCTATTAATAATAACTTGTATTTATAGTAAAAGTTATATGTAGTTTATTTGTTTGGTTTGAGGTAATAAATGGGAGTAGCGTTTACTTTAGGCTTTTTAATAATTTTGGTTATTTTAGTGATAATAGCTATTATAATACTTGGAATAGGTATTACAGGACTTGTCCTTCTTATTGTTGGACTTGTGAAAAGAAAAAAACAACTGAACAATGATGGAACAGTAAAGAAAACACCAAAGGTATTAATAATTGTTGGTTCAGTAATGTTGTCGATACTTGTATTGACAGTGTTGATAATAACAACAATGTGTGTAGTAACAGGTGTTGAAAATGATATGAAAGAAAAAAATTCTTTGATGAATGCTGTGGAGAAAGAGGATTGTCAACTTGTTGAAAAAATACTTAAAGACGGTGCCCCGGCAGATGCCAATGAATACAGCCTGTTTAAGGGGAACTATGTTCCTGAAAATACACAAGAATATACAACACCACTTTTGTATACCTGTGAAAACGGTAATTATGAAATAGCAGAGCTTCTTTTGGAATATGGTGCTGACCCTAATATAATCGGAAAACGTGGGGTAACACCAATGATAGAAGCAATGGATAGCAGTAGCTATGATATTATGAATCTGTTGCTCGAAAACGGTGCAGATATCGAATATAAATTCCGTGGTAATCCATATTTAATGAGGGCGGTTTATTCGGAAGATGTTCAGGCGGTAGAGTTGCTGTTGGAATATGGTGCGAATCCTAATGAAACAGATTCAGACGGGCTTACACCATTAAGATATATTAAAAAAATATATCTTAATAATAATATGACTCAAAGCCTCGAACATCAGGAAATTATAGATTTGCTGATAGAATACGGTGCCAAGTAATAGTGTAGGATATTATGAAAGCTGATTAAAAAAGAGGTGCATTATGTCAGTACAGATTAAGGATATGACTATTGAGTGTTATGATGAGATTTTTGCAATGTGGCAGATAACATCAAAAAGAGCTTTGTCAAAAGCAGATGAAAGAGAAGAAATTGCCCGTTACTTAAAAAGAAACAGCGGATTAAGCCAGATTGCAGTTGTCGATGGCAAAATAGTAGGAACTGTATTGGCAGGACACGATGGCAGACGTGGGTTTATTCACCATATGGCGGTAATGCCTGAATATCGACGTAAAGGGATAGCCAAGGCTATGGCTGAGAAGGCTATTGAAAAGCTGGAGCGAGAGGGAATTGTAAAAACCCACATTTTTACATATTGCGACAATTCAGCAGGACAGAGTTTTTGGGGCAGTATGGGCTTCAAAAAACGTGACGATATATTTGTTTATTCATATGAAAAAATAAAGGAGTGATATTATGACATTACAACAGATAAAAGATGATGATAATCAAAATATAATGCACACATATGCTCGTTTTAATGTAGCATTGGTTAAGGGCAAAGGTGCAACAGCTTGGGACGAAAGTGGTAAGGAATACATAGATTTCACAAGTGGTATAGGTGTAAATTGCTTAGGATATTGTGATGATGGATGGACAAATGCAGTTTCACAGCAAGCATCAACATTACAGCACATTTCTAATTTGTATTATAGTCCTGTGCAGACAGAGCTTGCAAAAAAATTATGTGAAATCACAGGATTCAGCAAAGTGTTTTTTGCCAATAGTGGTGCAGAGGCAAATGAGTGTGCAATTAAGCTGGCAAGAAAATATAGCTTTGAAAAGTATGGCAAAGAGAGAACAGAAATTGTGACTCTGGAAAATTCTTTCCACGGTAGAACTGTTACTACTCTTGCTGCTACCGGTCAGGATGTTTTCCATAACTATTTCTTCCCATTTACCGATGGTTTCAGCTTTGCCAAGGCTAATAATATGGACAGCGTTAAAGAAAAGGTAAATGAAAATACTTGTGCTGTTATGATAGAGCTTATTCAGGGTGAGGGAGGAGTAAATCCTCTGGAAAAAGACTTTGTAAAAGAACTTGCTGATTATTGCAAACAAAAAGATTTGCTTCTTATTATAGATGAAGTACAGACAGGTGTAGGCAGAGCAGGAACCTTCTATTGTTATGAGCAATTTGGTGTTCAGCCTGATATTATTTCTTCTGCAAAAGGCCTAGGCGGAGGATTACCAATGGGAGCTTGCTTGTGTACAGAAAAGCTGTCAAAAGTTATGTCAGCAGGTACTCACGGTACAACATATGGTGGTAATCCTATTGCTTGTGCAGGAGCAACGGAGGTTATTAACAGAGTTGCTGATAAGAAATTTCTTGACACTGTTACCGAAAAAGGTAACTATATGCGTGAAAAGTTATCAACTATGGAAGGTGTTAAAGAAGTGCGTGGATTGGGTATGATGATTGGTGTTGTACTTGAAAAGGATAATGCCAAAGAGGTTGCCGCAAAATGCACTGAGAAGGGATTATTGGTTCTTACAGCAAAAACTCTTATTCGTTTCTTACCTCCTCTGACTATTACAAAAGAAGAAATTGATAAGGGTCTTGAAATTTTTAAGAATACCATTAAATAATATTAGGCATTTTCAATACCTGATAATAGAGAGAAGATATTAAAATATAAGGAGAATTTTAATGAAACATTTTTTGAAATTACTGGATTACAGCGGAAAAGAAATTATTGAAATGCTTAATCTTGCTGACCAGCTTAAATACGAGCAGAAGCACGGTATTGAACACAAGTACCTTGCGGGAAAAACACTGGGTATGATTTTCCAAAAAGCATCTACTCGTACAAGAGTTTCGTTTGAAGTTGGTATGTATCAGCTGGGGGGTTATCCTCTGTTTTTATCTGCTAACGATATGCAGATTGGTCGTGGTGAGCCTGTGGAGGATACAGCAAGAGTTTTATCAAGATTTCTTGATGGTATTATGATTAGAACTTTTGAACAGGCTGAGGTTGAGGCTCTTGCTAAGAACGGTTCAATTCCTATAATCAACGGTCTTACAGACTTCTGCCATCCTTGTCAGGTTATGGCTGACCTTATGACAATTCGTGAGTATAAGGGAACGCTTGAGGGATTAAAGATGTGCTTTGTAGGTGACGGAAACAATATGGCAAATTCCCTGATAGTTGGCGGATTAAAGACAGGTATGAGCGTTACAATAGCTTGTCCTGAGGGTTATGAGCCACCACAGGAAATTCTTGATTTTGCTAAGGAATACGGAGATAAGTTTGAAATGTACCATTCAGCAAAAGAGGCAGCACAGAATGCAGATGTTGTTTATACAGATGTATGGGCTTCTATGGGACAAGAACAAGAAGCTAAATTGCGTGCTAAGGCTTTTGAGGGTTTCTGTGTGGATTCAGACCTTATGAGTGTTACTAATAAGGATTGTATGGTGCTTCATTGTTTGCCTGCACACCGTGGAGAAGAAATCTCTGCTGAAGTTCTTGAGGCACATGCTAACGAGATTTTTGATGAAGCAGAAAACAGACTACACGCACAAAAAGCTGTTTTGGTTGCAACAATGAAAGATTAATTTATTATTTTTATCTATGGGAATACATATCGTATTCCCATATACTTTAATAAGGAGATAAAATGAGAAAAAATATGTTTAGCAGTGTAACTGCATTGATACTTTCTGTTATAATTATTGGTACATCTTTAGGCGGATGCTATGATAATAATACAGATAACTCTAATAGCAGTTCTATAAATTCATCACAGAGTATAGGTGATGGTAAAGAAACTGCAAAGAAGAATGATTTTTATATGGCTGTTAATGAAAAATGGATTGAATCAAGCGAATTACCTGCAAATGAAGTTTCTGTAAGCTGTTTGAATGAGTGCCAGATGAATATCTTAAAATTTTATGAAAAATATATAAACGAGCTGTCCCTAAAATCCGACTTATCTGAAGACGAGAAAAAGCTTTTAGTTTTATATAATCAATATCAAGAGGGATTAAGTGACGAATTAAAGGCAAAAGCCCGTGAATATGCGGAAAAGATAAGTAAGGTACAATCTATTAAAGACCTTGAAAAGCTGTATAATGATAAAAGAATGTCATTATATAACGGTTTGTTTAACCTTGAATTAACTAATACAAGGGATAGTTATGCTCTTTTATTAACACCAAAATCAATTACAGGGCAGAAATTGTCTGATAATCCGTACATATTAACTGAAGAAAACAGAAAAACATATATAAAACAGATCGAATATTTTTTAATAAATGCTGGTTACGGCGTTGAAGAAGCAAAGGATATTTCCGAAAAGGCTGTTAGTATCGAAAGTAAAATAGCAAAGTGCTTTGCAGAAAACATATCTCAAAAGGAAAATTCTTTGCATAATTCCGGCAGTGATTTTATTTTTGCAATAGATTTTCCTAATTTGTTAAGTAATTTAGGCTATCATAGTGACTATCAGGACGTTATTTGCTCAGATTCTTATATGGATTTGCTAAATGATGAACTGATTACAGAAGAAAATGTTGAAAATTTAAAAGCATATTTTATAGCGACAACTGTGTGTACAATTATCGGAAATACCGTTGACTCTGAAGTAAGTGCAGGACTTAATTTTTATAATGTTGCTGATTATTATATGAAGGATCTGTTGACAGATATTTATCTAAAAGAAAATATCAAGGACGAGGATATTAATAATTTAAATGAAATTGTTGAAAAAATAGTTGATGTTTATAAGAACAAGATTAATAGTATATACTATTTGTCATATGATGCCAAGAACAAGGCTATTCGTAAAATAGAAAATCTGAATGTTGTTATCGCACGTCCCAAAACTGTTATAAGCTACGAAAACGCAGATGTCAGTGCTGATAATTCCTATACAGAAAACCGTGAAAACTGCCTGATTGAAAAGCGTAATGAGCAAAACATAATTTTACAAACCAAGTATACAAAGGATAAAATTATTTTTGACACTATGGAGATTAATGCCTACTATAATGTTGGAAGTAACTCAATAATTATAAATGCCGGTGTACTACAGCCGCCTATTTATAGCAGAGATAAATCATTTGAAGAAAATTTAGGAGGAATAGGCACAATAGTTGCACACGAAATTTCACATTCACTTGATATTACAGGCAGTGAGTATGACGAAAACGGCAACTATAAAAGTTGGTGGAGTATCAGCGACCGCAAGGCTTATATTGAAAAAGCGACTCAGCTTAAAAGTTTTATGGTTGAGCAAGGTAAAAAAGACGGACTGGAACTTAATGCAGCTCAGACAAGGGATGAAGATATAGCAGACTTAACGGGTGTGCAGTGCTGTGTAGAGATTTTGAAGAATATGGATAACCCCGATTACGAAAAATTCTTTATAGATTATGCACAGTTGTGGCGAGAGAAATATTCAGACGGAGTATTAGAAAATCTGATAAAATACGATACACATTCTCCATCGAAATACAGGGTGAATGTGCCGCTACAACAAATAGATGAATTTTACACTACCTTCGATATTAAAGAGGGTGATGGTATGTATGTGCCTAAAAATGAAAGAATAAGTGTGTGGTAAGTAATAAAAAGAGGTGAAAATATGGCAAAAAGAGTATTGGTTGGAATGAGCGGTGGAGTTGATAGCTCGGTGGCGGCTTTATTGCTTAAACAACAGGGCTATGAAGCCGATGGTGCTACACTCAGGCTTTTTAATAATGATGATATTGGTATTGACAGCATACAACGCACTTGTTGTTCTCTTGATGACGTGGAAGATGCAAGAACAGTTTGTTATAAGCTGGGTATAAAGCATTATGTATTTAATTTTGGTGACCAATTTAAAGAAAAGGTTATAAATAAATTTGCCAAAAGCTACGAAATAGGTGAAACACCAAATCCCTGTATAGACTGCAACAAATATATAAAGTTTTCAAAAATGATAGAACGTGCAAAGCTGCTTGAGTATGATTATATCGCAACAGGGCATTATGTTCAGCGAGAGATTGATACAAATGGTAGAGTGCTGATAAAAAAAGCGGTTGATAATACAAAAGACCAGACGTATGTGCTTTATGTTCTTACACAAGAAATGCTTAGACATACTTTGTTTCCTCTTGGTGGTATGACTAAGGAGCAGTCAAGAGCTTTGGCTGAAGAATATGATTTGATAAATGCCAGAAAGCCTGACAGTCAGGATATATGCTTTATCAAAGACGGTGATTATGCAGGATTTCTTGAGAAAAATATGGGTATAAAATCTAAACAGGGAGATTTTGTATATAAAGATGGTACTGTTCTCGGAAAGCATAAGGGTATTATTCATTATACGATTGGGCAACGAAAGGGCTTAGGCATAAGCTATGCACATCCTATTTTTGTGCTTGATAAAAATCCATATAATAACATTGTAAAACTTGGAGAAAATGAGGATTTATTTACAAACACTCTGACAGCAACAGACCTTAACTGGATATCTGTAGAAAAACCAACTGACGGTATGCGTGTTACAGCAAAATCAAGGTATAGTCAAAAGGAGTCACCTGCTACTATACATCTTATAGATGAAGATAGTGTAATGGTGGAATTTCAAGAAAAACAACGAGCCATTACAAAAGGACAGGCTGTGGTGTTTTATGACGGTGAGTATGTTGTAGGCGGAGGTACTATAAGGTGATATTACAAATAATTATATTTGGTTTATCTCCATTAGGGTAGGTTATTGTGATATTCATAATGTAAAACAATATATAGTACTGCTGAGAAATTGATTGAAGAAAAGATTTTTTATAGTAAATAACACAAATAAAGATGGAATGATGTTCGCATTATGAGTATAATGGCAATAATATTGTACGAATGTATAAGGATATTTGGTTGAATGTAGTTGTAATATATTTAATATAATTATAATAAAAGGGAGAAATTTCGTGAGAAAACTATATTTATCACAGTGTAATATGAAAAAGGGTAAAACTGTTATTATATTGATATTGGTTTTATCTTTTACGTTTGCGTTTACAGCTTTGTTTTTATTCTTAAAACTGGTTGATACACAACTTATAAAAGTTTTGCTGAATTGTATTATATACCTTATTGTCGGTTGTCCCGCTCTTGTAGCTTATAAAATACAGGGTGGTAAAATAAAAGAGCTATTTATTAAGGGCAATAAAAAGCAGTACCTGCTTGCTTTTGCAATTTTCGCTGTTCTTTCGGTTACAATAGCACTTGTACCTGCACTTCTAGGAAACAGTATAATTGGTGGTTCTTTGGCATTTGATATTGAAACATTAATTTTGTATGCTGTTTTCTTTATATTATTTGTAGGACCTATTGAGGAATTTATATTCAGAATATATGTTCAGGAAACATTAGAAAATGTATTTGAAAAGCATAAGTGGCTTGCACCGCTTTTATCATCATTGCTTTTTGGATTGTGGCATTTTACTAATGGCTCATTAATGCAGGTTATCTTCACTTTCTTAATAGGACTTGTATTTGCTTTTTCAAGATATTATTTTAAAAATTGTACATATTTATCTCTTGCACTTTCACACGGGCTGTATGACTTCTTTAACATTGTAATAAGAATGTTTATAATCTGAAAATAATTATAGAATTAATGCAGAAAAGCAAAATTTGCCTTTCTGCATTTTATGATTACTTTTGGTTAATTTTAAATTTACGTTTATTTCAACAAATATGAAATATCGCTTACAATCTGGCTCATTGCGTTCATAGCATCGTTAGCTTTGCGTTTTACGGCTTTTGGGTTTTTCTGCATAACTTTATTGCTTACATATCCTACTGCCATTCCCGTTGCAACGGCAACAGCTACACCTTTTGCAATATTTGTAACATTTTTAGTCATTGTTCTGCACCTCCTGTACAGGCTGTAAAGAGTTAAAATATCTTGAAAAAGTACCAAGTTGTTAATATATAGTCACTTCCTTGTGGAACTTCCATACTTTATGGGATACTGGATAAGTCTGACTCTGATATGCTTTTAAATATTGGAAAATCCTTTATTAAGTAGGGAAGTTCCTTTTACTATTTTGTACAATAGATTAATAATTTATAATAGAAAGGATAATATAAAATTATGGCAGAATTAAATGTGGTTTTGGTGGAGCCTGAAATTCCACAGAATACAGGCAACATTGCACGTACCTGTGCCGCAACAGGTGCAAAACTTCACCTTGTGCGTCCGTTAGGCTTTAGTATTTCAGAAAAAGCCGTAAAACGTGCAGGATTGGATTACTGGGATTTATTGGATATAACTGTATATGATAATATAGATGATTTTTTTGCAAAAACAAATGGTCCATACTATTATTTTTCCACTAAAGCACCTCATATACATTCGGATATAGAATATCCTGATGGAGCTTATCTGCTTTTTGGCAGAGAAACTGCTGGCTTGCCAGAAAAGTTGCTTCACGATAATCCCGATACAACTGTGCGTATTCCAATGATTAATGATGCGAGAAGTCTTAACCTGTCAAATTCTGTTGCGATAGCAGTGTATGAAACATTAAGACAGTGGAACTATCCTCAGCTTTTATGCGAGGGGAAATTGCGTAGTTACAGTTGGAATGAATAAATATTAAAAGGTATACAAATTTGCTGTATATATGTATTTTTACAGTATTTCAAGAAAATAAAGTAAATTAACCCCAGTAAGTATTGAAAAATATGCCGGTTTATTATAAAATATACGTTGTATAAGGTGCTTTCACAAGGCGAGGCAAATGAGATTGTTAAAAACTTGTCGAAAGACTTAATTTATACCTGAAAGGATGTTTTTAAAATGGGTTTCCTAGACAAAGTTACAGTAGATGACATTAATGTAAAGGGCAAAAAAGTTCTTGTTCGTTGTGACTTTAACGTACCTCTGAAGGATGGTGTTATTACAAATGATAACAGAATTACAGCTGCTCTTCCTACAATTCAGAAGTTAGTTAATGACGGTGGCAAGGTTATTCTTTGCTCACACCTTGGTAAGCCAAAGAACGGTGCAGAAGAGAAGTTCTCACTTGCTCCTGTTGCAGTAAGACTGGGCGAATTGCTTGGTAAAGAAGTTGTTTTTGCTAATGATGATGAGGTTGTTGGTGAGAACGCTAAGAAGGCAGTAGAAGCTATGAACGACGGTGATGTTGTTCTTCTTCAGAATACACGTTTCCGCAAGGAAGAAACAAAGAATGTTGAAGATTTCAGCAAGGAGCTTGCTTCTTTGGCTGATGTATTTGTTATGGACGCTTTTGGTTCAGCTCACAGAGCACACTGTTCAACAGTTGGTGTTACAGAGTATGTTAAGGAAACAGCTGTTGGTTATCTGATGCAGAAGGAAATTAACTATCTTGGTAATGCAGTAGAGCAACCTGTTAGACCTTTTGTTGCTATTCTTGGCGGTGCAAAGGTTGCAGATAAGCTGAATGTTATTTCTAACCTTCTTGAAAAGTGTGATACACTAATCATTGGCGGTGGTATGGCTTATACATTCCTTAAAGCTAAGGGCTATGAGGTTGGTAAGTCACTTGTTGATGATAGCAAGATTGACTACTGTAAGGAAATGATGGAGAAGGCTGAAAAGCTAGGTAAGCAGCTTCTTCTTCCTATTGATACAACTGTTGTTGATTCATTCCCTAACCCTATTGATGCAGAAATTGATGTAGAGGTTGTAGACGCTACTGCTATCCCTGCTGATAAAGAGGGTCTTGATATTGGTACAAAGACACAGGCTTTGTTTGCTGAGGCTGTTAAGTCTGCTAAGACTGTTGTATGGAATGGACCTATGGGTGTATTTGAAAATCCTACATTGGCTGCCGGTACAATTTCTGTTGCTAAGGCTCTTGCAGAAACAGATGCTACAACAATTATTGGTGGTGGTGATTCAGCAGCTGCTGTAATTCAGCTTGGTTTTGCTGATAAGATGAGCCACATTTCAACAGGTGGCGGTGCTTCTCTTGAGTATCTTGAGGGTAAGGTTTTACCTGGTATTGCAGCTATTGCTGACAAGAAATAATTTAACATTTAACAAAATGAAAAAATAGGGGCGGAAATTTTCCGCCCTTGTTGTTAGATTTTAAGATGAAATATAAATAAGATTAAAATTCTGAAAGGAAGATTTACAATGAATAAGCAGTTAAGAAAAGCAGTTATCGCAGGTAACTGGAAAATGAATAAAACACCTTCAGAGGCTAAGGCTCTACTTAATGAGATGGCTCCACTTGTAAAGGATGCTGACTGTGAGGTTATCGCTTGTGTTCCTTTTGTTGACCTTTGCACAGCTATTGAAGCTACTAAGGGTACAAACATTAAAATTGGTGCTGAGAACTGCCACTGGGCAGAGAGCGGTGCTTTCACAGGCGAAATTTCAACAGGTATGCTCAAAGAGCTTGGTGTTGAGTATGTAGTTCTTGGACACAGCGAGAGAAGACAGTATTTTGGCGAAACAGATGAAACTGTTAATAAGAGAACTAAGGCTGCTCTTGCAGCAGGTTTGAAACCAATCGTTTGTGTTGGTGAGCTTTTGTGGGAGCGTGAGTGCGATATCACAGAAGAGGTTATCGCAAGACAGATTAAACTTGATCTGTTTGATGTTTCTGCTGAAGATGTTAAAAAGACAATCATCGCATATGAGCCTGTATGGGCTATCGGTACAGGTAAAACAGCTACTGCTGACCAGGCTGAAGAAGTTTGTGCATTTATCCGTGCTACTCTTGCTAAACTTTACAGCAAAGAAGTTGCAGACGCTGTTACAATTCAGTACGGTGGTTCTATGAACGACGCTAACTGTGATGAGCTTCTCAGCAAGGAGAATGTAGACGGTGGTCTAATCGGCGGTGCTTCACTTGTTGCAGAGAAATTTGCAGCTATCGTAAAGGGTGCAAGCAAGTAATATTATCAATTAAAAGTAAATATCTTTATACTAATCTTCTTTATAGGACAAGCTATATTTACTTATCAGTCAAGATTGGTATATTAAAAAACGGAGTGATAACAATGACAAAAGAGCAGGTTGCTCAGAAGATTTATGAGCTTTCACATATTACAGGCGAGTTTTTGCTGAGATCAGGTCAGATTTCAAACGAGTATTTTGATAAATATCTTTTTGAAGCTAATCCTGAGGTTCTTGGCGAGATTGCAAAAATTATGTCTGGTCTTATCCCTGAGGATACAGAGGTTATTGCAGGTCTTGAAATGGGTGGTATCCCTGTTGTTACAGCTATTTCTCTTAACACAGGTATGCAGGCTGCATTTGTAAGAAAAAAGGCTAAGGAGTACGGTACTTGTAAGCTAGCTGAAGGTGCTGATGTTGAAGGTAAAAGAGTTCTTATTATTGAGGACGTTGTTACAACAGGCGGTGCTATTATTGACGGTGTAAGAGAGCTGAGAAAGAAGGGTGCCATAGTTGATACTGTTCTTTGCGTAATTCAGAGAGCAGACAAGGCTACGGAGATTCTCGCAGCAGAGGATCTAAAACTTATCCCTGCATTTACTATGGACTACATTAAGGCTCAGGTTAAGGAGAACTAAGAAATGAAAAAACCAACAGTTTTAATTATTATGGACGGTTACGGTATTGCACCTGTTAGCGGTGGTAATGCTGTAACAACTGCAAATACACCTAATCTGGACAAGATTTTTGCTGAAAATCCTTATACTACCATTGGTGCATCAGGATTGGCTGTTGGCTTGCCTGACGGACAGATGGGTAACAGTGAAGTTGGTCACACAAATATGGGTGCCGGCAGAATTGTATATCAGGATTTGACAAGAATTACAAAGGCTATTGAGGACGGAGAGTTTGAGAAAAATGAGGTTCTTCTTAACGCAATGGAAAATGTTAAGAAGAATAACACAGCTCTTCATATTATGGGCTTGCTGTCTGACGGCGGTGTACACAGCTTTAATGGTCATCTGTATGCTTTGCTTGAGATGGCTAAGAAGCAGAATGTAGAAAAAGTATTTGTACACGCATTTATGGACGGTCGTGACGTACCTCCTTCAAGCGGTAAGGATTTTGTTGCTGACTGCGTTGCAAAGATGAAAGAAATTGGCGTTGGTAAGATTGCCACAGTAGAAGGCAGATACTATGCAATGGACAGAGATACAAACTGGGATAGAGTAGAAAAAGCATATGCTGCTATGGTTTACGGTGAAGGCAACAAGGCTTGCTGTGCTGTAAAGGCTATGGAGAATTCATATGCTGAAGGTGTAACAGACGAGTTTGTTATTCCTACTGTTCTTGATGGTGCAGAGACTATCAAGCAGAACGATTCAGTTGTATTTATCAACTTCCGTCCTGACAGAGCAAGGGAAATTACAAGAACATTTGTAGATCCTGAATTCAATGGCTTTGAGAGAAAGAACGGAATGTTCCCTCTTACATTTGTGTGTATGACAGAGTATGATGCTACAATGCCTAATGTAGAAATTGCATTCAAAGCACAGGAGCTTAACAATACATTCGGTGAATATCTTGCCGCACAGGGAAAAACTCAGTTGAGAATTGCAGAAACAGAGAAGTATGCCCACGTAACATTCTTCTTTAATGGTGGTGTAGAGGCTCCTTACGAAGGTGAAGACAGAGTTTTGGTTGCTTCTCCGAAGGTTGCAACATATGACCTTCAGCCTGAGATGAGTGCTCCTGAAGTTTGCGAAAAGGTTGTTGACAGTATCAAGAGCGGTAAGTATGATGCTATTATTCTTAACTTTGCAAACTGTGATATGGTTGGACATACAGGTGTATTCGAAGCGGCTGTAAAGGCTGTTGAAACTGTTGACCAGTGCGTAGGTAAAGTTGTAGATGCTGTTAAGGCAATGAATGGTATTGCTGTTATTACAGCAGACCATGGTAATGCTGATAAGATGGTTGACACAGATGGTGAACCTTTCACAGCACATACAACAAACCTTGTTCCTCTTTGTGTAGTTGGCTATGACTGCAAGCTAAAGCAGGAGGGTGGCAAGCTGGCTGACATTGCACCTACAATGTTGCAGATGATGGATATTCCTCAGCCAAAAGAAATGACAGGTGAAAGCCTTATTGAGGGATAATACAGATTTTTAAATGATTAATAAAAATTTTATAATTTAAAATAGTTTATAAATTAAGCCCCACAATCAACGGTGTTTTTCCGTGGTTGTGGGGCTTGGTGTTTAATATTAGGCATAAGTGTAATATTTAAGTATTATTATGTTAGACGTTTTTTGAAAAAAGTTTAAACTTATACTATCCAATAAAAACAGGTACTTGATATCATACCATATTTTGCAAATGGTGATAATTGGAATATTTATCTGCAAGAAAACTGTTGAATAGATGCTTATTATATTATAAAATTTATAACATAATAGAATGGGATGGTGATAAGAAAATGAAAAAATTAAAACTTTTTAATCTTGCGTGGCCTATATTTATAGAAACAGCGTTGTTTATGCTGTTGGGTTTTATAGATGTTTTTGTGCTTAGCAAGTATGACGATCTGGCGGCATCATCAGTAAATACGGCAAATCAGGCAGTGTCAATAGTAACCATAGTATTTTCGGTTATTTCGGGTGCCAGTGCCGTTCTTATTTCTCAATATCTTGGGGCAGAAAATAAAAATGGAGCCTCACGTATTGCGGCAATTTCAATTACATTTAATTTATTATTTGGGATAATAATAAGTGCTGTACTGGTTATGTTCAACAAACAGATTTTGTCTTTTATTGGTGCAAAAGGCGATCTATTGGAATTTGCAGGGCAGTATCTTTCTGTGGTAGGTGGTTTTCTTTTTTTACAGGCTATTCTTAATGCAATAGCTGTAATTATTCGTAACCACGGCATTACACAAGTTTCTATGTATGTAACAGTAGGTATGAATATCGTAAATACTGTGCTTGATGTAGTGTTTGTGCTTGGTTTGTTTGGTGCCCCGAAAATGGGTGTGTTGGGTGTTGCTATTGCTACTACATTCAGCCGTGTATTGGGTACTATTGTTTTGGCGATTGTTCTTTTTACAAAGGTGGAAAAACTGTCTATTTTCAAATTGCTCAAGCCATTTCCGTGGGGAGATGTAAAGAACATAATAAAAATTGGTGTACCATCTGCGTTGGAATCCTTTATGTATAACCTATCTCAGCTTGTGGTTACTTCTATTGTACTTAATTGCCTTACAGAGGCAGAGCTGGTTGCAAAAACTTATGTGCAGAATATTACAATGTTTTTCTATATATTTGCTGTATCTATCGGACAGGCGGCACAGATTCTTACAGGACATCTTGTTGGAGCAAATAAATTGGACGAAGCATACAAGCAAGGGTTCAGAGCATACCGTAACGCTTTTATAATAGCTATGGCTACGTCAATTTTAGGTATTATATTAAGGATGCAGTTGATGAATATTTTTACTACCGATCAAAATGTTATTGAAATGGGTGCAAATATACTTATAATAAATATTATACTTGAAATGGGCAGAACTACAAATCTTGTGGTTATATCCTGTATGCGTGGTGCAGGTGATGTTGTCTTCCCAACAGTTTGTGCTATATTCTCAATGTGGGTTATCAGTACACTAGGAGCATATATTTTTGCTGTTGTTTTTGGTATGGGAATTTACGGGCTTTGGATCGCTTTTGCTGCAGACGAGTGTGTGCGTGGAATACTTATGATATGGCGTTGGAAAAGTGGAAAATGGAGAACTAAAAGATTTGCTGCCGAATAAATTTTTGTTACTATGTTCATTGTTATTAATGAAGAATAGTATAAATATTGATTTGTAAGTGATGTTATGAATTTGAATATAAAACAGCAAAAAGTTGTGCATAATTTATTAAGGAAAAGACAGATTTGTTAAACAACTTTTAATAAAAACAAAGGCTCTACCGCAAATATTAGGGAGGATAATTAAAGTTTAGGTCAAACCTTTTTAAAGGCTTGTGGTTCAAAGGCAGAGTCTTTGCAGGTTTTAAGGACAGCGTCCTTAACGAAATATTTCTTTAATAATTTTTTACCCCAACATTTATATAATAGAACCAAAACAAAAACGAGTATTTGGCAGTAAATAGCCGAATACTCGTTTTTATGATTAAAATTTTATTTTAGTTTTTTGATTCTATCAATCAGTTTTGGAATGGCATTTTCAAAATCTACACCGTACCAGTGATAGTCTTTATTATTAAGTGTGGCACGAATACAATCGACGGTGAAATCTACTGCAATTTTGAGTGCTTCTTCTTTGGTTATATTTAGCATTAGTGCTCCCGTAAAGGCTGACGCAAAAACGTCGCCTGTACCGTGAAAGCTGTTGGGAAGTTTTTCGGAGTAATATTCAAAAAAGCTGTTGGTTTTCTGGTTATACGACATTACTCCCAGCTTGTCTTTTTCAAAGCTAACACCTGTCAAAACACAGTATTCACATCCTTGATTACTTAAATCTACAAGAATTTTCTGTATAAAAGTCTTGTCATAATTATCACCCACATAGGGTATGTTGAGCATATAGCAAGCCTCTGTAATATTAGGTACTATGATATCTGCTTTTCCGCAAAGCTGTGCCATTTTATCTGCAAAGTTTTGATCAAATCCTTTATATAATTCACCATAGTCTGCCATTGCAGGGTCAGCTATTATAATATTCTCATCTGTTTTAAAGTTCTCAAACAACTTTGTTATAATATTGATTTGTTCTATTGAGCCTAAATATCCCGTATAAACAGCGTCAAAATTTATATTCTGTTTTTTCAGATTTGAAACAATAGGCTCAATTTCACTTGTTAAATCGTGAAATGTAAAATCAGAAAATGCTGTGTGGCAGGAGAGTACAGCAGTAGGTATTACCGATGCTTCAACCCCCATAGCTGATATTACAGGTAATGCAACTGTAAGAGAGCATTTACCAACACAGGAAATATCCTGTATAGAAAGAATTCGTTTCATAATATTCCTCTTTTTATAATACAGAGAATTAATTATTCTGCTTTAATGTCAAAAAATTCTCTGATAACTTTTAGTGTTTCATCAGTGGCAATGTACTTAAATTTTTCAAAGTCCATATAATCATTATCGTCAACGGTGTCAGAAATAGCCCTCAAAATAGCAAATGGTGTGTCATTACGGTAACATACCTGACCAATAGATGCACCTTCCATTTCACAACAGTAAGCATCAAAGTATTCTCCTATTTCAAGTCTTGCCTGTCTGCCTGATATAAATTGGTCACCTGATGCAACAGTGCCACTATATACAGATATATTTTCAATGTCTTTACATTGTGTGAGTAATTTTTCAGCAAGTTCTTTGTTTACTGGGATTTCTGTAATCATTTCGTCACTGAACTGAATGGTACCACGAGGGAAGTATATAGTGCTTTCCTGCCCTTCATCAAGAATATTTTGGGCATCGTGATGTACTACACGGCTTGATACAACAATATCACCAATATGTAGCTTTTGATTAACTGCACCAGCTACTCCTGTATTTATAACTGCATCGGGTTTGTATGACAAAATCATAGTCTGGGCACACATTGCAGCGTTAACTTTACCCACACCGCATTGTGCCAGTACACAATCCTTACCATTTATCTTGCCTTTGTAAAATATTGTTTTGCTTATTTCTTTTTCCTCTACATCAGTCATCAATGCTCTTATACCTGCAATTTCGATGTCTAATGCGCCAATAATTCCTATCATAATTAATTCCCCTTTGTTTATTCAGATTCAAGCGTTTTCAGTAACGTACATAATAATTGAAAGTGCTGCCAACGGAGCAGTTTCAGCACGGAGTACACGCTTGCCCAGTGTGGCAGGTTTTCCGTTTTTTGTGATTACTTGTTGAACTTCCTGTTCTTCAAAGCCACCCTCAGAACCAATAAATATGTTGATATGTTCAACAGGTGTCTTAATAATGTCACCTACTCTGCTACCCCCACATTCGTAAAAAATAATGTTGCAGTCGTCTTTGTTGAGATTATTTACAGCATTTGAAAAAGAAAGAGCCTCGCTGACTTGTGGTATTATACCACGGCGTGACTGTTGGGATGCTTGTAAAGCAATCTTTTGCCAGCGTTGAATTTTCTTTTTCAGCGATTTTTCGTCGGGACGTGAAATACATCTTGCAGAAATTACAGGTATAATTTCTGTTATGCCAAGTTCAACCGCCTTCTGTACAATAAAATCCATTTTGTCACCTTTAGGAAGTGCCTGATAAAGGGTAACTTTCACATTCGGTTCATTTTCACATTTAAAGCTCTCCTGTATTTTTATAGTAACTTCGCCGTCCGTAAAGTTGTCAATTATACCATTATGTTGAATACCATTGCTGTCTACCAGTGTTATCTCCTCACCAATTTTCATTCGTAAGGATTTTTCTATATGCTTTGCGTTTTCTCCGGAAATTGTGCAGTAATCTCCTGCAAAAGGTTCAGTAAAAAACCACGCCATACTATCACCTCAAAATTAAGTGTATCTATTAAAAATAATATAACAGAATTAAGTGATATTTGCAAATTTAATTGATATTATTAAAGTTGGTTTTTAATGTATTATTTACTTTGTACCAAGGTTTAGCAAATATTAAAGGTCAGTACAAGTGTTTTTGTGCAGTATAAGTATGGAATTATAACAATGTGTGTGGTAAAATATAAAACATATGTGTATAAATTTACTGTACATTTGAAAGGACGGATACATATGAATATAGTAACTCTTGCAGGCGGTTTAAGCAGTGAAAGAGATGTTTCAATAATTACAGGACAAAAAGTAGCACAGGCATTGCGTAACAATGGGCATAAAGTATGTTTGCTCGATGTTTATATGGGTTATGACAGTGACAATATAGATAATATTTTTGATATAGACTACGATTTTACAAAAAATATATCTTCAATAGGAGAAACTGCTCCTGATTTAGAAAAAATTAAAGCAAGCAGAACCAATCAGAATCCAGATTGTTTTTTGGGAAAGAATGTAATTGAAATCTGTCGAAAGGCTGATATTGTATTTATGGCTTTACACGGTGATGTGGGAGAAAATGGAAAACTCCAGGCTACATTTGATATGCTTGGCATTAAGTATACGGGTTCAGGCTATATGGGCAGTGCCCTTGCAATGAACAAGAGTTTATCTAAAAAAATATTTCTTACAAGCGGTGTTCCAACACCTCAGGGCGAATTGTATATAAAAGGTGACAGTATTGACAACTGGGATAAATTTCCTTGTGTTGTAAAGCCCTGTTCGGGTGGTTCAAGTGTAGGAGTAGCTATACCACAGAATAAAGAAGAATTTGACAAAGCTATGGGCGAGGCTTTTCTGTGTGAAGATGAGGTTTTGGTAGAGGAATATGTAAAAGGCAGAGAATTTTCTATTGGTGTTGTTGCGGGTAAGGCATTGCCAATAATTGAGATTTGCCCTAAAGAAGGATTTTATGACTACAAGAATAAGTATCAGGCAGGATTAACAGACGATATTTGTCCAGCTCCTCTTTCAGAGAAAATTACAGCAGAGATGCAAAAAATGGCAGAAAAGGTTGCCGATGTACTTATGCTTGAGGCATATTCAAGAATTGACTTTTTGCTAGATAGTGAAGATAATATGTTCTGTCTTGAGGCAAACACATTGCCGGGTATGACACCAACAAGTCTTTTGCCTCAGGAAGCACAGGCACAAGGTATTTCTTATACGGAGCTTGTAGAAACACTTGTACAGGAGTCTTTGAAAAAATATCAGCAATAGGGTGAAATTATGAAAAAACTAACATTATCAGAAATTGCAAAAGCCTGTAATGGTAAACTTACAAATCCAGATTATGGCAATTTATATATTACTTCTATAACCACAGACAGTCGAAAGGCTTGTGAAAATGGTTTGTTTATTCCTCTTAAGGGAGAAAGAGTTGACGGACATGATTTTATTCAGCAAACCTTCGAGGCTGGTGCAACTTGTAGTTTGTCCGAAAGAGAGCTTGAGACTGAAAAGCCGGTTATAATGGTTCAATCTTGCTATCAGGCTGTAAAGGATATTGCTGAATATTACCGTTCACTTTTTGATATTCCTGTTATAGGTGTATCAGGTAGTGTGGGTAAAACAAGCACTAAGGAAATGATAGCTTCTGTTTTGGCTCAAAGTTTTAATGTGCATAAAACTCAGGGTAATTTTAATAATGAGCTTGGTGTGCCTCTTACTATCTTTGGTTTAGAGGAATATCATCAGGTTGCTGTAATAGAGATGGGCATAAGCGATTTTGGTGAAATGACAAGACTCAGCAAAATAGTTAAGCCTACGGTATGTGTTATAACAAATATCGGTGACTGCCATCTTGAAAATCTTATAGACAGAAACGGTGTTCTTAAGGCAAAGACAGAAATGTTTAAATATCGTAGTAAAGACAGTGTAATATTTCTTAATGGTGATGATGTACATCTTTCCACGGTAACAAATGTAGATGGAACAAAGCCTGTGTTCTATGGAATTGACAATAAAAATGCTTATTATGGAGAAAACATTGATAATCGTGGTGTAAACGGCGTTGAGTGTACTCTTTGCACACCAGCAGATAAAATAAATGTGACTATACCTGCTATTGGTACATATATGGTAGCTAACGCACTGGTAGCTGTTGCTGTTGGTGAACATTTGGGGATGTCCTTGGATAAAATAGCCGAAGGTGTTAAAAGTTACAAAACAGTCGGAAGTCGTGATGGTGTAATAGAAACAGGATATATTACCATAATTGACGATTGCTATAACGCAAATCCTGTATCAGTTAAAGGTGGTGTTGACACTTTGACTAATTTTAATGGCAGAAAAGTCTGTGTGCTTGGCGATATGAAGGAACTTGGCACAAACAGTAAACAACTACACTTTGATACAGGAAAATATGTTAAGGATAATAACATTGATGTACTGGTTGCTATTGGAACAGATGCACAAGATATTGCAAAAGGTGCAGAGGAAGGTTCAACAACTGTATACTACTTTGAAACAGTACCGGAGGCTTTGGAAAAGCTGAATGTTATTATTAAACAGGGTGATACTGTACTTGTTAAAGCATCAAGAGCTATGAAACTCGAAAATGTAGTTAACGCACTGAAGGAATTTTAATAATAGATTTTTTATATAATTTGCAGTAAGGTTGGGTTTTTGTACCCAACCTTTTTTGTTGTAGAAATGATGAAAGAAAGGCTTACGAAAAAATCTCTTTAATATATTTTAAAATTATATATACCTAAAATATAAAATATACCTTGACAGATGAGGTATATTAGTTTATAATAATGCCTGTAATCTCAGTCAGGTTGGAGGTGGAACTAATGTCCATAGCATCTGATTTAATAAGGGGACACACTGATACTATAATTCTTGCACAACTGAAAAAGGGTGACAGCTATGGTTACCAGATTAATAAGTACATAAAAGAGTGTACAAATGGTGAGTATGAATTAAAGGAAGCAACCCTTTATACAGCTTTTAAAAGATTGGAAACAAACGGATGTATACGGTCGTATTGGGGTGACGAAAATACAGGAGCAAGGCGGAAGTATTACTCAATTACACCTATGGGAGAGGCAGTATACGGTAATTTGTTGGAAGAATGGAACACTGCTAAACGGTTAATTGATAATCTTGTAAATGAAGGATAATTGAAGGAGAAAATTTATATGGAGAACAGATTGAAAAATCACATAGATATATTATTTAAAGATATGCCTCAGAATGAGAATACATATGAAATAAAAGACGAAATATTGCAGAATCTTATTGATAAATATTATGATTTACTGAATGACGGAAATGACCCTGAAACAGCTTACAGTATTGTAGTAGCGAGTATTGGTGATGTAAGAAGTTTCTTTCCTGATAATCCGAAAAAAACTGAGGAACTTGTTTCAAAACAGCGTAAAAAATCAGCCCTTTTAGTTTCGGGTGCGGTCATGCTGTACATTTTGTCTCCAATCGCGGCCATAATAGGAGATGCAATAGGAGGCTCGGATGACGGTGTTATGGGTGTTGGATTTATGTTTTTGATGATAGCTGTTGCCACAGGTATGCTTATATATAATGCAAAAACAAAGTATAAGCCTGAAAAACATCCGACAATGGTAAATGAGTTTAAAGATTGGCAGTCGGGTAAACCATCACAAAAAAGTGTTCAAAAGCAGATTAGCGGATTTATATGGACTTGTGTGGTTATAGTATACTTTTTAATCAGCTTTTTAACAGGAGCGTGGTATATAACATGGCTTATATTCTTGATTGGTCTTGCAGTTAATCAAGTTGTGAATTTGTGTATATCACTAGATTCTGAAAAAGAGAAGGAGAAAGAGTTATGAAAACAGCAAAAAAAGTAGGTATTATATGCTGGTCAGCAGTTGCTTTGTTGCTTGTAGGTATGTTGATTTGGGGAATTGTTGCAGGTTCTCAGATATTTGGAGGGTTCTCAATGTCTTTTAATAATTTTACCATTAATGAGGAAAACGCAAAGATAGTTAATATTTATAGCGTACCTGTTGAAAATTTTGAAGAAATAAATATAGATTGGCGTGCTGGTTATGTGAAAATCTCAGAATATGATGGTAAAGAGATTCAGTTGATTGAGCGTACCCAAAAGGAACTTAGCTCTGATAAAACTATGAAATATCAGGTTAGCAACGGGGTGCTTAATATAAAAAGCAATAAAAGCTATGTATGGAGTTTTTTCAGCTTTGGAGAAATTCAAAAAATACTTGAAATTAACCTCCCGAAAGGTAGTGTTAAAGAAATAGCAAGAATACTTGTAAACACTGCGTCAGCAGATGTATACTTAAATGATATGAATTTGAACGAATTTAGTGCATTTACAGCATCAGGAGATATTTCAGTAGAAAATTCAGATTTTAACAATCTTATTGCAGAAGCAACAAGCGGTGATATTTGTTTGAATAACATAAATGCAAAGGATAATTGTACTGCCAGTAGTACTTCAGGTGATTTAGATGTTGACGGGTGTAATGCTAATAGTATAAAGCTAAACAGTACAAGTGGTGAGGTTGACATAAAAAATTCAGTTTGCGAAATCTTTTATGCAGGAAGTGTTTCAGGCGATGTTAATAGTTATTGCAAAAGTGATGATGCAACCCTTAATTCAACAAGTGGCGATATAATGATTTCAGGAGAAATTTTAGGTATTACTGCAAATTCTGTATCAGGAGAAATCAGGATTGAATCTGACAAATTGCCACAGGCTTTAAAAGCAGAGTCGACAAGTGGCGATATTTATATCAAGATTCCAGAAAATAAATCAGGATTTACAGTTGATTTTTCAACAGTATCAGGCGATTTAGAAAGTAGTTTGCCATTGAGCGATAATGGACAGCAAAAAGTTTACGGTAATGGTGAATATAAATATTCTTTTGAAACTGTAAGCGGTGATGTGATTATTAAAAATTCTTTAAATTAAATATTATAAAATGCTCTGTGTGTTGCATTGTTGCAGTACATAGAGCATTTTGTTTTGATTGTATTGGATAAAGAGTTATATAGAAAATTTTATATAACTCTTTAAAATGTATATGTTTTTTGTTATAATACGGGGTATGATTAATTTTACAAAATAAAATGATAGAAAGAGGAAATTGCAATGGAGAATAAAACTGTTCGTACTAGATTTGCACCAAGTCCCACAGGATTTATGCATATAGGAAATCTAAGAACTGCACTTTATGAGTATCTTGTAGCAAAAAGCCAAGCCGGAGATTTTGTACTCAGAATAGAAGATACTGACAGAGAAAGGTATGTTGAGGGGGCTGTTGATGTTATCTACAAAACTCTTGAAACAGCAGGGCTAAAGCACGACGAGGGCCCTGATAACCCTAAAGAATATGGCCCTTATGTACAAAGTGAGCGTCTTGAAATGTATAGACCATATGCTGAACAACTTATAGAACAGGGTAAAGCATATCGTTGTTTTTGTTCAAAAGAACGTCTTGACGGCTTGAAAGATGAAGATACTCCAGGTGGTGGATATGACCGCCATTGCCGTGATTTGCCTCAGGAAGAGATTGACAGACTTTTGGCTGAGGGTGTGCCATATGTTATAAGACAGAAAATGCCTTTGGAGGGCAGTACAACATTTACTGATGCCGTATTTGGCGAAATTACTGTTGAAAACAGTGAATTGCAGGATCAGATTCTGATTAAGACAGACGGTTATCCTACTTACAATTTTGCAAATGTAATTGATGACCATACAATGAATATTACTCATGTTGTGCGTGGTTGTGAATATTTAAGCTCTACTCCCAAGTATAACCTGCTTTATGAGGCTTTTGGCTGGGAGGTTCCCACATATATTCATTTGCCTCTGATTATGGGTAAAGATGCTGAAGGCAATGTTGCAAAGCTGTCAAAAAGACATGGTTCAACTGGTTTTGAAGATTTGATTAATGAGGGATATCTGCCACAGGCTATTATAAATTATGTGGCACTTCTTGGTTGGTGTCCTGAAGATAATCAGGAAATTTTCGATCTGGATGAGCTTGCTAAAGTTTTTAAAATAAGCGGTATCAGCAAATCACCTTCGATTTTTGACTATGATAAACTGGAGTGGTTTAACGCTGAATATATTCGTAAGATGACAGCAGAAGAATTCACAAGCTATGCTATGCCATACTATAAACAGGTAGTTATTGATAAAGAACTTGACTGGAGCAAAGTTACGGAGATTCTGCATCAGCGTGTTACAAAGTTCAATCAAATCCCTGAAATGATAGATTTCTTTAACGAACTTCCTGAATATGATGTAGATATGTTCGTTAATAAAAAAAGTAAGACAAACCTTGAGAATGCTCCTGTAATGTTAAAGACTGTTACAGATAAACTAACAGCTTTGGAGCAGTGGAACAAAGATAGTATTCATGATTGTCTAATTAACCTTGCAGTAGAGCTTGGTGCTAAAAATGGTACTGTAATGTGGCCAGCAAGAATTGCAGTTGCAGGTAAAAAAGTTACACCGGGCGGTGCAGTTGAAATTCTGGATATTCTGGGCAGGGAAGAGTCCCTGAAAAGACTTAATAAAGGTCTTGAAAAACTGGGAGCATAAGTAGTATAAAAAGGTGGGAGAGCATAAAATGACAGAGGAAATAAAAAAAGAAGAGCAGGTTGGGAACTGCAATTTTATACACGATTTTATAGATGAAGATATTGCAAAGGGCGGTCAGTTTGAGGGGAAAACTATACACACACGTTTCCCTCCGGAGCCTAACGGTTATCTGCATATAGGACACGCTAAGGCTATTTGTATAGACTTTGGAACAGCCGAGAAGTACAACGGTATGTGCAATCTAAGAATGGACGATACAAACCCTACAAAAGAAGATGTAGAGTATGTTGATGCTATTAAAGAGGATATTCAGTGGCTTGGCTTTACTTGGGATAATAGATTCTATTATGCATCTGAATATTTTCCTAAAATGTATGAAAGTGCAGTGGAACTTATTAAAAAGGGACTGGCTTATGTTTGTCAGTTAAATGCAGAGGAGATGAGAGCACACAGAGGTGACCTTTCAACTCCTGCAACAAGTCCATACCGTGAAAGACCTATTGAGGAAAGTCTTGATTTGTTTGAACGTATGAAAAACGGTGAATTTCAGGACGGAGAAATGACACTACGTGCAAAGATTGACCTTGCATCAGGCAACTTTAATATGAGGGATCCTGTAATTTACAGAATTAACCGAATCACACATCACAGAACAGGCGATGAGTGGTGCATATACCCTATGTATGATTTTGCACATCCGATAGAGGATGCTATGGAGGGTATTACTCATTCTTTATGCTCACTGGAGTTTGAAGCTCACCGTCCACTGTATGAGTGGGTAATAAATAATGTTACACTACCTTCAAAACCAAGACAGATTGAATTTGCAAGATTAGGTATTAACAATACTGTAATGAGTAAGAGAAAGTTGCGTACTTTGGTTGAAGAAGGATATGTTGACGGTTGGGATGACCCCCGTATGCCTACTCTCTGTGGGCTGAGAAGACGTGGCTACACACCAAAGTCAATCCGCAATTTCTGTGAGAGAATAGGTGTTTCAAAGGTTAATTCCATTGTTGATTACGGATTTTTGGAGTATTGTCTGCGTGAAGATTTAAACGAAACTGCTCAGCGTGTAATGACAGTACTTAATCCGATAAAACTGATTATTACAAATTATCCTGAGGATAAATCAGAAACCTTTACAGTAGAAAATAATCCTAATCGTCCTGAGGACGGCGAGCGTGAAATTACCTTTACAAGAGAATGTTATATAGAGGCTGATGACTTTATGGAAGAGCCTGCTAAAAAATATTTCCGTTTGTTCCCAGGCAACGAGGTAAGACTTAAGTCTGCATATGTTGTAAAATGTACAGGTTGTAAGAAAGATGAAAACGGAAATGTTACAGAGGTTTATGCTGAATACGACCCTGAAACTCGTGGTGGCAATACACCTGATGGCAGACGTATAAAAGCTACCATTCATTGGGTTGATGCCAATAACTGTGCAGATGCAGAGGTAAGACTGTATGACAACTTGTTTACAGTACCGGATCCTGATACAGGTGATAAGAACTTTCTTGATTATATCAATCCTGAATCATTAAAAGTGCTTAAAAACTGTAAAACAGAAAAGGCAGTGGCGGACTTATTGCCTCCTGCTTCATTCCAGTTTATGCGTTTGGGATATTTCTGTTTGGATAATAAGGACTCAAAACCGGGTGCCCCTGTATTTAACCGTAGTGTATCACTAAAAGGTAGCTATAAACCAGAAAAGTGATGAATTTATAAATATTGCAATAAATAAAACAAGCAGAGCGTTAAAAATCGTACTGCTTGTTTTTTGTTGTGTGCATTTTATAAAATTACAATTACAACATAAAGGTAAATTGTAAAATGAACAAAATATTTTCGTTGTAAAAGCTGTCGTTTTATGATAGAATTAATTAATAGCTTATACGGTGTATAAAGCGTGTTTTTATATCAATTTATGAAGAGAATTATAACACGTTCCGATATAAAAGGTGCTATGTTAAATTTCTTTATTGAGAGGAATGACTTTTTAATGTCACAGGTGACAAGAATATTTGTTGAAAAAAGAAAGGGCTTTGACGTTGAAGCGTCACAGACTTTGTGGGATTTAAGACATAATCTTGGCTTAAAGGCTCTTACAGACCTTCGTCTTGTAAATCGCTATGATGTTTCGGGACTTACAGCAGAGGAGCTTACTAAGGCTAAGACAACTGTATTTTCTGAGCCTAATCAGGATGTTGTTTATGATGAAACATTACCTGTTGAAGATGGCTGGAAAGTTTTTGCTATGGAGTATCTTCCTGGACAGTATGACCAGCGTGCCGACAGTGCAGCTCAGTGTGCACAGCTTCTTACACAGGGTGAACGTCCTGTCGTAGTAAGTGCAAAGGTAGTGGCTGTTAAAGGCGATATTACAGATGATGATTTGGTTAGAATTGAAAACTATATGATTAACCCTGTTGAGTCACGTTTGGCTTCTATGGACAAACCTGAAACACTTGATATGCCTGTAACTGTGCCTGACAAGGTAGCTAATGTTGAAGGGTTTATTGAGTTCAGTGATGATCAGATGGCTGAATACTATGGTTCTATGGGATTTGCTATGACATTGAGCGATCTTAAGTTCTGCCGTGATTATTTCAGAGATGAAGAAAAGCGTAATCCTACTGTAACTGAATTAAGAGTTATTGATACATATTGGTCTGACCATTGCAGACATACAACATTCCTTACAAGACTTGAAAAGATTGAAATAGAAAAAAGTGCGTTGACAGGTGTAATTGAAGATGCACTCAAAGAGTATTATGACGCAAGAGAAGAAGTTTATGGAAAGGATTCTGACCGTGATGTTTCTCTTATGGATATGGCTCTTGCAGGTATGAAGTTACTGAGGAAAAGAGGGATGATTCCCGACCTCGATGTAAGTGATGAAATAAATGCTTGTTCTATTGAAGTTCCTGTTACTATCGATGGTGTTACAGAGCAGTGGCTTGTACAGTTCAAGAATGAAACTCACAACCATCCAACCGAGATTGAGCCTTTTGGCGGTGCGGCTACTTGTCTTGGTGGTGCTATCCGTGATCCATTGTCAGGTCGTTCATATGTTTATCAGGCTATGCGTGTAACGGGTAGTGGTGACCCTACTGTTGCATTTAAAGATACAATGCACGGTAAGTTGCCAAGCCGAAAGATTACCACAGGTGCAGCAGCAGGTTACAGCTCGTATGGTAACCAGATTGGTTTGGCTACCGGACAGGTTACAGAGCTTTATGATCCTGGTTATGTTGCAAAAAGAATGGAGATTGGTGCTGTTATTGGTGCTTCTCCAAAGGAAAATGTAATCCGTGAAGTACCTATGCCCGGCGATGTTATTGTACTTTTGGGTGGACGTACAGGTCGTGATGGTTGTGGCGGTGCCACAGGTTCATCAAAGGCACACACAGAGCAGTCAATAGAAACTTGTGGTGCAGAGGTTCAAAAGGGTAACCCACCTACTGAAAGAAAGATTCAGCGTTTGTTCAGAAATAAAGACGTTTCTACAATGATTAAGCGTTGTAACGACTTTGGTGCAGGCGGTGTTTGCGTTGCCATTGGTGAGCTTGCAGACGGTTTGTCAGTTGACCTTGATAAGGTAACAAAGAAATATGAAGGACTTGATGGCACAGAATTGGCTATTTCAGAATCACAGGAAAGAATGGCTGTTGTGCTTGATGCCAAAGATGTTGATAAATTTATTGAGTTTGCTCGTACAGAAAATTTAGAGGCTAAGGCTGTTGCAGTTGTTACAGAAAGCCCTCGTCTTACAATGAACTGGAAGGGTGACACTATCGTAAACTTAAGCCGTGCATTCTTAAATACAAATGGTGTTACACAGCTTTCTCAGGCTTATATTACAGCTCCTGATGCTGATAATAATTACAGACAGCTTCCTCCAAAGGCTTTACAAGGTATGGATAAGGCAGAGGCTTTCAAGGCTAATTTGTCACGTCTTGAGGTTTGCTCACAAATTGGCTTGGGAGAAAGATTTGACGCTAGTATCGGTGCTGCAACAGTTATTATGCCTTTCGGTGGTAAATATCAGCTTACACCACAGGATGCAATGGCGGCTAAAATTCCTTTGGAAAAAGGAGAAACTGATGACGCAACAGCAATGAGCTTTGGATTTATTCCGGGTGTTTCTCGTTGGTCACCGTTCCACGGTTCTGCTTTTGCAGTTGTTGAATCATTGTCAAAGTTACTTGCAATCGGTGCCAATCCTTTAACATCAAGACTTACATTCCAGGAATATTTTGAAAGACTATATGATAAGCCTGAGCGTTGGGGCAAGCCTGCGGCTGCTTTACTTGGTGCAATGACAGCACAGATTAATATGGGTATTCCTTCAATCGGCGGTAAAGACAGTATGTCAGGTTCATTTGAAAACCTTGATGTTCCTCCAACACTTGTAAGTTTTGCAGTAGCAATGACAAAGGCTTCAAAGACAATTTCGGCTGAGTTTAAGAATACAAATTCAAATGTAATATACGTGCCTGTACCTGTTGACAAGTCTACACAGATGCCTATATGGGAGGCACTTAAGAAGATGTACAGTGCAGTTTATGAACTGGCTGAACAGGGCAAGGTTTTGTCTGCATCAGTTGTTCGCGAGGGTGGTGTTGCTGCAACAGTAGCAAGAATGTGTTTTGGTAACAAGATTGGCTTTACATTCGACCACGAGCTTACAGAGGAAGAACTGTTTGCACCACAGAGTGGTTCTTTGGTTATTGAACTTGCAGAAGGTGCAGAGCTTGATAGCAGTGTTCTTGCATATCCTCTTGGTACAACCACAGATGAGTCTGTAATTGATATAAGATGTGGTAGACTGAATATAGATGAGCTGATAGAGGTTTGGACAGGTAAATTGGAAAAAGTATTTGCTACAAAGGCAGAGTGTCCTGAGGTTAAATACGATATTTCTCTTGCAACAGAGCATAGCAAGTTGTCACCTGCAATAAAGGTAGCAAAGCCAAAGGTATTCATTCCTGTATTCCCAGGTACAAACTGCGAAGTTGATACAGCAAGAGCATTTGAAAAGGCTGGTGCTGACCCTCAGCTATTGATTGTTAAGAATCTAACACCTAATGACATTGAAGAAACCATTGCACAGATGGAGAAAATGATTAAAGAGGCTCAGATTGTTATGTTGCCCGGTGGATTCAGTGGCGGTGACGAGCCTGACGGTTCAGGTAAGTTTATTGCTACAACATTCCGCAACCCTGTTATTGCACAGGCTGTAACAGATTTACTTGAAAAGCGTGATGGTTTAATGCTTGGTATATGCAATGGCTTCCAGGCACTTATCAAACTTGGTCTTGTACCATACGGAAAAATTACTGAGATTACAGAGGATTCTCCTACACTTACATTTAATACAGTAGGCAGACATATTTCTCATATGGCTTATACTCGTGTGACCTCTGTAAAATCCCCTTGGTTGTCACAGGTTAATGCAGGTGATGTATTTGCTGTACCTGTATCTCACGGTGAAGGTAGATTTGTGGCTAATGATGCTGTTTTACAGCAGTTAATAGCCAACGGACAGATTGCTACACAGTATGTAGATTTGAATGGTAAACCTTCAAGTGATATAGCATTTAATGTAAACGGCTCTGTATGTGCTATTGAGGGTATTACAAGTCCTGATGGTAGAGTATTCGGTAAAATGGGTCACTCAGAGCGTAAAGGCGATAACTTGTATGCAAACATACCTTTTGATAAAGATCAGAAAATCTTTGAAAGTGGCGTAGCTTACTTTAAGTAATTAAAAACTGAAAAGATATAAATTGAAATGCCCTGTTATTTTATATAGTAGGGCATTTCAGTTTAAAAAAACATTGGGTTTGTAGTTATACTTTTTATATGGAGGTATATAATTGTGGAAAATGTAAAGATATCATTTAAAAATATGAACCCAATACTTGAAGAGGCAAGAAATACCGCAAAAGGTGCCAAACTGCTTAAAAAAGCGAGATTCAAAAAAACCACCACCGCAAATCCTGTTATTGATGCTTTAGATTGTATATATGAAATGCAATATCAATTTTTGGGCTGTGGTAATATTAAACTGGCAGCTATTGTGGAGGCTACATCTATACTTTTTGAAAAGAGATTTTTGGATTATGACGGTGGTTTTGCAACAGTATTATATACTGATGACGAATATTTTTATGAGGATGCAGATATATTATGCGAAATGGCACGAAAATTATATTTTCTTGCGGAAGACAATCATTACAATGAATTTTCATATATGTATTCACCTATACTTGATGCAATAAGAAATAAGACGGCTAAATTTTTCAGAATTCAGATGCCTTTGGAATTTACAGATGGAAGAATTGTTTATATGAGCAGAATTAGATTTGATACAAGGATGTTTCCGAAACGCAGGATTATATCAAATATACTACCTTTGCTTGTGCTGGATCAGGTAACACCGGATGCAATGCTGTTACCCAACTGTTTTTGGGATGAGAAAATGTTGGAACTACAAAGATAATTAATAGGAGGAAAGTATATGAAAACCCAAAGGGGATTGAAGATAAAAACTTTATTAACAACATTATTTTTTATTATTGCTTTTGCAGTTGTGTTGGGAATACATATTCATCAGCAAAATCTATATAATTCAGGTGTTGAGGCAAAAGCGACTGTTATTTCAGTTGATGCCAAAAGAGCAAGTCAGCAAAATGTAACGGGTTCTGCTGTGTATACAGATGAAAACGGCAATGAGTATATTTTTAAGGGCTTTTTGGGCGGAAATGTATCAGTAGGTTCTGAAATTACGGTTCATTATGATAAAAATAATCCTGAAGATGTAATTGTGCCAAACTCAGCTTTTCTGATAGGGGCAATAGTGCTGGGAATTTTTTCAGCTATATGTATATTTCTGTGTGTGATGTTGTTTTTCTTTAGTAAAACTGATAAACAGGCAGTGTGTGAGCATATAAATGTGGGCAATGATGAGCTTGCAAGAATTGTTCAGGAGGGTCTTCCTGTAACAAAACAAAATTTCATTGAGAAAAGAGAGAAAAATAAGAGAATTGACAAACTGGGACAGGATATTGTTATCGATCGTATGATTATGGCAGGAGATAGTATAAAAGAAATATATAATAATTATCAATATGTAATGGAAAATGGAGAATTATATTTATGTGCAATAATACGTCCATTTGATAATGATATATATAATCAGCTTATTTCTCTTGATGATGATAGAATAGATACAGGTGCGGCAAGGTACACAATTCCGGCTTTTGTTGTTTATAGTACGGATGAGTACTTTATTTCTCATCCGTGGGAGCTTAAGCAAATTGTTGCAAATTTTATGTATATTTCCTATGACAATAATATTGCCAACGAAAATGATATGATGTATTTTAACGCAGTACATGACAATAATGCACGTTTGTATAATGTACAATACTGTGGTGCATTAAGTAACAACAGAAATGTTTTGATTACAACAGTTGTTTTGGACAAGAATCATCTTTGTAATGCAAGGCTTTCAAATAAACTTTTATATATTGTTGCAAATCCTACGCAAACTAAGTTTTCTGCAATATTACCTTCGTGTTACTATTCAACCCGTGAACTAAGTGCATTTTAATAATATTATGACAAACAAAGCCCTGATAACAAAAATTTTTTTGTTATCAGGGCTTGTTTTATTTGCTTTTCCACAAGCCTCCACAGGCTTTTATGTTGAAAATGTTAAAAACTTTGATAAAAACTTTTACTTAATTTAAAAAATCTTTTTAAATTATAAAATTTGGTTATTTTGCCATTAGTTTTTAAAATATATTTTTTTTGATTTTGAAGTATTGACATAGAAAAAAACTGTAAAAATAATAGAGAGGTATCTTAAAAATATCAAAAAAATAGCATAAATATGAGGCTTTTACAAAATTAGGTATAAAAAAATAAAGATAAAAAAAGATTTTACTTTATTGACAGGGATAATTTACAAATAGTTATAATTTTGTTGTTTTTTGTAATTTTTTAAGTTTTTATGAAATTGTTGAAAACCTTGAAAAAGTTTTTAACTAAAAAAAGGGTTGTATAACTGGTGTTTCAGAGCTTGTTTTTATCATTGTTGACATACTTATCAACATTTTTGTTGATAAAGGCTTGTTTACCAACGGTATAATTCTTAAAAATGTTGAAAACTAAGGGGTTTTCAACAGAGTTTTCAACATTACTAAAAAATTATGATGTTGAATAAGGTGGAAAATATATGTTAATGCTATTACTATAAACTTTCTTACAGGGGGAAACTATATGATAAAAGGTGTTAATAGGACTATTATAGAGGTTACAGATACAGGTAATGTTTATTATGAAAGAGCCTTATTGGTGCTTAAACCCGAATATGCAAGTGTGCATAGAAGTTTGCTGGAAAAAGAGGCAAAGAAAATGCTTATGTCTATGACAGCACCTTCATCAATAAAAAAAAGTCACGCTGTGGGATATTGGTTTATAAGATTGGGTGCAGCTGCACTGGCAGGTGCTTTTTTGACATATATTTTGCTGGGAATGTTGTAAAATAACATCGTAATATAATGTCTGCATTGTTCATACACATAATGTATAGTCATAAAGAGGTGATTTTATGAACAATGCAAGCATAAAAAGATTTAAAAAACTTGAAATTTGTGGTGTGTTCTTTATATTTTCATTTGCAGTGTTGCTTCATTTTGCTTATGAGCTTACAAATGGCAGTATTGTTGGAATATTGTTTGGTGCAGTTAACGAAAGTGTGTGGGAACACGTTAAAATTTTTGCAATGCCATATGTAGTGTGGGGGATAATAGAACTTGCATTCTCAATTCCGTATTTCCGACAATTTATAGTGGCAAAAGTTTTTGGTCTTTATATTCAAAGCGGATTAATAATAGCTTTTTTCTATCTGTATACTTTTTTTACAGGTACTGCTATTTTATGGCTGGATATATTAAGCGTTTTTATCTGGGTTTCTGTTTCTCAGTTCTTTAGTTTTAAGATAACCACGGGAGAAAAAGATATTCGTAATTTGTTTCCTTTTGCACTGGGATTATTATTTTTATTTTTAATGATGTATTTCTGCTTTACAGCGGTACCTCCTCATATTGATATTTTCAAAGATCCTGTTACAGGGTTATATGGAATAGTACCTGAAAATATTGATGTGGGAGCCTACTTTATGAATAATGCAGAGTTATAGGGGAGTTTTTTCTTATAAATGGTTGGATATTTTTACTGTCTGTGATATAATTCAACTGTATATGCAAAAATGATAGAAGTGGTAGGTACTGTTGATGAAAGATAAATTTGAAAACGAAAATTTTCGTAAAAAGAATGGAAAAAATTTTAATAAAAAAGCTCGGAAAAGCGAAAACAAAAATAGAAATAACAGCGATAAAAAAGAAAGCAGAGAAAAGAATACGGAGAGATATGCTGATATAATTGCAGGAAGAAACTGTGTTAAAGAGGCACTTAACAGTGGTAGAGCTATTGAATCTTTGCTTATTGCAACAGGCAGTAAGAGCGGAGCAACAGGTAGTCTTACAGCTTTAGCCAAAGAAAAGGGTATACCTGTAAAAGAAGTAGACAGTAAAAAGCTCGATTTTATGTGCGGTGATGCAGTACATCAGGGTGTTGTTGCTATGGCGGCTGTGAAAGAATATTCAACAGTGGAAGATATTTTTGAAACAGCCGAACAGCGTGGTGAACCTCCATTTATTATTATATTAGATGAAATTGAAGACCCTCATAATCTAGGGGCTATTATCCGTACGGCTGAGTGTACAGGTGCCCACGGTGTTATTGTACCTAAACGCAGAAGTGCAGGGTTAAGCTATACGGTTGGAAAATCTTCTGCCGGAGCTGTGGAGTATGTGAACGTTGCTAGGGTTACGAATATACCAAGTGTAATTGACCAGCTTAAAGAGCGTGGTGTATGGGTGTTTGGTGCAGATATGAATGGTGAAGATGCAACGAAAACAGACCTTACAGATGCGGTTGCTATTGTAATAGGAAATGAAGGTAAGGGCATTGGTAGACTGGTACGCAGTAAGTGCGATGGCATATTGTCATTGCCTATGAAAGGGCAGGTAAATTCTCTTAACGCATCTGTTGCCGCAGGGGTATTAATGTATGATGTTTTAAGACAAAGGAGTAAATGATTTTTCATTGTGGAAAAGAGTTGATTAAATTGCGAAATGAAAATGATAACAGCAAGAAAACTGTTTTTCAAAAGTTGAAAAGGTTGATGACAGTTACGGAAAAAGATGTTATAGAAGAAAAGAAAAAAGAAAAAAGAGTCCTTAAAGAGGCAAAGCCTGTGAAAAACAGCGAAAGTTTTACTGTATCGGATAACCAGGTGGATACAGACACACTTAGAGAGAAAAAAAATAAAAAGCCTTTTCTTAAAATTGTTGACAGTGACCCACATTTTGATGAAAATGCAGAGGATATACCACATGAAGAAACAGTGGTTGAAAATGAAGATGATGTTGAGCTTATAGGAAAACGCGAACGAGTAGCTCAGGATAAAGTTAAATCCGATAGTCAAAAAAATAAGGTCGAAAGAAAAAAACATATCCTTAGTGATGATGACGATGAAGATGAGGATGATGATACTGATGATGAGGGCGATTACGGTGCAGATGAAGAACCGGAGAGATCATATTCTTTATCTAGTTCACAACGTGATTCCGACAAAAAACCAAGGAAGAAAAAATCACTGTTTAAATCTATTTTTAAAATAGGACAGGCTTTGAATGCTAAACCTGATGAATTTATGAGTGATGATGAAATTTCAAGTCCTCAGATTGATAAATCACATAAAAATTATTCAGATACATATAAAAAGAAAAATTCACATAAAGCGGATTCTTCCGTTGACAGTTTGGCAGAATCAGAAATAAATACATATGGAAATTCTGTATATGATTCACTGTCAGTCAAAAGTGAGATAAAGGCACAGCCACCTATTGAAAATATTGATATGAGTTTTGTGGCGGTGCAAAAAGTTAACGGTAATATATTTATCGAAGGCGACATTGAGCCTATGTATACCATTGAAACAGCACCGACATCTTTTAATATTGAAATAGGAAAGTTGTCACCTATATTAATGGATGCGTACGAAGCATATCTTGAACCGGAAGTGCTTGAAGCTAAAAAAGCAGAGCAGGCTAAAAAGCAGGCAGAGGTACTTGATGATGAAATTATTACTCAGGCAACTACCGCTTTTGATGTGAATACAAATAAGGAAGAAGACATTAAGGAAGCGGATATTGACCAGAGTATTCTTAAAGAAAAGGACGACTCTGTTATTGAACCTGAAGAGGAAGAAAAAATCGAAAATCTGGAAACAGATGAAATTTTTGTTGACGAAAAAGAAAAGAAAAAACTCGAAAAGAAAAGACTAAAAGAAGAAAAGAGACGTCTGAAAAAAGCTGAAAAAGCAGAGAAAAAGAAAAGGACTGTAAAAGAACGACTTTTCAGCGATTACAGCACGGCTATGGACTACGGTGCGTTTACTACTGTCGGTGAAGAAGAAGTTCAGAAAATTGAGGACTACGAAACACAGCAAGATGCAAGGGCTGTTATGGTAGAAATCAATATGAATATACGAAAGCTGTTCTTCCGTACTCTCATTGTAGCCATAGCATTTGTGCTTGCTCTAGCAATTACAATTTTACAAAGATTTTTTCCGGGAGTACTTGACGGTATAATTCCAAATATAGATGTGGTTTATTGTGTTACAAATCTTGTTTTGTTGTCTATTGGAGTAGGTGTATCTGCTGTAACCATTAAAAACGGACTTATACCTTTGTTAGGTTTTAAAGGGAATTCAGATACCGCTGTGGCTGTTGCGACTATTGCGACTATTGCACAGTGTGTAGTATCTTTCTTTGATTGTTATTCCTTCTATCACGGTTCGCAGAGCTTATATACGATTTTGGTCCTGTTTGCGTTAGTTCTGAATTCGCTAGGTAAGATGATTATGATGCTGAGAATAAAGGATAATTTCAGATTTGTTGCTCAGGACAGGCGAAAGTATGCCGCATCAATATTGAATGATAAGAAAAATGCAGAAAAAATGGTACGTGGTACAAATGCCGCAGATCCTATAATTGCATATCAAAGAAAAACCAACTTTTACAAAAATTTCCTAAAATTGTCCTATGCACAGGATCCAAGTGAAAATATGGCATCTAAATTTTCTCTTTTAGGTTTAGTTTGTTCAGTAGTAGTAGCTATTATACACGGAATAATGTTCAGAAGTGTAACAGGTGCGTTTTCTGCCTTTGCTATGGTGGCTTGCCTGAGTGTTCCCGTTGCCTGTTTGATGGCTGTAAACATACCTATGAAATATCTGTGTAAAAAGGTTTTGAGAAGCGACGCTATGATTGTAGGTTATCCTGCTGTAACTCAGTTTGTTGATACAGCAGCAATTATGGTAGACAGCAAGGAGCTTTATCCACGTTCAACAGTTAAAATGGTAAGTCTAAAGCCATATGTACCGTCACCTATACTGGAATCCTGTATGCTTAATGCGGCAGCTGTACTAAAGGTAGCAAATACATCACTTACATATGTATTCTCTGAAGTTATAGATAAAAAGGACGAAAATCTACCCTATGTTGACAGCGTAAAGTTTGAAGAGAATAAAGGTATTGTGGGCTGGATTGGCGGAGAGCGTGTTTTAATAGGTGGACGACAACTTATGCAAAAATACGGTATTGAAATGCCTCCATATGAAGATGAAAGACCTTTTATTGAAGAACATAGAAATATTACATATCTTGCAAATGCAGGTCAGCTTATAGCTATGATAGTAACTTCATATTCTCCCGACGATAAGATAAAGAGAGAGATAAAAAGGCTGGAAGAAAATGGTGTTTCGATAATTGTGCGTACAGCAGACTCTAATCTTACATCAAAGCGTATTGCAAGCGATTATGGAATACATAACGGTTCTGTTAAAATACTACCTAACTCTTTGGGTAAAATCTGCAAAGAAGCTATTAACGAGAGAAGTAGACGTGCCCGTTGTTATATAGGTACAAGAGGAAAATTCCATTCTCTTGCAAGAGCGGTATCAGGCTGTATAAAAATTAAAAGTAATATCACTTTGGCGGTGGTTATACAGGTTATTGGACTTGTGCTTGGCATATTGTTTACAACAGTGGTTGCACTTTTGTCAGGAGAGCAGGGAATGGGTGCTTTTGAATTGCTCTGTTTTATGATGTTCTGGGCAGTAGCAGCAATTATTGTACCGTTAATTCAAAAGCCATAGTGGATAAAGGAAAGGAAGATTAAAATGAAAATAGCACCATCACTATTATCTTGTGATTTTTCAAAAATGGGTGAAGAAATTGTAAGAATGGATAAGGCAGGAGCCGATTATATGCACCTTGATGTTATGGACGGTGCATTTGTTCCCAATATAACTTTTGGTGCCCCTGTAATAAAGGCTGTAAGAAATCTTACAGAAGTACCATTTGATGTACATCTTATGATAGATAATCCTTTTGATTATATAGACGATTTTGTTAATGCAGGAGCAGATATAATAACATTTCACGTTGAGGCAAAGTCAGATATCAAGGCAACTATTGATAAAATTAACAATTTAGGTGTTAAAGCCGGTCTTGTAATAAAGCCCAATACCCCTGCAAGTGTAGTATTTCCTTATTTGAAGGATATTTATATGGTTCTTATTATGACAGTAGAGCCAGGCTTTGGTGGACAATCTTTTATGGCTGATATGATGCCAAAGGCAGAAGAAATAAGAAAAGAGGCTGAAAAGCAGGGCATTGAAATCCTGATTGAAGCTGATGGTGGAATTAATGAAAAAACTATTGAACAGTGTGCAAAAGCAGGAATAGACATTTGTGTTTCAGGTACAGGTGTTTTCAAAGCTGAAGATGCAAAAGTAGCTATTGAAAATTTGAAAGAATTGAGTAAATAATTTATATAAACAAAAAAGACTATAAAAACAGAGTTCAATCTGTTTTTATAGTCTTTTTTATATGAGAAAAATAATGACACATAAGGTGTAACAAAGCTATGAGCAGAAATTATCTGTTTATAGCTTTGCCTATTGTTTCAATAGCGTTATTTTCAGATAATACCTTACCGTGTTCTATGATATGTGCAATATATATTATATTTGAGGAACTGTGATTTGAAAACTCATTTGCTACGATATTTACTGCAGATTTTACATTGTTTTTGGATGAAATTAACAGATAGTAGCTATCGTTATAAAATATCAATATGCTTTTGTAGTTCTTAAAATTATTCAGATAAAGTTTTTCTATGGCACATAACATATTTTCACAACTGTCAAAACGAAATATTTTTTTATAAGGTTTTTTAAGAACTCTGAATCTTCTTCCCTTTATCTCATTTTCTTTAAGAGTTATCAGTATAAAACATCCGCCGTCATAGGGCATAGCTTCAACAAATACAACCGAGCCTTCATCTGTGTGAAACCCTGTTTTTATCTTTGCTATCTGGACAAGATTTTTTATAACTTTTCGGTTGTTTGGGGACTGCATACTGAGTGCCTTATATTCCAGTGACAACATCTGCATATCTTCAACACATAAATCTATCAATACCCTCTTTTCGTCAAGAAGTTCTATATTCATAAATCTGTTACCTGTCCTTTCTTAATTTATGGTATACTTATATAATATTAGTGGTACATACTGTGTGCAATCTGAAATTTTTGGTTGGAAACAATTTTATGTTATAATTTAATTAAAAATGGTAATGGAGATGTTAAAAATGATAATAGATTTTCACACACACTGTTTTCCGAACAATTTGGCTCAGCGTGCAATAACTTCTTTGGAAGAGTCAGGAAATTCAAAGGCTTTTACAAATGGTACAGTGTCCGGGCTTTTGCAGACAGCTAATTCTGCAAATATAGATATAAGTGTTGTTCAACCCATTGCAGTAAAGCCTCAGAACACTCCTACAATAAATGCAGTGGCATATGAAAATAATAAAATTGGAGGTATAATTTCCTTTGGAAGCGTTCATCCTTTATATGAAAACTATAAGGAAGAACTTCAAAAAATAAAGAATGAATATAAGCTGAAAGGAATTAAAGTTCACCCTGATTTTATGGGTTTGGAACTTAATCATCCCAAAATGGCAGATATGCTTGAGTATGCCGTGAAATTGGGTTTAATTATTACTATTCACTCAGGTGTGGATTTAGCACACCAACAATATCATCACAGTACTCCGAAAATGCTTTATGATATTTTACCTGTATTGAAAGGCGGTAAAATTGTAATGGCACATTCGGGTGGATATCTATATAGCGATGATGTGCTGAAATATCTTGTAGATAAAGACGAGATATACATTGATACCAGCTATTCTTTGGGATATATGAACGAGGATAAGTTGAGAAAAATATATTACGCAATGAATCCTGAGCATATTTTATTTGGTACAGATTCACCTTGGACAGATCGGAAAGAGGCTGTACGAAGAATTAATGAATTTGGATTTTCTGATGAAATGAGAATGAAAATATTTTATAAAAATGCTTTAAAACTACTTGAATTCTAATAATTTTTTGTGTAAAGTATTGTTATGTAATTGCGTTTGACGTAATTTATTTATTTGTAAACGGAGGTTTTTATTATGCCACAATGGTTGAAAGATGCAGTATTTTATCAGGTATACCCGCAGTCATTCTATGACAGCAATGGCGATGGTATTGGTGATATTAATGGTATTATAGAAAAGTTGGACTATATTAAAAGTCTTGGCTGTAATGCAATATGGATGAACCCCTGCTATGATTCTCCTTTTATGGATGCAGGTTATGATGTTCGTGACTATAAAAAAGTCGCACCTCGTTATGGTACAAATGAGGATTTGGAAAATTTGTTTAAAATTGCTCACGAAAAGGGTATAAAAATTCTTTTGGATTTGGTTCCTGGACATACTTCAGACACAAACCCTTGGTTTACAGAGAGTAAAAAACCTGTTGAAAATGAATATACAAACAGATATATCTGGACAAAATCTGTTTGGGATGCACCACCCAAATATCGAATGATGGTAGGAATTACTGACAGAGATGCTAACTATATGGTTAACTATTTCTGTTCTCAGCCTGCACTTAACTACGGTTTCCACGAAATTACTCATCCGGAGTGGCAGTTGCCTTGTGATCATCCAGATTGTTTGGCTACTGTTGAGGCGATTAAAGATGTTATGCGTTTCTGGCTCGACAAGGGTTGCGATGGTTTCAGAGTAGATATGGCTGATTCTCTTGTTAAAAACGATGATGAAAAAGTAGCGACAGCACGTATATGGCGTGGTATTCGTGAAATGCTGGACAATGAGTATCCGGAGGCTGCGATGGTTTCAGAATGGTGTCATCCTGTACGCTCACTGTTCAAGGGCGGTTTCCATATGGATTTTTATCTTGATCACCGTGGAAACGGTTACAGCACTCTTTTTAGATATGAAGTTGATGGCGAGGACAGAAGTTTCTTCAGCAAAAATGGTAAGGGTGATGTTACTGTATTCACAGAGGAATATGTACCTAATCTTAAGGCTACAAAGGATTGTGGTTACATCAGTATGTTTACTTGTAACCACGACAATGCCCGTATGAGTAAGACTCTCGATGAAACAGCACGCAAACTGGCTTTCTGTACTATATTCACAATGCCAGGAGTTCCGTTCCTTTATTATGGTGACGAAATTGGTATGCGTTATCAAGGTGAGCTTACCAGTAAAGAGGGTGGCTTTGGCAGAACAGGCTCCCGTACACCAATGCAGTGGACAAACGGTAAAAATCTGGGATTCTCAACAGCTGATGAAGATAAATTATATCTTCCTGTTGATAAATGCAAAAACGCACCTACTGTTGAAAATCAGCAGGCTGACCCTGATTCGATTTTCTATACAGTTAAGGATATTATAAAAATCCGCCGAGAAAATAATGATGATTTAGGTCCTGACGGAGATTTTGAGGTGTTGTATGCAAAACGCAATAAGTATCCATTTGTTTATAAAAGAGGCAACTTTGTAGTAGGTGTTAACCCAAGTGCCAACACAGAAACAGTTGACTTTAATTTTGATGTAAAAGAAATAGTTTATCAGATTGGCAATGCAAAGGTTAAAAACGGAAAGCTGACTCTTGAAGAACAAAGTTTTGTGCTTATTAAAATTTAAAAATAATAATTTGTTTAGAGATAAGCATAAAAACTATATTACCCAATCAATATAAAATAGTTAAGCATCCGTATGTTTGATTTAATCATACATACGGATGCTTTTGCATTATTCCTTTGCCCATATATATGAATAGAAATGTATGGACAACTTAACTTTCCTTTTTCAAGTTCCTCGGTGTATTCAGATAACAGCTTTCTTGAATTTGATAGTTGACACAATTTTATAAATACCTAGCTATATGGGATTTTCTTTTTTTAAAACAGAAAGGGATAAGAGGTTTATTTCTTGAATTAGTATTTAACATATGTTATAATCGAAAATGGATTATAATAGGGAGGTTATGTGGAAAATGAACATTAAAAGGCTTTTTGCCGGAGAAACTGACAATACCTTTATACAGTTTTTCAGATATTGTTTTGTAGGTGGTTTTGCTTTTGTAGTGGATTTTGCTGTGCTTACCTTTTTGGTGGAATTATTTGCTATGCCACACGTTGTAGCAGCAACAATTTCATTTATTGCAGGACTTGCCACCAATTATATATTAAGTACATTCTGGATTTTTAAAAAGTCCAATGTTAATAACAGATTGGCTGAATTTGCGGTTTTTGCCATTATAGGTGTAGTTGGACTATTGATTAATGACGCAATAATATGGCTATTTCAGGATTTCTTAGGGACGAATTTGATTTTAGGTGGTTACCAAGTAACAGAAAATGGCGAGGTAAAGTATTACATATTTGGTATGGTGCAGTATTATATGGTGGGTAAAATAGCCGCCACAGTAGTGTCCTTTGTATGGAACTTTGTTGCACGTAAGATGATACTTTTCAATAAGAAATAAAACTTTGAAAGGATATGAAGAAATGAAAAAGGTTGTTGTTATAGGTGCAGGTCCTGCGGGACTTACTGCGGCACTAGAGTTGTTAGATGGTACACAGGAATATGATGTTACTGTGCTTGAAGAAACTGATGTAATCGGTGGTATTTCACAAACGGTAAAATACAACGGCAACAGAATGGATATTGGCGGACATAGATTCTTTTCTAAAAATGATGAGATAATGAATAAATGGAAAGAACTTATGCCTTTGCAGGGGTCACCTTCTTTTGATGATGCAAAGTTGGGTAGAGAAAAGCCTTTGGAAGCAGGAGGTCCTAATCCTGATATTGATGACGAAGTTATGCTTGTAAGAGAACGTGTTTCAAGAATTTATTATATGAAGCACTTTTTTGACTATCCTGTTACAATGAAGGCAGAAACTATTAAAAATATGGGTTTTGTAACAACGGTGAAGGCAGGGTTTAGCTATCTTAAATCTGTTATGTGCAAAAAGCCGGAGGATTCTCTTGAAAACTTTTATATAAATCGTTTTGGCAAGGTGCTGTATAGTATGTTCTTTGAGGGATATACCGAAAAATTGTGGGGCAGACATCCCCGTGAAATTTCGGCAGACTGGGGAGCACAGAGGGTAAAAGGATTATCAATAAAGGAAGTTCTTAAGAATATGTTCAGCGGAAAAAAGAAAGACAACAAAAATGTAGAAACTTCGTTGATTGAACAGTTTTGGTATCCTAAATATGGTCCCGGTCAGCTTTGGGAAACAGTTGCAAGCCGTATAGAAGCAAATGGCGGTGTGGTTAAAAAAAATCATAAAGTTAAAGATATAGTTTGCGAAAAAGGTAAGGTTATAGCTGTTGTATGCGAAACTCCAAACGGTGAAGTAACGATTGAGGGCGATATTTTTATTTCATCTATGCCTGTAAAGGACTTGGTTACAGGTATGACAGGCGAAAAGCCATCTCAGCAAATTCTAGATATAGCTAAGGGACTGCCTTACAGAGATTTTGTAACAGTAGGATTGTTACTTAATAAGCTGGATTTGAAAAATGAAACAGATAAGAAAACTCTGGGTAATATTGTGCCTGATTGCTGGATTTATGTTCAGGAAACTAATGTAAAGCTAGGAAGAATACAGATATTCAACAACTGGTCTCCATATCTTGTTGAAGACCCTGAAAATACTGTATGGGTAGGACTTGAATACTTCTGTGAAGAAGGCGACGATTTCTGGAATATGAGTGATGACCAGTGTATTGATATGGCTATAAAAGAACTTGAAACTATGGGTGTAATATCAAAAGCAAATGTTCTTGACAGCCACAGAGAGAAAATCAAAAAAGCATATCCTGCATATTTTGATACATATGAGTATATGGACAAGCTGATTGAATATCTTGATACTTTTGGTAATCTGTACTGCGTAGGAAGAAATGGTCAACATAGATATAACAATATGGATCACTCTATGCTTACAGCTATAAAAGCTGCTGAGGCGATTAAACAAGGCAAGACAGATAAAAAGGATATCTGGAATGTTAATACTGAGAAAGAGTATCACGAAGTTAAGGAAGAAAAGTAAGGGGAGAGTTTAGTGGAAAAAAATTCCGTTTCTGCGTCCCGTATAAAACAAAGCCTGCCTTTTGACAGTATATTAAATACATTAGCTAAACATCCTTTTATTGCGTTGGCTATAATGTGTGTTGCAAGTGCTTGTGTTTTTGGAAGCAGTACAGATGTTAAGCTGTCACAATCATCTGTTTTCTATATGTTTGCAATTTTTACAGTAACAGCTTTTGTGGTTGTTTACTTTGGATTGAAACAATATTTTAAATCCGAACTTACAAAGACATATGCTTTTTTTGTTACTGTTTTATTGGGATTGACTGTGGCTGTTTTTATATCAGGTATAGAGGAAAATATTACAGCAGTGTTTATCCTTGCAGGTATGATTGCTTTGGGACTATTTATGTTGTGGTGTTGGCAAGGTACAATAAATACACAACGTTTTGCAGTGTTGATTATTTTTCTTGGATTTGCCTTGAGGCTTACATACATTCTATATACCACTATTTATGAACGTCAGCACGATAATGGTATAATAGGGCAGACCGAAGGTCATTTAGGCTATATAACACATTTCTGGAATAATCTGTTTGAATTACCTGAGGGAGATGTAAGACTTCACAATCAATATTATCATCCACCGTTGCACCATTTTATTGTAGGTATAGTTCTTAATTTGTTAAAGGCAATAGGATTTACGGATATCAGTTCAGCAGGAGAATATATACAGTATATTACAATGTTTTATTCCTGCTCCTGTATGATTATAATGTATAAAATTTTGCGATTCTTTAAAATTCACGGTATTGCATTAATTTTAGGTTTATCAATAGTTGCATTTCATCCTACTTTTTACATTCTGAGCGGAAGTGTAAACAACGATATGCTGTCTAGTACATTTATGGCGGCGGCTGTGCTGAATACACTTTACTATTACAAAAATCGAACCTACAAAAATATTTTAAAGATTGCATTTTGTGTTGGTTGCGGTATGATGAGCAAATTGTCGGGTTGGATAGTTGCACCTGCCATTGCAGTAGTATTCATAGTAGTGTTTATTCAGGAGAAAGAGCATTGGATTGATATTATAAAACAATGGGTTGTATTTGGTGTTGTGTGTGTTCCACTTGGCTTGTGGTGGAGTGTGCGTAATTTTATACTATTTAAAGTGCCGTTTAATTATGTACTGGACTTTGGAAAGCAGATAGATATGTATGTTGGCGGTGATCGCACATTTTTGGAAAGACTTACTGACTTCAGTGCTTTTCAGTTTGAAAGTGTGTATGATCAGTATGTATGGTATAACTGTCCATACTACGAATATAACCCTACGATAGGATTATTTAAAACAGCTGTATTTGATGAAGCACAATATACATCAAAGCTTGATTTCTGGGCTGTACTATTGTTTTGGGTTAATGTAGTGCTTGCTTTGGTTGCAGTAGTAGCTATGATATATATGCTTATCAAGAGTACTGGAATATTAGACAGAGTTATGAAGGCATTTTTATTCCTGATATATATTGTGTCAACAGTGTCATATTATATATTTTGTGATGCTTTTCCGTATACCTGTACAATGAATATAAGGTATGTTGTAATAACAATCCTTATAGGTGCGTTATTCTTTGCGATGGCACTGCAAACTATAAGAGAACAATATCTGCCAAAGAGAAACAATGTAGATGAAATTTTAGATGGAACTGATGTAGTTGTTAAATCACACAGTATATATAAAGGGTTGTCAGCATTAGCAATTACCATTACAGTAGTTTTCTGTATTGCTTCTATTGTTACCTATGTTATGATAGGTTTTATACCAGCAATATATGATGGCTTTTTGCATTGACGCAATATAATAAAAGATGAGGGGCTATCTCAGATTAAAGGGTTTGAGATAGCCTTCTTTAATAATGTTTATTATAATACTATACTATGATTAGTTTGTAGCCTTTTTTATCAGAACAGTTATCACTCACTGTTTTACAATGTACATTCAAAGATTACTTTTTCTGATTTAGACACAGCTAAGTAATGAAAAAACAATAAAATTCTAAAAAAATAAGGCAAAAATAAAAAATCCCCCTGCGTAAGGTATTGCTAATAACGTTGGGTAATGCAGTAAAATGCTTATTGAAAGGAGGCGGAGACTATGTCAGAATACACGACAGGAGAAATGGCAAAGCTCTGCGGGATAACAGTCAGAACAGTACAATACTATGATACAAGAAATATTCTTGTACCCAGCCGACTTAGTGAAGGAGGAAGACGACTTTATTCAGAAGCGGATTTGCAAAAATTAAAAGTTATATGCTTTTTGAGAGAAATTGGATTATCAATTAACAGCATAGGCGAATTATTGTCAGAAGATGCTCCTGAAAATGTAATATCAATTCTGCTTTCACAGCAGGAACAAACATTAAAGGAAGAAATTTCTGAAAAACAGTCACAGTTGGATAAGGTTAAAGAGCTTATGCGTGAACTCAAAGATGTAAGTAATTTTTCTGTCGAATCTATAACAGATATAGTTCACGTTATGAAAAACAAAAATAAATTGGCAAAAGTAAGAAGAATAACAATCACAATAGGAGTGATAATGGAAATTATTGAAGTTGCTACTTTTACGCTGGGAATAACAAAGGGAATATGGATACCATTTATAATAGGTATGCTTGTGATTATTTTTGCAACGATAGGTGTTTGTGTTTATTATTTTAAAAATGTAGATTATATTTGCCCTGAATGTCATACAGTATTCAAGCCTACTTTTAAAGAAGAATTTTTTGCACCTCATACACCTAAAACAAGAAGGTTGAAGTGTACAAATTGCGGACATAAGGGTTATTGTGTTGAAACATACAGAGAGGAGAAGGTTGAAAATGAATAAACTGAAAAAACCTTTCCTGTTTACCATTGCATTGTTGCCAGTAGCCATATTAGGTGGATTGTTTACCTGTCTGTATCAATTTGATTTGTATTCAGATGAAGTTGTTGAACAGACAATCGCACAAATAGGAAGTAAGGAAATGTTGATACTTGTGTATGTAATTCAGATATGTGCGTATACATTTGTCTGCGGATTAATAGGATACATTCTTGCAGAAAAGACGGGGCTAATGAGGTCTTTTAAAATTGAAAAGTCTGCACTTGTAAAAGTTTTGTTAATAACAGCAGTTATGGGTGTAATTTTCAGCCTTGACTATTGGACATTCGGAAGTGTAGAGCCAGCAATTCAAGAAGGCACAAAGGCAGGATTAACTGTAAATGCTGTCATTGCCAGTGTTTTATATGGTGGAGTAATTGAAGAGGTAATGTTAAGGCTAATGGTTATGTCGCTGTTTTCCTTTATAATCTGGAAAATATTTTGCAGAAATAAGCCGAAGGAGAAAATCCCCGAAATTGTTTTCCTTACAGCAAATATTGTTGCGGCATTACTGTTTGCAATAGGTCATATTCCTGCAACAATAAATGCATTTGGTGAGCTTACTCCGCTGATAGTATTCAGATGTTTGTTACTTAACGGTGGCCTAGGATTTGTTTTCGGTTTGATTTATCGCAAATATGGTATACAGTATTCAATGATAGGTCATATGGGTGTACATATCATCAGTAAATTGATATGGTTGATTTTTATATAAGCAATATAGTTTTGGGAAAAATATCGGTTGTTTAAAGTATACAAGGCAAGAGGTTTATTTAGAATTCTCTTGCCTTGTATTATGTTGCATATATTCTATTTTTTAGTATTAATTTTTTTAGAATACAAATATTTTTTATTTATGTGATTAAATGTGATGAAATAACACCTTTTGTAAAAATTTTATAGTATTATGGTAAAATATGGTACAGTAAACACAAAAAGGTGTCGATATTATGCTAAAAAATATGAAATTTGTAGAAGAAATGTTATCTTTTATTAAGTATATATTTATAGTTTTGTTTGTGTTTTTATTTTGTGCTTTTTCTTGCAATATGGGTGCAAGTGCTACAAATCAATGGAATATTAGTGAGGTTAACAGCAATACTGTGTTAACCTGTGACGGTAATGGTGTGTATGTGCTGAATTTTTGTGGCAATAATTTTACAGTGAATTTTGTCTTTGATAATTATTCTGAAAGTCGTACTTTTAAAACCATAGGTGATATTAAGTATGCAACTGTCAATAATGGAAATATTTATGTTTTATCTGATAACAATGGCAGTATAATTATCAATAAATATATGTACAGCAGGGATTCACTTTATAACTATAATTTTGGAAATCTTAAAATAAATAGTAGTTATAAATTTTATGTAGCAGGAGATAGAGTATATTTTGCAGAAAATGATGATAGCAGTAATTTTAATTGTTATAGCATATATGGAGAAATGCTTTACTCATTTAGTATGCGTAATGTTACTGATTATAAGATGGGTTATGGTGGAGATAACTTTTACATATTCTCCCAAGACAATATCTATTCTCTTAACACCAATGGTAATTACCAACCTTCACATATTTTGCAAACTGATGTACTTTTTGCGAGTATTTTTATATGTGATAATGTTGTTTTTGATGGTAGGGGAAGCATTGTAGATCTTAATAATAGAACTTTGATAAAAACGAATGTTGTCAGTGATAAAATAAATTCAGGGGTAATAAATGGATATTATTGCAAGTACAGCAATGGTAATATCTATGGTTATACATCATCAGGTGAAAGTGAACTACTTTATAGAACAGGCTTTAAATGTAAAGCACAGATGCTTAGTTATAATACAAGGCTTTATATTCTCACGGAATATGGAAATTTGCTTACGGTTGGTACTAATGAACTTTCTTACCCAAAAACAGACAATAATCAGAATTTTGATGACAACAGAGATGATACAAATAATCAAAATATTAATAATGGTAGTTCTCAGAATAATATTGATAATAATACCTCAAACAATACTCAGCAAGGTATGGCAGAATTTTCGGTTAATGCCTATTATGTCGATTCCACAAAAAATGTTATTTGGAATGTTCCGTCAGGAACGACAATAGCAAGTTTTAAAAATAATCTTACGTTCAATGGTTATACATTAGAGTTTTATAACAAAGAAAATGTAAAGAAAACAAGTGGAAAACTTGGCACAGACTTTACTATGATTGTCAAAAATAATGGTAGCGAGCATAAAAGATATACTATATCTGTTAAGGGTGACCTTACAGGAGAGGGTAGTGTTAATAGTAATGATGCAAAATTATTAAGCAGATACATAATGGAAGATACATCGCTTTTAAATTTTACAGATGCACAATATGCCGCAGCTGATGTTAATGATGATGGTATAATTAATGGGATAGATATTCTTAAAACTGCGAAAAATAATCTGTAACCACCTGATAAAAAATGAGTATTATGTACTAGGGCAACACCACAGAGGCTTAGTTCATAACAAACATAGCTATAAGGTGTTTTCTAAATATAACGGGTGGTGAAAGCATATGCGTCGTTCCAGAAAAAGTAGTTGTAATGGAGCTTTGTTGTTTGGGATAGGATTGCTTATTGGAACATTATTACCTTGTCGATGGGTTATAGTGATTGCGGCAATTTTTATTTGCATACTTTCATTATTCGCAAATAAGTAACAACGGAGGGTTTGATATGAAATTTATTGTTATTGACAATCCTAAAGTATGGGGATTTTTCCTCAGGAAAATTTATGGCATTAAAAAAATAGATTTTACACAAAATTGATAAGGGTTATGTAATTTTGTTTTACAGCATTTGCTGATTACATAGCAGTAAAATCAAACCACCTGAATTATTGGAAGGTGGTTTGATTTGCTATGAAAATTATTAAAAAAAATATAAAAAAATACTTGATTTTTTTATTTATATATGATATTATAAATAAGCAGTCGAAAATAGATTGTGCGCTGGTAGCTCAGCTGGATAGAGTGACTGGCTACGAACCAGTAGGTCGGGGGTTCGAGTCCCTCCCAGCGCGCCAAACTCCTTAATCAACATTTGTTGGTTAAGGAGTTTTTCTTTTTTACTTTTTTATATGATAAAAAGCCCAGCTTTCGCTGAGCTTTTTGACAAACTGTGTATTCCCGATTAATTCAGTAACTTAATTTTATATATTTGTAAATCAAATAGACATTCAAAAGATAGAGGAGATTAATTATTCCCACAATACTTTCAATTACTATTAAATTTCAAGTTATATCGCCATTGTAACCAGAGAACAGATATATTACTGTGTTTATTGAAAACAATGCAATAAACATAAATATTATAAATAATTCTATTTGCTTTTCTATATGTTTAGTTTTATAAATTATTTCTTAGACTGTTTTTTCTTCATTTCCTGAAGTTTTTTAATATTTTGCTCTCTTTTTATTTCAGCAGGAGTTTTTGCAGTAGTAGCTGTTGGTACAGCCTCAGCGTTCTTGGTTTCTTTATCAGTATTAGTTGCATTTTTATTTATATTTGATTTTTTATTTGTTTTAACTCCAGCTTCTGTTTTTTCTTCAATTTCAGTTTCTACAATTTCTTCATCAGGCTCTTCATAGATATAATCAAATTCAAATACACTTACACTCAAAGGTGGAATAGAGTAGATAACTGAATACTTTCTTCCGTCAGCTTCTCTTTCTTCTGCTGTAAGCAATGTTGTTGTATTATAATCAGAACCACCATATTCTGAAGAGTCACTGTTAAGTATTAATTTATATTCGCCTTTGCTTGGAACACCGATCATAAAATTATCGTGTGGTACAGGTACAAAGTTGCATACAAACAATAGGTGTTTCTCACCTTCTGTGGATGGCTTACGAACAAAACTAACTTCACTGTTGCTCCAGTCGTTACAATTCATCCACTCAAAGCCTTGGTATGTAAAGTCTTGCTCATAAAGTGCAGGATATTTTCTGTAAATCGTAAGTAGATCTTTTACAAACTTTTGTAGCTTTTTGTTGTTGTCGACAAGGTCAATCAAGTACCAGTCGAGTTCTTTATTGGCATTCCACTCATCATATTGAGCAAAATCCTGTCCCATAAACAACAGTTTTTTACCTGGATGACCGAACATAAAGCCATATGCTGTTCTTAAATTTGCAAACTTCTGCCAATCGTCGCCAGGCATTTTATTTATCATAGAGCATTTTCCGTAAACAACCTCATCGTGAGATAGAACCAAAATAAACTTCTCAGACATAGCGTATACCATACTGAATGTAAGTTCATTATGGTCGTGACATCTGTAAATAGGGTCTGTTGACATATATTTCAGGAAGTCATTCATCCAGCCCATATTCCATTTAAAGGAAAATCCTAAACCATTATCTTTAACCGGAGAAGTAACGCCTGTAAATGAGGTGGATTCTTCAGCCATAATTGCTGTTCCTGGATTACGCTGTTCATTGATTGAATTCAAATGCTTTAAGAATTCCATTGCTTCAAGATTTTCTCTGCCACCATAGATATTTGGTAACCATTCGCCATCTCGTTTGCCGTAATCAAGATAAAGCATAGATGCAACTGCATCAACACGAAGTCCATCAATATGGAACTTTTCAATCCAAAATAAAGCACTTCCTATTAAGAAATTGCGAACCTCAGTTTTTTCATAATTGAAAATATATGTTCCCCAATCGGGATGTTCCCCACGTCGTGAGTCGGGATGTTCATAAATTGGAGTTCCGTCAAATCTTGCCAGACCGTGTGCATCTTTAGGAAAGTGAGCAGGAACCCAATCAAGAATTACACTTATGCCGTGGTTATGCATATAATCTACAAAATACTGAAAATCTTCTGGTGAACCAAAACGTGATGTAGGTGCATAGTAACCGGTTACCTGATATCCCCACGAACCATCAAAAGGATGCTCAGAGATACCCATAAGTTCAATATGTGTATAGCCCATTTCTGTTACATATTCAGCAAGTTCAGGAGCCAATTCACGGTATGTCAAAAACTGATCCTTAACTTTACCTTTTTTCTTCCAAGAACCGGGATGCAGTTCATAAATCGCAACAGGCTGATTGTGGATATCAGTGTTTTTTCTCTTTTCTATCCAAGCGTTATCTGTCCACTTATATTTATTAAGGTCAGCAACAATAGAGGCTGTTTCAGGACGTTTTTGCTGATAGTTTCCAAATGGGTCTGTTTTTAACATAAGAGTTTCCCATTGGGTTTTTATCTCAAATTTATAAATGTCACCTTCGCCAACACCCGGAATGAACAATTCAAAAATTCCTACATTATAAACCTTGTTCATCTGGTGAGTTCTGCCGTCCCATTGATTAAAGTCACCTACAACACTTACTCTTTTAGCGTTTGGTGCCCAAACGGTAAACAGAGTACCCTCTACACCATCAATAGTTTTCAGATGAGCACCGAGAACATCACTGATAGAATATAGTGTACCTGAACCAAACAGGTAGGCATCCTGTGAGGATGTTTGTACAGGGAATCTGTAACAGTCTTCAACTTGATATATCTCTCCATCGTATGGCGTTATCTCAAGATAGTAGGGAGTAGACGAATCACAACCCAAAAAAGCTGTAAATAGTCCAGCATCATCTACTTTTATTGCTGAAATTTTTTGATTGCTTCTCTTGTCTACAACGTCTATTGCTTCTGCCAATGGATTAAAGACGGTAACAGTATATCCTTGGTCTGTAAGATGCGGTCCAAGCAATCCGCCCGGAAAAGCAGACTCAGTATTAATTACCTTTTCTACATATTCGCTGTTAAATAAGCCTTTTAGATCTTCCATTTTTGTCCTCCTGTTCAGCACATATATTATTCTTGATAACTAGCAATAATATATGATGCCAATTAACTAAGATATAGTTTAATTATATAGTATCTTTCTTAAAATTGCAACACTAAGTTGCTTTATTTTGTGTATTTTTGCCAACCTGCTTTTTGTTTTACATCGCCAAATTCTTTTGTAAAACTACCAAATCATCAAGCAATATAAACAGATTATATTAAGAGGTGCTGTACAGAGCACAATGCAACAGGCGTATTACAACATATTTCTCTGATTATTACTGATTCGTTCCATAATATTTATTGTAGAGTTAATATCTTCTTCTGTTATACCATTAAAAATATTTTCCATAAATTTTTCTCTTCTGCGTGTGAATTCAGGTCTGTTCTGATAATATTTTTCTGTAAAGTGTACACGTCTTTTTCGCCTGTCTTTTTCATCTTGCTCAATTTGTAAATATCCTTTATTTATTAATTTTAATACGATCTGTTTAACATTCTGATGAGAGCTTCCTGTATACGTTGCCAGTTCATTTAATGTAGGAGGTTGCTCTGAAAATTTATACTCTATTACCGATAGCAGATATTCCTGTTTAATAGAAACTTCATTGTAAAACTTCTCACCAACAGCGTAATACTGATTGTTTATTTTGCATATTGCTCCAAACAATACTACTTGATTTTTATATTTTTCAATCATTATAATACCTCCCTTTTAATTTTATGTAATATATTACATATATTGTAGCATTTGTCACTATATATGTCAATGTGTATAGGAAGAATATAGAAATTTACTACTAATTTATAATTCAACTATTTTGTCCAATCTTTTAACAAGTATAGAAGCAACAATAATCTTTGCTACATCAGGAATAATAAATGGAACAACACATAGCATTGAAGCAGAAATGAAATTTGTTTTTGAAGATATACAAAACCATATTGTTCCAAGCAGATAACATAGTAATAATCCTGCTGTCATAGAAGTAATAAGAACCCAAAGTTTTTTTCCTAAAAGATCGCACATTAAACCCACTACAACTGCTGTAAGAATAAAGCCCACTATGTAGCCACCTGTTGGTCCTGTTAATTTACCAACACCGCCTGAAAAACCTGAAAATATAGGCAATCCTATTGACCCTAAAAAAATATATATTAAAATACTTGTTGTGCCACGTTTACATCCTAGTAAGGCAGATGATACAAAAACTCCAAGTGTCTGTAAGGTAAATGGCACAATAGTAGGAATTGCAATTTGTGCAGATACTGAAATCAATGCTACAAAAAGAGCAATAAATATGATATCCAATAAATTCCCCGTTTTTGGGTTGTCTTCTTTAATTAATGAAAAATTTTTCCTTTTTTTAACTTTTTTTAATTTACTCATATTTTACACTGTCCTTTGTTTAATTGTTAATTAAATTTAATAATTAGGTTAATAATATTATAAAATAGCTATATATAATTGTCAACTTGTTTTTGAAATTAAAGTTGACAATTATATTTTGTCATTTTTCTTGTAAAAAAAGTATTTATAAGTATAGGGGTATGTCACTTGATAATATTATATGAATATGATATTATTTAATAAGATATTAAAACTTTATAAAGAGCAGGTATTAAATATGAAATTAAAATCGCTTGAAAATCGCAACACAGCAATGGATATTATCCGGATAGTAGCTGTGTTTTTTGTGATTTGTATACATTTTTTTCTTAATAGTGGTTTCTATGGACAGGTTGTAAGTGGTACAAATATGTATATTTTATTTATATTACGAACATTGTCGTCTGTATGTATTCCAATGTTTCTTATACTTACGGGATATTTAATGTGTAAGAAGATACTCAGCAAAAAATATTATGTAGGAATTGTAAAAACCTTAATTATTTATTTTTTAGCAAGTATTTTTTGTACTTTGTTCAAAGTATATTATTTGAACACACCAATAGACTTTGGAGATTTTATTCTTAGTGTATTAAATTTTTCCGGTGCTCCATACAGCTGGTATATTGAGCTTTACATAGGTTTATTTTTATTGATACCATTTTTAAATGTTATGTATAATAAACTTGAAAGTAAACGAAAAAAACAAGTATTAGTTCTTACCCTTATTGTAATTACAGTACTGCCATCTATAATTAATATATTTAGTGTGACTTCTGATTCTTTATGTTTTAACCCAACTTTGGGTGATGCAATAACAAAACTGGTGCCTGCCTGGTGGAAAGAATTTTACCCCGTTACATATTACATTACTGGTTGTTATTTGCGTGAATATGGATTAAAGATAAAAACTTCTGTGTTGACAATTCTTTTTGTTGTATGTACGTTTGTATTCAGCTCTTTTAATTATTACAGAAGTTATGGGGAACTCTTTGAGGCTGGTCAGTACATAGCCTGGAACGGTTTTGAGCCATATTTATTAGGGGTAATGTTTTTTGTGCTTTTAAGCAGGATAAATGCAAATAAATTTCCAAAAGTGATACGACGTGTAATTTATAAAATATCCAGTGTATCATTAGGGATATATCTGATTTCATATATACCCGATACCATTATTTATGCACAGTTGAATATAAAAGTTGCCCTTATATCAGATAAACTTATATATTTTTTGCCTGTTACATTAATTGTTTTATTATGTTCCATATTTCTTGCTTTTATTTTAAATGTTGCTGTTAATATTATACTGGGAATTTGTAAAGAATTAAAAGGTATTGTATTGATAGTAAAAGGAGAATCTCAAATTGATATAATGAGTACAATTTCTGAAAGCGAAGTAAATGATATTAATACTAAAATCAAAAAAGAACATTCTCATAAAGACATTATAAAAAGTAAAAATCAGGTGTGAAATATTTTATGTATACTTTGAAGAAAAATAGAACCATACATTATATTTCCAGCTTTTACCGTTTCAAATGTAGCAAGTTTTATTTTTATAGGTGTGTTTATTAAAGAGTTAAAAGAAGAATTTAAGATAAAAGATAATAAAAATAACAACTATAAAATTATATTTTGTTGTGTTATTATTCAATTATTGATGTGCAGAATTTGTGTTATAAGGTATAAATATAGAAATAATTTAAATGTACAGAAAAATACTGTCTGATTGTCTAATTTTATACTGGATTTTGCAGTTGTGTTATGGTATAATTTTTCTTAGTCTAAAATCATTTTCATATTTTGATTTTGAAAGGTGAGTTTTAATTATGTACAAAATCGTAAGAAAAGAAGTGCTTAATCCCACTGTTACATTAATGGAGATTGATGCACCTTTGATTGCCAAAAAGGCAGAACCCGGTCAGTTTATTATTTTGCGTGTTGATGAGGACGGCGAACGTATTCCTCTTACAGTAGCTGACTTTGACAGGGAAAAGGGTACTGTTACAATTATTTTTCAGATTGTTGGTGCTACAACAGAAAAGTTGAATCATAAAGAACAGGGCGATTCCATTGCTGACTTTGTTGGTCCTTTGGGTGTGGCTTCTCATACAGAGGGACTTAAAAAGGTTGCAGTAGTTGGCGGTGGTGTTGGCTGTGCTATTGCATATCCTATCGCTAAAAAATTACACAACCAGGGTTGTGAAGTACACAGTATTGTTGGATTCAGAAATAAAGACCTTGTTATTCTTGAGGACGAATTCAACACTGTAAGTGATATTATAAAGATTATGACAGATGATGGAAGTCATGGAGAAAAGGGTCTTGTAACAGATGCTCTAAAGGCTCTTATTGAAAGCGGAGAGAAGTATGACGAAGTTATTACAATAGGTCCGCTTATTATGATGAAGTTTGTATGTAAGCTGACAAAAGAGTATGATATTAAAACTATTGTTAGTATGAACCCTATTATGATAGACGGTACAGGTATGTGCGGTGGTTGCAGACTTACAGTTGGCGGAGAAACAAAGTTTGCTTGTGTTGATGGACCTGATTTTGACGGTCATCTGGTAGATTTTGACGAAGCTATGGAGCGTGGTACAATGTATAAAGAATTTGAGCGTCACGCACACGAAGAAACCTGTAATCTGTTTAAAAAGGAGGTAAAGTAAGATGCCCAATATGTCTTTAAAGAAAAATCCTATGCCCTCACAGGAGCCTGATGTAAGAAATAAAAACTTCCTGGAGGTTGCACTTGGTTATACAGAAGAAATGGCTTTGGACGAGGCACAGCGTTGCCTTAACTGTAAGCATAAGCCTTGTGTAAACGGTTGTCCTGTACATATTGATATTCCTGCTTTTATTCACGAAGTTGGTCAGGGTAATTTTGACGAAGCATATAACATTATTTCAGAATCAAGTTCATTGCCTGCTGTTTGCGGACGTGTATGTCCACAGGAGTCACAGTGTGAGAAAAACTGTGTGCGTGGTATTAAGGGAGAGGCTGTTGGTATCGGTAGACTTGAGCGTTTTGTTGCTGACAGACACAATAGTAAGGAGACTGTTGCTATTGAAAAGCCACAGTCAAACGGACACAAGGTTGCGATTATAGGTTCAGGTCCTTCAGGTTTGACTTGTGCAGGTGACCTTGCTAAGAAGGGTTACGAGGTTACTGTGTTTGAGGCACTTCACCTTGCAGGCGGTGTGCTTGTTTACGGTATTCCTGAATTCAGACTTCCAAAGGCCATTGTACAGAAAGAAATTGACACTCTTAAAGCTCTGGGTGTTAAGGTTGAAACAAATATGGTTATCGGTAAAATTCTGTCTATTGATGAGCTTATGGACGAGTATTGTTTTGAGTCAGTATATATTGGTTCAGGTGCAGGTTTGCCACGCTTTATGAATATCCCCGGTGAGAACCTAAAGGGTGTTTATTCTGCAAACGAATTCCTTACAAGAGTAAACCTTATGAAGGCTTATAAAGATAACAGCACTACACCTATTGCAAATTCCAAAAAAGTTGCAGTTGTTGGTGGCGGTAACGTAGCAATGGATGCCGCAAGATGTGCAAAGCGTCTTGGTGCTGAAGAAGTATATATTGTTTACAGACGTAGTGAAGAGGAGCTTCCTGCAAGAGCAGAAGAGGTTGAGCACGCTAAGGAAGAGGGCATTATCTTTAAGTTGCTTACAAACCCTATTGAAATCCTGCCAAATGAAGAAAACAAAGTGGGTGCTATGAAGTGCGTAGAGATGGAGCTTGGCGAACCTGATGCTTCCGGCAGAAGACGTCCTGTTGTTAAAGAAAACTCAGAGTTTGAGCTTGAGGTTGACTGCGTTATTATGTCAATCGGTACATCTCCTAACCCACTTATCAAATCAACAACAGAGGGTCTTGATACTCAGAAGTGGGGTGGAATTATCGCTGACGAAAACGGTCTTACATCTCGTGAGGGTGTTTATGCAGGTGGTGACGCCGTAACAGGTGCCGCAACAGTTATTCTTGCAATGGGTGCAGGTAAAACAGCCGCAGCAGCTATTGACGAATATATTCAAAACAAAAATAAGTAATTTTTATGCTCACTCAAAGATTTTCTTTGAAAAATTTTAAGTAGTATTATATATAAATTTATAGCACGGAAGATATTATATATATAAAAACTCTCGAAAATAGGCTTTAAAAGCTGTTTTCGAGAGTTTTGTTGTTTTATAGGATTATTATTAGCATATTAATTATGTTTCGATTACTTTTTTACACTGTTATTTTCGTCGTCTTCGTTGAGATTATCAAGTGCATATTTACAGCACTGCAATACTAAAAGATTAAATGAAATTCCGTTTTTGTTGGCAGTTTCATTCATTTGTTCAAACAGACTTTCTGTAAATCTGACAGTTCTTGATATATTTGCATTTTTAAATTCATTATTAATCTTGAACATACTATCACCTCTAATATAAATATTATATCTAATATTTATATCATTAATATAACCTATTATGATTATATTAATGGTTGCTTTACCATCCGTAATATGCTAGACTTATTTTTATAAGAATTTTTAATGTTTGCTTTGGAGGAATATTATATGTTATGTGAAAATTATTTTTGTATTTATCAGAAAGATAGACAGTGTGTTCTAGAAAAAATAAATTTAGATATACAGGGTAGATGCAAAGAATGTATATTACATAGATTTTGATGAAATTATTTTACAAGAACTGAAAAATAAGTTGCTTAAAAGATTTGAAAGTGATTATAAATTTTAGCAATTTTTATCTGCTGTAAATTTATAATTTATAAACTATTTGCTCTAAAAATCTTCTATATTATAAAATCTTATGGTATAATCATTTGTAAAGATATGCTTTAAATTTATTTTCAAATATTTATGAGCACAATAATTATAAACGGAGGAATAGAAGATGATTAAACATATTGTTTGTTTTAAGCTAGAGGATAACAGTGAGGAAATGTGCAATAAAACAGCAGAAATTTTGCGTTCTATGGAGGGTAATGTGCCAATGCTGAGAGGTATTGAAGTAGGTGTAGACTTTCTCCATTCTGCACGCTCATATGATATTATTCTTACAGTTACCCTTGATGATGAAAAAGCTCTTGAAGATTATCAGAAAGACCCCTATCACTGTGATATAGTAAAAAAGCATATGCACAGTGTTACCCAAACAAGTGTAGCAGTAGACTACGTGCTCGAATAAAGTTGAGTACAAAGTATTTTTGTCAAGCAAACACACAAAAATATTAAGGTCGAAGATATATCTATTCAGAAAAGAGGGCTATTGCATTGCAAAAGTCCTTTTTTATTATAATGAAAAGAGTTTTAACTTTATTTTGGTGTTTTTTAGTGCTTTGTTTTTTCAGCAAAAAATAATTATTTTTGTAGAAAAGTAGTGATTTTTAAATGACAATGTGTTATACTTAGAAAGTATAACAGGGACATATGCTTATTTCTGTTTGTTTAATGTGTAATGGATGAAACAATAGGTTTTAATGCTTTATTTTTCGTGCATTATAACTTTATAACCGATAGGTTATATCGGTTTGCACAAATTGTATTTTGTGTTCTAATTTTTTGATGTCGATAAAAAATGTCAAAAAATGGAGAATGTGCTTTTTATTATGTTAAGGAATTAACAAAGTGAAAAGTGATGAAAATTAAGCAAAGATGTTTTAAACATCTTTATTATAGGAAAAGAGGGACAAATAATGAATAAGATTACTATTATCGGAACCGGAAGCGTAGGTTCTACCATTGCTTATACAATGACTGTTGCCGGTATCGCTTCAGAAATTGTAATGATTGACATTAATGGTGAAAAGGCAATCGGCGAGGCACTTGATATTCGTCAGGGTACACCATTCTGTCACTCCTGTAATATATATGCAGGAAGTTATGCAGATGCTGTGGGATCAGACATTGTTGTTATTACATCAGGTGTTGCAAGAAAGCCAGGTCAGTCACGTCTGGATCTTGCACAGACAAATGTAAATATTACTAAGGCTATTATTCCTGAAATTACACGTTATGCACCAGATGCCACATATGTAATTGTAAGTAACCCTGTTGATATTCTCACATATACTTTCTGTAAATGTTCAGGTCTTCCTGAAGAGAGAATTATTGGTTCAGGTACAATTCTTGATACAGCTCGTTTGCGTGCGAGACTTTCTGAGTATTATTCTGTAAATCAGCAGAATGTACATGCCTATGTTCTGGGTGAACACGGTGACTCTTCTTTCGTTCCTTGGTCAGTAGCTAATATATCAAATATACCTGTTGAAAGTTATCGTGATTCCATCCTTCATTTAGATGGTGATTATCCTGAAATAAACCGTGCAGAAATTGAAGAGTATGTACGTAAGTCAGGGGCGCATGTTATTCAGCGTAAGGGTGCAACATTCTATGCAGTAGCTGTTTCTGTATGTCACGTTTGTAAGTGCCTGCTCAGTGGTATTGATACTACTATGACAGTTTCTACTATGTTACACGGTGAATACGGTATTGATGATGTTTGTCTGAGCTTGCTTAATATTGTTGGTAGCAAGGGTGCTCACAGCAAACTTCTTTTGCCATTGAATGATCAGGAACTGGCTTCATTGCATAAGAGTGCAGAAAGTCTAAAATCTGTTATCAATAGTTTGTCATTTTAAGATATAGACAATATGAAAGGAAGATTCAGTAATGGAGTATCGTATTGAACACGACTCTATGGGTGAGGTAAAGGTTCCTGCTGACCGTTTGTGGGCAGCACAAACCCAGAGAAGTCACGAAAATTTTGAAATAGGTGTTGGCATTGAAACAATGCCTCGTGAAATAATTCATGCTTTTGGTGTGCTTAAGAAGGCTGCTGCAATTACTAATAATGCTCTGCGTCCTGAGAAAATGACTGATGAGAAACTTGCTGCTGTAAAGCAGGCTTGCGACGAGGTTATGGCAGGTGAGCTTAACGACCATTTCCCATTGGTTGTATGGCAGACAGGTTCTGGTACACAATCCAATATGAATTCCAATGAGGTTATTGCCAACCGTGCTAATCAGATTCTTGGCAAAAAGCTTCTCCACCCAAATGATGATGTGAATATGAGCCAGTCATCAAACGACACTTTCCCAACTGCTATGCATATTGCAGCTGTTATCGCATTGGAGGATAAACTAATTCCTGCGGTAGAGGAACTAATAAAGACTTTTGTTCGCCTTGAGGCAGAAAACGAAGGAATTGTAAAGAGTGGCAGAACACATCTTCAGGATGCTACTCCGATCAAGTTCAGTCAGGAAATCAGCGGTTGGCGTTCAAGTCTTGAAAAAGACATTGAACTGATTAAGAGAGCTGTTGAGCCTCTTCGTGAGCTTGCTCTTGGTGGTACAGCCGTAGGTACAGGTCTTAATGCTCCCGCAACTTTTGCTGAAAAGGTAGCAGAAGAGGTAGGAAAAATTACAAATAAGCCATTTGTTACTGCTCAGAATAAGTTCCACGCTCTTACTTCAAAGGATGAGCTTGTGTTTGCTCACGGAGCTATGAAGGCACTGGCTTGTGATATGATGAAGATTGCAAACGATATTCGTTGGTTGGCTTCAGGTCCTCGTGATGGTCTTGGAGAAATTTTCATTCCTGAAAATGAACCAGGTTCTTCAATTATGCCAGGAAAGGTAAATCCTACGCAGTGTGAAGCAGTTACTATGGTAGCTGTTCAGGTAATTGGTAATGATGTTGCTGTTGGTATGGCGGCTTCACAGGGTAATTTTGAGCTTAATGTGTTTATGCCGGTTTGTATTTATAACTTCTTGCAGTCTGCAAGATTACTGGCTGAAGCAATTACTTCATTCAATAAGAATTGTGCAGTTGGTATTACTGCTAATAAGGACAAGATGTATCACAATCTTCACAATTCTCTGATGTTGGTTACTGCCCTTAATCCATATATTGGTTATGAAAATGCTGCTAAAACAGCAAAGAAGGCTTTCAAGGACAATATTTCACTTAAAGAGGCCTGTGTGGAGCTTGGTTTCCTTACAGCTGAAAAGTTTGATGAGGTATTTCATCCTGAAGAAATGGTATAATCTGGAGGTACAAAAATGAAGGTAAGTTACTTCCCAGGCTGTACTCTCAAAACTAAGGCAAAGGCTCTTGATTTGTATGCAAGAAAATGTGCTGAGGCTTTGGGTGTTACTCTGGAAGAGATAGAAAATTGGCAGTGTTGTGGCGGTGTTTTTTCCACCGCTAAAAATGAGATTGCCACAAAATTATCTTCTGTGCGTGCTTTGAAAGCTGCACAGGAAAAGGAACAGGCACTTGTTACTGTCTGTTCTGCATGTCACAATGTAATTAAGCAGACAAATAACGCTATGCAGACAGATGCTGAGTTTGCTGATAAAGTTAATCGCTATATGGCTGAAGAAAATCCATATGATGGTTCTACAAAAGTTTATCATTATCTGGAACTGCTTAGAGATGTTGTTGGTTTTGATACCCTTAAGGAGAAAGTTGTAAATCCCTTGAAGGGACAGAAAATTGCAGCATATTATGGTTGTTTGCTTTTAAGACCAAATTCAGTAATGCATATGGATGACCCTGAAAATCCACAGATTATGGAGGATTTCATTCGTGCATTAGGTGCTGAACCTGTAATTTATTCTTACCGCAATGAGTGTTGTGGTGGATATGTTACAATGGAAAGCCCTGAGTTAGCTAAGAAAAAGAGTACAGCAGTTACTGAGAGTGCAAAGAATAACGGAGCTGAAAAGATAGTTACAGCCTGTCCTCTTTGCCGTTATAACCTTGAAAAGGGTGGCTCAGATATTCCTGTTGTTTATTTAACAGAACTGCTCGCAGAGGCTCTTGGAATAAAGGAGGATACAAATGAATAAGGCAAATGAGTATCTTCAGGAAGAAATTATTCGCACAAGTGGTGTGAACCCTAAGAAATGTATGCGTTGCGGTAAATGTTCAGCTACTTGCCCTGCATATGATGAAATGGAATATCATCCACATCAGTTTGTATATATGGTAGAAAGCGGAGATATTAAACCGCTGATGAATTCCAAATCATTGTACCGTTGCTTGTCTTGCTTTGCTTGTATTGACAGATGCCCTCGTGGTGTAGAACCTGCAAAGCTGGTTGAAGCTGTTCGTCTGTCTGTTATCCGCAAGCAGGGTGCAAATCACCTGAAGGCAGATGATGTTCCTGCATTGCTTGATGAAGATATTCCACAGCAGGCTATTGTAAGTGCATTCAGAAAATATAGTAAGTAAGGAGGAGAAGACAGATGCAGAGAATAGGTGTTTTTGTATGTTGGTGCGGAAGTAACATTGCTGGTACTGTTGATGTAGAGGCTGTATCAGAAGCGTTGAAGAGCGAACCAGGTGTTGTCTTTTCCACAAATTATCAATATATGTGTTCCCAGGCGGGACAGAACATCATTAAAGATGCAATTAAGGAGCATAATCTGACTGGTATTGTTGTTTGCTCCTGTTCACCTCGTATGCACGAGGCTACATTCCGTAAAACAGCCGCTGAGGCTGGTCTTAACCCTTATATGGTTGAGATTGCAAACATTCGTGAGCAGTGCTCTTGGGTACATAAAGAGATGCCTGTTGGTACAGAAAAGGCTATCATTCTTGGTAAAGCTGCTATTGCAAAGGTTAATCTCAATACACCTCTTACTCCGGGTGAAACACCTGTTGTTAAGCGTGCATTGGTTATAGGTGGTGGTATTGCAGGTATTCAGACAGCACTTGATATTGCTGAAGCAGGTTTCCCTGTTGATATTGTTGAAAAGAAACCTACAATAGGCGGTAAAATGGCTCAGTTGGATAAAACATTCCCAACACTTGACTGTGCTGCTTGTATTCTTACACCAAAAATGGTTGATGTTGCACAGCACGATAAAATCCGCATTTTCTCTTACAGTGAGGTTACAGATGTAAAGGGATTTGTAGGTAATTTTGATGTAAAAATTAAAAAGAATGCACGTTATGTTAAGGAAGATATGTGTACCGGTTGTGGTGCTTGCGTAGAGAAATGTCCTATGAAGAAGGTTCCTAATGAGTTTAACCTTGGTATGGACAACCGCCACGCAATCTACATTCCTTTTGCACAAGCTGTACCAAAGGTTGCAACAATCGACCCTAACTCCTGTAATATGCTTAAAAACGGTAAGTGCGGTCTTTGTGCAAGAGTTTGTGCTGCTGGTGCTATTGATTATAAGCAACAGGACGAGTTCATTGAGGAGAAGTACGGTGCTATTGTTGTTGCTACTGGATTTAATCCTATTAGTATGGATAAGTTTGACGAGTTTGCTTACAATCAGTCAAAGGATGTTATTACATCTCTTGAGTTTGAACGTCTGACAAATGCAGCAGGTCCAACAGCAGGTAAGTTGCTTCGTCCTTCTGACGGAAAGCACCCTCACACTATTGTTTTCGTTCAGTGTGTAGGTTCTCGTTGTGACGCTTGTGCAGAAAAGGGTAAGGAGTATTGTTCAAAGATTTGTTGTATGTACACAGCAAAGCACGCAATGCTTACAAGAGATAAATACCCTGATACTGATGTTTATGTGTTCTACATTGATGTAAGAACACCCGGTAAGAACTTTGACGAGTTCTATCGCCGTGCCGTTGAGGAATACGGTGTTCATTATATTAAAGGTATGGTTGGTAAGGTTTCACCTGAGGGCGATAAGCTAAAGGTACAAGCTTCTGATCTGATTGCAAATAAACAGCTTCATATTGATGCAGATTTGGTTGTTCTTGCTGCTGCTATTGAGCCTGATAAGTCTGCTCGTCCTCTTGCAACTATGCTTACAGCAAGTATGGATACAAACGATTTCTTTACAGAGGCTCATCCAAAGCTACGTCCTGTTGAAAGCCCAACAGCAGGTGTATTCCTGTCAGGTGCTTGTCAGGGACCTAAGGATATTCCCGAAACTGTTTCACAGGCAAGTGCTGCTGCTTCAAAAGTAATTGGCTTGTTGGTAAAAGATAAGCTAAAGGGTAATCCTTGTGTTGCTCATTCAAATGAACTTATGTGTAACGGTTGCTCTTCTTGTGAACGTGTATGTCCATACGGTGCGATTACTTACGAAGATAAAGAATTCAGAATGCCCGACAGAACAACTGCAATTCGCCGTGTTGCACAGGTTAATCCTGCTGTATGTCAGGGTTGTGGTGCTTGTACAGTTGCTTGTCCTTCTGGTGCGATGGATTTGAAGGGCTTTGCAAGTGGACAGATTATAGCGGAGGTAGATGCAATATGCAAGTAAATGAATATAAACCTTTAATTGTGGCTTTCTGCTGTAACTGGTGTTCATATGCAGGTGCCGATCTTGCAGGTAATAACCGTTTGAATTATCCTGCTGATGTAAAAATTATCAGAGTACCATGCTCTTGCCGTGTTAATCCTATGTTTATTCTTCGTGCTTTTCAGCGTGGAGCAGATGGTGTTATAATCTGTGGTTGCCACCCAGGAGATTGTCACTATACTTCAGGCAACTACTATACTCGTCGTCGTATGGCTTTGCTTTTCTCAATGCTTGACTATCTTGGCATTGAAAAAGAAAGAACTCGTGTAGAGTGGGTATCAGCAGCAGAGGGTGCAAAGTTTGCTGCTACAATGAATGATTTTGCTGAGAAGGTAGCAAGTCTTGGTGAAAACAAGAGATTGGAGGATCTGAGATGCAAAAAGTAATGCGAAATGTATTGGTTGACAAGGCTGTTTCATCTCTTGAAAATGGCACAGTTTCGTGTGTGCTTGGCTGGAGAAAGGGCGAATTCGACTACGATATTACTCCTTCAGTTTTTTCTACTGTGGAAGATATTAAAGAGAATTTTGTTTGGAACGATTTTTGCGGAGCTAACTTCTCAAAATATCTGGTTGCTCAGACACGCAAGAATGATGGAAAAATCCTTGTATTTTTAAAGCCCTGCGATACTTACAGCTTTAATCAGCTTTTAACTGAACACCGATTTGATCGTGAAAAAGTTTACGCTGTTGGTGTTCCTTGCGAGGGTATGTCGGATATAAATAAAATTAAAGAAGTTTGCGGAGATGGCATTTCTTCTATTGAATGTGACGGAGAAAATATTCTTATACATAGCATTTATGAGGACGAGCCTATAACTGTTTCTGCAAAAAGTGTTATTGCTGAGCGTTGTGTAAACTGTAAGAGTAAAAAGCATGTTGCTTATGATGAGCTTTTGGGCGAAACAGGCGAGGTTATTGATTCTGCACGTTTTGATGAGGTAGAAAAACTAGAGAAAATGACACCTGACGAACGTTTTGCTTTCTGGCAAAATGAACTTTCAAAGTGTATCCGTTGTAATGCTTGCCGTGATATTTGCCCGGCTTGTACTTGCGAAAAGTGTGTGTTTGATAACCCTAATTCAGGTGTTGAAAACAAAGCTGCTGCAAACAGCTTTGAAGAAAAAATGTTCCACATTATCCGTGCATTTCACGTTGCAGGACGTTGTACAGACTGTGGAGAATGTTCTCGTGTATGTCCACAGAATATTCCATTACATTTGCTTAACCGTAAGTTTATAAAGGATATTGATTCTTTCTATGGAGAATATCAGGCTGGTGCTGAAGTTGGCTCCAGAGCACCGCTTGTTAACTATACAACAGATGATATCGAGCCAGGAGAAGTTTTTGAAGGGAGGGACACTGATGCGTAAGTGTTCAATAGATTCCCTGAGCAGTGTGTTTTCAGAAATTGCAAAGTCCGCTTCATTATATATGCCTGTTGATAATAATGAGGGCAAAGCAGTATACACAAAATGGGAAGAGGGTAAAAAGTGGAGCAATGCTCTTAACACAGTAAGAAGTCCTAAAGACTTTTTCTTCCCACAGATGGAAAACTTGATGGAGTTCAGAACAGAGGGCAAGAATATAGAATTGATTGATACTCGTACAGAGTCTGAGGATTTTGTTGTATTTGGTGTTCGTGCCTGTGACGTAAAGAGTTTTGATGTTCTTGATCGTGTGTTCTTGAACGAACCTGTTGACAGCTATTATGCTTCCAGAAGAGAACATGGTGTTATAATTTCTGTTGCTTGTACAAAGCCTTCAGAAACTTGTTTCTGTCAAACTTTTGGTATTGATGCAACTGAGCCTGCTGGAGATATTTCTGTATGGAAAACAGAAACTGAAGTATTCTGGCAGAGCAATACAGAGAAGGGCGAAGCTCTTATGAAAAAGCTGGAGGCTCTTACTGAGGAATGTTCAACAGAGGCTGTTGATGCTCAAAAAGATAAAACAGCTAAGATTATGAAGAAGTTGCCTCTTTCAGATTTGACAACAGATGCTTTTGGTGGGGACAAAACTGCTGAATTTTTTGATGCACCTGAATGGAGCAAGCTGTCAGAGTCTTGCCTTGGTTGCGGTACTTGTACATTTGTATGTCCTACCTGTCAGTGCTATGACATTAAAGATTTCAATACAGGTAAAGGTGTTGTTCGTTTCCGTTGCTGGGACTCCTGTATGTACTCAGACTTTACAAAGATGTCTGCAGGACAGCCCAGACTTACTCAGGTTGAGCGTTTCCGTCAGCGTTTTATGCACAAGCTGGTATATTATCCTGCAAATAATGACGGTATGTTCAGCTGTGTAGGCTGTGGACGTTGTATTTCGAAGTGTCCTATATCTATGAATATCGTAAAAGTAATGAAAACGATTGGAGGGAAAAAGTAATGAGTGAGCGTATGGAGGCCTTAATTCCCAAAATTGGAGTAATTACAGATGTTCGTATTGATACTCCGGATATAAAAACTTTTCGTGTTGTTACTCCTGACGGTAAAAAAGCATTTGATCACAGACCAGGTCAGTGCGCAATGCTTTCAGTTCCAGGTGTGGGCGAAGCAATGTTTTCTATCACTTCTTCCCCTACAAATACTGAATATATGGAATTTTCCATTAAAAAATGTGGTTGTGTTACTGAGTGGTTGCATCAGGCTGAGATAGGTCAGCAGATTACTATAAGAGGACCATACGGAAATCCTTTCCCTGTTGATGATGAATTTGCCGGAAAGAACTTGCTGTTTATTGCAGGTGGTGTTGGTCTTGCACCATTGCGTTCTGTTATCAATTACTGCCGTCACTATCGTGATCGTTATGGCAAGATTGATATTGTTTACGGTTCAAGAAGTAAGGATGACCTCCTTGACTACAATGAAATCATTGAAGAGTGGACAAAGGACGACAATGTTAATGTTCATCTTACAATCGACAGAGAACAGGAAGGTTGGGACGGACACGTTGGTTTTGTACCTAACTATGTAAAAGAGCTGGGTTTTGATACAAATAAAACAGCTATTCTTTGTGGACCACCTATTATGATTAAGTTTACACTTGATGGTCTGTATTCTCTTGGTTTTGAGAAAACACAGATTTACACTACTCTTGAGATGCGTATGAAATGCGGAATCGGCAAATGTGGCAGATGTAACGTAGGTTCAAAATATATTTGCAAAGATGGTCCTGTATTCCGTTTTGATGAGCTTGACGAGTTACCGGATGAGTATTGATACAAGGAGAAATAACAATGGAAAATATGGTAAACATTTTTCTGTTCGGAAAAAAATATGAAGTACCGGACAATTTAACAATAATGAGAGCGATGGAATACGCAGGCTATCAGCTAGTTCGTGGCTGTGGTTGCCGTAATGGTTTCTGTGGTGCCTGTGCAACAATCTATCGTATTAAAGGCGACCGTGAGTTGAAAAGCTGTCTTGCTTGCCAGACAAAGGTAGAGGACAATATGTATATTGCTACATTGCCTTTCTTCCCACTTGTAAAGCAGGTTTATGATATGGAAAAGATTAAGCCTACTGACGCAATTATGATGCAACTTTATCCTGAAATTTATGCTTGTATTGGCTGTAACGCTTGTACAAAGAGCTGTACACAGGGTCTTAACGTTATGCAGTACATTGCATATGCACAGCGTGGCGATTTTGAGAAATGTGCAGAAGAGTCTTTTGACTGTGTAATGTGTGGCGTATGTTCTTCACGTTGCCCAGCCGGAATTTCACATCCACAGGTTGCAATGCTTGCACGCCGTTTGAACGGTAAGTATCTTGCTCCTAAGTGTGACCACCTTGACAACCGTGTTCAGGAAATCAAGGACGGTACTTTTGTTGAGTTGATCGAAGCACTTATGCAAAAGCCTGTTGAAGAAATCAAAGAGTTGTACAACAACCGTGAAATAGAGAAGTAAGGAGGGGTGGCAAATGTATTCTGAGAAATTTCAAAAGTCTATAAAAGCTGTTGAGGAAGCAAGGGAGAAGAATATTGCTCTTGAGCCTGATCGTATGACAGCACAGCAGAAAGAGGAGTTGCTTGCTGCTTATCATCCTGACTATAAGAAGGATGAGTTTGAAGAGTTGAAAATCGGCCCTAATAAAGGTCAGAAGGTTCCTAAGGAATTGGCAGAAATGCTTCAGGCACACAGCCGTATTACAGCTGATTCTGTTGATTTGTCAAATCCTGATTATGACGTTGATGTTTTAATCATCGGCGGTGGCGGTGCAGGTGCTTCTGCTGCAATCGAAGCAGATGAAGCAGGTGCAAACGTTATGATTGTTACTAAGCTACGTATAGGTGACGCTAACACAATGATGGCTGAGGGTGGTATTCAGGCAGCAGATAAGCCTAATGATTCACCTGCAATCCATTTTGTAGACGCATTTGGCGGCGGACATTTTGCTGCGAAACGTGAGTTGCTTTCAAAGTTGGTTTGCGATGCTCCTGAGGCTATTCAGTGGTTGAGTGGTCTTGGTGTTGAGTTTGATAAAGACGAAGACGGTACAATGATTACTACTCACGGTGGTGGTACATCTCGTAAGCGTATGCACGCTGCAAAGGATTATTCCGGTGCTGAAATTATGAGAACACTTCGTGACGAAGTGTTTAACAGAGAAATTCCAGTAGTTGACTTTACTTCTGCTATTGAGCTTATCCTTGATAAGGATGGCAATGCCGCAGGTGCAGTTCTTATGAATATGGAAACAAAAGAATTGCTAGTTGCTAAGGCTAAAACTGTTATTATGGCTACCGGTGGTGCAGGTCGTATGCACTATCAGGGTTTCCCTACATCAAACCATTACGGTGCTACTGCTGATGGTCTAGTAATGGGATACCGTGCAGGTGCAAAGTTACTTTATGCTGAAACTCTTCAGTATCACCCAACAGGTGCCGCATATCCTGAGCAGATTTTCGGTGCTTTGGTTACAGAGAAGGTTCGTTCTCTTGGTGCGAAGCTGGTTAACTGCAACGGTGAAGTATTTATGCACCCTCTCGAAACTCGTGACGTTGCTGCTGCTTCAATTATTCGTGAGTGTAGCACAAGAAACAACGGAGTAGACACAGGCAATGGTTACGGTGTATGGCTTGATACTCCTATGATTGAGAAAATTGGCGGTGAAGGTACTATTGAAAAGCGTATTCCTGCAATGATGCGTATGTTTGAGAAGTATGGTATTGATATCCGCAAGGAACCTATTATTGTTTATCCTACTTTACATTATCAGAATGGTGGATTAGATATTACACCTGACTGTATGACAACAAATGTAAATAATCTGTTTGTTGCTGGTGAGGCTGTTGGAGGTATCCACGGCAGAAACCGTCTGATGGGTAACTCTTTGCTTGATATTATCGTATTTGGTCGCAGTGCAGGTAAGAGTGCTGCTGCAAAAGCTAAAGATGTTACTGTTGGCGAGCTTACACTGGATCACGTTGCATCTTTTGAAAAAGAGATTGCAGATGCAGGTATTGCAACAGAGGCTGTTTCTCCTAAGCTGTTGCCTGATTACCGTGGTAAATAAATAATTTTGAGGAGTAGATGAAATGAGTTTATTTGGTGGAGTTATTCCTGTAACCGGCATTACATTTTTAATGTTCTGCATATTTGGGATATTATTCGTCGGTTATGCACTTGGCAGAATAACAATTAAAGGTGTTTCACTTGGTGACGCAGGTGTTTTTGTAATAGCTCTTTTATTTGGTGCATTGTTCTTTGTACCACTTGAAAATCAGCTTATTATTAAAGGTGCGGTAGAAGTAGGTTTTGCTGAAAAAGCACTGGAAATTGTTGAAAGCCTAGGTCTTATACTTTTTGTTACATCGGTTGGTTTTATTGCTGGCCCTAAGTTTTTCGGTAATATGAAGAAAAACTTTAAATCGTATGTTCTTTTAGGTTTGGTTATCATTCTATTTGGCGGACTTTCAGCAGTTGCTTGTATTTTTATAGGAAGAGGAATTGGTTTTGGCGGAGCTATTGAAACCTCTGAAGGATTCACAGCTATGATTGTTGGTCTTCTTTCAGGTTCTCTTACTTCAACTCCTGCATTCTCGGCTGCAAAGGCAACCGTTGCAGATGAGTACACAAGTCTTGTATCAGTTGGACACGGTATTGCTTATATCTTTGGTGTTATTGGAGTTGTTCTTTTCGTACAAATTATTCCAAAGATTACTAAAGCTGATATGGCAGCTGAAAGAAAGAAGATTTCTATTTCAGCAGATAAATCTGAAAAGAAATCTTTCAAAGGTAAACTTTTAAGCCTTGACGGACACGGATTTGCGGCATTTGCACTTGCAGCGATTTTAGGTATATTTGTAGGTAAAATTATGATTCCTCTTTCAGGAGATGGATTAAGCGGAACCTGCTTCTCACTTACAACTACCGGTGGATGTCTTCTTGCTTCTCTTGTTTTCGGTCATTTTGGCAGAATCGGAAAACTCAACATTATGCCTGAGCAGTCAACACTTAAACTTTTCAGAGAGCTTGGTCTTGTACTCTTCCTTGTAGGTGCAGGTATCCCTGGTGGTGCAGATTTTGTAGCAAACTTTGACCCAATGTACTTTGTTTACGGTATCATTATGACAACGATACCACTTATCGCAGGTTATCTGTTTGCAAAGTATGTTCTAAAGCTGAGTCTACTTAACAACCTTGGCTCTATCACAGGTGGTATGACAAGTACACCTGCACTTGGTACACTTATTTCAACTGCAGGAACAGAGGATGTAGCCGCTGCTTACGCTGCTACATATCCTATTGCTTTGATAGCGGTTGTTCTTGTATCACAATTCTTAATTATCCTATTCTGATGTTTATAAAAATTAAACTTCAATAAGATAAATAACTATCCCTCTTAATTCATTTGAGTTAAGAGGGATTTTTTTACATAATTTGAAAATTATGCTTGACAATCAATATTCTATTTGATATCATTATGATATCAAATAGAGAGGATTGATTTTAAATGGAAGAAAAAATACTTAAAAGTAAAAAGAACGGTATGTTAGTTTTGATACTGTTTATTTTGGTTTATGCTTTAGCAATTATTGTAACAATTTTCGGAGGTATCGCAACTGAAAGTGGAGAAAGTCCTGTAATGCTGATTATTGGTTGTATTGTACTTTCTGTTGCTTGGTTGGTTTTGCCTGGATTAAAAGTACTTAAACCACAAGAGGCATTAGTGTTAACTTTGTTTGGTAATTATATAGGTACAATAAAAGAACCTGGTTTTTACTTTGTTAACCCTTTTTGCACAGCAGTAAATCCTGCCGCAAAGACACAGCTCAATCAAAGTGGAGATGTAAAAGCAAAAAATACAGCAGAGTCTGCAGAGTTAGCTTCAAAGAAAATTTCTTTAAAGATTATGACTTTGAATAATAATCGTCAGAAAATCAATGATTGTCTTGGAAATCCTGTGGAAATAGGTATTGCAGTTACCTGGCGTATTACCGATACCGCAAGAGCTGTATTTAATGTTGATAATTACAAAGAATTTTTATCGCTTCAGTGTGATAGTGCGTTAAGAAATATAGTTCGTATTTATCCATATGATGTTGCACCAAACGTAGATACAACAGGTGATGGAATTGCTGATGAAGGTAGTCTAAGAGGCTCAAGCGAAACTGTTGCTAACAGAATAAAAGAGGAAATTCAAGACAGGGTAAATGAAGCTGGTATAGAGATTGTAGAAGCTCGTATTACATATCTAGCTTATGCACCTGAAATTGCGGCAGTTATGCTTCAAAGACAACAGGCTTCTGCTATTATAGATGCAAGAAAGATGATTGTAGATGGTGCAGTTGGAATGGTTGAAATGGCTTTAGAACGCTTAAATGAAAATAATGTTGTAGAGCTTGATGAAGAACGCAAGGCAGCAATGGTATCAAATCTTCTGGTGGTTCTTTGCGGTAACCACGATGCACAGCCTATTGTTAATTCGGGCAGTTTGTATTAATTATGGCAGATAATAGTAAAAAGCAAATACCGTTGAGATTGTCTACGAAATTGTATAATGCTATTGCGGCTTGGGCAGAAGACGATTTTAGGTCTGTGAACGGACAAATAGAATATCTTTTAACTGAGTGTGTACGTCAACGAAAGAAGAACGGAAAATATGTATCAGATGAAATAGACGTTCCTCCGGAATTGGATATATAGTATAAAAACTAAAATATTATATTTACATTTATTAAAGTCAAAGCTACCCCCTGAATTTATTTGAAAAGTTCAGGGGGTAGCTTCTTGTTAGATGTGTTTGGTAAAAAGGAATATAAGATTGTGTGAAAATATATTAATCATTAGTTTTATACCTGCGTAATAAATATTCATAGAAATCTGATGCATATTTAGATTGAGGGAAACGTTCATATAGTTCAATAACTAACTCTCTTTTACAAACAGGATTTGAAATAGGAAGCATTACTACATCTTTATTTTTTATTCTTCCCCAAGAATACTCGGGCCAAAAGGCTATACCTGTACCTGTACTTACTATATTTTTAACTGCAACGGGGGAGTCAGACTCAAATAAAATTTTTGGAACAAATCCGGCAGAAGAACAAAATTTGTTGCAAACTGCACCGAATAATCTTGAGCTTGAAAGCATTACAAAATTTTCTTCTTTAACCATACTTAAATCGATAGAGTCATATGAGGAATATTCTGAATTTTTGGGTACAGCTAAATATATATTTTCTTCTTTAATACATCTTTTAATACATTTTCTTGAGGATTGATAATTAAGACCATTTGTTGAAATAACTATGTCACAGCCGTGCTTTAGTTCATTTTGTTCAAAATCAAATATAACATCAGGATTATGTTTTCTGTATCCTATTATAGCGTTAATTACAAAGTTTGAGGCAGCTAGAATATTTAACTTAATGGTTTTGTTTACCTGGGATTTCATTTGTTTTATTTCTTTTGCGATATTATCAAACTCGGGCAAAAGTATTTCGACTTTCTTTTTAAGATACTCTCCAAAATCAGTCAGATAAATGTTTCTGCCTTTTTTATAAAAAAGTGAAACTCCCAGTTCATTTTCTAATGATTTTATAGCCTGAGTAAGAGCAGGCTGAGCTATATTGAGTTTATCTGCTGCCTTTGTTACGTGCTGGAATTTTGCTACTTCATAAAAATATCTTAATTTTTGAATATCCATTGATATCTCCTAATCTATAATGAATTATTATTAATTTGATAAAAATTATATATTTTACTTTTTAATTTGTCAAGAGTATAATATAGACAAATCAAGTTAGGAGAGATGAAAAATGGTACAAATATTTGAATTAGTTATGTTGGTATGTTTTGGCTTGTCTTGGCCAATATCAGTTTATAAGAGTATAACATCAAAGTCAGCAAAGGGTAAAAGCTGTGTATTTATGATAGCAATTATTGTTGGTTATATTTCAGGTATACTGGGAAAAATATTCAGTGGTCAAATAAACTTTGTTTTGATTTTGTATTGCTTTAACTTAGCTGTGGTTTCACTGGATTTGGTTTTATATTTCATTAATAAACATAATGAAAATAAAAATATCGAAAATAACCAAATTGAAAATAAGGAACAGCTATCAGTTGCCTAATTCTCATTATATAATCAAAAGCCTTCTGTGTTATGCAGAAGGCTTTTGGATTATATAGAGTTTTTTTATAAAGTTAAAAATTATTTTAAATAAAGTTTTTTATATTTATATTTTATGTATTTGCTCAACATAAATCCAAATGGAAAAGCTGCCACTGCATAACCTTTGCAAGGAGTATTTTTTATTATTCCCTTTTGTTTAGAAAGCAAACAGCTTGAAATGTAGTGTATACTGTTTCTCATTTTGAACTTAAAAGGAGCGTCTTTAAAGGAAAGATACAATCGTCTTGTTTGTGCAAAACTGTTAGGACTTGAGTAATATTGTCTTATCATATTGTTTGTCATACCGTCCGGTTGATATTCTACAACGCAAAGACTTTTGTTCAGCACCAGAAAATCATACTTCTGACTTATTTGCAGATGCATATAATGAGGGTTAAAATTCTTTTCTCCATCATAAACAGTCATTGGTGCAACAGATTTGTATAAGTCACTTCTTATTACATTTTTTCTATCACCGTTATTGATGTTATATTTACCTATAAGTAGATCAATCAGATTCACACTCTTTTGGTCGGGAAGAGGATCGCCTATTATTTCACCATTTTCAAAGCTGTCAGGTGCTACAATACCCGCATATTTATCGCTACCGTTTTCTCTCCAAAAATCCGTGATAACCTCAATGGCATAGTCGGGCATATAATCATCAGAATCTATACATACTGAAAGTTCAGTTTCAAGAGACGCTATTGCTTCATTATATGCAGTATGTAGTCCGCCATTTTCCTTATATATGTATTTTATTTCAAATTCGTCTGTTTCGTTAATCCATTTTTGGACAAGTTCTTTTGTATTATCTGTGGAACCGTCATCAACAACAATCCACATAAAATTTTTAGATGTCTGTCGTTTTAATGATTCATAAAGTTTTGGTAGCAAGTCTGCTCTGTTATATGCAGGTGTAAAAACAGTTATATCAACCATATAGATAATTCCTCACTTTAGTTTAATATATAACTTAAGAATTTTCATCATAAGAGAAAAACCGAATAATTTTTTAAATGTGTAAACCTTTTTAACTTTGGAGTTCCAGTGATAATCCAGAAGATATGAGTATTTTTTCATTTCGTTCAGTTCAGATTTTATATCGTCTTCGCATATGCAACATATATTTAAAAAGGTTATGTATTGATAGGCAATATAATTAAGATAAATTTCTTTGATAGAACTATCAAATTTATCAGTTAATTCAATACACTTGAGTATATTATTTTTTACATTGATAATATTTTTTTTCTTTATATTATGTGTAATAGATGTAGAGCGTTGCCTATATATATAAAAACTTTCATTCAACAACGAAAAGGAATTTGCATAAAGCATAAGTCTGGCACTCCAGTCAATATCTTCAGATAGAATTCCTTTGACAAAATATAAATTATTTTTAAGGAATAAATCTCTTTTAATAGCTTTTGTAACAGAAGATGAGAGGTAAATATTATTTTTTACAATATCGCTCAACTGTTCTGCTTTACCGGAATTGCTTATGGTGATATTGTTGAGAGAATTGTTATATTCAACTATTTTATTGTCTTGTCTATTTTCATAGAAATATTTAAAGAAAAATAAAATTACATCTCTATGTTCTTTTTCTATAACATCTACAATATGTTCAACTGCGGTGTTAGAGTTCCAGTAATCATCACTGTCAAGAAACATAATATAATCGCCTGTTGAAGCCTCTATACCAAAATTTCGGGCATCAGACAAACCGCCGTTTTCTTTATGTACAACCTTTACACGGTTATCTTTTTTGGCATATTCATCACATATTTGCGGACAACTGTCGGTTGCACCATCGTTAACCAAAATTACTTCAATATTTTTGTAAGTTTGATTTAGTACGCTGTCGACACACTTTTTCAGATATTTTTCAACATTGTATACGGGAATGACAACTGAGATTTTGCAATCCTCTTTTACCATAAAATATACCAGCCTTTTTTATTCACTAATTGTGCTTTTATTTATACTTTGAATATAAGAAAAGCATACTTTTAATATTATATATTAAAACAATAATATACGTCAACTGGATTTTCATTATCAGAAAATTTCTATTGAGAGTGGACAAAATTACCTTAAAAATAAGTTTTATCTCTGTAATGTATGAAAACATTATTATAGGATATTTGCTGTTATAATTCTTTCAAAAAGGTTGAATTCAGCAGGATAAAGTTGTACAATTATTTTAAAGCCCGAAAGCTGTAATGATATAATTATTAAATAGCAGGGTTAATGTTAAATTTATTCTGAAATGGTGGTAATAAAAATGAGTAAAACAGTAATGGTTGAAACATCAGCACGTCATATTCATGTAACACAAGAGGTGTTTGAGCAGTTGTTTGGTGCAGGTGCTGTTCTTACTAAGAAAAAAGACCTTTCTCAACCAGGTCAGTATGCCTGTGATGAAAAAGTAACAGTTGTTGGTCCTAAAGGTGAATTTAAAATGACTATCCTTGGACCTGTAAGAAATGCTACACAGGTTGAGCTTTCACTTTCTGACGCAAGAAAAATCGGTGTTGCAGCACCTGTAAGAGAATCCGGAGATATTGCAGGAACACCAGGCTGTAAACTGGTTGGCCCTAATGGTGAAGTTGAAATTGCAGAGGGCGTTATTGCTGCTAAAAGACATATTCACCTTGATGAAAAAACAGCCGAAGAATTTGGTGTTAAGGATAAGCAGATTGTTTCACTAAAGGTTGGTGGCAATGACAGAAATCTTATTTTTGGTGATGTTGTTATAAGAGTAAGTGACAAATTTGCTCCTGCGGCACATATTGATACAGATGAGTCTAACGCAGCAGGTCTTGCTGGTGCAGTAGATGGCGAAATTATTATTGGCTGATTTGTAAAGTTTAGTTTTAATACTAATTTTCATTTAAACAGTGAATAAAATCCGCTGTTTAATAGCTACGAAGTAGCATTGAAGATTGTATGAAACTTGCTGTGCGTAGCACAGTATAGCCTGTGCAACGGCGTACCCTATTTAAAAACTTTTCAAATTTTTAAATAAGGTTTAGTATAATTACATAAAAGTATTAAAAAACGGGCATCTTTTGCAACTAATATTGCAAAAGATGCCCGCTAAATTTATGTCGTATTTAGAATTAGTTACCCAATAGGGCTGTAAGAATTGCAAAATAGTGAAGAACACTTCCTCCTATTGTAAACAAATGCCATACTGAGTGGAAATATCTTATTTTTTTAATGGCATAAAATATAACTCCCACAGAGTACATTATTCCTCCGGCAAGCAGAAAAATAAGTGAAATTGTAGGCATAGAGTTTATTAATGGAACAATAGCGGCTATGATAGCCCAGCCCATAATAATATAGCATACTACTGATATTTTTCTGAAACGTTCAAGGTCAATAGCATTAAGCACAATACCCACAGTGGCAGCCGCCCATATAAATCCGAACAGAACCCAGCCCAGAGGTCCTCTTAACGAAACCAAAGTTATGGGAGTGTAGGTTCCTGCTATAAGCAGAAAGATTGTAGCGTGATCCATTATACGCATAACTTGTTTTGCTTTTTCGTTGGTCAATGCGTGGTAAAGGGTTGACATTGTGTACAGAATTATAAGAGTAGCACCGTAAATTGCACTGCTTACAACTCCCCAAGGGTCAGTATGGATTGCCGACATTACAATAAGTACTACGGTGCCTGCAATAGCAAGCAGGGCACCCACACCGTGAGAAACTGAATTGAAAATTTCTTCTCCCAAGGTATATCTTTTGTTTAGTGGAATTTTCTGAGCATTACTTTTTTCCTTACTCATAAAATCACTCCTTATAAAACAGTAAGTGTTAATTCAGAGTTATCACTGTTGGCGATATTGTTGTTTACAGTGATTTTTGTCAGTTTAGTATTATATTCTTTTGAAATACCATCATCTGTATATAATTCAAATTTTGCATTATCGCCAAAATACAATAACTCTAAGCAGTTTGTGTTAAGTTCTTCTACTGACATTGCATTCTGGCATAATGGCAGAACAGCATTTTTCTTGATGAACAGAGGAACCTCATTCATTGCTATATCTATATAGTGATGTCCCTTTGTCATAGCTTCTTTGCAAACAATTTTATTGCCACTGAGTTTTACAAACAACATATCTTCAGGTAAATATACATATCTGCCTTTTGCGTTCTGCTCATATACAGGAGTTATCATAATGCTGTCGCCAACCATAAGTTGGTCTTCAACTTGTGATGTAAAGATGTCATTTTCATAATCAAATGCAACAGGGCGGAACATCATACCGTCATTTAGGCAAGCCTTCATATATTCACTGTAAAGATATGGTACAAGTCTGTAACGCACCTGTAAAATATCACGGAACATATCTTTGTTTTCAAATTGGTAACATTCCTGATTTCTTGTGCCAAGTGCTGAGTGGTTACGCATAAGCGGTGTGAAAACACCAAAAGCAGTCCAACGTAGAATAAGATCCTCTGTTGCGTTTGCACCAAATCCACCTATGTCAGAACCTATATACATAAATCCACACATATTAAGAGAAGGCATTTGTTTCATAGAAAGTAATATATGTGACCACCAAGACTGATTGTCACCTGTCCATATACCACCATATCTGTGCATACCAATATATGATGAACGTGAATACATTAGAGTTCGTTTACCAGGACGTATTTCATCAAATGCCTCTGAAGCACTTTTTGTCATATAAAAACCGTACAGATTGTGTACATCATCGTGACAAACTTGTTTATCATTTATATTGTGGTAAAATTCAGTGTAATCCAATAAATTTGAGAATAAATCTCTGAATTCAAAGAAGGAATTTATATCAAGATTTTTGTTTTTGTACTCAAACACTTTTTCCCAGGCTTCATCCAGCTTTTTCTTTGAATAAAAAATAGCAGGCTCATTCATATCATTCCAAAAGCCTTCAATGCCCATATCTGTCAAAATTTTATATTTACTGCCAAACCATTTGCTTGCTTCAGGATTAAAGAAATCAGGGAAATGTGTAAGTCCCGGCCATACAGCAGAAATATAGTCTTTGCCTTCTTTATTTTTGCAGAAATAATTATTTTTAACTCCCTCTTCGTAAATGTCATAGCCGTCCTGAATTTTAACACCTGCATCAATAATCGGAACAAGACGGATATTTTTATTTTTCATTTCGTTAACAAAGGATTTGAATTCAGGGAAACGCTCATTGTTGATTGTAAAATCTTTATAATCCTCCATATAGTCGATATCCAAATAGATAGCATCAATAGGCATATCATTTTTACGATAATTATCTGCTACTTCACGCACAGCATCTGAATTCATATAGCTCCAACGGCTTTGCTGATATCCAAATGCCCACATAGGAGCAATATAGCTTTTTCCTGTAAGCTGACGTAATTCTTTTACTATATCAACAGCGGTATTGCCTTCTATAATATATATGGCAACATCAGATGTTTTTGTTGTAATAATCATTTCATCAAGATTGCTGTAACCGATATCAAAGATAACTTTACCGGGGTAATCTATGAAAATACCATATTTACCGTTTTTACCACTTACCATTACAAAATTATGGGCACCATAGAGAGATTCCTTAGTTTCTGTGTGTACAGGGTCATCTGCACAATAGCTTACGTACTTCCAACCACGTTTGTTAATGCCTCTTACAGTCTCACCCAGTCCGTATACAACATCATCTTCTGCAAGATTTGTTTTAAACTGCAAACCATTTTCGTATTCTCCAACAGTAAGATGAGTTATATTGTCACTTTTGTCTATTTCTTGAACAACAGCACCAGTAGAAAGTGGAGTGCCGAAGATAAATTTATTAATCATAAAAAAACTTCCTTTCTCTTTGAAATATTCTTTGAACTTTAAGCAAATATATTATATAATAAAATTATTAATAAGTTTAGTCTTTTGCAAAAAAAATTAAATCTTTTTAAGTTTTGAAATTTAAGAATTAAAATTATTATATGACGAATTTGGAGGAAATATTTGTGAATAAAAAAGTAATAATAAGTTCTGATAGTACCTGTGATTTGCCTGCTGAGCTTTTAGAAAGATATAGTATTGTAACTGTACCTCTGCATATTACCATTGGTGGAAACACATATGACGATTTGGTTGATATAAAACCGGATGATATTTATGCACACTTTGATAAAACAGGAGAGTTACCAAAAACTTCTGCTGTTAATATGCAGGAGTATATTGACAAGTTTAAACCATTTGTTGATGACGGCTGTGAAATAGTGCATATTAATATTGGCAGTGCTCTTTCAACCTCTCATCAACAGTGTAAACTGGCAGCAAAGGAACTTGGTAATGTGTATGCTGTTGATTCGTGCAGTTTGTCAACAGGAACAGGTTTACTTGTTCTTGAAGCTGTGGAAATGGCAGAAAAAGGTATGAGTGGTGCCGAGATTGCAGAAAAATTAAGCAAAATGACAGATAACATTCGTTGTAGCTTTATTGTAGATAAGCTGGATTATTTGCGTGCAGGGGGCAGATGTTCTGCTGTTGCTATGATGGGGGCAAATCTGCTCAGCATAAAACCTTGCATAGAGGTACACAACGAGGATGGAAGCATGAGTATGGGGAAAAAGTACCGTGGAAAACTTTCAAAGGTGCTTAATCAATATGTTAATGACAAGATATCGGAATGTTCTGGTGTTGAAAAAAAACGTGCATTTGTAACTCATGCAGGTATATCTGACGAAACATTGGATGAACTTATGAATCTTGTTAAAGGAATGAATTGCTTTGATGAAGTTATTCCGGCGAGAGCAAGTTGTACAATATCTTCTCACTGTGGTCCTCAGACAATGGGTCTGATATTCCTTACAGTATAAAATACAGATTGACTTGAATAATTCTTTAAAACCCTGCGATCGTTGAAAAATGATTTCAGGGTTTTGTTGTTTTACCAATATTAGGGATATCATATTCTGAGTATATATTGGTGATACTGTAAATGTGTACCAAATGTTACAATGTTTAACTTTTTATGAATATTAAAATATTTAAGTTTTTTCAATAATTTTTCAAGGTTTAGGGGCTATTATGTAGGTGTTCCAAAGAAAAGAAACATTGAAACCTCTTTTGAAAGGACGGATTATTATGAATAACAACGGTAATAACAATATTAATAACGGATTTAATGAATCAAACGATTTTAATGATAGCTATAATAACTCTATGGAAAATGAAAATTCCCAAAGTAACCAAAGCACATATGATGGTAATGTTTACAGCAACAGCTATGGAAACTCATACTCATCTGAACAGTCAGAAAGTAGTTCAGGAAATAGTGCATACAATCCATATACATCAGATTATAATGCAACAGGTAATTCACAGAGTTATCACTCAGATTCCGAATACAGTTATGTTTACAGAAATGGTACTCCACAAAGTACGTCAGCTCAGTCAAATGTATATTCAAATGATAAACCAAAGGAAAAGAAAAAGGGTAAAGGTCACTTTATGGCTAAGGTTATTGCAGCAGCACTCTGCTTTGGCATAGTTGCCGGTTCTGTAATGGTTGGTATAAACTATGCAGGAAATAACCTTCTTTCAGGAGGAAACTCAAATAATTCTACTTCAAGCATAAAGAGTGCATCCTCTATTAAGACCGCTTCTGGTGAAAGTGTAAGTACAACCTATGATGTTGCTTCGGTAGTTGAAAATCTGATGCCTTCAATGGTGTCAATTAATATCAAGGCAACAGCAACTGCCGAAAATCCTTATAGCCAGTATTTTAACTTTGGCTATGGTGGCAATGATATCTACGAGTACGAAACAGAAGGCAGTGGCTCGGGTATTATAATATCAGAGAGCAGTTCTGAATTGCTTATTGTAACAAATAACCACGTTGTAGATGGTGCTACTGAAATAAACGTGACATTTGTAAATGATGAAACTTGTTCAGCAAGCATTAAGGGTACAGATCCGGACTATGATTTGGCTGTAATATCAGTTAAACTTTCGGATATACCTGAAGAAACTAAAAAGGAAATTGCCATAGCTACACTGGGTGATTCAGAAACATTACAGCTTGGACAGCCGGCAATAGCTATTGGTAATGCTCTTGGTTATGGTCAGTCTGTAACAGTTGGTTATATCAGTGCCCTTGAACGTGAAGTTCAGATGACAGATAATACAATGACTCTTATTCAAACAGATGCCGCTATAAATCCAGGCAACAGCGGTGGTGCTCTTATTGATATGAATGGTAATGTAATAGGTATCAATTCTGCAAAGTATTCTGATACTGATGTTGAGGGTATGGGCTATGCAATTCCGATTTCAGATGCTCAGCCTATTATTGAAGACCTGATTAATCAGACAAATGTTTCAGAAAGTCAACAGGCTTATCTTGGCATTACAGGAACAGATGTTACCGAAAGCTATACACAGGCATTTGGATTACCGACAGGTGTTTATATATCTCAGGTAAATGAAAATTCACCTGCTTATAATGCAGGAATTCAGGCTGGAGATATTATCACAAAGTTTGATGGTAGAGATGTAAGCACAATGGAAGGTTTACAGTCCAAAATTAAGTCCAAAAAATCCGGTGAAAAAGTTGAAATCATACTTCAGCGTCAGCAGAGAAATGGTGGATATGAAGAAATATCTGTAACCGTTACACTTGGCTCTAAATCAGATGCTCCTCAAAATAATTAAGCGTACAACTAATTTATAATCATACCTTCCTTATATCTCGTGAGATTGTTATGGCTGTGGTGAAAATCTCTTTTATACCTCTCTTCAAACCTTCTTTTAAATATTTTATTGCACTGCCACAGCCATAATCTCAATATTTAATAGTTTATAATTAAGTTTTCCTCTTTTTTTAAATAATTATAAAAATAAGAGACTGTGTATTTAAAGTGAACTCTAAAGTTTAGATTCAGCCTTTTTAAAGGCTGGAGTTGACAAAAAGATGGGTTTTATTTATAATGAGTGTAAAGGCGATTACCGGATGAAGTAGCAACAGATTGTGTGGTGCAGAGAAACTGTGGTTGGTGTGAACAGTTGCGACACTGTTGTGAAGTTACCTCCGCTAGCTGTGTTGCTGAAAGGCTGTGGGCTTATTAGGCAATATCGGGTATGCCCGTTACAGCATTTGAGTACAAGATACTCTCTGAGGCTGTCTTTATGATGGTAAATAGAGGTGGTACCACGAATTCTGTAAGTTCGTCCTCTGTGTTTTTGCACAGGGGACTTTTTTATTTTTATTTTAGGAGGATTACGATGGGAGTTTACGAAGAACTTGTTGAAAGAGGCTTAATTGCACAGGTAACAGATGAAAAAGAAATAAGAGAGCTCGTTAACGAAGGCAAAGCTGTTTTTTATATCGGTTTTGACCCCACTGCAGACAGCCTGCACGTTGGACACTTTATGGCTTTATGCCTTATGAAGCGTTTACAGATGGCGGGCAATAAACCTATTGCACTTATAGGTGGCGGAACAGCTATGATAGGTGATCCAACAGGCAGAACAGATATGCGACAGATGATGACAACCGAAACAATACAGCATAATGTTGACTGCTTTAAAGAGCAGATGAGCCGTTTTATTGACTTCTCAGATGGTAAAGCGATGCTTGTTAACAATGCAGACTGGCTTATGGACTTAAACTATGTTGAGGTTCTGAGAGAAATTGGTGCCCATTTCAGTGTTAACAGAATGTTGACTGCTGAGTGTTACAAACAAAGAATGGAAAAAGGTTTGAGCTTTCTTGAGTTTAACTATATGATTATGCAATCATATGATTTTTACGCTTTGTACCAGAAATATGGCTGTAATATGCAGTTTGGTGGTGACGATCAGTGGAGTAATATGCTTGGTGGTACAGAGCTTATCAGACGTAAACTGGGCAAAGACGCTTATGCTATGACAATAAATCTTCTGTTGAATTCAGAAGGTAAGAAAATGGGTAAAACTCAGTCAGGTGCAGTATGGCTTTCTGCTGAGAAAACAAGCCCATACGATTTCTACCAGTACTGGAGAAATGTTGATGACGGTGACGTTATCAAGTGTCTTAAGATGCTTACATTCTTACCTCTTGAAGAAATTGCAGAGCTTGGAAAACTGGAAGGTAGTGAGCTTAACAAAGCTAAGGAAATTCTTGCATATGAGGTTACAAACTTAATCCACGGTAAAGAAGAGGCAGACAAAGCACAAGAAACAGCCAGAGCTTTGTTCAGCAACAAGGCAAGTGCCGAGAATATGCCTTCAACTCAGCTTTCTGACAACGATTTTACAGACGGTGCTATTGGTGTACTCGGTCTTTTGTGTAAGTTAGGTCTGACAGCTTCAAACGGTGAAGCAAGACGACTTGTAGTACAGGGCGGAATTTCTATTGATGATGTAAAAATAACTGACCCTAAGGCTGTTATTACCAAAGAACAGATAGCACAGGGAGTTGTAGTTAAAAAAGGTAAAAAGATATTCCATAAAGCCAGCCTTTGAAAAGGCTGAACTCAAACTTTAAGCTCGTTCGACGATTTTCCTCTGAAAAATCATCGGTTCGGTGCTGACTAAAGTATATAACCCACTGTGACAACTTTAATTTCTAAAGCATCACAGTGGGTTTATTCATAAAAAATATTTTAGTAAAGTTTTTACTTACTTAGTAATATAACAAACATCAGATTACTGTTGAAAAATAGCTACTTTTATTTTATAATTTAATTAAGAATGAGTGCAACATTGGCATTTATTAATCAGAAAAATAACAGGAGGTGACTTTTTTGAAAAAATTTTTTAAAGAGTTTAAGGAATTTATTATGAGAGGTAATGTACTGGATTTATCAGTTGCAGTTATTATCGGTGCAGCATTCCAGTCTATTGTAAAATCTCTTACAGATAATATAATTTCTCCTGTAATCGGGCTGTTTACTCAGATGAATTTTGATGAACTTATGCTGGTAATTCCTTTTCCAAACAACGAAGTTACAATCAAGTACGGTGCGTTTATAACTGCTGTAATAAACTTTTTGATTATGGCATTTGTAATCTTTGTTCTTGTTAAGGCTATCAACAAGGTTATGTCACTGGGTAAGAAAAAGGAAATACAAGAGGAAAAGGCTACAACTAAAAAATGTCCATACTGTAAAACCGACATTGACATTGAAGCTACAAGATGTCCAAACTGTACATCAAAGCTGGAAGGTTTTGACGGGCAAGATTGAAAGTATTTTTTGAGCAAGGAGGATAAAGCTGTTGTTACGAAAAAAAATACATAAAGACAAATACCCTCTATTAGTTGCCATAACATTTTTTATTTACATATGTGCCACAGCATTTATTTTTATTTTTTCTTCTAAAGTTGGTGCTGTAATGGAAAACAACGGAAAAACCCTTGATTCTCTTCCAGGTATTACCACGCTTGACCTACAAAAAGATTTTACAACAGTTGAAATGGACAACGAAAATATTTACACAGGACCTTTAGTACTGGTTAACAACTATTATGAATGTAAATTTCACGGGGACAACCTTGTGTCTGTACTGGAAGAAGGAAGCCAGAAATACAAGGTGTCTGACTTTGAGGTCAAAGTAAACCAAAGTATAATGGGAAGTCTTGATGATATGTTGTCTGATTTTTATGATATAACAGGCAACCGAAATACGTTAGTATGCAGTGCTTATCGCAGTAGGTCTTTGCAGGAAGAACTCTATGCCGAGGACAAAGAGGCAAAAGGTGAAGAATATCAGGGCGACGAAATGGTGGCTGTACCTGGTTATAGTGAACACCAGACAGGCTATGCCGTTGACTTTTCTATTCTTGACAATGACGGAAATATGTACGAATTTGACAACGAAGACGATTACAAATGGATATTGGACAACTGTGCAAACTACGGATTTATTCTTAGATATCCTGAGGATAAGGTGGCTTTAACTGAAATCGGTTACGAAACCTGGCATTACAGATATGTAGGACTTCCTCACTCACTGTATATTATGCAGAATAATCTATGTCTGGAAGAATATACAACACTTGTAAAAGAACACCCTGTTTCAAATCCGCTGTATGTTACAGATATGTCACTTGTTAACTGGATGATTTACTATGTGCCTGCCGAAAGCGGAAATACTACTTCTGTGCAAGTACCAACAGTTAAAAACTATCAGATTTTTGGCAACAATGTAGATGGCTTTGTTGTGGCTGTAAAAATGAACTGAGATCAATAATCTTATATGAAAAAGAGCGTACAACTATTGCAGGTTGTACGCTCTTTTGCGTTTGTTCAATACTTATTCTTTACTATTCTTTGGTTATACTAAGGCTTGTTTGAAAAATCAAAGGTACTGTCTATTTTAAAACAAACCCTAGTATTAGACTCAAATCCTCCAACTATACTAATGTACAGCCGGTTTCTCTATAAATAGCTGACTATGACGATAAAAAATCACTCTGTTACTTCGTGCAATTCTATTTTTATAACTGAAATACCGCTTTCATTTACTGTAAGCTGAATTGTATAGCCTTCTTTAAACTCCTGAACGTCCTCTCCATAAAGCAGAATTGTATTTCCGTTATCGTCCTGACTTTCGCTTATAGGTTCACCATATGCTTCTTTTATTTTTTCAACAGTTGAATCCCAACCTAGTTTGTTAGGTAACATTAGTTCAACATCTTTACAGTCACCTTTTATAAGGGTGAGAGCATAATATTTGCATTTTGTATAGTCTGTATTTACATTGCTTGTATTTTTCATAGAAATGTAAGCAGTCATACCATTGTCAGAGGTATATTCTACATTTTCAGCTGTTTCACCAACTAATATATTTTCAAGTCCTGTTGTATCGGTAATTTTAAAGCCTACATATTGCATCTGTGTATCGTCGAGATAAAAATGTAATACTTTTTTGTTAAGGGTAATACTTCTGTATTTCAGAAAATTTTTGAGAATTCCCACACGTGCAATATCTGTATCTTTAACAACAGCCTTGTTTGTAGTTGCGGTTGTTGCAGTTGTTGCCGAAGTTGTGTTTTTATTATCTGTTGATGTACTGTTACAGCCTGTAACCACAGACATAGTTATAACAGCAAAACATACCAAAGCTAAAACCTTTTTAAACATTTTAGTTCCTCCCACTTAATTAGGATAAAATTTTATTATATATCAAAAGCAACAGCCCCAAAGCCACAGCAAAAACCTGCGGTTCTGGGGCATAAAAATTACTGTTCTTTCAATGCTCTTCTCAGCCATACCTCTGCAAAATCCATTGCACTGTAAAGTCCTGTCTTCTCGCTGGATTTTACCACCTGCTTGCGTGGGCTTACTTCAGGAGATGTACTCATAAGTTGAATTGAAACTTTATCGGCAACCTCAAGGTCATCAACTTTCTTTTTAGTTTTAATTTTTATACGAACAACATATGGGTCGCTCATACTTCCATAATAAAGGGTATCTCCACTTCTCACCAGTGGTTTGTTTTTATACATAAAAAATTCGCTTTTAGCCATATCTTATATCCTCCGTTCGTAGATTTAATACCATTCATCGACAAGTTTGTATAATGCATATTAAGAAAAGCCCCGCAATAATCCATAGATACTATGGCGGTGCTTCTGCTTAGTTACATTATTAAAATCAATACAGGTTATTATAGCATAAAACTTTAATTTAGTAAAGTCGTTAGCAATTTGCATTTGTAATATTTTTGTTAACATAAGTTTTATTTACTTACATATATATTCTTAAGATGATTTTCATACTCTTTCAAAGTTTTATAAAATTTTTTATTCTAGGTTATATGTGTTGGGAGTGGAAAAATGAATACCACGAAAAGATTCATCACAGTTATACTGATAATTACAGTTACATTTTTAATGTTTGGCTGTACCACACGTCAGATTATTACCACAGCTGACGAGCTTACTATAAACAAATGGAGTAGTTCTGATAAATTTAATAAAGAAATATCTCTGGAATTCAGCGAAAACAATGCAACTCTTAGTTTTAAAACAGAAAATTTCAGCGGAAAAATAAGCGGTTTGGCGATTATAGATGACAAAACCATAACCATAAATGATAAAACTCTTAATCAGGACTTCTCTTTTGAGTATGAACTGTTTGGAGACAAAATAAACCTGAAATACAAGGATAATATGTTGGAACTTGAAAAAGTTGCTGTGGAAAATTCACAAAAGTAAGTTGCAATTTTGTAATTTATCATAATCTTTTGTAATTAATTTGAAATAATTATTAAACTGTTGTATAATATTATTTGTATGGGGCTTTTATCTAGTTTCCATTGAGTTAAAAAATATTTTATATCAAAGATATTTCAAGTAAAAACAAAAAGGAAGGTACTATGCAGAGTTTTTCAAAATATGCAAAGGTCGCTCTTGTACTTGCTTTTTCTCTTGTAACTACTACAATAGTGCAAAGCAGTGCAATAAATGAATCATATATGTTAAACACAAGTGAAACAAAGGTTTACAAAAAAACAGTTGATACAGAGAAAAAAGAGTCTTTTGAATCAGCTACATATCCTGTCAAAAAAGTTACAGCATTTGAAAATTCAGGAATGGTAAAGAAATCTGCTAAAAAAGCAGATGAAAAGATTATTCAAAAAACTGTAACCAAACCTACCGAGGCACCTACCGAAAAGCCCACACAGGCTCCTACTGTGCCAACTGAAAAAGAGCAGACAAAACAGGAAGCTACAAGTAGTGAAGAAAGTAATGACAGTATAGTATTGGCTGAAACTGAGGACGCTACATATCAGAACCCTACCGATCCTCCAACAGAGTGGTCACAGGAATTACAGAACCTTTACGATGCACAATATGATGCCGGTTATCTTTTGGCGATAGATGAACCTGACTTTAATTATTCAACAGTACAAGTTAATCTGTCTGACGAGGATAGAAAACTTGCTTGTCAAATTGTGTACGGTGAAGCCGGAGGAGAAGGCTTTGAACAATGCTGTCTTGTAGCACAGTGTTTAAAGGACTCTATGGTATCATTAGGATACACTTCTATAAAGGATGTACAGAAGTATTGTCAATATGATGGCTGGAAAGAAAATTACAGTCAAGTAGCCGAAGAAGCAGTAGATTTTATCTTTGCTCAGAACAAAAGTGCAGTTGCTCACAGAGTATTGTTCTTTTATGCTACCGACCTTTGCACAAGCAAATGGCACGAAACCCAAAACCACATTCTTACAATAGGTAATAGCAGATTTTTTGATATGTGGTAATTTTCGCCTTTAAAAAGGCAAAACCTAAACTTTATGGCTCACTGTATAAATTTTTCGTAAAAAAATTTATACACCCGATGTTGCCATCAGTATATTGTCAATATAGTTTTTTAATTTAACTTGCTCTCTCAACTATAATTGTTGCAGATAGCATTTTTTAGTATAAAACATTTTTGATGGTTAAACTAATTTTAAAAAGGTTTTGTAAATATAATATTGATTTTGACAAAGATATTATTAAAATTATAAAGAGGAGTGTTTCTGTATGGAAAATAAAGTTGCTTTTTTTGATACTAAGCCTTATGACAAAGAGTGGTTCAACAAACTTCCGCATCAGGGTATAAAATTCAAGTTTTTTGAAAACAAACTTAACAGTGAAACCGCAAGCCTTGCCACAGATTGTAAGGGTGTGGTAGCCTTTGTAAATGATACTATTGATAAAGAAACAATAAACACCTTATATGATCTTGGTGTGAAAACTATCGCAATGAGGTGTGCCGGCTATAACAATATTGATTTTAGAACAGCATATAAGAAAATTACAGTCACCCGTGTACCAGGTTATTCGCCAAATGCCGTAGCTGAATATACAATGGCTCTTCTGCTTACTCTAAACAGAAAAATCCATAAAGCCTACAACCGTACCAGAGATTATAACTTTTCACTTGTACGTCTTACAGGTTTTGACCTCAAAGGTAAAACTATTGGTGTTGTTGGTACAGGAAAAATTGGCAGAGATTTTATTGATATATGCAAGGGTTTTAAAATGAATGTACTTGCATATGATCCTTATCCTATTGAAAACAGTGGAATAAATTACACCGATCTTAATACCATTTTTAAAGAAAGCCATATTATCTCGTTTCATTGTCCTCTTACTAAAGAAAGTCACCATATGGTAAATGAAAAGACAATAGAAAAAATGCGTGATGGAGTTATTATCCTGAATACTTCTAGAGGAGCTATAATTGAAAGTCAGGCTTTACTCAAAGGTTTGAAGGAGAAGAAAATAGGTGGTGCAGGACTTGATGTTTACGAGGAAGAAAGCAGTCTGTTTTTTGAGGATTTTTCAGGAGAAATTATTAATGATGATATTCTCGCTCTGTTGGTTTCAATGCCGAATGTAATTGTCACATCACATCAGGCATTTTTAACCAACGAGGCTTTGCAGAATATAGCACAAACCACCATAGAAAATCTGCAAGCAAGTTTTGAAAACAAACCTTTGAAAAATGAAATTTGCTACCATTGTGAAACAGGTACAGTAACAACCGACTGTGGCAACAAGGGAAATTGTAATTAATACTATTATAAAAATTTAATTTATTATTTATAAAATTATTTGAGATTAGGAGCTGTTTCAAAAATCAAAAGCACTGTCTTTTTGCAAACAAGCTCTGGTATAACAATTAGAAAACCGATCTGTTGATAATCAATTCAGCAGATCGGTTAATTTTATGTTTTATTTTATTGTACGAGATTGATACTATACAAATAAGAATATATTTATATCTGTTAATAGCATTAATCTAGATTGATTGTAAATCGGAAGGAAACTCGTCTTGAAGCATCTTCGTCCTCTTTTCCGTCCTTGTCCAGAACAGGTTCGTCAGAGGCTCGTCCTACTGCCTGCATAAGTTTTGATAAGTCAGTGATTACTTTTGAATCAAGTCCGGTGTTATCAGACAAACAGTAATTCTTTACGTTGTTAGCACGATTTTGAGAGAGCTTTTTATTATAATCATAATCACCTGTTGAGTCTGTATGACCTTCTACCATAATTTTAGATACAAAGCCCTTATAATCATCTTTCAGAATTACAGATGAGTAAGCCTTAAGGAACTTGTTAAGGAATTTTTTACCGTCACCTGAAAGGTCTGATTCATCATAACCGAACAGAATTGTAGAGTCAAGCATAATTTCGCCGGTATCTTTATCAATATTAACATTGATATTTTCCTTTTCAAATGCTTTCTGCAATTCATCCAGTAGGTTTGTACGCTTCTCTACGATTATCTTAAGCTCTTCTTCATCTATTTCATCAAGTTTGCTTATATCCGATGAGGTGATACTGTTACTCAAGATGCTCTTATTACGCATTGAGTAGCTGTCGTTGTAGAAGTAATTTGTATTACCGTCGGTAAGAACCAGACCATCATTTTCACAGAAGAAATATGCGTACTGGTAAGATTTTGTGTTGCCGTTGCTGTCTTTCCAGGAGAATGTAAACAACCCGTCATCAGAAAATTCACATACTGCATTATTTACAACTTCATTATCATTAAGATATATGCTGAAATGTTGTTCTTTTGTACCTATTTCTTCATCTGTTTCTCCGCTTGCTTCTTCACTTGCTTCTTCGCCTGAAGAGTATATATCAAACTGCTCAATTTCACCTATTGTTTGTGATTTTGTAGATATATAATTATTAACAATAAGGTTATCATACTCACTTGATAATCCACGGGCTGTTATTGTAACAGACTGTTCTCCCAGTGACAGGGTAATGTTGGGGCCACTGAATGAGAAAGTATATTCTATGGTGTTGTCAGAAAGCTCATATGTAACATTATTTGTTTCTTCGTCATAATTATAATTTTTCAGAGGAGTAAAAGTAAGTGTGTTTCCCGAAATTCTGTAAGCTCCCATAACATTTGCAACATGACCCTGAGCAGATTGGAAATACATACACATCCAGTAACGATCTGTTGCATTTGTTATTTTATTTGCTAATGTGCAAGGACCTGCATCAATACGAAAAGGAATTTTTGTTAAGTCCTGTTCCAAATCACTGCAAACATTTGAAGGTGCCCAGTATTCTATTTCCTGTCTGTACAGGTCAAGAGTTTCTGAACTACAAGGGAATTCATAGCCACCGTCAAGTGCATAGCATCCGTAAAACATTTGTGGAACGTATGTAACTTTACTATATATAGATTTTGCATTAAGAGATTTACTTGTTATTGCTGGCTTTTCGTTGCTATTGTTTGCAACTGTTTTGTCCTCTGCCGTACCTTGTGTTAAAGGAGTAGAAGCTACACTGCTGACATCTCCATTGCCATTTCCGCTGGTGCTTGTATTTGCTCCGCCTTCTCCGCAAGCTGTAATGCTTGCAACCATACATACTGCACACACAAGAGCAAGACATTTCTTTATGCTTGGTTTCACCGTATATCGCCTTCTTTCTTATGTATAACTGTTATTTTAACATATTCATTAATAATTTACAATGTATTTTAAATCTTAATACAGGGCAACCGCACGAAAAAATCAAAGAAATTTGTTAAAAATGACATCGTATAAAAAGTCGTCATCAAAAGAGCATTTAAAGCGTTTAGCTTTCAAACTGAGTTTAACAGAAGTAAAAGATTTATACAAATTAATAGCAA
>JAXJUM010000012.1:0-6581 GCA_036309045.1 Acutalibacteraceae bacterium
AAAAGCTATCTTCATCACGAGATGGACAGAGGGGCAAAGGCGGCAGGCGTGAAGCGTATCCGCATTCACGATCTCCGTCACAGCCACATTTCACTCTTGATTGATATGGGCTTTTCTGCGGTGGCGATTGCTGACCGAGTTGGTCACGAAAGTATTGATATTACTTATCAGTACGCACACCTCTTTCCGTCAAAGCAGATTGAGATGGCAGAAAAATTAGATGATTTAGGGAAAGGAGATTTTGAAAATGTCAGCTAAGAACAGAGATAACAAAAATCGTTGGAGGAATATCACAGTAGGGTTTCGAGTATCGCCCGAAGAAAACGAACTCATTAACAGAGCTGTAGATCTATCAGGATTGCCAAAACAGGAGTATTGTTACCGCCGTTGCTTAAATCAGGATGTGGTGGTACAGGGCAATCCGAGAGTGTATAAGGCGTTGAAAACGGAATTTGCCACAGTCCTTGCGGAACTGAAAAGGATTGAAGCAGGAAAAGGTGTGGATGATGAACTGCTGAGTGTAATAGAACTGATTTCCATTATTCTCGGCGGTTTGAAAGGAGAGGATGCGAATGGAGAATAAAAAAGAAATGACTATTCCAAATGTATCTGCGGCAACAGATGCGGAACAGTCACTTTCCAAATGTACTGACAATAGTATAGTCAATCAGGATACGGATTTCAAGGGGTACGAGCAATCTTTTGAAGAAATGCAAAGGGAAATACTCAGACAGTTAGACCCTTCCTATCTGAAAACAGTATCAATGACAACGCTGTATGATACGGTGTTTGAGGTTCAGACACCACTTATCGACGGTCTGCTCCAAAGGGGAACTTACCTTTTCGTAGGTTCCCCGAAAGTGGGAAAGAGCTTTATGATGGCACAGCTTGCCTATCATATCAGCACAGGCACACCGCTTTGGGAGTATAAGGTGCGTAAGGCAACGGTGCTTTATTTTGCCCTTGAAGATGATTACCCACGTTTGCAGAAGCGATTGTTTCAGATGTTCGGTGCAAAGGAGACAGGCAATCTGTATTTCGCAACGGAATGTAAAACGGTCAATGGCGGACTGGAAGAACAGATAAGAGGGTTTATGAGGGAACACCCAGACACAGGCTTGATTATCATAGACACCTTAAAGCGTGTGCGTGAAGCAGGCGGAGCAGATTACAGCTACGCAAGTGATTATGATGTTGTGGCAAGGCTGAAAGCGTTGGCAGACAGTTACAAGGTTTCAATGCTTATTGTTCATCATACACGCAAACAAAAATCGGAAGATATATTCGATATGATTTCAGGCACGAATGGTCTGATGGGTGCGGCAGACGGTGCATTTGTTCTCAGTAAGGACAAGCGTACTTCCAACAATGCCACACTTGATGTTGCTGGCAGAGACCAGCAGGATATGAAAATCCATCTTGTAAGGGACAGCGAGCGATTGGTGTGGAACTTTGCAAAATCGGAAACGGAGATGTGGAAAGAACCGCCCGAACCTCTGCTTGAGAAGATAGCGGATACGCTCTTTTCGGAAAGTGACAGATGGGAAGGAACTGCTTCGGAACTTTGCGAAAGGCTTGCGGTGGATATAAAGCCGAATGTACTTTCTTTAAGGCTCAGTATCAACGCAAGCAGGCTGTTTCGTGATTACGGTATCCGTTATCAGAACAGCCGCACACACGACGGAAGAAAGGTTTCACTTTGGAAAGAAACCGAGCAGACGGCGTGACAAACGGTGTCAAAGGTGTCAATGTTTTTGAGAGCAGCACGCTGTGAAAAACATTGTCACCATCGTCACACTTTGACACCGGATAAAGTTTAGGGGAGTGTGCAGAGAGTGCCTTTTCAAAGGCGGCTCTTTGGTCTCGCCTGCTGGCTCGGTCGGTTCGCAGGCGTGTGTGCCACCGGCACACGCTCACCCCTCGGAGAGCCTTCGGAGAACGCAAAACCTGTTTACAGGTCGCATTTTTGATGGGTGTACCCGTCAAAAGTGCTTTTGCGTTACTTTTGACAAAAGTAACAAAACCTGAGAATGTTGAAATTTACAGATGGGAGATGAAAAAATGCAGAGAACGATAAGTGCAATGGTCGGTAAAGGCTCGGTCAATCACAATAGCCGAAAGTTCCGAGCAGAAAATGTAGACGGAACTCGTACTCATCTCAATATCGACTACTGCAATGAAAATATAAAGACAGTTTATCACGAATTGTTTGATGAAGCATTGGAAAGATACAATGCCAAGCAGATAAGGTCAGACCGAAAGATAAAAGATTATTATGAAAAAATCCGAAGTTCCAAGCAGGAAAAACCGTTCCACGAAATCATTTTACAGGTGGGCGGTAAGGGAAATATGAACGCCGATACGGAAAACGGAGAACTGGCAAAGCAGATTTTAGATGAATACTATCAGGGTTTTCAGGAGCGAAATCCACAGCTTCGGGTGTTCTCGGCTCATCTGCATATGGATGAAGCTACACCACATCTGCACATAGATTTTGTACCTTTTACCACAGGCAGCAAGCGTGGACTTGATACAAGAGTGTCACTAAAGCAGGCTCTTGCAACGCAAGGTTTTAAGGGCGGCAGTCGTGGCGATACGGAGTGGTCGCAATGGATACAGTCCGAAAAAGAACAGCTTGCGGCGGTGATGGAACGTTATGGGATTGAGTGGGAACATTTAGGCACACACGAAAAACATCTTTCTGTTTTGGATTATAAAAAGCAGGAAAGAGAAAAAGAAGTGGCGGCATTAGGTGCGAAAATCGAGCAGAAACAGATTGAATTTGATGTGTTGTCGGAACGAGTATTGAACTATGATAAGGCAAAAGACGAGCTGTCAAATCTTGAAATAGAGCTTGATACTGCACCGAAATATCAGTTGCCAGAACCAGAGAAATTTATGACTGCAAAGGCATATAAAACCAAAATGGCAGAGCCGGTTGTAAGGAAATTGAAGCAACTTGTCAAAACGGTGCTTGCCCGCTGCTTTGAGGGGTGGGACAACTATCATAGGCTGAATACAGCGAATGCACAGTTATACCGCACCAATCAGCGTTTGGAGAAAGTCAATGAAAGATTGACCGAAGAAAACAAAATCCTAAAAGCAGAAAATAAAGATTACAGCCTGCTCCGTAAGGTTTTTGGTCGCAAACAGATAGATGATTTGTTGGAGCAGGCAAGAACAGTTAAAGGTCGCAAGCGTGATAATACACGATCACGATAGACAAAAATCACAGGAGGAAAAGGAAAATGACAAAGACAATTTTTGAAGAAATGGGCGGAACTTATAGACAGGTGGGTGATTATTTATTGCCGAACATCACAGTACCAGCCGAAGAAGAAATAGAGCCGATTGGTTTATGGGGGAAACGACATGCAAGGCATTTAAAGGAACACTATAAAGTGTTATATATGAACCTGCTGACAAGCGGAAAGCTGCATAGTTATCTTGCAGAAGTCGATAAGCAAGCAGAGGATATGTTTCTTCGACTGGTAAAGGAATATGCCGACAGACAAGATGTGACGGAACAATTAAAGAAAGATAATCCCTACGAATGGATTGGAAGAATGAATAATATTCAGGCTTGTGTGAGGGAAGTTGTAGGAACGGAGTTGATTTACACATAAGCGTTTTACGGTATGGTGCTCCTGCGTTTGCTGGAGTGCTGTGGTTGTGGTTGTAAAGAGGTTGTGAAAGATTGAATTTCGTAATGGTTGGATGTATAATTAGGAAGTGAAAATTTTAATTTGCACTTCCATAAGGTGAAATGTATTGACACAAAAAATACAGTATGATAGTATTGCCATTAGAAGAAAGAAAGGCACATTTTGTGTAAGGTGAGGAAATGATTAATAGATAATTTGATTTAAGTAAGACACATATAGTTATTGAGCCTGTAGAGAATAGGTTTGTTTTGTGTACGCTTAAGTTGGATTATCGCAAGAGGCATTTCCTTTGTTTTCCTTTTGGAAAAGAAATAAGGGTCTATTTAGCGAGTCTATTTTTGCGTATGCAAAAAAGACTCGTTTTTGTGTGTTCAAAATAATAATTGGCTCAGACTTCGAAAAGGAGAAACTTTAATGTTGCAGATAAAAAAATTAAATTTAACACATAAAAAAGACCTGAGAATAATTCTTAATGATTTCAACCTTGTGCTAAATGATGGAGATAAGGCAGTTATTATTGGAGAAGAGGGAAATGGGAAATCGACATTAATGAAGTGGATATACAATCCGTCGCTTGTAGAAAACTATATAGAAGCAGATGGGGAAAGGATAATGGGACACGAACGTCTTGGTTATCTTCCGCAGGAGATGCTCGATGAAGATAAGGAAAAAACAATATACGAATATTTTTCTGAAGAGGAAATATTCTGGGAGAAAACGCCTAAAGAATTGTCTGTTATTGCGGGAAAATTTGGAATGAAAAATGATTTTTTCTACAGTAACCAGACAATGGGTAGTCTTTCAGGAGGCGAAAAAGTCAAGACACAACTTATGAGGCTTTTCATTCGCGATGTTTCTGTGCTGTTGTTGGACGAACCTTCCAATGACATCGACATTGCGACGCTTACATTACTGGAAAAAATCATAAATGACTGGAAGCACATTGTGCTTTTTATTTCACACGATGAAACGCTGATAGAGCGTACTGCCAACATGGTGATACATATCGAGCAGATTATACGAAAAACAAAGGCGAGATATACCGTGGCAAAGCTTCCCTATAGACGCTATGTGGAAGAACGGCTTCATAAATTTGAAATCCAAAAACAGCGGGCACTGAGTGACCGTAGGGAGAAAAAGATTCGCGATGAAAAATATCAAAGAGTTATGCAGAGTGTACAAGGTGCATTAAGAAGTTGTACCAGACAAGCACCGTCTGTTGCCAAAAACTTAAAGGACAAAATGCATACGGTTAAGGCAATGGAACGAAGATTTGAAAAAGAAGATGAAAATATGACTCAGATGCCGGAACAGGAAGAAGCAATCTTTGTCAAATTAGGGGATGAAAACTCACACATTCCCGCAGGAAAAACGGTCATAGAATATGAACTTTCAAAGCTTGTGACTCCGGATGGCAAAAGAATTTTAGCAGAAGGAATTCATTTAAAAATAAAAGGTTCAGAAAAAATCTGTATGATAGGAGCCAACGGGGCAGGAAAAACGACTCTTCTAAAAAAGATAGCGGAAGAACTCCTAAATCGGAATGACATTAAAGCAGAATATATGCCTCAAACTTATGAAGACCTGCTGGATTTGGATGTTACACCGGTTGATTACCTTGATAAAACAGGAGATAAAGAAGAGCGTACAAGAATTAGAACATACCTTGGTTCACTTAAATACACACCAGATGAAATGGAGCATCCGATTCGGGAGTTATCAGGCGGACAAAAGGCGAAAGTGCTTCTCTTGAGGATGAGCTTAAGTGGTGCAAATGTTCTTATTCTGGATGAACCGACAAGAAATTTTTCACCATTGTCCGGTCCGGTAATAAGAAAAATGCTCCGAGAATTTCCGGGGGCTGTCATTAGCATTTCTCACGATAGAAAGTATATTGAAGAGGTGTGCGATAAAATATATCAGCTAAATCCTAATGGATTACAGCTAATTGGTGATTGATAACAAAAAGGATGAAAGACTGACAAATTTCAGGCTTTTAGTGAGTTGGAAAGCATACAAAGATTTGAATTTGGAGGATAGATTATGGTACGTACAGAAGATGCATGTGAAATTATAAAATATGCTTTGCAAAACGAAATTAAAGTATATTTAGATGGCGGATGGGGTGTTGATGCACTTCTTAAAAGAGAATCAAGAATACACAATGATATTGATTTGTTTGTTGAACTGAAACATTATCATGATTATATTTATGTGATTAAGCAGCATGGATTTGAGGAAGTAAATACTGATTATACAACGGATGGTCATACTGTCTGGAAAGATGATAAACAAAGAATCATTGATTTACATTGTTTTGAATTTACAGATGACGGAATTGTTTATGAGGGAGATATATTTCCATCAAAAACTTTTTCCGGTATTGGAAAAGTTGGAGATATAACTGTTTCTTGTATTGAACCATTGAGTCAGGTAATGCTTCATTTGGGATATGAACACGATAAAAATGATGTGCATGATGTGATGCTGTTGTGTGAAACATTTCAAATAGCAATACCAGATGAATATAAGGAAAAGTAAAATTTCAGTTTTGTGTTGAATCTCTAAGCAAAATAGCTTATAATTTGACATGCTACATATAGTTATTATCCACAGTTATCGAGTAGGTGTTATCAATGCCGATAACAAAATGATAACATTAGCTCGTATAGGCAGGATAATATGGATATATCAAATAATCAAAAGAACGAGAAACATTACAGAGAATAATTCCTAAACAAAAAGCGTTAGTCTTTGTAGAGTTTGAATATTCCCATTGGGATTTTGAGAATCTTCGTATGTATGATGATACGCTGGCAGAAGGTGAGTGGCTGTTCCCAATTACCTTTGATGAAACCAACAGCGATTATCGAGAGTTGGAACTGATACCGGAACCCATCAAACTGAATGCCTGCA
>JAXJUM010000013.1:0-19642 GCA_036309045.1 Acutalibacteraceae bacterium
AGTTTTTTGACCTCTATTTCCTATTATTTTTACTATTTTTACTCTTTTCCTAAACTAAATTCCACCGATTTCTTAAAGTAAATTCCACTCCTTTCCTACTGTGGAATTTACTTTGGGAATTCACGTAATTTTGTTTTCAGGTATATCAATCTTACTCAAAAGGCTGTCTGAACAAAACAAAAACGGCAAAGCACTATTTAAAAAGTACTTTGCCGTAGATTGCTAAATATTTTAATTTATCTTTGATTAAGGATAGTATCATCCTCTATTCTCCATATCTATATATTCACGCTCTTCTACAAGACTCTTATATGCAGGACGAATAATTTTATCTACATTTATAAGTTCTTCCAGTCTGTGAGCACTCCAACCTACTATTCTTGCAACAGCAAAAATTGGTGTATATAATTCTAGAGGAATTCCCAACATATTATAAACAAAGCCACTATAAAAATCTACGTTAGCACTTACGCCCTTATACATCCTACGTTTTTTAGCTATAAGTTCAGGAGCCATTTCTTCTATCATAGAGAATAGTTTAAAATCATTGTCCATATGCTTTTCTTCAGCCAGACCACGTACAAACTTTTTAAATACCTGTGCACGAGGGTCGGAAACCGAATAAATAGCGTGTCCCATACCATAAATTAAGCCTTTATGGTCGAATGCCTCGCCTGCAAGGATTTTCTCAAGATAATCCCTAACCTGATCACGATCAGTAATATCCTCTATATTTTCTTTAAGATCATTTATCATCTGCACAACCTTAAGATTAGCACCACCGTGCTTAGGCCCCTTTAACGATGAAAGTGCTGCTGCAACAACAGAATAAGTGTCTGAACCCGATGAAGAAACAACGTGTGTGGTAAAGGTTGAGTTATTACCGCCACCGTGTTCCATATGCAGAATAAGTGCAGCATCAAGAACTCTTGCCTCAAGGTCTGTATATTGCATATCCGGTCTTAACATTCTCAACAAGTTTTCAGCCGTAGACAAATTAGGATCAGGACGGTGAATAAACAAGCTATTGTCACACTCATAATGATTATATGCGTGATAACCATACACTGCAAGCATCGGAAACACTGCAATCAGTTTAATACATTGACGCAAAACATTTTCAATAGATATATCTGATGCTTTGTCATCATAAGCTGCCAAAGTAAGTACACTCTTAGTTATAGAGTTCATAATATCCTTACTTGGTGCCTTCATAATTACATCTCTTGTAAAGCTGGACGGCAACACCATATTTTCACCCAACAGCTTTTTAAAATCAGCATACTGTTGTTTTGTAGGAAGCTCTCCAAACAAAATCAGATAAATAGCTTCTTCAAATCCAAAATGCTCTGTTTTGCTTGAATTTTTAACTAAATCCTTAATGGAGTAACCTCTGAACAACAGCTTGCCTGCACAAGGCACTCTTTCTCCGTCCACCATTTTTACAGCCATTACATTAGAAATAGTTGTAAGACCTGCCAAAACTCCAATACCGTTTTTGTCACGCAGACCTTTCTGTACATCATATTTTGAAAACAGCTCAGTATCAATTTTACTGCTGTCTATACATTTCTGTGCAAGCTCATTAATATATGAATTTTCCACCTACACAAACCCTCCCTTGGTTGATATGTACTAATGATACCATTTTTCGAGGGTAATTGTCAATTTTATTGTGCATATGTTAATGCATTGTTAATAATTAAACTATTTTTTAACCCCAATCATCAAAAAGCAACTGCGCTACAACTCATTCTTGATATATTTTATTGCTATATTTATCAAGATTTGTTATAATATGTGATTAGAAAAGTATATAGCTGAAAGGATTTGAAATATATGAAACTTGGAATGGTTGGACTTCCAAACGTAGGTAAAAGTACACTGTTTAATGCTATCACAAATGCAGGGGCACAGTCTGCAAACTATCCCTTCTGTACTATTGAACCAAATGTTGGTGTGGTATCTGTGCCTGATAAAAGATTAGACAAGCTGGCTGAAATGTATGAGCCTGAAAAATTTACGCCTGCTACAATAGAATTTGTTGACATAGCAGGTTTGGTTAAAGGAGCATCAAAAGGCGAAGGTCTTGGCAACAAGTTCCTTTCCAATATTCGTGAAGTAGACGCTGTTGTACACGTTGTACGCTGTTTTGACAATGATGATATAATACACGTTGATGGCTCTGTTGACCCTGCAAGAGATATTGAAACAATAAATCTAGAATTAGTTATGTCTGATATAGAAATCATTGAAAGACGAATAGATAAAACAAAAAAGATGATGAAGGCAGACAAAAAATATGCCACTGAGCTAGAATTTTTTGAGCGTGTAAAAGCCACCCTTGAGGAAGGAAAGTCAGCAAGAAGTGTTGATTGTACCGATGACGAAAAGGCTTTACTTTCATCTGTTGCACTTCTGACCAATAAACCAATTATTTATGCCGCAAATGTAAGCGATGCAGACTTTGCTGATGGAATTGAAAACAACGAATATTACAAACAAGTTAAGGCTATTGCAGACAGCGAACACGCTGCTGTTCTTCCAATTTGTGCAGAACTTGAGGAACAGCTTGTGGATATGGAAAAAGAAGAGCGTGATATGTTCCTTAATGACATAGGTCTTACACAATCAGGACTTGACAGACTTATTACAGCCTGCTATAACCTTCTTGGACTTATCTCTTATCTTACAGCCGGAAAACCGGAAGTTCGTGCTTGGACTATAACAAAAGGCACAAAAGCACCTCAGGCAGCAGGAAAAATTCACACAGATTTTGAGCGTGGATTTATCAGAGCTGAAGTTATCTCATTTGATGACCTTATGGAGTGTGGTTCTATGACAGCGGCTAAAGAAAAAGGTCTTGTAAGAAGCGAAGGTAAAGACTACGTTATGAAAGATGGAGATATCGTTCTTTTCCGTTTTAATGTATAATTCATACAACAAAATATATCTATAAAATAAAAATCAGGTTTAGCCACAAAAGGTTAAACCTGATTTTATTTTTACAAAATCTTTGATAAATAAAACTTATAAAAAATTACAATAACGGCGAAATCAATCGCAAAACACACTGACCAAATCTTAACACAGCTGAGCGACCACTTTTGTATTTTTCAGTTACCTCGTTACACTCAGAAAAAGTATTATCAAAGTCCTTTTTAATATCTTCAACAGCTGGACAGTCATATAGGAGCACACCGTTCTCAAAATGAAGATATAAACTTCTATAATCCAGATTTATTGTACCTACTGTGGCAATTTCATCATCACATACACATTGCTTTGCGTGACAAAATCCGGGAGTATACTCATAAATTCGTACACCTGACTTTGCAAGACGTGCATAATATGAACGTGTAACCTCGAAAATCAGCTTTTTATCAGGTATACCGGGAGTAATTATTCTTACATCTATCCCTCGCTTTGAAGCAAGTTCAAGTTCACGGCTCATCTCATCACTTATAATAAGATATGGTGTCATAAAATAGACATATCTCTTTGCATTTTTTATAATATTCATATAGACACTTTCACCCACACGTTCACTATCAAGTGGACTATCAGCATAAGGTTGGATATAAGCACACTGTTCAGTCTGATATCCTACATCAGGAAAAAAGCTATCATAGCTTTGATCTGTTTTTTTAATTGCATTCCACATCTCTAAAAACATCACCGTAAGACTTTTTACAGCGTCACCTGTCATCTTAACACCTGTATCTTTCCAATTACCATATGGGTGCGTAATATTAAAATACTCGTTAGCTAAATTGTATCCACCTGTAAATCCTATCTTGCCATCAATTACTGTAATCTTTCGGTGGTCACGATTATTCATAAATATGTTTAAAAAAGGAATAAGGGGATTAAATACTCTACACTTAATTCCCAATGATTCCATTCTTTTTATAAAATCGTGATTAATAAAACCTATACTTCCGATGTCATCATAAAAAATACGAACTTCTACTCCTTGTTTTACTTTTTCAGCAAGAATTTTCTTTATAGAGTCAAATGACTCTGCATCCTCTATTGCGTGGTATTCCATAAAGATAAATTTTTTTGCCTTCTTCAATTCTTCCTTCTGTGCCTCTATTCCCTTAAGTGCATCATCATAAAATTCGACATCTGTATTCTGATAAACCGGATATTTTCCATAATTAACTACGTACTTCATTTGGTTTGCAATACCTATGTCCTTATCTTCAAGATTATTCAATACATCTTTATCTTGTACAAGTCTTTCAATTAAGGTAGCATCAATTTTTTCAAATCGTTTTCGCATACCTCTGGTTACATTAGAATGTCCCACCAGAAAATACAAACATATTCCCATAATAGGAAATAATAGAATAACAATAATCCAAGGTGTTTTCATTGCAGAATTAATATCTTTACTGTATATTATGCAAACTAACATCACTGCAACAACACTTGCCAGTACAGAAATAACAGCTGAATAATCATCAAGCCACTGTGCTAAAACAAAAAGCCAACCTATCTGCAAAAGCACTGACAACACTACAAAAATCATTCTGCCTATACTGTTTTTTACTGCTGTTTTTGATTCTGTTCTCATAAACTTATATCCCTTTTCTTTATACCAGATATTGTTACAAAGAATAATTATTCATTAAATTACAACAATGTCAAGTATATGCAAAAATTTTATAATTTTTTCATATTTTAAAAATATAAAACAAAACACATAATTTCATAAAATATTTTTCTAAGGACAAACTATAAATATATAAACTATAATGTCAGGAGAGATTTTTTGAACAGAGTAGGAAAATATACCATAGAATTTCAAAATGCACCTGCAATAGCTGGATTCGGCTCCGTAGCAGGAAAAAAAGAAAGTGAAGGCCCCTTAAAAGATTATTTTCATAAAATAGAATATGACACTAAGTTAGGATGTGACACTTGGGAACAAGCAGAAAGCAGACTTCAAACAGAAGCAATAAAAACAGCACTGGAAAAATCTCAGATAAAGGGTGAAGATATCCAGATAGCTTTTGGAGGCGATCTGCTTAATCAATGTATAAGTACAAGTTATTGCATACGTGACTTTAATATACCCTTTCTTGGACAATATGGTGCCTGCTCCACAATGGTACAAAGTCTTATGATGGCAGGAATTATGGTTGACGGTGGATACGCAAAAAATGCCTTAGCAGTAACATCCTCTCATTTTTGCTCAGCAGAACGACAATACAGATTTCCTCTAGAATATGGCGGTCAGCGTACCCCCACTGCACAATGGACAGTTACAGGAAGTGGGGCAATAGTCGTATCTAAAACAGGAAACGGACCAAAATTAAAACATTGTACTGTGGGTAAAGTTGTTGATATGGGTGTTACTGACATCAACAATATGGGTGCAGCTATGGCACCTGCCGCTTGTGAAACAATAAAGGCTTATTTAAAAGATACAAAAACAAAACCTTCAGACTATGACCTAATTCTTACAGGTGACCTTGGTAAAATAGGATCTGAACTTTTAAATCAACTTTTACAACAAGAGCATATAAATATTGTAAGCACTCACAATGATTGCGGTATGATGATTTTTGACATAGAAAAACAGGATGTACACGCAGGCGGAAGTGGTTGTGGTTGTTGTGGTAGTGTCCTTTGTAGCATTATACTGGAGAAAATGTGCCAAAAGTCATTAAAAAATATTCTTGTAATAGCAACAGGTGCACTAATGTCACCTACCTCTAATCAGCAAGGAGAAAGTACACCGGGAATTGCCCATCTTGTTCATCTTGAAATATAACGAAAAACGCTATGGCATTTGCGGTCTGCCATAGCGTTTTCCTGTTCTGTTCTTTTTAAGTTTGAGGGGTACATTTGAGGAGGGTAGAACATATATACTCTAACGGTGCGGCTCCGTCATTGAGTATGGTTAAATAATAATGTCCACTTATGAACGTCATATGAATAATTATTTAAAAAAACAAAAAGGTATTGTGAATAATATATATGGTATATTTTTGTGCAGTTTGATTTAAACAAATGTTTGATTTTGTTTACTATATATGTTATAATGTTGTCAATAATGAAAGGAGTGTGTAAAAATGTCAGGTCTTTCAACAAGCCAACAAAAAATTCTTGACTTTATACGCAACAATGTACAAGAAGGAAAATCTCCTTCAGTAAGAGAAATATGTGCGGCAACTGGCTTAAAATCCACAGCAACAGTACACGCACACCTTAAAACTCTTGAGGAAAAAGGACTTATTATACGCAGTCAGGGTTTAAACCGTTCTATAAGACTAAGCAATGATAACACTGCAGTTGTACCTGTTTTAGGTAGGGTTACAGCAGGGGTACCTATTCTGGCTGTTGAGGATATTCAAGGTTATGTACCTGTAAGCGAAAGCATAAGACGTGGCAGAGAATTATTTGCACTTAGAGTAGTTGGGGAAAGTATGATCAATGCAGGTATACTTGACAATGATATTGTTATCGTACACAAAACACCTGTTGCCGAAAATGGCCAGATTGTTGTAGCTATGATAGATGACGAAGCCACTGTTAAAAGATTTTACAAAGAGGACGGTCGTTTTCGTTTACAACCTGAAAACGATAGCTACGAACCGATTATAACAGATGAATGTTGTGTTTTGGGACAAGTTATTTCTGTTGTAAGATATTATTAACACATTTTCTTCAAATACTGACAATATGTACTAATAACACAAAACAACATTCGCCTATATTTTATAACTATTGATTATATAATATATTCACTCAAGAAAACTGCCAAAAACGGAGGTGAAGCCAATGGCATTGGTTGATATAAAACAGCTACATTGCCCCCAATGTGGTGCAAAAAATCACATACACGTCTATAAAAACATAAATGCTCAGGAAGATATTAAACTCAGAGATAAAATCCTGTCGGGACAGTTATTTGATTTTTACTGTCCATATTGTGAATACAGAGCAAGACTTTATTACCCTTGTCTATATAATGATGTTAAGAATAAGTTTATGGTTTATTTTATTCCCGGCATAGAAAAAGGACAAATGGTAGACAGGGCTGTCGAAATGGAATTTGAAGATATGCCCAAAATCACAAAAAGAATTGTACCTACCTTTAATGAGTTCAGAGAAAAAATCATAATTTTCGAATCAGAGCTGGACGATATGGCTGTGGAACTTACAAAATCTGCTGTTGCGGGAGCTGTGCAGAAAAAGAAAAATGTAGATGCCAGCGAGGGATATTTTTCAGTTTATAACAAAGAAGAAAATGTAATGGGTTTTACGTTTTTTCTCGGAGACAATAACGAGGTATTTACGCAAACAACTAGACTTGATGTTTATAAAAAATCCTGGAATATTGTAAGCCGACTCGGCAAAAAAGAACGTTCAATGAAAGGCTTTATAAAAATAGACCGTGCCTGGGCTGACAACATATTATTCCGCTACCAACGCTTTGGATTTGATGCAATGTAATGGTAACTGACTTCATACATACAAAATTAACACCACAGTTTATAGTGAACTGTGGTGTCTTTTTGCGTTGATATTTACCATATACCCAAAATATGTTGCATAAGCAAGCTTACTCCTGCAATACCTAGCCAACAACATAATCCCATAATAATAGGTTTTCCGCCTGTTTTTACAAGTTTGACTATATTGGTATTAAGCCCTATGGCTGCCATAGCCATAACTATAAAGAACTTACTAAGTTGTTTAAGTACCAGGAATAAACTACTTGTATACACCTGAACCGACTCCGGCAAAAAGGTTGTACACAACGTTGTAATAACAGAAGCACATACAAAGTATATTATAAAGAAAGGAAATACCTTTTTAAAACTAAACTTTGTACCTGATGAATTTTCCTCTTTTTTAGCCTTATTTGAACGCACCAAAGCCAGCACCAATGTAATAGGTATAATTGCTAAAGTACGAGTAAGTTTAACTATCGTGGCAGAATCCAATACCGATGTACCCGTTCCGTGTATACTGTCCCAAGAGGAAGCTGCCGCTGTAACTGACGAAGTATCGTTAATTGCTGTACCTGCAAAAAGAGCAAAACCCTCATTTGACAAACCTAAAACTCCACCAAGTGTAGGAAAAATAATTGCAGCTATTACATTAAACAGAAATATAACCGAAATAGACTGAGCTATTTCCTCATCATCAGCTTCAATTACGGGTGCCGTTGCCGCAATAGCAGAACCGCCACATATTGAAGAACCAACACCAACCAATGTAGAAATTTTAGGCGGTACCTTCATTATCTTATAAAGCAGAAATGAAACAACCAAAGATGTTGTTATAGTTGCAATAATAATAGGCAAGGATTTTGCCCCCGTCTGTAAAATAGTAGATAAATTAAGTCCGAAACCAAGCAAAATAACTGCATACTGCAAAATCTTTTTACTTGTAAAAGTAATACCTGGCTGTAACCTCTCTTTATTTTTGATAAACATTGTAATAATCATACCAAAAATAATTGCAAAAACAGGTCCGCCTATAATTGAGCCAACAACAGGAAGAATTTTGCTCAAAGTATCTGCAAGCACCGCAATAGCAAGGCACAGCACTATACCATACCAGTTGGTTTTTATAAAACCTTTAACTCCTTTTTCCTCACTCATAATTAAAACTCCATAAATAAAATTTTATATAAACAGCAGAAAAATTACAAACTGCCATAATATATAACAAACACATAACTATTCTACATTATTGATTTTATCAAATAGCTTTTGAGTTTGTGAAATCACATCTCTTCTTTTTGAAAATGCCATATAAAAATAAGCAACTGAAATTATAACAGAAAATATCAATAAATACTTTCCCACATTTGAGGTGTATGCTGTTGCCATAAATGAAGAGTAGCCAAACATCAGCACAACCAGCACTAATGTCGTTATAAGCCATAGACTCTTATATTTAAAACACCCTGCCAGAGTACATTTACCGTCATTCGTTTCTTCTATATCCGCCGTAAGCTGATATGTAGTTGAATGTCTGTAACCATCGCAAATACGCCTTAATTCTATATGACAACCATCTATATTTCCTGTAAAATCGTGGTTTTCAATTTCAGCATTGATACCTTTAAGAACTTCATCAATCGGTTTATCAAATTTATATGTAAACTTTTTCATACAGATCCCTCCTACTACATAATTGCAAATATTCTTTTTCTTCATTATACATATTTTTCAACAAAATAACAATATATAATAATTCTGTTATTCAACAAAAAGGGAGCCTGTGACTTAGGCTCCCTTAAATTATAGTTTTATATAACTGAAGATGTTTTTAAGGCAAAGTAACCAAGCACCAATGCACCCAAAACAATTCTGTACCAGCCAAACACCTTAAAGTCGTGCTTCTTGATATACTTTAACAAGAACTTTATAACTACAATAGATACTAAAAAGGCAACTACAAATCCTATAATAAGAATTATAAGTTCGTTTGCAGTAAAGTTAAATCCAAACTTTAACAGTTTGAGCAGACTTGCACCTGCCATTACAGGAATTGCCAGGAAGAAAGTGAACTCAGCGGCTACTGTTCGTGAAACACCTATCAACAATGCACCAATAATTGTAGCACCTGAACGTGAAACTCCCGGGAATATAGCCGCTAACAGCTGAAACATACCTATAACAATTACCAGCTTATATGTAAGGTCATTAAGACCTTCAACCTTTGCTGTACGGTTTTTATTCCAATTTTCAACAACAATAAAAGCCACACCAAAAACTATAAGAGCCACTGCAACTACCACATAGTTGTACAGATATTTTTCAAGAATTTCGTCAAGAAGTAAACCTATTACAGCGGCAGGAATACAAGCAACCAGTATTTTGCCCCAAAGTGACATAATATCCATTTTTACATAGGACTTTATACCGCTTTCATTAGATGTTTTATTTTTCATCTTAAAAGGCCAGATTTGGCTCCAGAATATTACAACCACCGCAAGAATAGCACCCAGTTGTATAACGACCTCAAACATATTCCAAAATTCTTCTGAAACATTGAGAGGCATAATTTCGTTAAGCAATATCATATGTCCTGTACTGCTTATGGGTAACCATTCGGTTATTCCCTCTACCACACCAAAAAGTGCAGCTTTTAAAAATTCAATTATTGTAGCTAAATCCATATTACAAGCTATATCCTTTCATTATTATCAAATTGTATTTTTATTAAAAAATTATTCCTGTACTTTCCACTTTATTCCCTGTGGTGTATCCTCAAGAACAATATTTCTTGCCTTTAGTTCATCTCTAATGGCGTCTGCTGTTGCCCAATCCTTATTTTTTCTTGCCTCAGTACGCTTTGCAATCAATGCTTCGATTTCCTGTGTATCTACACCACTGTTATCCAAACTATCAGAAGATTCCTCCTTAAGTAAGTCAAGTGACAACACCTTGTCAAAACTTTCTAACAAATACACCTTTGTTGCGTCACTTATATCTGCTTTCAGTACATCATATACAGCGGTAAGGGCAAGTGATGTATTAATATCATTATCCATTGCTATCTTAAATTGCTCAAGATAAGGCTGTGCTTGCTGTAAATCTGCCTCACCGTTTCTTGACAGTGACTTTATACGCTTAATCAGCTTGTCATATGCTTTTGCTGTATTGTCAAGGCTGTCATAAGTAAAAGTAAGAGGCTTTCTGTAATGTGATTGCAAGCAGAACATACGGTAAACAAGTGGATTATATCCCTTTTCTTCAAGCAGAGAAACGGTGAGGAAATCTCCTTTTGATTTACTCATTTTACCTCTTGCATCATTCAGGTGCAAAACGTGGAACCAATAGTTGCACCATTTATGACCCAAAAATGCTTCACTTTGGGCAATTTCGTTGGTATGGTGAGGAAAAGCATTGTCAATACCACCACAGTGAATATCCAGATATTCCCCCAAGTGTTTAACGCTTATTGCAGAACACTCAATATGCCAACCAGGATAACCATAACCCCAAGGGCTATGCCATTTCAATTCCTGATCCTCAAACTTAGACTTTGTAAACCATAGTACAAAATCACTCTTATTTCTCTTGTTCTCATCCTCTTCAACGCTGTCACGCACACCAACAGCAAGGTCATCTTCATTCTGATTTCCAAAAACATAGTAGCTATCTAGCTTTGATGTATCAAAATATACATTTCCACCAGCCTGATAAGCGTAGCCCTTTTCAAGCAATACAGAAACCATATTTATAAATTCATCAATACAATTTGTCGCAGGCTCTACCACATCGGGTGTTTTTATATTCAGCTTTGCACAGTCTGCAAAAAATGCGTCGGTGTAAAACTTTGCAATTTCCATAACTGTTTTATGTTCCCTTTTTGCACCTGCAAGCATTTTATCCTCACCTGTGTCAGCATCGCTTGACAAATGACCAACATCTGTTATATTCATAACTCTTGTTACGTCATAGCCTGCATATCTCAGGTATTTTTCAAGAACATCCTCCATAATATAGGTACGCAGGTTACCTATATGTGCATAGTGGTACACCGTAGGGCCACAGGTGTACATACGCACCTTGCCTTCTTCAAAGGGTATAAACTCCTGCTTTTTTTGTCCAAAGGTATTGTATAATTCCATTTTTATTCCTCCTGAATTATTTTTATCATTATATCATATAAGTTACTTGCAGAAATTTTCCATTTCATCAAGATATTTCTGAGCATTTTCATAATCTTCCATTTTTAAAAATGCGAATATAATATTCTCATATATCAAAGCTATATATGGGTGATTGTTAGGCAAAGCTATTTTAAATATAGCAAGTGCTTTTTCATATTGCTCAATAGCCTTATCATTGTCACCTTTATTAGCGTAAGCAGCACCTAAATTATTATATAAACTTGCAAGGTCCGGATGATTTTCTGGCAACACTTCTTCACGAATTTTTAGTGCTTTTTCACAATACTCAATAGCCTTATCATTGTCACCTTTATCAGCGTAAGCAGCACCTAAATTATTATATGAACTTGCTAGGTTCGGATGATTTTCTGGCAACACTTCTTCGTAAATTTTTAGTGCTTTTTTATACTGCTCAATAGCCCCATTATAGTCACCTTTATCATCGTAAGCAACACCTAAATTATTATATGACATTGCTAGGTCCGTATGATTTTCCGGCAACACCTCTTCGTGAATTTTTAGTGCTTTTTCACAATACTCAATAGCCTTATCATTGTCACCTTTATTACGATAAGCATTACCTAAATTATTATATGACATTGCAATGTCCGGATAGTTTTCCGGCAACACTTCTTTAAAGATTTTTAGTGCTTTTTCACAATACTCAATAGCCTTATCATTGTCACCTTTATTACGATAAGCATTACCTAAATTATTATATGACATTGCAAAGTACGGATGATTTTCCGGCAACACTTCTTTAAAGATTTTTAGTGCTTTTTCACAATACTCAATAGCCCCATTATAGTCACCTTTATTATAATAAACAACACCTAAATTATTATATGACCTTGCTAGGTCCGGATGATTTTCTGGCAACACTTCTTTAAAGATTTTTAGTGCTTTTTCACAATACTCAATAGCCTTATCATTGTCACCTTTATTAGCGTAAGCAAGAGCTAAATTATTATATAAACTTGCAAGGTCCGGATGGTTTTCCGGCAACACTTTTTCACGGATTTTTAGTGCTTTTTCACAATACTCAATAGCCTTATCATTGTCACCTTTATTAGCGTAAGCAACACCTAAATTATTATATGAATTTGCCAGATCCGGATGGTTTTCCGGCAACACTTCTTCACGAATTTTTAGTGCTTTTTCATACTGCTCAAGAGCCTTATCCTTGTCACCTTTATCAGCGTAAGCAACACCTAAATTATTATATAAACTTGCTAGGTCCGAATGATTTTCTGTCAACACTTTTTTGTAAATTTTTAGTGCTTCCTCATAATATTCAACTGGCTTAATATAATTACCTTTTAAAGAGTATATTGAAGCTAATGTAGAATATAAATCAGCTAAATAAGCTAATAAACCAGTTTCATCCTTAGAATTGTCACTAAGTTCCGTTAAAACCCTATCTATAAATTCATTTAGTGTATCCTGCGAATACCAGTCTACTAAACTACGTCCAAGAAAGGTAGCAAAATACTCTCTGTATTTTTCATTCAAAAAGATATTCTTTATCCAACTTTTAGCTGTTCTTTCAGGTATGCTATTTATTCTTGAAATAAAAAAGTATTCACCCACCAAATCAGGATACATAGGGGTAATTATGCTATCACTCTCATCTTTTTCGCAGAGGCTTCTTATAAATGCTTGTCCGTTGGTTACATCTTCATCATAGCCGAAATCTTCTTTTAATTTTTCTATATACCTAGACAAGGTTTCTACATTGTCATCTTTTTCAATATCAATTCCACCTGTTGCTGTTGCTATCGCAAGCAAGTTTGTATGACTTGTATGACTTGTCAAATTAGATACTGACGGTAATTTAGAAGTATATCGCTCAATGTAGTTGCTTAGTAAAGTTTCAACATCCCAATTTGAATAATTCTTTCCTCGCAAACAAGCGTCAGCCGTAAACAGTATAAATAGACAGCGGTCAGAAAAATCTGCGTTTTCTTTTCTTTTTGGCAAAGTCTTTTTAACATATTTTATAATTTTTTCTTTTTCGTCATCAGTAAGTGTGCTTTTATCAATTTTAAGCTCTTTCGCTCTAACCTTTGCAAAATCATCCAGCAATTTTTTAATCGCCTCGTCATCCAAAGCTCCCAAATTTATAGGCTCAGAACTATATTCACGCTCTTTATAAGAAGCAGAAACATATAAATCTCTGAAAATCTTGCTGTACCAGGTTTCAATACTACTGCTAAAGCTATATTTATCACGTTCTACAAACAGCAAGCGGACGTTTTGATTTTTATTCCAGCTTTGTGTCATTACCTTACGTATCTCTTCTATACGAGAACCTGCATAGTCAAATATAAATAAAGTGGGTTGTACAAAATCCTTACATAGAATATCATCATAAGCAATGTTTGTTCTACACCATATTACTACCCAACCACGGTTATAGTATCTCTTTGCAATATGTAACGCCAGTTTACTTTTGCCTGTACCACCTTTTCCTGTTATAGACCAAAAAGTAAATTCGTTTTCAGACATCATAAATTTTTCAATTTCTTCTAATTCATTTTCTCTGCCATAAAAACCGATATTTTCATTTGAATAGATAAAAGGATTTTTCGTGCTGGGCAAAGGAAACTCTGACTTTGTCAGATAATTTTTACTAAGCAATTCATCAATTTTGGTACTACCATTTTTCAACTGCTTAAACATTTTTGTATTTTCTTGCAGTAATCGCACAAGTGCGTGATTTTGATTTATAAACAATTCAACATTTTCCGGCTTACACAATGCTGTAATAGTCATACTGATTATGCTTCTATAACATTCCTCAGCATCTCCGCCCAAAGATCTATGCTCAGCAAAAATTTTATTTATTAACACATCAGGCGAATTCATATTATCTGTAAAGATATTGTTTATATATCCGTTATTGTTTTCAACATCTTGTTTGAATTTCTCCAAAGACTCCTTAACCGCATTTAAAACCGCTTCTCCGTCAGAAGCTTCATTTTGAGCAATAGTTTCTATTGATTGGGCAATTTTTTCAAATAATTCCTTCAATTCAGAATCAGGCGAAGACTCTCTTACTAAAACTTCTTTGATTAACGCAATTCCTGTGCTGACATTTTTACAAACAGCAGGTAAACCAAATAACTCCAAAATTATATCAAGAGCTGTGCCTGTATCTTTTATTGCAACTGCCGATAACCCCATAAGTAATTCCTCCTTGTAACGTATAATACTAAACCATATTTATCCTATAAAAACAGCCCCGTCCCAACACAAGGGACGAGGCTGTATGCTCCGTGGTTCCACCCAAATTCAGTGCTTTTGCACTGCTCTTTCTGTTGTTATATAACGGTAACACCCGCACAGCCATTTCCTGCTGTGTGCTACAAAGTGCATTCACAAATACTCTGCAATTAAGTCGAATTCCAGCATACATCAACTCTCTCTGTAATGGTCTGCATCTGCTACTTCTCTTTGATCACTGCATTTATAAATATGTTTTTTATATTATATACTATATATTGGTAAATTAAAAGTAAAATATTAAACAGCTTTTACTTTGCAGTTTTGTATAAATCGGCATTATCTTTAAGATATACAACACCTGAAATAACTGTAAGAATAACAGAAATCCACACAACCACATTTATTATTATACCAAACACACACCACAGTGAGCTGTTACCGCTGATTTGCAATATTATAAGCAGTAAAAGAGTTACGATTATTGCCACAATCTGACTTACAGTTTTTGCCTTACCCCACATATTAGCTGCCACAACAGTACCTTTTGTTGCCGCTACAAGACGAACAGACGTTACAGCAAATTCTCTGAAAAGCACAATAATAAGCGGTACTGAGTTAATAATTCCCATTTGTAAAAAACAGCAAAAAGCAGACACCACCAGTATTTTATCTGCCAATGGATCGGCAAACTTTCCAAAGTCCGTTACCATATTATGTTTTCGTGCATAGTGTCCGTCTAAAAAATCGGTAATAGATGCCACAATAAAAACAACCATTGCCCACACATATCCAAGTGGGATTCCGTCTATAAGCAAAAAAGCAACAAAAAACGGCACCAGAATAATTCTAAGCATAGTTAGTTTGTTAGGTAAATTCATAAAATCACCCTTTCTTCTATTTATGCCATAGTACCAATAGGGTCACAGTCAAGAAAATCTTCAACCACTACATTGACAAATTCACCAATCTGTGGTTTCTTATCATCTTTCGCCCTGAAAAATACTTTTCCGTCCACATCAGGAGAATCTGCCCCGGATCTGCCAAAGTAACATTCAGCATATCTGTCATAACCCTCACATACAACCTCTATGGTCTTACCCAAAAGGCTCTGACAGTATTCTTCCATAACAGCCATTTGCTGTTCCATAATAATTTCTGCTCTTTTTTCTCTTACTTCCTCGTCAATCTGGTTGTCGAATTTTGCCGCAGGAGTATCTTCTTCCTGTGAATATGCAAAACAACCCAGACGCTGGAACTTAATCTCCTGTACAAACTCCGCCAGTTCGTTGAATTCTTCTTCAGTTTCACCAGGGAAACCACATATAAAGGTAGTTCTCAGAATAATATCAGGAATTTTATTGCGTAGCTTATTAATAACATTTACAATAGTTTCTTTGTTTCCACGGCGGTTCATAACCTTCAACACTCTGTCATTGCAATGTTGAAGTGGAATGTCAATATAGTTAAGCACCTTTTCCTGTGTTGCCATACAATCAATAAGTTCGTCTGTAATTTCATCAGGATAGCAATACAGCAATCTTATCCACTTTATACCATCAATCTTGCAAAGTTCATTGAGCAAAGTAGGCAGTTTAAGCTCGTTATACAAATCTATACCATAACGAGTAACATCCTGAGCAATAAGAATAAGCTCCTTTACACCACTTTCTGCAAGACCCTTAGCCTCTTCAATAATAGATTCTATCTTTCGACTTCTGAACTTACCTCTTATAAGAGGTATAGCACAATATGTACATTTGTTGTCACAACCGTCACCCAATTTAAGATAAGCATAGTGGTTTGGTGTACTTTGCACTCTGCCACCCTCAAGAGATAAACACATTTTACTGGGATAAAGCTCCTGCTGATGTCCTTGCAGACACTTTTCAACAACCGTTGCAATATCCTCATTGGCACCAATGCCAACCACAGCATCAACTTCATACAGTTGTTCTTTAACCATATGCTGATATCTTTCAGCCAAACAGCCTGTAACAATAATGGCTTTTATTTTGCCTTCTTCTTTTAATTTACCAAGCTCTATAATTTCGTTTATACTTTCCTGCTTTGCAGACTCAATAAAACCGCAGGTATTTACAATAACTACATCTGCCATTGCGGGGTCTGCAACAATTTTATATCCGCTCTGCTTTAAGGTAAATAACATCATTTCTGCGTCAACCTGATTTTTAGCACAGCCTAAGCTAACAATTCCAACTCTTTCGTTCATAATTATCCTCTTTACAAAGGGTGTACATTGATATGTACATTCCCTGAAATCATTTTATCATTAATTTAAAAATTAAATTAATGATAAATTTATTAACATATTAACATTAATTTTATCATAAATAACTGTCTTTGTCACTATATATACTCAGTAAAATAGTGGTTATTCTATAAAAAGGCACTGTGCCTATAAATAACGCACAGTGCCATAACACCTATCAGATTTTGTTTATGATATTATACCTCTGGGTCATATTTACCCTCAAAGTAAATTTCATACCAAACAAGGAAGATATAAATTGTCCATACCTTACGGCTATTGTCCTCTTTACCGCTGTAATGCTCGTCCAAAAATTCTATAAGCATTTCAGAATTAAAGAATTTCTTAGCTGTTTCGGAATTGAACATATCCTTTACAACATTGTAGTAACGCTCATCTCTCAACCATACTCTTGTAGGCACAGGGAAACCAAGTTTTTTCTTCTCTGCTGTTTCAGGAGGAAGATGACGTAAAGCCGCCTGACGCATAGCATACTTTGTGTTATGCTTGTTAACTCTAAGTTTTGTAGGAAGTTTTGATGCTACCTTAAATACCTCTTTATCAAGGAATGGAACTCTAAGTTCTAATGAGTTGGCCATACTCATTCTGTCCGCTTTCAAAAGAATATCTCCTACCATCCACATATTTATATCAAGATACTGCATTTTAGTAACATCATCATAATCAGGAACTCGTTTATAGAATTCCTTACATCTATCTTGTGGACGTGTAGCTATTGACGGGTCTTTAAGGATTCTCTTCTTTTCGTCAAGGTCATACATAAAGGCATTACCTATAAATCTATCTTCTAAAGGGTGTGTTGCTCTGATGAGATAATCTCTTCCTTTAATATCAGGCAGTTTTTTCATCAAGTTACAAATGCCTTTTCTTAAGCCATACGGTACAACAGACTGATACGCTTTAAATACTCTTGGATCATTATAAACTGTATATCCGCCGAACAATTCGTCCGCACCCTCACCTGAAAGTACAACCTTAACGTGTTCACTTGCCAACTTTGATACAAAATAGAGAGCAATACAAGAAGGATCTGCAAGAGGCTGATCCATATGATACTGCACTTTTTTAATACTGCCCCAGAATTCCTCTGATTTTATCAGCTTATAGTGGTGGTCTACACCTATTTTGTTAGACAAACGCTGTGCCCAGCTTATTTCATTATACTTTTCGCCAAAATCAAAACCAACAGTAAAGGTCTTTTGATCTGCAAAATATGTTGATACATAACTAGAGTCAACACCACTGGACAGGAAACAACCAACCTCAACATCACTTATTTTATGGGCATTTACTGAGTTTTCAAAAACCTGCTCAATTTCATCAACAGCCTGTTCTTCTGTAAGATTCTCATCAGGTTCAAAACGTGCCTCCCAATAACGTGTAGTGGTAACCTTGCCATCTTTGTACCAAAGATAATGACCTGGAAGTAGACAGTAAACCCCTTCAAAGAATGTTTCGGGAGGTACTGCATACTGAAACGAAAGATAATTGTCTAATGTCCTGTAATTAAACTTTTTTTCAAAATCAGGAAACTCAAGAATACTCTTTATTTCTGAACCATAAACAAAATTATTGCCCACCTGTGCATAATGCATCGGCTTAATTCCAAAAAAGTCACGGGCAATAAACAAAGAATTGTCCTTCAAATTATAAATAGCAAATCCAAACATTCCTCTGAGCTTATCCAATAACTTTTCCTGCCACTGTTCAAAACCGTGTATAAGTACTTCAGAATCTGATTCTGTATAGAAGCTATGACCTAACTCAATAAGCTCCTTACGTAAATCTCTATAATTATATATCTCTCCATTAAATGTGAGAACCATTGATTTATCTTCATTATAAATTGGCTGATGCCCTGCATCCAAATCAATAATGCTAAGACGTCTAAAGCCCATTGTAATTTTATTGTTGGGTTCTTTATAAAAACCGTTGCTGTCAGGACCACGGTGGGTAATAACCCTTGTCATTCTTTCAATAACATCGTCACGACTTACAACTTCTCCTGTAAAGCCACAAATACCACACATAATCGGGTTACTCCTTTACAAATCTAGTACTATATTACAGTAATAAAGTAATTTTAACATAAACATAATTATCTTGCAAGCAAGACAACATAATTCTACAAATCAAAAATAGCACTTAATAAGTTAATATTTTTAGTTGATATAACATAATTTAACAACTATATAATAATGCTTATATCAAAAATTCTCTATAAAATAAAAAAATCCAAACATATAGTCTGGACTGAGGAAAACATATTAAATTCTGCACCCATATGCCTTTTTGTCTAATCTGCTTTTCTAACAGGACTGAGGAAAACATATTAAATTCTGCACCCTGAAAACTGAATAAAGGATTAGCAAAACCGAGATTTCAAATGCTGAACCAAGTATCTTGTGGTCAAGCTTCCGACCTATTAGTACTGCCAAGCTGAATGCCTCACGGCACTTACACACGCAGCC
>JAXJUM010000014.1:0-119007 GCA_036309045.1 Acutalibacteraceae bacterium
ATTTCTGTGGTTTTTGCCTTGAAATCACTCGTTTTGAAACAAAAATCCAGCACTTTTTCTATTTTCAAACAAGCCCTAAACTATATTGTTATTATTCCATTACAGTGAATTCTATTTCTTTTTTTTGACCATCCCCGTTGATAACGATTTTATATGTTCCGGGAGTAGTTTTTGAGCCTATTGTCCATTCCCATCTTATATATCCGTTAGCATCAGAAACTTTATTTTCGAGTCCGTTTGCTTCGATTGCTTCACTGTTATAATATACGGCAATATTGTATTCAGTGTCAGGCTTTCCCTGAATCTCCACAAAGGCATCTCCGCCTGGTGAAACACCATTGGTGTATGTTCTAATGTTTATAGGTGTTGAAGTTGTTGCTTGGGTTGAATTTTCTTTGTTTGCTTCGCTACTAGAATCAGTGCTGATTTCTTCTTTGGCATCTGTAATTTTCTCAGTTGGAATTTGAGTAGATACTTCGGTAATATCTTCATTTACAATAGCCTGAGTTAAAGTTTCTGCATCAGTAGGTTTTTGGGTTACAATAGAAGTAGCTATCTCGGTTGCGTTTTTATTTTTATCAGAAGTGCTATCAGTGTTGTTATTTGTACAGCTTGATAATATAACTATCATTGCAATTAACATCATAATTGTAATAATATATCTTTTCATAGTAAATCTCCTTTGTACCATAATTGTTGCGTTAAATTATAGCACATACCGTTTATTTGTCAATGTTTTAAATTTATATAAAGTATGTTATAATCTCCATAGTATACTGTGAATGTGTTATGTTGTGTGAAAGGATGGTTTAATGTTTACTTTGTTACTTGGACGCAGTGGTAGTGGAAAAAGTACTTATCTTAGAAAAGTTTCTGAAGAATGTATAAACAGTGGTAAACCTGTTCTTGTACTTGTTCCTGAGCAATTCTCTTTTGAAACAGGTCTATATTTTTTAGACAAAAACAGCAAAGCACTAAGTGAAAATGTAAAAGTGCTTAGCTTTTCCAGTATGATTAAATATGTGTTTTCTATAACAGGTGGTTTTACCAATAATTTTTTGGATGAAGGTATTTCCAAAATACTTATGAGCCTTGCAATAGAAAGTTGTAGTGACCAATTAAAGCTATATGAAAGACAAGCTAAAAACAGAAATTTTGTAGATACTCTGCTTAATACGATAAATGAATATAAAAGCAGTTGCATTGAATCTCAAGACTTATTGTCTGTTAAAGCAACTGTTGATAATACTACATTAAAACAAAAGTTGGAAGAAACTGCACTTATATTAGATGCTTACAATGCTTTGGTTAATACCAATTATATACATAACCAAGATATACTTTCTTATATGGCTGAAGTTATAGCTAAAGAGGGCATTTTTAAAGGTTTTACCGTATTTATAGATGCATTTACGGGTTTTACAGGTCAGCAGTATAGGGTTCTTAGTGCCATTACTTCACAAGCTGATAATATGTATATAACTCTCAGTACAGAGTGTAGAAATAATAAAGTAGATGAAAGCAGTATTCGTTTTAGAGTAACAGAGGACACGTACCATAAAATTCGTGTGTTGGCTAAACACTGTGGTCAGACGGTTAAAGAGGTTTACCAGCCTTTTAATAACAATTTGCGAACAGATAAAGATGATCTGAAAGCTGTTGAAGAAAATCTTTATGCATTTCCTCTTAAGTCATATGATATTGAGCCTCAAAATGTAAAAATATATTCTGCCACCAATATTTACAGTGAATGTGAATATGTAGCTTCAGAAATAAAAAAACTTACACTGGAGGAAAATTACAGATACAGGGATATAGCCGTAGTGTGTCGTGATGAAGAAATGTATAGAGGTATTCTAGATGTTACATTTGATAAATTTAACATAGGCTATTTTATGGATAATCCCGAAAATATAAATGCAAAACCACTTGTGAATTTTATAAGACACGCTTTTGAGGCTGTAAATAATGGTTTTAACACTGAAAGTATATTACGTATGCTGAAAACCAATATCACAAAATATTCTTTTGAAGATATATCCCTGCTTGAAAATTATATATTTACTTGGTCGCCAAAATGGAGTGAACCATTTACTCAAAATATCAATGGTTTTGGCTGTGGCGAAATGACAGATGAAGATATTGAGACACTTGGAAAAATAGAGAATATCCGCCAAGAGGTATTTGAATATCTGAAAAACTTCAAAGAAAAGACAAAACAATCAAACGGATTTGAAATTTCAAAGCAAGTTGCAAAGTTGATTGATGATTTTAATGTGAAAAAAGCAATTCAAAATAAAATAAAACTTCTTGATAGTCGAAATACACCTGAACTTGTTGATGAATATACAAGAGTATGGAATTATGTTATAAGCGTTATTTCAAAGATGTCACAAATTCTTGAAAAAACACCTCTTACCTCTGCAAGATATTATGAACTTTTCACTTTAGCTATAAACAGTCAACAGATTGCTAATCAACCCCTGAGTATTGACCGTGTTATTATAGGTACAGCAGGTAGAGCAAGATTGGGTACACCAAAAATAACATTTATAATTGGTGCTGTTCAAGGGGTATTTCCTGCTGTTCCATCATCAGGTGGTGTGTTTACCGATAATGAAAGACAGCTTTTGTTAGAATTTGGACTTCCTATGAGTTGTGGACTTTCTGATTTATCTGCTCAGGAGCAATACAGTGCCTATTCATCTTTGGCAAGCCCTTCTGAAAAACTATATATATCCTATTTTACCAATACTGTGAACGGAGGCGGTGCTTTGCCTTCAACAATAGTAACACAGGTTCAGCGTATTTTGCCCAAAATAAAAACCATATTTCATTGTAATAGTTATACTGTTGATGAAGATAGTTTATGGTGTAAACAACAGGCTTTTGAACATACAGTTGCAAATATAAAAAACAAAGATAAAAATGTTAAATCATTAAAAGAATATTTTTCATCAGATGAAAAATACAATTCATTGCTTAAAAGTATTGAAACCTATCTTGAAAAAAATCCCCAACAAATAAGCAAAGATACAGCACATATGTTGTATTCAGAAAATATACGACTTTCAGCTTCACGGATTGAAGATTTTTACAACTGTGGTTATTTATATTTTTGTAAAAACGGTTTGAAACTAAAAGAACGCCGAAAAGCTCGTATTGATAATCGTCAGTATGGTTCGCTTATTCACTTTGTTATGGAAAAATTTCTTAAACAAGAAAATCTTGAGAGCATCATAGCAAACACAGAGAATTATGATGTTGCAGAATTTGTATCAAATCTAACAGCGGAGTTTATAGCTGAAAGTTTTGAAAATGGTAAAACTCCCGACAATAAAACAGAGTATTCAATAAGACGTGCAGAAAAAAATTGTTCTATATTGTTAGACAGACTGATAAAAGAGCTTAAAGTTAGTATGTTCCGTCCGAGTGATTTTGAATTATCTATTGGCATAGATACAAATGACGAAAACACTGCTGACAGTCATAATATGATAGACAGCTATAATGTAAAAACCAAAGACGGTGAAGTTTCAGTAGTAGGATTTGTAGATAGAGTGGATTTATTTAGAAATCCAGACGATGGAAAAACTTATGTAAGAATTGTTGACTATAAAACAGGAAATAAAGATTTAAAACGTTGTGAACTTGAAATGGGACTTAATTTGCAGATGTTTATTTATCTTTCTGCAATTATGAAAAATGGCAGTCTTTTATATGGAAATAATCTTGCACCAGCAGGAGTTTGTTATATGCCTGCAAAGGAATTTTCTGCAATTCTCACACAATATGGAGAATCTCCAGAAAATCAAAAACAGCTGGAAGATGCTTTTAATAAGCATTACAGGGCAAAGGGACTTTTCTTAAGGGATACTGATGTTATTATGGCAATGGATAAAAGTGTTTCGGGACAATTTATTCCTGTAAGGATAAAGAAGACGACAAAAAAGAAGAAAGGTGAGGAGCCAAAAACAGAAGTTTCTTTTACTCGTTCAGATAGCTATTTGTTAGATGGAAGTCAACATAGTGGTGAGTTTAAGAATGTTTTTGATTTAGTAGACAATAAAATAAGGCAAATGTCTGATATGTTATTGGATGGATATATAAACTCCATTCCAACAGGTAAGAAAAATGAAATTTCAGAATTACCCTGCAAATATTGTCTTTATAAAAATTCTTGTAACTTTACAGCGGGTATGCCTGTAAATATAATTCCTTATGGCAAAGAAAAAGAGGAGGATGATAACAATGGCTGATGTAAAATGGAATGAGGAGCAATCTAAAGCTATTGATACCCGTGACTGTTCGGTACTTGTGTCGGCTGCGGCAGGTAGCGGAAAAACTGCTGTGTTGGTTGAACGTGTTATTAGACTTCTTACTGATAAAAATTCAGGTGTAATGGCAGATGAACTTTTAATAGTTACCTTTACAAATCTGGCGGCTGAAGAAATGAAAACCCGTATCAATAAGAGGATTACACAACTCCTTGATCAGTGTGGTTATGATAGTGAAAATTTTGATGAAGCACATCTCCGCAGACAACAACTTTTACTTGATAAGGCAAATATATGCACAATAGACAGTTTTTGCAAAAATGTGGTTAAAACAGCATATACAAAATTTGATATTTCTCCGGATTATCGTATAGGTGACAATTCTGAGTTGATTGCATTGCAGTGCCGTGCAGTAGAAGAAGTTGCAGAGAAATATTATCTGCGTGAGGATTTCAAAGATATAGCCTCACTTCTTACAACCTCCACAAATGATAGTACACTTAAAAGCACTGTAATAGGTTTTTATAGTTTTTTGTCAGCTTTGCCTTTTCCACAACAGTGGATGAAACAAACTCTTAATAATTTGAAAAATTCAAAGAATGATGTTACCCATTCAATCTGGATTAAAAATATAGTGGAAAATGCTAAACGTGATATTCAATATGCAAATGGCATTATGAAAAATAGCTGTCAGCTTTATAATCAACTTGAATTTACTGATGATATAAGTAATCAATTTCCTTCAAAAAGAATACAGCATTTGTTAGAAAAGGCATTTATAGAAGAACTTCAAAGATGTAATACTTGGGACGAAATAAAAAATACCTTTGAGAATAGTCCTAATAGGGGAGTTTTTAATGAAAGGGCAGCAACGGTAAGAAAATTAAGTGAACAAGGTGCAGAAATATATGACGAGTTTAAGAAAAATCGTACTATTCTAAAAAAACTATTACCTAAGATTGCAGAAAAATTTTCATCGAGCAGCAGTGATTTAGTTGAACAGCTTGAAAAAATAATAGATTTTACTAAAGTACTTTTTGAATTTATAAATGATTTTACAGATAGATATACTCAACTTAAAAGAGAGAAGAATATTTTAGATTTTGCAGATATAGAACGCTTTACTTTGCTTACTCTTGCGGAAGAATCATCTAATGGTGAATTTGCTGTTGATGAAAAGCCTGACAGTATCCGTTACAATATAACAGATATGGCTAGAGAATTTGCAAAGGAATTTAAGCAAGTTATTGTTGACGAATATCAAGATGTTAACCAGTTACAAGATTTGATTTTTAAAATACTGAGCGATAATGAAAAAAATCTGTTTGTAGTAGGGGATGTAAAACAAAGTATATATGGTTTCCGGCAGGCTATGCCAGATATTTTTATTGACAGACGAAAGCGTTATAATATATTGTCAGATAGTTCTGCTCAGAATATAATTTTAAAAAAAAATTACCGTAGCCGTGACGGTGTAACAGATTATGTAAATTTTGTATTTGCAAACCTTATGACAAAAGAACTTGGCAATCTAGAATATCTTCCAGAGGATTATCTTGTTCCAGGAGCAAAGTATGTTGGCGAAAATGATTTTGATGTTTACATTCATCTTAACAATCTTCCACAGCGTAACAAAAAATTCCGTGATATGTATGAATCTGAAAAAATAGTAGAGATTATTGAAAATAATGTTGGCAAATATGATGTAACGAGTGGTGATTTTACTAGAAAGGCTGAATATAAAGATATTGCCATATTAATGCGTAGTGTCAAAGATACAACTATAATTGTAGACTGCCTTGAACAATATGGTATTCCTGTTGTTACCGAAACAAAAGCCTCTCTTTTAGATTGCAAAGAAGTACAAATGGTGATAGATTTGCTCAGAGTAATTGATAATCCTCTTCAGGATATACCTCTTTACTCTGTTATGGTAAGTCCTATGTTTGGCTTTACGCCACAACAGCTTGCACAACTTAGATGTAAAACAGGAAGAAAAGCATATCTTTATAAAAATGTACTTTCTGAAAGTGTTAATAATCCCGATTTAAAAGCATTTGTGAGTGAAATAGAATATTATCGTGAGATAGCCGCCAATAATCCCACAGATGTACTTATAAATTTAATTTATAGAAAAACTGCAATAACAGAGTTTGCAGAGGCTTTAGAAAATGGCGAAGTTGTTGTAAATAATCTTAGATTACTCTATAATTATTCTAAAGGATTTGAAAATCAGCAGAATAAAGGTGTATCCAGTTTTATTCGCTATATTGATCATGCAGTGGAAAGCGGTGCAGTATTGGATTCCCAGACAGGTTCAAATACAGACGGTAACGCTGTAAGAATAATGACAATGCACCATTCAAAAGGACTTGAGTTCCCGATTTGTATTATAGCTAATATGGGTAGACAACCCCATAATTATAATGATAAAATTTATTTTGACCGTGAGCTTGGAATAGGCTTACAAATTAAAGATGAAAAAACTTCAGCTGTCTATAAAACTTTTCCGTATACAGCAATAGTAAACAAAATGAATAATGACAGTGTTGCAGAAGAACTAAGAGTATTATATGTAGCACTTACCAGAGCAAGAGAACAATTACACCTGATAGGCTCTGTTCAGAAACTTCCCGAAGTTGTAAATAAAATTTCCCTGGAAATAGCTTTGTATAACGGAATAAAAAGTGATATCCTTATTAAACATACATCAATGCTTGACTGGATAATTGCTGTAACATTACTTATGAAACCTCAAAAAGGTCAGCAAAATAATAAACTGTGGCAGTTTGCAAACAGAGCTTTTCTTGATAATATTGCATATAATCCCAAGTTTTTATCAGGAGGATATAAAGATATATATGTGGAAATAAGAGACATTTTGCAAGATGAAGAAGACATAATTAATAACAATGAAATGGAGAATGTGTTGGATAAATTTTCTCTCGAAGAAAATATAGTACCTCCTTCTGAAATTGATGGTTTGTCAGATGAAAATCTACAATTACATAAAGATATAGATATAGAATTACTGGACAAACGATTTAATGCACAATATAAATATCAAAGTTCAGTAGATGTACCCAGTGTTGTTACACCGTCTTCTATAACCCATAGGAATTTCAATATTTTAGACAGATTTATATTTGAAGAGAAAGAAACTCTTACAGCTGCTGAACGTGGTACAGCAATGCATTTATTTATGGAACACGCTGATTTAAAAGTAGCCCAAAATTCGCCTGAAAATGAAATTGACAGACTGCTTGAAAAGGGATATCTCTCACGAAAACAAGGGGAGAGTATTCCTGCCGAATATATAACAAGATGTCTTAATACAACTATAATGCAAAGATATATTAATTCATCCTGTAAATTTAAAGAGGTAAAATTTGAGGTTATGGTAAATGCAGACGTAACAGGATTTAGCGATTGCGATGAAGAGCATTTACTTCGTGGTGCAGTAGACTGTGCTTTTGAAGAAAATGGAGAGATTGTTATAATTGACTATAAAACTGATAGAACAGATAATATGCAAACTCTAAAAGAAAAATACGCTCCTCAGCTTAATCTATACAGAATCGGTTTGTCAGCTACTCTCAAAAAGTCTGTAAAACAATGTTATATATATTCATTCTTTTTAAATGACTTTATAGAGGTATGATATAATAACTTTTGCAATTAAATAATAACTAATGTGCAATTTATTAATGATTATAAATATTTATTGACAAGAAAAGAAAGTAATGTTATTATAATGATGTGAATGCGTATCTCATGGATTTATCAAATTATTTTATTAGGGGTTGATTACTATTTACGGTAAAAACGCAATAGTTATGAATTTTTAGAAAATATTGTAAATTATTCTTATAATATTGATGTTAACTTTTATCAGTGTTTTTTCTATTAGCATAATTTAATTTATAAAAGTTTATAAATTAAATCGGATTGTTGAATTAAATATTAACGAAACAGATAAGAAGTTTGGGCTTTGTTTTATTAAAAATTTGAAAGAAGGTTATATTTGTGAAAAAACTATTATAAAAAAATTTGCATCTATCGTGTTAATTATAATTTGTTGTTTATCCTTATCTTTATCAGTATATGCAGCGAGCAGTCATACTTATAAATCAACTTTAGCGTTCCAAGGGGAACATACAGGAGCTACTAGAACATATAGATATCAGAATATTTCATATTCTGCAACAGTTTCAAGTTATATTGGCAAAAATAAGGTATATGAGAGTTCTTCATATCCTAAAACATATAGCGTTTCTCTTTATCGCAAAACTGGTTGGTTTTCTAGTGAAAAAATAGGCTCAAAATCTCTTAGCAGATATAAAAGTGGTTCGGCTAAATGGACAAATGTAGGTAAAGGAGATTATTATTTTTACTTTACTAAAGCACGCGATGGAGTTACTGTGAAATCATCAAATGTAGTAATGAAGAGTTATTCTTGAGGAGAAAATAATGATTACCTATGAGTTAGCACTGTTTTTAGGCGGAATTTCATTATTAATATTTTTAGTGATTACATTAATTTATAAAATTAAGTTAAAGAAAGCAATTATAGTATCCATTTTTATTATATATTTGACTGCAGTTGTTAGCATAACTCTATTTCCAATTTTGATTGAAGAAAAAGTAGAATATTTTGGTGATATAACTTGGTACAACTTTATACCATTTAAGACCATTATTGGTATGTTTAGTGAAGGTATAAACACTACATCCATAGTTCAATTTTGTGGTAATATTTGTATGACAATTCCATTTGGAGTGATTATTATGTATTTAATAAATAATACAAAGTGGCTGAAGTTTTTATTGATATCATTTATATTTTCTGTTTCAATAGAGTTTGCTCAATTAATTATTGGTTTAATAATTAATAATATGTATCGTACAGTAGATATTGATGATATTATATTGAATGTTCTTGGAGCATTTATTGGTTTTGGTATATATAAACTTTTTCAATATTATGTAAAATTAACAGATTAGTGGTTTATATTAGAATAAGAAGAAACTGAAAATGTTTTTTCATTGATATTCCAGTATACTAAAAGTAAACTTAAATTCAGAGGTGTTAAATATTATGGAAGAAAATTACTATGAGCTTTTCAGTAATGCAGAGGATATGCTTAATAGCGAGCAACTGATAGAGGTAATAAAACATTTCAAGGAAAATTCACCTATGATTTACCACGGTAAGGGTGCATTTGCAAAAATGTTGGTTAATTTAAGCGATGGTATTTCTCAAAAAGAAATTGATAAAATGCTAAAAAAATACAAAGGTTATATTTTGCCAAAAGATTATCTGGAACTTTTGAAATTCAGCAACGGTATTAGCTTTTTTGAGTATGCAGACGATACTATTTGTTCACTTGAGGATGCTTTTGAGTATGCTGATGATGAATGGTTGGAGCAGGGATATATAAATATTGCACGCTTTGCCGAGGATAATTTTTATATGAAGTGCGATGGTTCAGAAAGAAATATCTATCTTTCTAATGAAGGTATAGGTAAGTTAGAACCTCTTAATATGTCGTTTGTTGCATTTATAGAGGCATCGTTAATTTCAGGATTTTCTTACTTTTGGCTATGGGGAAAAGAGACTTATGACCTGTATTAAAATTTGATAGACCTGTTAAACAAAAGGGCAGTTCATTTTATGGACTGTCCTTTAAAATTATAATATATAAAAGTAACTTAAATTGTTTGCAATGGTAATCATAATTTTTTTACCATATTAATATAATAAATAATGTAATGTTCGGAGGGAATAGTGTGGATTATTTTTCACTTGCAGGTATATCAGTGGGGTTGGCTATGGATGCCTTTGCTGTTTCAGTGTCCAATGGGGCACTCACTAAAAATCTAAAAAGACTATACGCTTTGAAATTAGCATTTTTCTTTGGCTTATTTCAGATGGCAATGCCTGTTGCAGGTTGGCTTGTAGGTAAAGCTGGCGAAAGTTTTATAACAAATGTTGACCATTGGGTGGCATTTATCTTGCTTGCTATTATTGGTGGAAAAATGATAATAGATTATATTCACGAACTAAAGGATAATGCAGTACAACAGGAGCGTGATAGTCTATCTACCAGAACAATAATTATGCTTGCGATTGCAACCAGTATAGATGCACTTGCCACAGGAATTATTTTGCCGTCAGCTGTGGGAGCTTCCACACCATTGTTATTGCTGATAGCTGTTACAATAATAGGAACAATAACTTTTGGAATATGTTTAATAGGAGTTTACCTTGGCAAGTTGTTTGGTTATCTCTTTTCAAAACACGCAAATTTGTTTGGTGGTATAGTTCTTTTGTTGATTGGATTTAAAATTTTGTTGGAACATTTATTTATGTGATAAATTATCAGATTTTATAGGGGAAGTTTGGGATTAAATCCTTAACTTCTCCTTTTTGTGAATATTGCAACTCTAAAAGTTCGAAAATGGTATTGATTAAGTTCGCTTTAAAATTTTTGTTGCAACTATTTATTATATGTATTATAATTATAACGTTATTTGAAATTTTTAGGAGGATAAGTATGGCACATAATGAAGAAAATGAATTTGATAAATCAACACAGAATTTATCAACAAATAATGAAAGTAATACAGAGATTATCGAAGACAGTATAATAGAAAATGTAGATAATACAGAAAATAGCGATGTTTCTGTATCAAATACTGCAGAAAATTATATAGAAACTGTTGATGAAAATGCAGAAAATGCAGAAGAAAGTAATTCTAATGATGAGTCTGAGGATAATGAAAATTCAGAGTATACTTCACAGTTTGGCGAGCTGGAAGGTTTTGTTGAAGGTTATGAGAAAAATGATTTTGACGGTGGAGTTGCAGTAGATGTAATGCCTGAAAAGAAGAAAAAAATGGAACAAAAAACTTTGGTTACAATTATTGTAGTTGTGACCATTGTAATTATAGGATTAGCTGTTGGTGGATACTTTGTTTTCTTTAATAAATCAATACAGGGTACTTGGATGGAAGAAGGAGAAGATGGTGTTAATACTTACTATGTATTCAAGGGTAATTCTTTTGAGATTATCTCAGGTAATGAATACACAACCCAAAAAAATGTATACTCAGATGTTCAGTATGATGGTAGTACTATGTCCATTATGGCATATGGCGAAGTATATATGAGATTTACATATTCCGTATCAGGCAATCTTATCCAAGGTAAAACTCTTTCTTTGACAATGGAGGGTTATGAATCAAGTGGTGCAATCGAATTGAAGAATGCCTGGAATGTGGATGTTCCACAGGAGTTAAGTGGTCCTGAATTTAAAAAGAATGATGATATTATAGGTATTTGGAAGGGCATAGACACGGATGGCTATGTTGATTATATCGTGTTTGATGAAAACGGTAATATGACTCAGGTTATGGGTGATAATTCTCGTATAAATGAAACAAAGCAAAAATACAGCTTTGACGGTAGCCAGATTAATATGAAATATGAAGATCAGGAGTATTCTGTTACTGCAAGTGTAGACGGAGAAAAACTTCAAATTACATCATTTAATCAATATACATATACTGAAACGGTTATGAATTATGAAAAGACTACTCAGGAAGAGTATGATAAGGTATTAAGTAGTCTTGAAGCAAGAAACTGTGAGATTCCTACAATGCCAGCTACTGAATCATCAACTTCTTCAACAGAAGCAACCACTGAGGTATCAACATCTGTCGAAGGTACAGAATCTGATGTTGAAAGTACGGAAGCTTCTTCTGAGACAGTAACTGAGGCTGTTACAACAGCACAGTAATTATTAGTATTGTTGAAAAGCAAGTGTTACAGTTTTTAACTGTCTACACTTGCTTTGGTTATTATGTTTTAATTAGTTATAACTAACATATTTTGTGTAATGTTATTCATATAAATTGAAAGTACTTCTAAACTAATATTATTTTTCTATAAATTATTGACAAATATTAGAAAATAGAGTATTATATCAACTAGTTAGCAAGAGTTAACTAATATTTTGAATCTGAAGTTAGTTTAAGCTAATTATCAGTTGAGTAAGGAAGGATATACATTGATGCCCCTAACACTTGCAAATATTGGCGAAGAAAATATTATAAGAAAAATTGGTGGTAAAGCAGAGGTAAAAAAACATCTTGAAAATCTGGGATTTGTTGTTGGTGGAAATGTTACCATAATTACCTCAATGGGTGGCAATATTATTGTAAATGTAAAAGAAACCAGAGTTGCTATCAGTAAAGAGATGGCACAGAAAATTATGGTTTGATTATAAAATAAGTACTTAAGGAGGAGTAAGCTATGAGAACTCTGAGAGAGGTAAAAATAGGTGAAACTGTCAAGGTTAAAAAACTTAATGGTGAAGGTGCCATAAAACGAAGAATTATGGATATGGGAATTACCAAAGGTGTAGAAGTAAATATCCGCAAGGTTGCGCCGTTGGGTGATCCTATTGAAGTTACAGTAAGAGGTTATGAGCTTTCTCTACGTAAGGCAGATGCTGAAATGATTGAGATTGAATAAAAACAGGAATTATCCTGTTTTTTTAAGAAATCTAGGTTAGTTTAAACTAATTTATTGAGAGAGGGATATTTTAATATGGAATTAAAAATTGCTTTAGCCGGCAATCCAAACTGTGGTAAAACTACATTGTTTAATGCTCTTACAGGCTCTAATCAGTTTGTAGGAAACTGGCCGGGTGTTACAGTTGAGAAAAAAGAGGGTAAACTGAAAAAGCACAATGATGTAATTATTACAGATTTACCTGGTATTTACTCATTATCACCTTATACACTTGAAGAAGTAGTAGCCAGAAATTATCTTATTGGTCAACGTCCTGATGCAATTTTGAATATTGTTGACGGAACAAACCTTGAACGTAATCTCTATCTTACAACCCAGCTTACAGAGCTTGGTATCCCCGTTGTTATTGCAATTAATATGATGGATATTGTAAAGAAAAACGGTGACAAAATAAATATCAATGAACTTTCAAAAGAGCTTGGCTGTAAAATTGTAGAGATTTCTGCATTAAAAGGTGAGGGTATTACCGAAGCTGCTCAGGCTGCTATTGAAGCAGCAAAAAGTACTAAAACAGTTCCAAAGCATAAATTTGACGGTGTTGTTGAACACGCACTTGCTCATATTGAAGAAGCAGCACTTCACGATATGCCTGAAGAACAACAGCGTTGGTATGCTATAAAAATTTTTGAACGTGATGAAAAAGTTCTTGAACAGTTAAAGATTGATAAACATAAAATGGAGCATATCGAAAATGATATCAAGGCTGCCGAGGATGAATGTGATGATGATTCTGAAAGTATAGTCACAAACGAGCGTTATGTATACATATCTTCAATTATGAAGAAGTGTTATAAAAAGAAGAATGCAGGTTCTCTGTCAGTTTCTGATAAAATTGATAAAATAGTAACAAATAGATTTTTAGCACTTCCTATTTTTGCTGTTATAATGTTTATGGTTTATTATATTTCAGTATCTACAATAGGTACAATAGTAACAGATTGGGCAAATGATGGAGTGTTTGGTGACGGTTGGTTTGCACTTGGAATTGGTCAAAGTGAATACGATGAAGCAGCAGGAAACTATGATTTGGAATCTGAAAAAATAGCTGTTTATCTTGAGGCAGCAGGAGAATCAGGAATTAATACTGATGGAATTACAGCTACTTTAGAATCAGAAACTCCTGATCAGGCTGTTATCGATGCTTTTGAAACAGAAGCTGCCAAGAAAAATATAACTGCAGTAGTTGAAGTTACAGATGATGATGGTAATGTAGAAGAAGAAATTTCTGTAAATGCTAAAGCCTTTTCCTCAGCACTTAAGGCAGAAGAGCCTGACCCTGCATCATTCGGACCATGGATTCCTGGTATTCCTGTTTTTCTTGGCAGTTGGCTTGAAAGCATAAATTGTGCTGACTGGCTTTACGGATTGATTATGGACGGTGTTGTAGGCGGTGTTGGTGCTGTACTTGGATTTGTTCCTCAGATGTTGATTTTGTTCTTCTTGCTTGCCTTCCTTGAATCCTGTGGTTATATGGCAAGAATTGCATTTGTTATGGATAGAATTTTCCGTAAGTTTGGTTTGTCAGGTAAATCATTTATTCCTATGCTTGTAGGAACAGGTTGTGGCGTGCCAGGTATAATGGCATCACGAACCATAGAAAATGAACGTGACAGACGTATGACCATTATGACCACAACGTTTATACCTTGTGGTGCAAAGCTGCCAATCATTGCACTTATTGCAGGTGCTTTGTTCGACGGTGCATGGTGGGTTTCACCAAGTGCATATTTTATAGGTATAGCTGCAATTATAATATCTGGAATAGTTTTGAAAAAGACTAAGATGTTTTCCGGTGATCCTGCTCCTTTTGTAATGGAACTTCCTGCTTACCATATGCCTACTTTTGCTAATCTGTTGCGTTCAATGTGGGAACGTGGTTGGTCATTTATAAAGAAGGCAGGTACAGTTATTCTTCTTTCTACCGTAGTAATATGGTTTATGCAGAATTTTGGTGTAGAAAACGGTTCTTTTGGTATGATTGAAAATATGGATAATTCCATTCTTGCAGTTATAGGTAATGCCATTGCTTGGATCTTTATTCCTCTTGGTTGGGGCGATTGGAAAGCAGCCGTTGCAACATTTACAGGTTTTATTGCAAAAGAAAATGTTGTTGGTACATTTGGTGTTCTTTATGGTGGTTTTGAAGAAGTTGCTGAAAATGGATGGCAAATTTGGGCAAATCTACAAAGTTCATTTACACAGATTTCAGCATACTCATTCTTAGTGTTCAATCTATTGTGTGCACCTTGCTTTGCTGCAATAGGTGCAATCAGACGTGAGATGAATAGTGCTAAGTGGACTTGGTTTGCAATAGGTTATCAGTGTGTATTTGCTTATGCAGTTTCATTTGTAATTTATCAAATTGGTACATTCTTTACAACACCAATAACTGTAATGAGTGTAATAGGTGTTTTAGTAGCTTTGGCGATAGTTGGATTTATAGTATTTATGATGGCAAGACCTTACAAAGAGTCAAACAGATTAACTACTAAGATAAAAGCATAAAATTTAAAATTTACAGGGGGATTAAGATGTTAAATTGGATTTCTGAAAATATTGGTACAATATCTGTTAGTGCAGTTTTGATATTAATTATTGGATTAATAATCTTTAAATTAATAAGAGATAAGAAAAAAGGCAAATCCTCCTGTGGTTGTGGCTGTAGCAGTTGTCCGATGAATGGAAGTTGTCACAGCAGCAAATAGTACAGAATACGAGGCGAACAGTATAAGACTGTTTGCCTCGTGAAAAATAAATATACATAAGAAAATTTTTTTACAGTTAAGTTAGTTAAAACTAACTTAACTGTAAAAGGGAGGAATAAAATGAGTGTTGTTATTGTAGGTGGAAATGAATGTATGGTGCGTCAATATAAAGATTTATGTAAAGAATATAGTTGTAGGGCAAAGGTCTTTACAAAAATGACAGCACAAATGAAGAATAAAATTGGAAGTCCCGATTTAATGGTGCTTTTTACAAGAACTATGTCCCACAAAATGGTGCGTTGTGCTTTAAGTGAAGCAAAAAGTCAAAATACAGTGATAGCAAGGTCACATTCAAGCTCAATGGCTGCTCTAAAAAATATACTTGAAACTTACGCACCGTAACAGGAGGTTAAATCAATGTCAGAAGAGTTGCTTGTTCGCCATTGTTCACCAACTCTGGCTGGACTGAAAACAGGTAATATGTTTACCGTGCCATATATGTCGCATAATAGCATAAAAGAAAATATACGCAATTTAAACAAAATTATGGTTCCAAAGGGATTGTGTGTTATTCCTTTACGTTTCAGCGATAACAGAGTGCTGATTTATTTATATCGTCCTGATAAATTAAAACAGGATTTAACAGATCGTTGTGCCTGTAAATTACTGAAAAAGCACGGATATACAAGTGTAAAACCTAACCAGTGTATTGTGCATCTAGTTAAAAGATTTTCTGAAACTTCAGAATTTCCTCACGAAATCGGGTTATTTCTTGGTTATCCTCCCGAAGATGTGGAAGGTTTTATTGATAACAAGGCAAATAACTATAAATTTACTGGTGTATGGAAAGTTTACGGCGATGAAGTAAAGGCAAAAGAAATATTTGCAAAATTTAAAAAATGTACAGAAGTATATTATAGTCAATGGCTTAGTGGTATAACAGTTGAAAAACTTATTGTAACTGTTTAATTTTATGTATTCTAAATAACATCTTGTATAAAAATTGTAAGGTGTTATTAAAATAAAATAAGAAAGGTGTTTTTTATGAGTAAGGTAGCAGTAGTTTATTGGAGTGGTACAGGTAATACAGAGGCTATGGCTAATGCGGTAGCCACAGGTGCCGAGGAAAAGGGAGCAGAAGTTTCTGTATTTACTCCAACTGATTTTAGTGATGATAAGGTAGCAGAGTTTGATTCTATTGCTTTCGGTTGTCCGGCAATGGGTGCAGAGGAACTTGAAGATAGTGAGTTTGAACCAATGTTTTCAGCTTGCTTGCCTGCTCTTTCCGGCAAAAAGATTGCTCTTTTTGGTTCTTATGGTTGGGGCGACGGCGAGTGGATGCGTACTTGGGAAGAAACAACTATAAATGCAGGCGTTAATCTTGCCACAGAAAGTTTTATATGTACTGATTATCCAGATGATGATGCAATTACAGCTTGTAAAGCATTAGGCAGTGCTTTAGCTTAAAAATTAATTTATTTGTATAGTGCAACACTTTGTTTTGGTGTTGCACTATTTTTTAACCGTTTCATATGAATCGAAAAAAGATTGTCGAATTTGTTTTTATATTTTAAAATTTTGGTTGCAAAATAATAATGATGTGATATACTTTGATTATAATTAGTAATCGTTCTTATTTATTATATATTTTGTAAAATAGAGGGGTAGTTATGTCAGAAAAAAAGATTGTTATAAAGGGTGCGAAAGAACATAATCTTAAAAATATAGACGTGGAAATTCCCCGTGATAAGCTGGTAGTAATAACAGGTCTTTCAGGTTCAGGTAAATCGTCACTTGCTTTTGATACTATCTATGCAGAAGGACAAAGAAGATATGTAGAATCTTTGTCATCATATGCAAGAATGTTTTTGGGGCAGATGGAAAAGCCAAATGTAGAAAGTATTGAGGGATTGTCACCTGCAATTTCTATTGATCAGAAAACCACATCCAAAAATCCACGTTCAACAGTTGGTACTGTAACCGAAATTTATGATTATCTGCGACTTTTATACGCCCGTATAGGTGTCCCTCATTGTCCTGTATGCGGACGTGAAATAAAACAGCAGACAATCGACCAGATTGTTGATAAGGTTATGGAGCTTGAAGAAAAAACAAAAATTCAAATAATGGCTCCTATTGTGCGTGGTAAAAAGGGCGAACATATAAAAGAATTTGATAAGGCACGAAAAAGCGGTTATGTAAGGGTGCGTGTTGATGGTAATCTTTATGATTTATCAGAAGAAATTAAACTGGAGAAAAATAAAAAACATACAATAGAAATTATTGTTGACAGACTTGTGGTAAGTGAAAAAATACGTTCACGTCTTGCTGATTCACTCGAAATTGCTTCCAAACTTGCAGGAGGCCTTGTAATTGTCAATATAGTTAATGGAGAAGATTTGCTGTTTTCACAAAATTATGCTTGTCCGGAACACGGAATAAGTATAGAGGAACTTTCTCCTCGTATGTTTTCATTTAATAACCCTATGGGAGCTTGTCCTCACTGTACAGGTTTGGGAATGTTTATGCGTGTAGATCCTAATCTCATAATAACAGATTGGAATAAATCAGTGCGTAATGGAGGTATAAGAGGGAGTGGATGGGCAATGGAAGGTAGTTCTATTGCTACTATGTACTTTGAAGGCCTTTCCGAACATTACAACTTCAGTCTTGATGTCCCTTTGAACGAATTGCCCGAAGAAATAATTAACATACTTTTGTACGGTACAAATGGAGAGAAATTTTTGGTTCATCGCAAGTCAGAGTATGGTAAAGGTTCTTATTATACTGATTTTGAAGGTGTAATCAATAATCTTGAAAGAAGGTTTAAAGATACTCAGAGCAAATGGATAAAAGAAGAAATACAGAATTATATGGCAGAGGTTCCGTGTAAATACTGTAAAGGAAAACGATTGTCTGATATTAGCCTTGCGGTAACAATAGGTAATATAAATATTGCTGATTTGTGTGATAAATCAGTTGTCCAGATCATCGAATTTGTAAATAATCTGGAACTCTCAGAGCGTGATAAAATGATTGCTCAACCTATAATAAAAGAGATTATCAATAGATTGGGATTTTTAAACAGTGTAGGACTTAATTATCTCACTTTGTCTCGTTCCTCGGGTACATTAAGTGGTGGTGAAAGCCAGCGTATACGCCTTGCAACACAGATAGGTTCGTTTTTGATGGGAGTTCTTTATATACTTGATGAGCCAAGTATAGGACTTCATCAGCGTGATAATGGTAAACTGATAGCTACTCTTGAAAAACTCCGTGACCTTGGCAATACAGTTATTGTTGTTGAACACGATGAAGATACAATGAAAGCTGCTGATTATATCATTGATGTTGGTCCCGGTGCAGGTGTACACGGTGGAAACATTGTGTGCTGTGGTGATGTAAAAAAGATTATGTCTTGCGATAAATCTATAACTGGTCAATATTTAAGCGGAATAAGAAAAATTTCCATTCCTGAGGAAAGGCGAAAGGGAACCGGTAAAAAGCTAGTGGTAAAGGGTGCAAAGCAAAATAATCTTAAAAACATAACAGTAGAATTCCCGATTGGTGAATTTATTTGTGTAACAGGTGTTTCAGGTTCGGGTAAATCTTCGCTTGTGAATGAAATTTTATATAAGCATCTTGCGGCACAACTTAACCGTGCCAAATGTCAGGCTGGTAAATTTCGTGAAATTACAGGTATAGAAAACTTCGATAAGGTTATAAATATAGATCAATCGCCAATAGGAAGAACTCCTCGTTCAAATCCTGCAACATATACTGGAGTTTTTACAGATATTCGTGAGCTTTTTGCTTCTACTCAGGATGCCAAAATGAAAGGCTATGGTTCAGGCAGATTTTCGTTTAATGTAAAAGGTGGTAGATGTGAAAGCTGTCAGGGCGATGGAATTATAAAAATAGAAATGCACTTTTTGCCTGATATATATGTTCCTTGTGAGGTGTGTAAAGGCAGACGTTATAATCGTGAAACGTTACAGGTAAAATATAAGGGTAAATCTATTTATGATGTTCTCGAAATGACTGTGGAAGAAGCCGTGGAATTTTTTGCAAATATGCCTAAAATACACCGAAAACTGAAAACTTTACTTGATGTAGGCTTAGGATATATAAAGCTAGGACAGCCTGCAACAACGTTATCCGGTGGTGAGGCACAGCGTGTAAAACTTGCTACCGAACTTTCAAAGCGTTCCACAGGACGCACTATATACTTTTTGGACGAACCTACCACAGGATTGCACATTGCAGATGTACACAAACTTGTACAGGTTCTTCAAAAGCTGGTTGATGCTGGCAATACAATTATTGTAATTGAACACAATCTTGACCTTATAAAAACTGCCGATTATATCGTTGATATCGGTCCTGAGGGTGGTGACAGAGGTGGCACAGTAGTAGCTAAAGGTACACCTGAACAGGTAGCAAAAAATCCAGACAGCTATACAGGGAAATATCTTGCACCATTACTCAGAAGTGAATAAAGTTAAAGAAATAAAAAAATACTAAAGTACAATATAACATCAACACAATATCAACGTGTTTAAAATATAGTTATTTTAAATCACAATGTGTTAAAAATATAATAAAGGATATTAATTAATGAAAACAAATGAAAAACTGTACAACAGTTATAAAACTTTTAATAAAAATTATTGAAAATCTATTGACAATTTGAAATAATGTGGTATTATATATTCGTAAGTTAATTCAACATTTAGTCGAATTTAGTTACTCCTTTTTCTTTATCTTATGTATAGGATTACTTCTATTATCATCAAGAAGACTCTGCTTAGGTAGCAGAGTTTTTCTTTGTTAATAGAATATTATTTATTTTATATTGCAAGCTGTTTTTGAAGGATTATAACATACAAATTCTGCAGAATTAAAATATATTTTGATTAACTACACATTATGTGGAATAATAAAAAATATAAAAAACTCTGTATAATTATGAAAAAGTTATGAAAATTTACATTACAAACTTGAAAAACAGACAGAAGTATTGTATTATATAAACATAAAACTTGTATTTATTACAAGATGTTTAGGAGGACATAAAATGGCAACAACTTTTTCAGACAAATATTTGTCAGGCTTTGTAAGCAGTGAAGAATATACAGCTATTGCTTCACAGGTAAAGGCTGCCCACAATGCTTTGCATACAGGCACAGGATTGGGTAACGATTTTATCGGTTGGCTTACTTTGCCTACTGATTATGATAAAGAGGAGTTTGCTCGTATAAAGGCAGCGGCTGAAAAGATTAAAAAGAACACAGATGTGTTTATAGTTATTGGTATTGGCGGTTCATATCTTGGTGCAAGAGCTGCTATTGAGTTTATTCATTCTCAGAATTATAACGCTATTAACAAGGATACACCTGATATTTATTATGTTGGAAACAGCATAAGTTCATCTTATCTCGCAGAGATTATGGATATCTGTGAGGGTAAAGATGTTTCAATCAATATGATTTCAAAATCAGGAACAACAACAGAGCCTGCAATCGCTTTCAGAGTATTCAGAGAAATGCTTGAAAAGAAGTATGGCAAAGATGGTGCTAAGGAGAGAATTTTCTGTACAACTGATAAGGCAAAAGGTACTTTAAAGGCTCTTGCTGATGAAGAAGGTTATGAAACATTTGTAGTACCGGATGATGTTGGTGGACGTTTCTCAGTTCTTACAGCTGTTGGCTTGTTGCCAATCGCAGTTTCAGGTGCTGATATTGATGCTCTTATGGCAGGTGCAAGAAAAGCTCAGAATGATTTTGATAACGATGATCTTGCTACAAACGATTGCTATAAGTATGCAGCAACAAGAAATATTCTTAACAGAAAAGGTAAGAGCGTTGAAATCCTTGTTAGCTATGAACCTGCATTTACTATGATGACAGAGTGGTATAAGCAGCTGTTCGGTGAAAGCGAAGGAAAAGATAATAAGGGCTTGTTCCCAGCAGGTGTTGTATTCTCAACAGACCTTCACTCAATGGGTCAGTTTATACAAGAGGGTACAAGATGTATGTTTGAAACTGTTGTTAACATCAAAAAGCCTAAAAGAGAAATTGTTCTCGGTGAGCTTGAGGGTAACATAGATGGTTTGAACTTCCTTTCAGGCAAAACAATGGATTTTGTAAACAAAAAGGCTTTTGAAGGTACTGTTCTTGCTCATAACGATGGCGGTGTACCAAATATTCTGTTGAATGTTGAGGAGATGACAGAATCAGAGCTTGGTTATCTGATTTACTTCTTTGAAAAGGCTTGTGCAATCAGTGGTTATCTGTTGGGTGTTAATCCATTTAATCAGCCTGGTGTAGAAAGCTACAAAAAGAATATGTTTGCTTTACTTGGTAAGCCTGGTTATGAGTCAGAAAAGGCTGCTCTTGAAGCACGTTTAAATTAATTAAAAGGCATAATACCACTTTAACAGTGGATATATAGGAGGAAATTATTATGGTAACATTACTAATAGGTCATAAAGGTTCGGGTAAGACAAAGAAGCTTATTTCACTTGCAAACGAGGCTGTTACAAAGTCAACAGGTAATGTAGTAGTTATCGAGAAGGGTGCAAAACTTACATATGATGTTACACACAAAGCAAGACTTATTGATACAGACCAGTATCAGATTTCAGGTTATGATGTTCTATTTGGTTTCATCAGTGGTATCTGTGCAGGCAACTATGATGTAACAGACATTTTTGTAGATTCAACCTTCAAGATTTGCTCAGATGATAAAGAAGCCTTAAAGACTTTTGTAAGCAAAGTTAAGTTGCTTTCAGATAATGCAGAAACTAACGTAACTCTCTTGATTTCTGCTGATAAAGAAGAGCTTCCTGCTGATATAGATGCTGTTTTGGCTGAGGTTTAATATCAGAAATTTATTTTCAAGGAAATAAATTTTAGTCCCCCGATGAAAATCGGGGGATTTTTGCATATTTGGTTGTATATTATTTAATATTTAAAAAATTCTTCTCATATTATTTATAAAATATCTTTTAAAAGGAAAGAGTTACTATGAGAAAACTTTTTGTAATTCCATTTATCATACTAATGCTTTTATGTGGATGTTCAAAATCACTTGAACCTGCACCGCCTAAAACTGAGTTTTCTGCAACAGTTGTTTGTGAAAATGAAACTTACAGCATAACCCACAACGGAAAAACTATAACAACTATAACTTGTATTGAACCACAGGAACTTAAAGGATTAACTTACAGTTATCAAGGAAATGAAGTATCTATAAATTACAATTCATTATCATATAAGCCGTCAGATGAACTGCCCGACAATAAAATCACAGATTTGCATAGAATAATACAAGAACTATCATCTGATTGTGAATATCTCATAAAATCCTGTGATTCTCAGAAAACAGTATTTGAACTTCCGACAGCATTGGTAGAGTGTGTAACCACAAGTGGTATAATTCAAAAAATCACATTAAAAACTAACGGAACAGTGTATATATTTTCCAATTCAGAAAATTAGTTGTGCCAAATGCACAAATTGAATTCCTATATTCGTCAATAATTCCGCCATAATAAAGGGCATTTTTGCACTATAAATATTGAAAAACTTTCAAAAAATGTATATAATAGTATCGTTAATAACTATGTGCATTTTTACCCTTTTTTGTAATGTTCCTAGATTTGGAAGGCTTGGGAGGTCAGCAGGTTTTACTATTGCATATGGGTTTATTTGCCGAATTAACAACATAAAAATCTTAAATTAGGAGGTTAAAAATTATGAATGTGAAAACATTTAAACGTTTTACAAGACGTTCGCTTTCAATGCTCTTGTCAGTACTGATGGTACTATCGTTGTTCACAGTTTGTATGGTTGGCGGCACCCTGTCTGCTTCAGCTGCAACTAGCTTGGCTGGTAAAACGATATACTTTGATAATTCTGTTACTGGTTGGAGCAATGTTTATGTTCAAGTTTACCAGAGTGGTTACAGTAATTCTCAATATTATAAACTTGATAAGATTACTGGTAATATCTATGGTACAACCTTTGGTAGTACAGTTGCTTGGACAGACCGAGCTGGTTTCCGTTTTACTAATGGTGAAAGCTCATACACAGGTTATACTGATGATATAACTACCGATGATGTTGGTAACAAATTGTACACAGCTAAAGAAAAAGATTCTCCGGTTGCGGTTTCATATTCAACAACTAATACAATTACTGCTTTAAACGGCTATGTTTACTTCAATAAACCTGATAACTGGTCTAACGTATATCTATATATTGGACGTGATAATAGTCCATACACGTCGAAATATAGTTTAACACTTGTAAGTGGAACTATTTACAGAGCGAATGTTTCTGGTTGGGCTAGTACAACTGAGGGTGTAAGAGAAGCATTTTATTTTTCTGAGAATAGTGTGGCAAGTTCTTCAACTGCAATTACCACAAGATATAATAATGATAGTGGTGATAAAACACAGTTATATTATTGTGCATTTGAAGATATAACAACAGACAATGTTTACACTCCTGTTGGATCTTCTTCACCTTATGATACCACAGTATCAGTTTATACAGATGCTAATACATTCTGGGTTGATGCTACACTTTATAATTACAGAAACTATACACAGATTATAGAAAACAGTGACTATGCAAACGGACAGTCAAATGACCCTTTTAATGCTAAAGTTTTTGGTGATTATAATACAGCTGTATCAGATTGGTATAAAAAAGCTAAAACTAACGGAGAAGGAAGCTATACGGATACAACTAAAACTCCTACACCTTTATATCAAGGTAACTTCCGACAAGGTTCTTATACGAATGTTAATGGTACTGTTGATTTTGTCAGAAATAGTTTTAATAATTTATTCTATTATTTTGTAAGTGTTGCAAATGGTACAAACAGACTAAATGGTACTGATCTCGCAAATCATAGTACCCGTACAGTAGCTATTAATTTGGTAGATAAAACTTTGAATAGTAACGATACTATTACTCAAAATGGTGTTGAATTGCCACAGTTCAGTGATACATTTATGGAAACCTATAACAATCAAACTGTTACAGGTATGTATGCTGTACCGAATTCTAACTGGAATGGTGTAGATACAGGTGATGCAAATAAGAGCAGAACTTTTGGTACTATTCAAACTAAGTATGATGATCTAAAATTTCAGTTTAAAACCACTGAAACAACTGCAGGTAATAAAAAATATAGTTATCAGGCAAATGATGGCAATGGTAACAGCGTAGACGGAAACCGTTATTATGATGCAGCTACAAAAACAATTCGAAAGGGTGAGCCGGTTTACGGATGTAAAAATGATGTGGGTGCAGCAACAACTAACCCTGGTTACTTCCCTTTTAACAAGTCAAATCCATCTACTAAAAGCGAGGTTGTAAACAGCTTTGGTACACGTTTTGATATTGAATTTACAATGCCTTCTGCTGATTCGGGTAACGGCTACCAGTTACAGGGATCAACAGGTAATTATGAAGACCTTACCTTTAGCTTTGAAGGTGACGATGACGTTTGGGTTTATATCGACGGTTATCTTGCTCTTGACTTAGGCGGTTCGCATAATACTGCAGGCGGTTCAATTAATCTGTCGAATTTTAGTTATACTGTTAACTATGGATATTATAAGGCTGATTACCAAACTCAAAAGAATAATCAATATAACTCAAGTACTGATTGCAGTTATATTAGTGCAAGTACTCCAATTACATTTAATTATAACCAAGAAAAAATAACTGATAAAAACGGTAAAGAACAAGAAAATCATCTTTACAATCCAGATTTGGTTGCTAGTCTTAAAAATACTAACAAAACTCATAAAATAACAGTATTCTATTTAGAGCGTGGTATGTTTGATTCTAACTTCAAAATGGAATTTATGCTGCCTCAGTCAAACAAATTGATTGTTAATGAAGATGTTGACGCTTCTGATGTTAATGCAGGTCTTAAAACAAAGACAATGGCAGTGGCAAATAAAGATGTATTTGATGTTCAGGTAAAAACAGATTCAACTTCAACTCCAAAAACAAATACCGTAAAACTTCCTATTACAGACAATTTCACTCGTACATCTCCTGACGGAACAACTACTACAACGCTTCAAAATAAAGGTACAAGTTCAGGAACAGTAACTAATAAGACAACTACCTCCGGTAACTTAGTAGGTGTTGATGCTTACTATTCTTGGATAGATAACTCAGGAAATTCAAGTGGTTCAGGTATTGGTTCGCCGAGTAACGGAAGTATGTATCTGCTTTATGATCAAACAGGTGTATTCTACGATCAATTTGCAGTTGGTTGTAATATGTCTGTTGTTCAGTCAGATACGTTAAAGCAGTTTGGAACCACTTATAACAGTTCTAATGGTTTACTTGGTACAACAACTAGCAATAGAACAGTATCAAAATACTATGATACTTCCTATACTGTTAAAGATGTTTATGATAAAGACATAACAGTAACAGAAAGTTCTTCCGGTACAGGTGGACAGTTTGTTTACCATAACAGTGGTCAGCAAAATGAAAATCAGGTGCGTGTAACAGTTGATTATACCAACAAAATAAAAACAGGCGATATTACCTTTACAAAGACAACTGATGATTCAGGAAAAGATAAAGATGATGAGTATACTTTCCAAATTGAAATATGCAATCTGTTTGGTGATACTACCGATACCTCTTGGACACCTGCAAAAAATCTTGTTGGTGAAAAAACTTATATTAAAGATAGTGCAACTGTAACCGAATCTTTCAATACTTCAACAGAGGATGGTAAATTTGGTATTAAAAAGGGACAAACAGTTACTTTTAAAGGTATCCCTGTTGGTACAAAATACAAAATAACTGAAGTTATTGATTCTAATGATAACTATGGTATTTCAAAAATTACCTCATCAAGTAGCACTTCATTTACTAATGAAGGAAACGGTTTTGTTGTAACAGATAAAACTGTTGCTGAAGATACTTTCACAGTAGAGAACACATATTCTTCTACACAGGTTGTTTTCAGATTTTATGATAGAAAGATAGTAGATGGTCAGCCTACCAGTATGGAAGATCACTATACATACTTTACAAGAGAAGTTCCTGGTGATTTATTGACTTCTGATAAAAGTGCTATGATAGATGGTGCCAAAGAGAAAGTTATAAACTATGCACCAACTATCAAAAATGTTTTCAAAAATTACACTCTTGCAGAAAGTGATATTGTGTATGATACATTGACTCTTTCTGGTAATGAAGAAGGTACAGGTAACATTACAAATGGTAATAAATATATAATTGCTACATATGTTCCTGTGGATAGAACATATACCTCCCATTTCACTTACTATAATGAAGATGGTACAGGTACAAGTAAAACAGTAACAAAATCCTATAATCAGCTTATTGATATTGATAATGATAATGTTTTTGCTGAGCCTTTTATTAAAGATGTAACATCAAGTGACTCTAATGATACAAAAGAGTTCCTCTATTGGGCAAAAGAAGTTGATGTATATACAGGTGATAAAGTTGAAACATATTGGACTCCTGTTACAACCAACTATTATTATTCATATCGTGTAGTAGACGATAGTAACTATCTTGCTGTTTATACGGGCGATGTAGTTAACGGTAAGACTGCAACTAAACAGGATGCAACTGTTTTAGCAGGTCCATATGAACAACTTAGTAAAATTACATCTGTTCCAAAAGAGGATGAAAACGGAAATATAATAAAAGATGAAAATGGAAACATTGTTTGGGTAGATGCTAAGATTGCTTATCAGCCGGATTACAACGGCTATGCTGCTTCAACTAACGAAAGAATCTACGATTCATACTCAATAGACCAGTCTATTGGCAGTGCAGCTATAACAAAAATTGACCGTACCCGTGTTAATATAATGTTCGGTTCTGTTGGTTCACCTGATACTGACACTGAAATTACAAATGTTGGCTACATATTGTTCAGAAATGATGGTTCATATGCTGATACAAGTAAGATTTCTTCCACTTTGTTAGAAACTGCCGCATCATATGCAAATAGTCAAAATACAGGTGATAAAAAAGAGGATTCAATTACCAAGAGTTCATTCCAGTATGGTGCTAACGCTTCAGTAAATGGTTCTACAACCCCTTACAGATTAATGATTACTGATTATAAGGTTAATAATGTAATGACAAACGACAATTATACTGGTAATGTTGGTGACTATAATGGTTATACGGGCAAGGAAAACCAGATTAATCTTACAAATAAGAACAGACTGAATATTGTGTTTGATATTATTAATAATGAAACAACACAAAAAGCTTACTACACTTGCTATACTTATATGTATAGAAACGGTTATCTGTATATTTCACCAACTCCTGCAACATTTAACCTGAAGGATGCTGAACCTATGGTAAAAGATCCTGATGTTGGTAAAACTACATATCCGGTAGAAATTACTTCGGTTGATACTGATGGTAAGGCTACAAGCTATGGTACTGTTACTTCAAACTTCACAACTGTAACCGATGGCAAGAAAATTACTCTTACAGTAAAAACAGCTCAGGTTGGTGATTTTGTTGGCGAACTTAAAAAGCTAGAGATTGGTAATAAGAGTGTAGATGTTACTTCTATTGCTTCAGGTGGCACATATGTATATACATTTAGTACAGCAGCTCTCGAAGATAAGGCTACATCTCTTAATATTAAAGCTACATTTGATGGAGTTGCTGCTAATGGTATAAAAGTCAATGTTCCTACGGTTGAGAATTGTAGTATTACAACAAATCCAGATAGTAACTTTATTGAATATAATAATTCAATTACAGTTACAGTAACACCTGCTAGTGGTTATGCTGTAAAAGAAACTAATGGCTTTACTGTTGATGCAACAACAGGTGTAGCAACTAAGACCATAACTGTTACAGAAAGTATGACAGCCGATGAACTTACAACTGCTATGACACCTGAGATAATGGAAACACCTTATAAACTTACTGTAAAAGCAAATACCGGTGGTAACGTTACAGTAACAACAGCAGATGGTACAACAACTGTTACTTCTGGTAGTGAAGAAGTAATTTCCATAGATAAGGCATTGTCACTAGAAGTAACACTTTCAGCAAAAGCTGATGCTAACTATAACTTTGCTGGCTGGGAAGGTGCTTCTACGGATAGTACAGTATCAACAACAATTACTGTAACTAGCGATACTACAATAACAGCTAACTTTACTAAGATTAATTCAACCTTCAAGGTAAATGTTAGTGATGATACTTATGGTAAGATTGACAGTGTCAAAGTGGATGGCACAGCTTTGACTGCTGACAGCAATGGCTACTACACTGCTCCTATTGGTGCTACTGTAACAATTATAGCAAGTGCGTTGAATTCAAGTAAATTTAACGGCTGGACAGGCGGTACTGTTGATACTCTGGATAGTACAACAACCACATTCACAGTAAGTGAAACAGATGGAATTGTTTATACAGCTAACTTTATGCCAGAAAGAACTGTGTACTTTGCGTTCATTGATCAAGAAAAACATAAGGGAACTTCAGAAGAATATGATAAGTCATATCCTAAGGATACGGTACATGGTGTTTCTGGTTCCGGTGAGGGATATTGGTCATCAATTTATGCTGACTTTGGTAATAATGACTCGGCAGGCACTTTGAATAGTATGACATATGAAGGTGTTTGGAGATATAATGACCGTTTAGCTACGGTTTACAGCCTTACATTCACAAATGACGAAGATTATATCCAGTTCCGAGCTAGTGCTAATAATAACTCATATGACAGAACTGTTCCTACAGGTATAGTTGATAATGCCGTATACTTTGCTAACGGTTCTAACGGCGGACGTACAAGCACCACATATGTTGATAGGGGTCAATGGACTGAAGTTGGTGATAATACCACAAATTTGAATGACTTTATTGGCACAACTATCTATTTCACAAATAATCTTAACTCTTCCGGTGATCGTTGGGCAATACATTATTATAATGATGCTGGTGCAACTGGTTGGGTTAATATGACAAATATTGGTGGTAACCAATATAAGACAGATTCCCCTATACCTGATGATTGTGATAAATTCATAGTTTGTAGAATGAACGGTAGTGCAACTGGAAATAATTGGGATAACTGTTGGAATCAGAGTTATGAGTTAAACGTATCTACTGGAAATTATGTAACTACTACTGGTTGGACAGGCGATAATACTCACTTCAATGTTACTCAGTCGAATTCTTAATTTTGATAAGTTATATTCCAATTTATATTCATAAAAGGAGGTTAAATTATGAAAAAATATGTAAGCCCATTTGCTGAAATAATTACAATAGCTAATACTGATGCAATCGTTATTTCCGGTGCAGTAGGTGAAGCCCCCGGTGCTGATGTTGGCGGTGGTTCCGGCGATGGTAGCGGTTTCTTCGATTAATCATTAATGTTAGTTTAATCTGATAAATATATTTCAGAGAGGGTGCAGGCATAGGCTTTTTATAAGTCTATGCCTGTTTTTCTGTCTACATTTGCCATTGATATCTTTTTACAAATAATGTATAATATTATCAAAATTACAATTTTATGGAGGTAAATTATGAAAAGTAAAAAGATTGTGGCATTATTGTTATCAATAATTATGTTGTTTTCTTCTTCATTAACAGTTTATGGCATTTTTCAACAAAATGGTTTTAATTATGAATACATAGATAATTCCAATACTGTTGAAATTATGAGTCTTACCGCAAATGGAGAATTGTCAGGTGCAACAAGTATTACAATACCCGCAACCTTAAATGGCGGTTTGGTTACTAATATTGGGATGTCTGCTTTTTATAGCAATAAAACAATTAATGAAGTGAAATTTCCTAATAATCTCAATGTTATCTCTGACAGTGCTTTTTATGGTGCTACATCTCTGCAAACAATAACTCTTCCCAAAGAGTTAAAATATTTAGGAAGAGCCTCTTTTAGCTATTGTATTTCCTTAAGTTCAGTTGTTTTTGATACCAAAAAACTTTCTGTTATTGAACCATCAGCATTTTTTGGTTGTTCAAGCCTTAATAATGTAATATTGCCTACATCATTATTTAGTATAGATAACTATGCGTTTGCTAATTGTACAAACCTTACGAATATTTATATACCATCAAATGTAGCTGATATATCTGATAATGCTTTTAGTGGAGTTAAAAACCTTACTATCTATGGCAGTAAAAATTCTAATGCCTATAACTATGCTGTAAAAAATAACATTTCTTTTGTTTCAGTAGATGATATTGATAAAACAAATCTTAATGATTGGATTGATACAGTCTGGTATAAACTAAGTGGTGAAAGCTCATTATATCTTGAAGATACTATTGAAAATCTTAGAGAAAAATATAATACTGCTGTTGCTATACAAGATAACTTTTTCTCTTTACAGTCTGAGATTGATAACGCTGTAACAGAATTAAAAAATGCTTATTATTCACTTAAATTAAAATCTATGATAAAGCTCGAAGAAAAGGTTATTGAAGCCGAAAGTTATATGAGTACAGCAGATTTGTATACGGAATCTTCTGTTAATAATCTGAAAACTGCAATAGATTCTGCAAATGAAATAATTAATAAACTTGTTCCTACTCAAAGAGAGGTAAGTGCAGCTATCAATACAATTAATGCACGAATCAATTCTTTAGTTTTTCAGTCAGAAGAGGATTTGAGAAATATAATTGAACTATCTAAAGATATTCTCGAAAATAATCCCTATAAATATACAACTGAATCTATAAATGATTTGCAAACTGCTTATGATAGTGCATTACCATTGTTGGCAGATGGAGCAATTCCTACTAATGAGGAGTTGACTGAAGCTGACACAAATGTCAGAAATGCTTACAATTCACTCCACAAGTTAATGAAGGGGGATATCGACAGTGATAGAAAAGTAACTATAAAAGATGCAGTTGCTATTCAGAAGTATATTCTCGGAATGAAAAAATTTAACCAAAGACATTGCTACATAGCTGATTTTAATGATGATGGAAAGGTTTCTATTGCAGACATTGTTCTTATTCAGCGATATATCCTTGAAGTATAAAAATTATTACAAAACCTCCCAGATTTAGGGAGGTTTTGTAATATGGAATAATTTTAATTCTCTTGATTTTTTTGTGAAAATGTGTGATAATACATACTTGTATAATTAATTTTTGATAAGGTGATTATATGCTTAATTTATTTAATAAAAACAGCGGAATTAAAAATGGTGCTGTTGAATATATTGTTGTAGGACTTGGTAATCCTGGTAAAGAATATGAACATACTCGCCATAATGCAGGCTTTATTGCTATTGATAAAATTGCAGAAAAATATAACTGTAATATCACTAAATTGAAGTATAAAGCTATAATTGGTGATTGCACTATAAGTGATAAAAAAGTTTTATTGATGAAGCCTCAAACCTTTATGAATTTAAGTGGAGAAGCTGTTGTACAGGCAATGAGCTTTTATAAAATTCCACCTGAAAATATTATTGTGATTTTTGATGATATTTCACTTGATGTCGGCAGAATGAGAGTAAGACGTAAGGGTAGTGACGGTGGTCAAAGAGGAATGAAGAGTATTATTGGTCTGAGTGGCAGTGAAAAATTCCCTAGAATAAAGATAGGTATAGGGGATAAACCAAACCCACATTGGCAATTAGCTGATTGGGTTTTGTCACGTTTTACCAAAGATGAACTAGATATCCTTGATAAAGTAACCGATAAAGCCTGCGGAGCTGTTGAATACATTATTAGTGGTAACATAGACAAAGCAATGGCTGAGTATAACTCTTGAAGAGGTAAACTATGAAATTTTTAAACAATATAATAGAAAAAATCCCTGAATATCAAACACTGAAAAAAGCAACAGATGCTGGTGGTGTTTTAGCAGTAACAGGGGTAACAGGCGTTCATAAGGCGGCTATAATAAACTCACTCCCATTTTCTAAAAAAATGGGAGCTTTTGTAGTTGCCTATGATGAACACGAAGCTCAGATTTTAGTAAACGACCTTACCGCAATGGGCAGAACTGCTTATTTTTATCCCTTGAGAGATTTTATATATAAAGATATTAATAGCAGGTCACGAGAATATGAACATCAAAGAATTAATGTGCTTTGTAAAATTTTAGAAAATAAAGCTGATGTAGTAATAACAACTATTGATGCACTTGCACAATTTACAATTCCTTCTGAGATTCTAAAAAAAGCTACTGTAAATCTTGAAAGCGGAACTGAAATATCAGTAGATGATGTTATTCAGGTATTAATTTTTAACGGTTATGAAAGATGTGATATTGTAGAGGGTGCTGGACAGTTTGCCCATCGTGGTGGAATTCTTGATTTATTTATGCCAGATACTGATAAACCTGTTAGAATAGAATTTTGGGGCGATGAAATAGATACCATAAATACATTTGATACCGAAACACAAAGACGTTTGGATTATGTAGAAAAAATAACAATCACCCCTTCAGTAGAAGTTCTTATAAATGACAAAAAAGAATTATCACAGAAAATCATCGAAAAATTAAAATTACTTAAAGGGAAAAATTCAGCTAAAGCAAAGGAAATTTTGCAAAGTGAAGCAGATTTATTGGCTAATGGTGTTAATATAGGCTCTGCCGATAAATTTATAGAGCTTGTATATGATAAAACATCATCACTTCTTGATTATATTGATAACAGAATTATCTTTATATCAGAACAAACTAAAGTTAAGGCAAGGCAAAATTCTTTTTATGTTCAGTATAATGGTGAAATTAAGGATAATTTTGCAACAGGTTCATTATGTAAAGGATTTGAAACTTATTGTCTTGAAAAATTTCAGGTATGGGACTTTTTTGAAAAAAATACAACAATTTTTCTTGATAATTTTACCCACGGTTCATATGATTTGAAGTTAAATGAGCTTATAACATTTACAGCAAAACAGTTGTCATTATGGAGTGGTTCATATACTATCCTGAAAGAAGACCTTAATATGGATTTTCATAATAATACATCGATGGTTATTCTTGCTGGAACCTCAAAAAGTGCTGCTTCTCTTGAACAACAGCTAATTGATGATGGTTATCCTGCTCGACTTGTAAATGATATTGAAAATCCAATTCCTAATCATATATACATTATGCAGGGTGCTTTGTCAGCAGGTTTTGAATATCCAACAGTAAAATTCAAGTTGATATCACACGGTGCTGTTTTTACTCCTGTTAAAAAGAAATTACAACGTCCTAAAAATGCTCAGCAAATTTATTCTCTTGAAGAACTTAGTATTGGAGATTATGTTGTACACACTAAGTTTGGAATAGGCGTATACAAGGGAATAGATAAAATAGAGAAAGATGGTATAATCAAAGATTATATAACAATCCGTTATGCTAAAGATGATGAGCTGTATGTTCCTGTAACTCAACTTGATATGGTTTCAAAATATATAGGTCCCAAAGAGGAAAATAAGGTAAAATTAAGTAAGCTTGGAGGTACAGATTGGGCGAAGGCGAAATCCAGAGTACGCAGCGCTGTAAAAGATATAGCTCACGAGTTGACTAAGCTATATGCCGAAAGAATGAATGCGAAAGGTTTTGCATTTACTACTGACAGCGAATGGCACCACGATTTCGCTTCACATTTTGAATATGAAGAAACCAGCGATCAGTTGAGATGTATTGATGAGATTACAAGTGATATGGAACGTACTGCACCTATGGACAGACTATTATGTGGTGATGTTGGTTTTGGTAAAACAGAGGTTGCATTACGTGCCGCTTTTAAATGTGTTGCAGATTCAAAACAGTGTGCTTTGTTATGTCCTACAACTATTCTTGCGTGGCAGCATTATCAGACAGCATTAAGAAGATTTGAGGGCTTTCCTGTTAAGATAGAATTGCTTTCACGTTTCAGAACAGCAGCACAGCAGAATGAAATTATTAAGGCTTTAAAACGTGGTGAGATTGATATGGTTATCGGTACTCATCGTTTAATTTCAAAAGATATAAAGTTTAAAGACCTTGGACTTGTAATAATTGATGAAGAGCAAAGATTTGGAGTAGCACAGAAAGAAAGATTTAAAGAAGTTTGTAAGAACATTGATGTCCTTACTCTGTCAGCTACACCAATTCCACGAACTTTAAATATGGCTATGAGCGGTATTCGTGATATGTCTGTGCTTGAAGAGGCTCCTCAAGACAGACAGCCGGTTCAAACCTATGTTATGGAATATGACAAAGAAGTTATTTTTGAGGCTATCAGACGAGAATTAAGGCGAGGCGGACAGGTGTTTTATCTGCATAACAGTGTTGATACTATTGATACCTGTGCTTTTAACATTTCTCAAGGAATTCCTGAAGCAAATGTAGGTGTTGGACACGGCAAAATGAGTGAACAACAACTTTCAGAAGTATGGCGAAGAATGTTAGAGCAGGAAATAAATGTTCTTGTCTGTACTACTATAATAGAAACAGGTGTAGATATTCCAAATGCAAATACGCTAATTATAGATAATGCAGACCATATGGGACTTTCACAGCTACATCAGTTAAGAGGTAGAGTAGGTCGTTCTTCAAGACGTGCATATGCTTATTTTACTTATAGACCTATGAAAGTGCTTACTGAAGTTTCTGCAAAAAGATTAGCAGCTATTGAAGAATTTACCGAATTTGGAAGTGGATTTAAAATTGCTATGAGAGATTTAGAAATTCGAGGAGCAGGTAATGTATTGGGGGCACAGCAACACGGCCATATGGAAATTGTGGGATATGATATGTATCTTAAACTGTTAAACGAAGCAATACGAGAAGAACGTGGAGAAGAAACACTTTCTCAAGATATAGAATGTTCAATAGATGTACCAATACCTGCACATATTCCAGATGATTATATTTCGTCACTAAAACTTAGAATTGCTATGTATCGTCGTATTGCTGATATTCGCAATAAAGAAGATGCAGATGATGTAATTGATGAACTTATTGATAGATTTGGTGATATACCTCCATCAGTAATGGGTCTTATTGAAGTTGCTTTAATCAGAAATACAGCATCATCATATGGTATTTATGAAATTAAACAGCTAGATACTTCAATAATGTTATATCTGGATGATGTTCGCACACCTAAGGTAGCAGAACTTCTTGATAAACTTTCAGGTCAGGCGGTTTTAAAGTTAGATGGAAAACCGCATATCTGTGTAAAGGTTAAGAAATATACTGCACCATTAAAAATTCTTACAGAGATTTTTAATTGATATAAATTATAGATATTATAGAGATATTTACATTTTTGTTACTTTTTGGTATAATTAAACTATAAAAATAGTTTTTGTGGAAGGATAGAGTGAATTGAAAAAGTTATCAGTTTTTATTTCTTTTGTATGTTCATTTATTTTTATTGTTATGTCAGCAGTTAATTGTTTTGCATTTGATGTGAATACAGTAAGTACAGGTGATAGCACTACTATTATTGTAGTAGCGTTGGGAATTCTAATGATTATTGCTATTATTGCAATAATACTTATGTCACGAAAAAAGAAATAATATTTACATAAAACTTGATTATATTTTTACATCAATAAAGATAAAAGGGTATTGTTTGATGTAGAATATTATGTTATAATACTTTATCATAGTAAACTATTCAATAAGGAAAGAGGGAGAATATGATTAATTTAAAAAAGTATATAAATAAGTTATCATATGTTCTGTTGGTGATAACTACTGTGTTTACTGCTGTTTTATTTTCAGGCTGCGGCGGTTTGAAAATTGATGTTAAAGAGGCATATTTACTTGAAGTAGAGATGAACGGTTGTAATGGCTATGGTCAAGTTGAATTGTCACTTAATACTAAAAATGTTCAAGCTGAGCTGTTAAAATATCAGAGCAACAATTATTATGGAGAAATTAGTGAATTGCTTTATGATATAGAATTTACATTGGCAACTCCTGAGCAGAATGGTAAGTTAAAAAATGATGATAAGTTTGATGTTGTAGTAAACTATGATAAAGAACTTGCAGCGGAGATTGGATTAGAATTGACCAATACAACAATTACCTGCACTGCTAAAAATCTTCCTGATGGTGTTGAACTTGATGCTTTTAAAGGCTTAAAAGTTAAATTTGAAGGAAGTAGTGGTAATGGATATGCAAGTATAGATTATGATGATTGCTCAAAAGAGGTAAAAAATTATATATATTTTGATATTAAAGGTGGTTCCAGTAATTTGTCAAATGGCGATGAGATAACTGTTACTGCAAATTCATATATTGATCTTGAAGATGAGGGATATTTCCTTAAAGAGGAGTCAAAGAAATATACAGTAGAAGGTCTTGATGGAGCAAGAGAAACTCTGGAAGGTGTTGATACTGCTGACTTGCTTTCTGAAATGAAGAAAAAGGTTAATGAGCAGATTAAAGAGGATTACTATGTATGTGGTTATGATTACAAATTTGAAAGTGGAAAAGAAAGATATATAAGCTCATATTATTTTTCATATACAACTAAATTGGATTTGGTTAATTACCAATATGTCTATGATCCTGAAGATTTAGAAACAAATGGTTTAATTGCTTACTATAAACTTGCCACTGAATTTAAGTGTAAGGATGACCAATCATATGTAAGTGATGGTGAAACACCAATGAAAAAAGGAGATAAAGACACAGGTGTTACATATATTGCTGTTGTAACAAATCCTCTTTTAATTTCTTCCGATGATAAAATAGCTGAAGATAGTTATATTTATTATGATATAGAAAATGGTGAAAGCATAGAAGATTTACAGGATGAATTAAATATTGGTATGTATTCATCTGAATATTATAATAAAGACTTCAAGGTTATCCAGTCTGATGATTCTAAATCAGAAAAAACAACAGAGAGTTCAAAAGAAAAGACAACTGCTACCGAACCGACTTCCAAAGTATCAGAAAGTTCCGTAGAGAAGGCTACAACCAAAAAAGCATCTTAATTTACTGAATTTTAATTCAAAGGGCAGTTATCAAAATTGATAACTGCCCTAACTTATTATCTATATAATAATAGATGTAATCTATTTATCCAATAAAAATTGTACTAAGCATAGCACAGAACACTTTTTATTGGGTAAATAGTATAGAAAGACTATTAAATAATATAATAATTCAGATTTTTTATTAGAGGCTAATTATAAATAATAAATACACGCTTTAAATTAACCAGATAGGTAAAAGGGTATATTGTACATATAGATATTAATTTAGAATGTATGTGGTGATATCAATATATTTTCTATGGCATCATCTAAATGAACAGGATCAAGTTCGAGTTGATTGCATAGATTTATAAAATTTACTGCATCCTCCTTTTCTAAAAATACATCTGAAATATGTGCTATTTCTGTATTTTTATTCTCACTAATCAGATATACACATATTCCATATGATATATAATTGCCTGATTCAGGTGTATACAGTTTTTCTTTAATGATGCTGTATCTATACATATTCAAACCTCCATATTGTGTTTCTATGTATGTTTTTTACGCTAGTATTTTAGAATAATTATTATAGCGTAAGAATTCTAAATTTGTGTGAGATTTTGAAAATGTCACTTTGTCTGATGAATTTGACAATTATTAATCTTTATATGTGTTTAATATGCACAATTAATTAAGTTAGTGTATGGGTTAAAGATGAAAGATGGGAGAAAGAATGTTTATTGCGATATGTGATGATAACTCACTCGAAAAAGAAAATGTTTCGAATATGCTTGATAATTATTTTTTAGATAAAGGATTAAATTACAAAATTGATGACTATGAAAATGGTATTAATTTAATCTACGAAATACAAGATGGAACAAACTACGATTTAATAATATTGTATATACAGGATTATTTAGGAATAGAAATAGCAAGAGATTTACGAAAAATGAATTATAATGGCAAAATAATTTTTATAACTAATACAGCGGAATTTGCCGTAGCTAGTTACGAAGTAGAGGCAACAGGTTATTTACTTAAGCCATATAGTTATAAAAAACTATGTACAGTAATGGATAGGGTAATTAAAGATTACGAAATAAATATTTATAGAATTCGACAACGCAACAGTATGGTTAAGGTAACATATAAGGATATACTTTATGTTGAAAGTAATAATTCAAAATGTATTCTGCATAGTGATGACGGAAATAACTATACAATTTACAAAAAGCTTAATAAAATCGAAGAAGAACTCAATGATAGTCGTTTTTTACGTTGTCATCAAAGCTATCTTGTAAATATGGATTGTATATGTAAAGCAGATAAACAATTCGAAGTGAGTAATGGTGATACTGTCAATATACGTCAGAGAAACTTGAAATCAATTAAACAAATATATTTTGATTATATTAATAATAAGAATTTATAAAACAAGCATTAATTATTTTGCATATTCTGCATATTTTATATATTACATAAGGTGAAAATATATTTCTATTGGTTGCGGTTTTTATACAAATATTATATAATATACTGGGGCAAAATAGATAGTGCTTTTAATTTTTTAATAGCCCCTAATATAAAATATATATTACAGAAAGAAGTAATAGTTAATGTATAATCCAAAGTCATCGTTTGCTGAGGAATTCATAAATCATAAAGAGATAACAGCTTCTTTGAATTTTGCTGATAACAATAAGAATAACAAAAAGATGATAAAAGAAATTCTTGATAAGGCAAAAGAATATAAAGGCATTTCTCATCGTGAAGCACTTTTATTGTTGGACTGTGAAGATGATGAATTAAATGCAGAAATTTTTTCACTTGCAAAAGAAATTAAGCAGAAATTCTATGGCAATAGAATTGTTATGTTTGCACCGCTTTATTTATCAAACTACTGTGTTAATGGCTGTGTATATTGTCCATATCATTATCAGAACAAAAATATATGCAGAAAAAAACTGTCACAGGAAGATATAAAACGTGAGGTAATAGCGTTGCAGGATATGGGGCATAAAAGACTTGCTATTGAAGCAGGCGAAGACCCGCAAAATAATTCAATAGAGTATATATTAGATAGTATAAATACTATATACTCGATTAAACATAAAAATGGTGCAATACGTCGTGTAAATGTAAATATAGCTGCAACAACTGTTGAGAATTATCGTAAACTTAAAGAAGCAGGTATAGGCACATATATTCTGTTTCAGGAAACCTATAATAAAGAAAACTATGAAAAACTTCACCCCACTGGTCCAAAACACAACTATGCTTACCATACCGAGGCTATGGACAGGGCTATGAAGGGGGGGATAGATGATGTTGGTTTAGGTGTTTTGTTTGGTTTGAATATGTATCGTTATGATTTCACAGGATTGCTTATGCACGCAGAGCATTTAGAGGCAACCTTTGGTGTTGGACCGCATACAATTAGTGTGCCAAGAATCTGCCCGGCTGATGATATTAATCTTGACGATTTTTCTGATGCTGTTTCTGACGAAATATTTCAAAAAATAGTAGCAGTTATACGCATTTCTGTTCCATATACAGGTATGATTGTGTCTACAAGAGAGTCACAAGAAACTCGTGAAAAAGTTCTTGAATTAGGAATATCTCAAATTAGCGGTGCATCACGCACAAGTGTTGGTGGATACTTTAATGAAGAATCAAAAGAGGAAAATTCTGCTCAATTTGATACAAGCGATAAACGCACATTAGATGAAATTGTATGTTGGTTATTGGAGAGAGGTTTTATTCCCAGCTTTTGTACCGCTTGCTACCGTGAGGGAAGAACAGGTGACAGATTTATGACATTACTAAAAGCTGGTCAGATTGCAAACTGTTGTCAACCGAATGCACTTATGACTCTAAAAGAGTACCTTGAAGATTATGCTAGCGATAAAACAAAGGAAATTGGCGAATTGGTAATTAATAGAGAGCTTGAAAATATTCCAAATGAAAAAGTAAAATATATTGCCATAGAATATATAAAAGATATACACAGTGGCAAAAGAGATTTCAGATTTTAATGCTTTACTGTGAAACGGAGGTTATAACTATGAGTATGAATGATACACCACGTTCCAACAGGCTTCATATAGGTATTTTTGGAAAACGTAATGCAGGTAAATCAACTCTTGTAAATGCACTTACAAATCAGCAGATTTCTTTAGTTTCAGATATTCCGGGTACAACCACAGATCCGGTATTTAAATCAATGGAAATTAATGGTATTGGTGCCTGCGTTTTTATTGATACAGCAGGATTTGATGATATAGGAGAATTGGGCAAAAAAAGAGTTGCCCAAACAGAAAAAGTACTTAATAAAATTGATATTGCTGTCGTAGTTTTTGCTGAAGATATTTCAGAAAATGAGATATATTGGATTTCAGTAATCCTTGATAAAAAAATTCCTTTGATTCCGGTTATCAATAAGGCTGATTTATATACTCCGGGTGCAGAGTTTATAGAAAACATTACACAGCTCTGCAAAAAACCTCCTGTTGTAATAAGTGCCAATAGTAATGCGGGTATTGATAAGCTAAGAGAAGAAATTGTATCATCTGTACCAGAAGATTACGATTCTGTTTCAATAACAGGTAATTTGGTTGATGAAAATGACCTTGTTTTGCTTGTAATGCCACAGGATATTCAGGCACCAAAGGGAAGGCTTATTTTGCCTCAAGTTCAAACTATAAGAGAATTGCTTGATAAAAAATGTGTGGTTACAAGTTGTACCACAGATAACTTGACACTGACTTTGGAATGTTTATCCAAACCACCAAAACTTATAATTACAGATTCTCAGGTTTTTAAAACGGTATACGAGCAAAAACCTAAGGAGAGTTTACTTACTTCTTTTTCTGTGCTTTTTGCTCAGCATAAAGGAGATATTGACTATTTTCTAAAGTCTGTTAAGGTTTTGGAAAATTTAAAATCAAATGCTCATATTTTAATAGCAGAGGCTTGTACTCATGTTCCCATAGAGGAAGATATAGGTAGAGTTAAAATTCCTAATATGCTTAAGGCAAGATATGGTGAAAATATTAAAATAATTAATGTAAATGGAAATGATTTTCCCACGGATTTGTCACAGTATGATTTAATTATTCATTGTGGAGCGTGTATGTTTAATCGAAAGTATGTGCTTAACAGAATTTCTGATGCAAAAAACAGTGGAATTCCAATGACTAATTATGGTGTTGTAATTGCGTATTTATCGGGAATTCTTGATAAAATAAATTATTAAAGAATATTAATAAGCTGTTGTGAGCATAATATTTCCGAGGTGATTATTATGTCAAATATAAACAGTTTAGACAAAGAGGCAAAGGAGTATTTTTACTCTTTGCCTCTTGCAGTTCAAGAGAGAATTGTACAGAGCGATCTTGAAATTACCTGCCGTGAGGATATTCAACGTTATTTTACCAACGTTGTTAATGTGAGAACAGATAATAACACTATTAACAGTAACTTGTTTTAAGATGTTGCATAACCTGTTATTAAGGATATGTAGGGGACAAATCCACAGATTGGTGATGATTATATTGAGCAGAACTACAAAAGCACTCAATGAAGTTCCTTTGGGTGAAAGATGTACTGTGGAAAGATTGCTTTCTGAAGGAAAACAACGTAGAAGAATGTTGGATTTGGGCTTGACAAAGGGCACTGTGGTTGAGGTTGTACAAAAAAGTCCCTTCGGCAATCTTCGTGCATATGAGATAAGAGGAGCAGTAATAGCACTCCGCAAAGAAGATTCGGATAAAATAATAGTATTGCATTAATTCTTAAAAAATAAAAATGCAAAATCACCACATTTCTAAAATTACAGAAATGTGGTGATTTTTTATAGAGTATATTTCATCAAAACTTAACTTTGTCGGGTTGTTCAAGATATTGTATTTGTTTTTTATACAGATTAATAAATAAGGTAAGTGCAAAAATCAAAGATATACCTTCAGCGATAGGAAACGCAAACCATACAGCATTAAGGCTGATTTTTGAAAGCAAATTTGCAGCAGGAACAAGCACAATTAACTGTCTTAGCAGAGATATGAACATACTTCTCAAACCGTGTCCGGTAGCTTGGAAGAATGATGTAAAAATAATACCAATAGCCGCAGGCATAAAGCACAAGCATATAATTCTCAGTGCAACACGTCCTATTTCCATCATTTCAGCGTCAGCATTGAACATTCCCAACAGAACATCAGGAATAGTTAAGAAAATAACTGTTCCGACAGCCATAATTATAGCAGCTATACAACAGCCGTATTTTAATGCAGTAATTAATCTCTTTTTATTTCTTGCACCGTAGTTATAGCCCATAATAGGCAACATACCCTGATTTAAACCAAAACAAGGCATAAATATAAATGACTGCAACTTAAAATAAATATTAAGCACTGATATAGCAACAGATGAGTTAGGGAATTTTGTAAGAATTCCGTTAACGAGTACAAGCATTACCGAAGTAATGGACTGCATAATAATGGCAGGAATTCCTACTGAATATATATTTTTTATAGTGGCAAAAGAAAATCTGAAGTTTTTGAAAGTAATATGTATAGCGTGTTTTTTGAAAAAGAGAACAAATAAAGCAAAAATCATAGAAACAATTTGTCCAATAACAGTTGCTATTGCAGCTCCTTTTACGCCCATATTCAGTGTGAATATAAATACAGGATCTAGAATAATATTAATAACGGCACCTGTAAGCATAAACAGCATAGGGAAAATCATATTACCGGTAGCTTGCAAAGTTTTTTCAATAACAACTTCTATAAACATACCAAAGGAATAAATCATTACAACAGAAAGGTAGTCAATTCCCATCTGTGCAACTTCGCTGTTGTCCGTAAAAGCATTTATAAAAGGCTTTACAATAGTTAGTCCTAAAATTAAAAATATAATCCAGTTTATTACAGCCAGCAAGATTCCGTGAGTTGCAGCACTATTAGCATCGTCTTGTTTTTTCTCTCCCAACTTTCTTGATACAAGTGAATTGATTCCAACACCTGTACCAACACCTACGGATACAATCAACATCTGAAGTGGATATGCCAGTGATACAGCTGTAAGACCATCCATACTGTATTGCGAAACAAAAATACTGTCTACAATATTGTACAAAGCCTGTACTATCATTGAGAACATTGCCGGCAATGACATATTCATAATCAGTTTGAATATAGGTGTGTTTCCCATTTTGTTTTCTTTTAAATTTTCCATCAAATGCCATTCCTTTCAATTTAAGTAATATTAATTCGATATGATTTTTTTATGATTAATAATAATCTGAACCAATTTTATTACAGTCATTACAATAACTGCACCTGTTATACAACCTACGAAATCCAGAATCACATCAGAAATTTGCCCCGAACGGCCTGCAACGTTCAGTTGTATAGTTTCATCTATAACTGCAGTTAACAGTCCCACAAATAATATGTTAATACTGTATATATAGGGTTTAGCTTTATTGAAGGAATAAGCACATCCAACAAGTGCTCCACCAATAGCTGCATATTCAGTAAAGTGTGCTGCTTTTCTTACAATGTAACTTGTAAGTTCTGTATCCATACCCAATGAATTAAGTATATTCTGCAAAAATTGCAGAACATTTTCGCTTTCTTCTCCAGATATATCGGCAGGCATAGAAGAATGTATAAAAGCAAAAGCAATAAAAAAAGTCGTAATTGTAAACATTACAATATTAAGTACAGATAATGAAGATTTTTTCATAAAATCACACTCCTTCGGTATATTTTACCTTATTTAAAAGTATTGTCAATGGAAAAGGCAGGAGATTTATAATTATATATATAAATAAATATAAAGTGTGGTAAATTTATCCTCTTTTGTGTCAACTTTTATATTGCATTAAAAAGGTATTTCTGTTATACTTAGCAGGAATTCTTAATAAATAACTTTTAAGGAGATATTATGTGGTATTTAATAGTATTTTTTATTTCAATGGTTCCCGTTATTGAGCTGAGAGGAGCAATTCCTGTTGCAGTAGCTAATGATTTGAACTTAGTTGCTGCATACATTATCTGCATTATAGGTAATATGCTTCCTGTTCCAATAATTTATCTGTTTGCAAGAAAGGTTCTTGTATGGGGTAGTGATAAAAAGTTTATTGGAAAGTTCTTTAAATTCTGCTTGGTTAAAGGTGAAAAAGGTGGTAAAAAATTACAAGAAAAAGCAGGTAAAGGTTTATTTGTTGCTCTTATGCTGTTTGTAGGTATTCCTCTTCCGGGTACAGGTGCATGGACGGGTACTCTTGCAGCAAGTTTGTTGGATATGGGCTTTAAAAAGAGCGTTATTGCTGTAATGTGTGGTGTAGTTATAGCAGGAATTATAATGGGTACAGGATCACTTCTTGTAGCTAACGGAATTAATGTAATATTTGCTCCTTAAAGCAAATTGTTACTGGTTATAGTATTGTTTTGGAATGTTAAAATAGTTAATACAGGGCAGCGTTTGCTGCCCTTGATTTTTAGGTGAAAATATATGGAATTTTTGAAATATGATGTTGCCATAGTAGGTGGTGGTGCCTCAGGTCTTATGACAGCTGTTTCACTAGCTAAAAATGGAATAAAATGTAAAACTGTTATTCTTGAACACCATAAGCGTGTAGGTAGAAAACTTATGGCGACAGGAAATGGCAGATGTAATCTTTCTAATGAAAATATTAATAACAACTCATATTACGGTACGGCGAAAGAAAATGCTTTAAATATTTTTAAAGAATATGACTGCAATTATATAACAACATATTTTAAAGAGATAGGGCTAATTACAATCAGTGATGTGGAAGGTAGGGTATATCCTGTAAGCAATAATGTATCATCGGTGCTTGACTCAATGAGAAATTATATATCTTCCAAAGGTATAACAGAAATGTGTGAAACAACAGTTAATAGCATTGAGAAAAATAAAAAGGGATATATTCTTAATTGCGATAATAATTTGAAAATTTCTGCGAAATTTGTTGTTTTGGCTTGTGGGGGTAAAGCAAGTCCTAAATTGAGTACTGATGGTGCAGGATATTCATTACTGAAACAAATGAATATAAAAGTTTCTCCTCTTATGCCTTCACTAACTATGGTTAAATGTACAAATAAATCCTTGAATTCTCTAAAAGGGCTTAGAATAAAAGGCAATGCTTCACTTGTTGTTGATGGGAACATAATAGATATTCATAAGGGAGAAATTCAGTTTGCAAGTGGTGCATTAAGTGGTATATGTATTTTTCAGCTATCACGTTATGTAAATGAATTTTTTGTTTGTGGCAACATAAAAGGTATAAAGGTAAAAAACTTAAAAATTGTACTTGATATAATGCCAGACTATTCAAAAGAAGAGTGTAGAAAACTAATTACAGACCGTATGAGCTTTATGGGAAGTTATCCCGTAAAAAACTTTTTTGACGGTTTACTCCATAAAAAGGCAGGAGAAATCTTTTTAAAAGAATGTGGTATAAATAATTTTAACAGAAAAACTGCTACACTAACAAAAAAAGAAATTGACAGACTTGTAGTAATCTTGAAAAACTGGGAGTTTACACCAGCGACACAAAGTGATTTTGAAAATGCCCAGGTTACAGCAGGCGGTGTCTATGCAAGTGAAATTGATTTTAGTTCAATGGAGAGTAAAAAAAACAGAAATCTTTATATTACAGGTGAGCTTACAGACCTTGATGGAATATGCGGTGGCTACAATTTGCATTGGGCGTGGTGCAGTGGTATAATTGCTGCAAAGAACATTTCTCAAAAAATAGGTGGTAAAAATGATTAAATTAAGTAATTTAAAATTGCCCGTAGATTTTGATGATAAACTCGTTTTGTCAACTATTGCGGACAAGTTGGGCGTTTCGAAAAAAGCAATCATCAGCTTTAAATTTGCACGTCTATCAGTTGATGCCCGAAAAAAACAAAATGTTTGTTATAATGCATCTGTTAATATAGTATTAAATGAAAAAATTGTAAATGAAAACGATGTTATAAAAAAGAACAAAAAACTTGGTGTTGCATTGGTAACTCCTTATAAATATCCTTTAAAAAAAGTTACTAATACAGATATACCACCTGTCGTGGTTGGTGCAGGACCTGCGGGTTTATTTTGCGGACTTATACTTGCTCAGAGCGGTATGTGTCCCATTATTATAGAACGTGGAAAATCAGTGAAGGAAAGACAAAAGGACGTTGAAAAATTCTGGAGTACCGGTATACTTAACACAAACTCAAATGTACAATTTGGTGAAGGTGGAGCAGGTACATTTTCAGATGGCAAATTGAATACAGGTACAAAAGATATCAGAGGAAAAAAGGTATTATCAGAATTTGTAAAACACGGTGCCCCTGAGGAAATACTGTATAATGCAAAGCCTCATATAGGCACAGATAATCTTCCAACTGCTGTGGAAAATATACGTAATGAAATCATAAATCTGGGCGGTAAGGTAATGTTTGAAACTACACTTACCGACATTATTATAAAAAATAATAAAGTAAATGGTATTGTTGTTAATACTAAAAATGGAGAAGAAAAAATAGATTGCAATAACCTTGTACTTGCTTTGGGTCACAGTGCCAGAGATACGTTTGAAAGACTTAAAAATATAGGAATTCCTATGGAACAAAAGCCTTTTTCAGTTGGTGCAAGAATTGAACATCTACAAAGTGAGATAAACAAGTCACAATACGGAAATTTTGCAGGAAAAGGTAATTTAGGTGCTGCTGATTATAAACTTGCTGTTCATCTTAATAATGGTAGGGGAGTATATACTTTTTGTATGTGTCCTGGAGGAACTGTTGTTGCTGCTGCAAGTGAAGATAATAGACTTGTTACAAATGGTATGAGTAAATTTTCCAGGGCAGAGCTCAACGCTAACAGTGCCCTGTTGGTTGGAATAAATCCCAATGATTTTGGCAGTGAAGATGTACTTGCTGGTGTTGCTCTACAAAGAAGACTGGAAGAAAATGCTTTTCAACTGGGAGGTGGAGACTATAAAGCTCCTGTACAGCGTGTTGCAGATTTTATGATAAAAAGAAAAACAACATTTTTAGGTTCTGTGTTACCAAGCTATACCGCAGGGGTTACTATGGCTGATATTCACCAATGTTTGCCTGAATATATTACTGACTCGTTGAAAGCAGGAATCAAACAACTTGATAATCGTTTAAATGGTTTTGCAAACGGTGATGCTTTACTTACAGCAGTAGAAACACGTAGTTCTTCGCCTGTTCGTATTTTACGAAATGAAAAATTAGAGAGTATTTCTGTCAGTGGATTATATCCGTGTGGAGAAGGTGCAGGTTATGCAGGCGGAATAATGTCTGCTGCTGTGGACGGTATAAAGTGTGCTGAAATGATAATAAGTAAGAAACTGTAAAAAATAATAGTAATGTTTATATAAGTATTAAATGAAATATTTATGCAATTCTAAACAAAATGGAAAAAAAATAAAAAATTTCGTAATTAATTAGACTTTTATTGTTTTTTTTTGTATAATAAAAATTATGAGAATAAAGAGTTATAAAAGCTATTTCTAAATGTTTGTAACTCTTACCGGATAAGAATAAGGTTAGGAGCTAGCATTATATGAAGTATATTACATTTGTTGTACCAAGCTATAATTCACAAGATTATCTTGAACGTTGTGTTGATACTCTTATGCCAGAGAATAAAGATGTTGAAATTATTATTGTTAACGATGGTTCAACAGACGCAACAGCAGAAATAGCAGATAGATATAAAGAAAAATACCCTGATACAGTAAGGGTTGTGCATAAAGAAAATGGTGGTCATGGTTCAGCTGTAAATACAGGTCTTAGTTTGGCTAATGGGCAGTATCTTAAGGTAGTTGATTCTGATGACTGGTTGGATGGAGATAGTCTGAAAAAACTTTTGGCAAAGTTAAAAGAATGGGACAAGGCTAATACCAGAATTGATTTGGTGGTCTGTAATTATGTATATGACCATCTTTTTGAGAATGTAACAAAACCAATGGCTTACAGAAATGTGTTTAAAGAGGATATAATTCTTAACTGGGATACAATAGGTCATTTTGCACCTTCACAATATATTATTATGCACGCAGCTATGTTTCGTACAGATGTTTTAAGAGAATCAGGTGTAGTGTTGCCTGAACACACATTTTATGTTGATAATATATTTACACATCAACCTTTATCATATGCTAAGTCAATATGTTATCTTGATTTAGATTTGTATCACTATTTTATAGGTAGAGATGATCAGTCTGTTAACGAAAAAGTACTTATGAAACGTATTGATCAGCAAATAAAAGTAACAAAAATGATTCTTGACAGAGTTACCACTGAACAAGAAAGAAAAGCACCTAAAAAATTAAGAAAATATCTAATTCGTAACTTATCTATTATGATGACAATTTCAGATATTCATCTTCTTATGATAGATACACCGGACGCTATGGCAAAAAGAAAAGACCTTTGGGATACAGTAAAACAGCGTGATACAAATTTGTATAGATACCTGAGATTCCGTACATTAAGCGGTGGAACATATTTGCCGGGTGGAAAGCTAGGTGGAAAAGTAACAATGTGTGGTTACAAAATAGCAAAATTATGTTATAAGTTTAATTGAATTTTGTACTAACCCTAAAATTAAAGGATTGATATGTAAATAATGGAAAAATTGTATATTGCTTTTGTTGATACGCCCGGTTTGTTTGCTACAATTATAAGGCGTGTTGTAAAGATGAATTATGTACACGTTGTTCTTTCTCTTGATGAGGAACTTACAAAGGCATATAGTGTTGGTAGACGACATCCTGCTGTGCCTATTTTTTCTGGATTTGAGATGGAACGACTTGACAGGATTTATAGAAAATACCCTAATGCAAAATATAGAATTACATATATTGAGTGTACTCGTGAGCAAAAAGAAAATATTAAAAGCCAGTTACAACAGTGTTATAAGGATAGGTTCAAGTATCATTATTGCATTCTGGGACTTCCATTTTTACTTTTTAATAAGCCTTTTTATCAGAAAAACCGTTTTACTTGCTCATCTTTTACAAGTAAAATACTTGAAGAGAATGGGATAAAACTTTTTGATAAACATTTTTCTCTTGTAACACCAAGAGATTTTTACGATTTAAATCTACCTGTTGTGTATGAAGGGGATATTTCAGTTTTAGCTGAGAGATATACCAACTTAACGTCTACAAAATTTGATGTAAATATATTGACTATGCAAGAAAATATGGATTGAGTATATTATGAAGAAATTAAAAAAAATTAATAAAAATTTATTGGGGTTAATTATACTTGTTTTACTTATAGGTGTTACTCTATGGATTATCTTTAAAGATAATGATATTGAGGGTATATGGACAGCAATATTGTCATTAGACCCTTTGTGGTTATCTTTTGCTGTTGCTGCTGCTGTATTCTTTGTATGTGCTGAAGGTTTTATGATTTGGCATTTACTTAGGGCACTAAAAGCAAAAGCATCATTACCAAATTGTATAGGTTATTCTTTTGTGGGATTCTTCTTTTCAGGAATAACTCCTTCTTCTACCGGTGGGCAACCGATGCAGTTATACTATATGTCAAAGGATAAAATCAAGATTGCTGATTCCACTGTTGCTCTTACTATCGTGGCAACTTTGTATAAGTTTGTTCTGGTGCTTATTGGTGTATTTATTGCTGTCTTTTTTAATGGAATTTTAAATGAATATTTGCAAAGTTATATCTATCTCTTTTATTTTGGACTTACATTGAATTTAATAGTGGTAGTTGCACTTGTATTTTTAATGGTTAATCCAAATGCATTTAAGAAAATATTGTATAAGTGTGAGCACGCTTTGGTAAGAATACATATTCTTCGTCCATCTCTTGAACGAATGAGAAAATTAACTAATATTGCTCATGAGTATAACAGTGCTGTAACCCATTTTATAAAGAATGTAAAACCAATCATTATGACAACTTTAATTACAATATTACAGCGTTGCAGTGTGTTTTTTGTAACATATTTTATATATAGAGGTATGGGACTTGCTGAGAAAGATGTTATTTTAATTACAGTTTTGCAGGCATCTGTATATATAGCTGTTGATTTATTACCTTTACCGGGAGCACAAGGGATTTCAGAGCTTATGTATCAGACGGTATTCAGTACGATTTTCACAGGTGCATTTTTGCCTGCATCTGTTCTTGTAACCAGAGGTGTAAGTTTTTATCTTCCATTAATTATAGGTGCTATTGTTACTGCTATTTTCTATTTCACAAAAAACAATAAAAAATCAGAGGTAATGGAAGCTGAAATACAGAAGTAATATATTTTTATTTAAGTATTAAGATTAGATAATTTTTTCGGAGGAAATTGTATATGTATGATTATCTGATAGTAGGTTCAGGTTTGTATGGTGCAACTTTTGCACATCGTGCAATTCAAAAGGGAAAAAAGTGCCTTATTATCGAAAAAAGAAATCATATTGGTGGTAATGTATACACTGAGGAATGTGAAGGAATACAGGTACACCGCTATGGTGCCCATATTTTCCATACCACTGATAAAAAGGTATGGGATTTTATAAATCAATTTGCTGATTTTAATGGTTTTATAAATATGCCTGTTGCACTTTATCAGGAACAAATTTATAATATGCCATTCAATATGAATACTTTTAGTAAAATTTGGGGTATTACAACACCACAGCAGGCTAAGGAGAAAATAGCACAGCAAATAGAGGAGAGTGGTATAACATCTCCAAAAAATCTTGAAGAACAGGCTATTTACCTTGTAGGTAAAGATATTTATGAAATATTGATAAAGGGTTATACCGAAAAACAATGGGGTAAGCCTTGCAGTGAATTGCCACCTTTTATAATAAAAAGACTTCCTGTACGTTATACATATGATAATAGATATTTTAATGATATATATCAAGGAATACCAAATGGTGGATATACTCAGATTATTGAGAAAATGATTGATGGTTGTGATGTAAAACTCAACACAGATTTTTTTGAGTTTATAAAAGACAATAAGAATATAGCTAAAAAGATAGTTTACACAGGGCAAATTGACACTTATTTTGATTATTGCTTTGGTGAGTTGGAATATAGAAGTCTCAAATTTGAAACAGAAACAATGGATTGTGAGAATTATCAGGGAAATGCTGTGGTTAATTACACTCAGGCAGATGTGCCTTATACAAGAATAATCGAACATAAACATTTTGAGTTCGGCATACAGCCTAAAACTATTATTACAAAAGAATATCCTATGGAATGGAGCAAAGGTCAAGAGGCTTATTATCCTGTAAATGATGAAAAAAATAATGCTCTTTACGCTAAATACGCTGAAAAAGCAATAGCTGAAGAGAATGTTATTTTTGGTGGTCGTTTGGGTCAGTATAAATATTTTGATATGGATAAAACCATAGCTGATGCTCTGCAAACTGCTGAAAAGGAATTGAGATAATTCACTTGCGGTTCTTTCACAATATTTTATTAAGATATGCTGTTTTGCTTGTCTTTTGTGAAAGAGCCGTTTACTTTTTAATGTATAATACAACAATTATCTCAAAAAAATTCCTTAAACTATTGCCAACAATATTAGTTTAGGTTATAATATAATCTGTATTTGTATTCATTTTTAACAATGCTTAGGAGGACAATAAAATGGAAAAAACTGAACAACTGTATGAAGGTAAAGCTAAAAAGGTATTCGCTACTGAAAATCCTGATTATTGTATAGTATCATATAAGGATGACGCTACTGCATTTAATGGTTTGAAAAAAGGTACAATAGTAGGTAAAGGTGTTGTTAATAACAAGATGTCTAACTATCTGTGCAAAATGCTTGAAGAAAAAGGTGTTCCTACACACTTTGTTGAGGAATTGAGCGACCGCGACACAGTAGTTAAAAAGGTTCAGATAGTTCCTTTGGAAGTTATTGTAAGAAATAAGGCTGCTGGAAGTCTTTCAAAAAGACTTGGTTTACCTGAGGGAACACCAATGAAAACTACTGTTCTTGAATTCTGCTATAAAGATGATGATTTGGGTGACCCTATTGTTAATGAGTACCATATTCTTGCTGCTGAACTGGCTACAAAAGAAGAGGTTGATACGATTAGCCAGATGGCACTAAAAATTAATGAACTTCTTTGTGACTTCTTTAAGAGCGTTAATATAGATCTAATTGACTTTAAACTTGAATTCGGTCGTTATAAGGGACAAATTATTCTTGCTGATGAAATTTCTCCTGATACTTGCCGTTTCTGGGATGTTAATACTCAGGAAAAGTTGGACAAAGACCGTTTCCGCAGAGATTTAGGCGGAGTGGAAGAGGCTTATGCAGAGGTAATGAAGCGTATAGGTCTTGCTTAATTTCTGTTATACTTTAAATAATATAAATAAAAAACCAATTTTAATTTGTCATGAGGTGACTTGATATTGGCTTGTAAATTTGACAATATTCCCAGTGAAGGACTTCACGAGGAATGTGGTGTATTCGGTATTTATAGTGATGGTACTTTGAATCCTTCCTATGCTTGTTATAATGGACTTTTAGCATTACAGCACAGAGGTCAGGAAAGTTGTGGTATTGCTGTAAACGATTGTGGTGTTATCAACTACCATAAGGATATGGGTTTGGTTTCAGAGGTTTTTAATAATAAGGTTCTGGATTCTCTTCCCGGACAGATGGCTGTTTCTCATGTAAGATATTCAACTGCAGGGGGCAGTGTAAGAGAAAATTCTCAGCCTTTGGTTATGCGTTATGTAAAAGGTGTTATTGCTATTGCACATAACGGAAATCTTACCAACGCAGTTGAAATAAGGCGTGAACTTGAGCATCGCGGTGCGATTTTTCAGACAACGATAGACTCAGAAGTAATTGCATATATAATAGCAAGAGAGAGAATAAAAAGTCATTCTGTTGAAGAAGCAGTAAAGCGTGCTATGTATCAGATTAACGGTGCATATTCATTGTTGGTTATGAGCCCCAGAAAACTTATTGCTGCTCGTGACCCATACGGTTTCAGACCACTCGTTATGGGTAAACTCAATGGTACTTATGTATTCGCCAGTGAAACTTGTGCTTTAGATGCCTGTGGTGCTGAGTTTGTGCGTGATGTTGAACCGGGCGAAATTGTTGTAGTAGATGAAAAAGGTGTAAGATCAATAAAAGACCATTGTGGTGGCAAAAAAGCACTTTGTGTATTTGAATATATTTATTTTGCACGTACTGATTCTGTTATTGATGGTATAAGCGTTTACGAATCTCGTAAACAGGCTGGTAGAATTCTTGCAAGAAAGTTTCCAGTTGAGGCTGATTTGGTAATAGGTGTTCCGGAGTCAGGTATAGATGCTGCTATCGGTTACAGCGAAGAATCGGGAATACCTTACGAAAAAGGAATTGTAAAAAACAACTATATAGGACGTACCTTTATAAAACCAAGTCAGAAGGAAAGAGTAAAAAGTGTACGAATAAAACTAAATCCTCTTGGTACTTCTGTAAAAGGTAAGCGAGTTGTAATGATAGATGACTCTATTGTGCGTGGTACAACCTGTGACAGAATTGTTAAAATGCTGAGAGATGCAGGAGCAAAAGAGGTTCATCTCAGAATAAGCTCACCACCATTTTTGTGGCCTTGTTATTACGGTACGGATATTCCGTCAAGAGAAGAGCTTATCGCTTGCAACCATACAATAGAAGAAATTGGCAAGATAGCTGGTGCAGATTCAATAGGATATTTACCTGTTGAATCATTGCCTGAAATGCTTTTGAATAAAAAGTGTGGTTTCTGTTCAGGTTGCTTTACAGGTAAATATCCTGCACCTACTACTCTTAAAATGCTTGAGGGTAAAGAGCGTGGTGGACTTGAAATAAAAACCCAAAAATAACAGGAGGGCTTATCGATGAAAGATACGTACGAATCACCATTGTCATCAAGATATTGTGACAAAGAAATGAAATATATATTTTCGCCTGATATGAAATTCCGTACATGGCGTAAACTATGGATAGCATTAGCTGAAACTGAAAAAGAGCTTGGATTGCCCATAACTCAGGAGCAGATCGATGAGCTTAAGGCAAATGCTGACAATATTAATTATGAAGTTGCTGAGGAAAGAGAAAAACTTGTACGTCATGATGTTATGTCACACGTTTATGCTTATGGTGTACAATGTCCAAAAGCTAAAGGAATTATTCACCTTGGAGCTACCTCTTGCTATGTTGGTGACAATACAGACATAATTATAATGACAGAGGCTATGAAACTTATAAGAAATAAGTTGGTTACTGTTATACGCAATTTGTCAGAATTTGCTGATAAATATAAAGCACTTCCAACACTTGGATTTACACATTTTCAGCCTGCTCAGCCTACAACAGTAGGTAAGCGTGCTACTTTGTGGATTCAAGATTTACTTATGGATTTGGAAGATGTTGAATATCAACTTTCAAAAGCTAAACTTCTTGGCTCAAAGGGTACAACAGGTACACAGGCAAGCTTTCTGGAGCTTTTTGAGGGCGATCATCAAAAGTGCAGAGAACTTGATAAAAAGATTGCCGAAAAAATGGGATATAATGGTTGTTTTGCTGTTTCAGGGCAGACATACTCTCGTAAATTAGATTCTCAGTTCCTATCTGTTCTCAGCGGAATTGCACAGTCAGCGTCAAAATTTTCAAATGATATAAGACTTCTCCAACACTTAAAAGAAGTTGAAGAACCTTTTGAAAAGAATCAAATTGGTTCTTCTGCTATGGCTTATAAGAGAAATCCTATGCGTTCAGAAAGAATTACATCTTTGTCAAGATATGTAATGTGTGATGTTTTAAATCCTGCGATTACAGCTGCAACACAGTGGTTTGAAAGAACTCTTGATGACAGTGCAAACAAGAGGATTAGTGTAGCTGAAGCATTTTTGGGTGTTGATGCTATTCTTAACCTTTACGCAAATGTTGCTGATGGTTTAGTAGTATATGAAAAAGTTATAGAACAAAGACTCAGAAAAGAATTGCCATTTATGGCTACTGAAAATATAATGATGGATGCTGTTAAGAGGGGTGCCGACAGACAAGTTCTGCACGAGAGAATAAGAGTTCATTCAATGGCTGCATCAAAAGTGATTAAGGAGCAGGGTGGAGAAAATGATCTGCTTGAAAGAATTGCAAATGATGAAGCATTTGGTGTAACTCTTGAAGAATTGGTTTCAATTATTTCTCCTGAAAAATATGTTGGACGTGCTCCACAGCAGACAGAAGAATTCCTGAAAGAGGTTGTACAGCCTGCACTGGCACCATATAGTAATTTGGAAACAGAGCAAGCGGAGATTAATGTATAAAACCCCTTGGCAATTTTGCCGTAAAATATATTAAGGAGTGAAGTAAAATGGTAAAAGCCATTGTAGGAGCTAACTGGGGTGACGAAGGTAAGGGTAAGATTACAGATGTTTTGGCATCTGAATCTGATATTGTTATTCGTTTTCAGGGTGGTAGCAACGCAGGACATACTATTGTAAATAACTATGGTAAGTTTGCGTTACATCAGTTGCCATCAGGTGTTTTCCACAGTCATATTACAAACATTATAGGCAATGGTATTGCTCTTAGTGTTGAAAATTTCATAAAAGAAATGAAGGAACTGGAGGAACGTGGTGTTCCAAAGCCCAATATTCTTATTTCAGACAGAGCGCAGATAGTTATGCCTTATCATATCGCTTTCGATTGCTATGAAGAAGAGCGTTTGGGTAAAAACTCCTTTGGTTCTACAAAAAGTGGTATAGCTCCCTTCTATTCAGATAAATATTCTAAAATTGGTTTTCAGGTTAATGAACTCTATGATGATGTTGAAACACTAAAGGATAAAATTAAAAGAGTTCTGGAAGTGAAAAATGCTACTCTTAAAAACCTTTACAATAAAGAGCCTATCAGTGAGCAAGAAATTTTTGATAAGCTAATGGAGTATAAAGAATTGTTAGCTCCTTATGTAGCAGACACTTTTTCATTTATATATGATGCAGTAAAGGCTGGCAAGAATGTGCTACTTGAAGGTCAGCTTGGTGCTTTAAAGGATACTGATTTTGGTATTTATCCAATGGTAACATCATCAAATACTATCGCAGGTTATGGTGCGGTTGGTGCAGGTATACCTCCATATGAAATAAAAGAAATTGTAACCGTAGTTAAAGCGTATTCAAGTGCAGTTGGTGCAGGTGAATTTGTTTCTGAAATTTTCGGGGAAGAAGCAGACGAGCTTAGAAGACGTGGTGGTGACGGTGGCGAATATGGTGCTACAACAGGCAGACCAAGAAGAATGGGATGGCTGGATTTGGTTGCAACACGCTATGGTTGTAGAGTTCAGGGAGCTACTCAGATTGCTTTTACTGTACTTGATGTACTTGGTTATCTGGATGAAATTCCTGTATGTGTTGGTTATGAACTTGATGGAGAAAGAATAGATTATTTTCCTTCTACTACAAAGCTAAAAAGAGCAAAACCAATACTTGAGGCATTACCAGGTTGGAAGTGTGATATTTCTCATATTACTAAATATGAGGATCTGCCTGAAAATTGCAGAAATTATATTGAGTTTGCAGAAAAGCACATTGGTATTCCTATAACTATTGTATCCAATGGTGCAAAGAGAGATAATATAATTTACAGATAAATGGTGAATTTATGGATATAAAAAGCGAAGCAATATTGATAATGGACTTCGGCGGACAGTATGCACAGCTTATAGCAAGACGAGTTCGTGAACAGAATGTCTATTGCGAAATTAAATCATATAAAACTACCGCTGATGAAATAAAGGCTAATGGATATAAGGGTGTTATTTTCTCAGGCGGTCCTAATAGTGTTTATGTAGATAATGCCCCAAAGTGTGACCCTGCACTTTTTGAAAGTGGAATACCTGTATTAGGTATTTGTTACGGTGCCCAAATGATGGCTAAACTTTGCGATGGAGAAGTATCAAGCTCTGAGGTCAAAGAGTATGGCAACACAGAGGTTGTTTTTGATACAGAATGTGGTATGTTTGATAATGTTTCAGAAAAAAGCGTTGTTTGGATGAGCCACACTGACTATATTTCAAAAGCACCCGATGGTTTTAAAATTACTGCTCACAGTGCAGATTGTCCTGTTGCTGCTATGGCAAATGAGGATAAAAAACTATATGCTATGCAGTTCCATCCTGAAGTACAGCATACAGTTGAAGGCACACAAATGCTGAAAAACTTTCTTTTTGATGTATGTAAATGTAATGGTAACTGGCAGATGTCCTCATTTGTTACAACTACTATTGAAAACCTCAGAAAGAAAATTGGTGATAAAAAGGTACTATGTGGATTGTCAGGTGGTGTAGATTCATCTGTTGCAGCTGTTTTAATACACAAAGCTGTTGGTAAGCAGTTGACTTGTATCTTTGTTGATCATGGTATGCTTAGAAAAGATGAAGGAGATCAGGTTGAAGAAGTTTTCAGAAATCAATTTGATATAAATCTCATCCGTGTAAATGCACAGGAACGTTTTTTAAGTAAACTTGCAGGTGTTACTGAGCCGGAAGCTAAACGTAAAATTATTGGTGAAGAATTTATAAGAGTATTTGAAGAAGAGGCAAAAAAAATCGGTGAAGTTGATTTCCTCTGTCAAGGTACTATATATCCCGATGTAGTAGAAAGTGGAACTGGAGAGGCTGAAACAATAAAAAGCCATCATAATGTTGGTGGACTTCCTGACAATGTTGATTTTAAAGACATTGTTGAGCCATTGCGTGACCTTTTCAAAGATGAGGTTCGTAAAGCAGGATTAGAACTTGGTATTCCTGAGTTTTTAGTATGGCGTCAGCCATTCCCAGGTCCAGGTCTTGCAATCAGGGTTTTAGGTGAAATCACAGAGTATAAACTGGATATTCTAAAAAATGCAGATGCAATTTTTAGAGAAGAGGTTGCTAAGGCAGGATTGGATCGTGAAATTAGCCAGTATTTCGCAGTCTTTACAGGAATTAAAAGTGTTGGTGTTATGGGTGATGGTAGAACCTATGATTATACCATAGCTCTCCGTGGAGTAACAACCAATGATTTTATGACAGCTGATTGGGCAAGAATTCCTTATGATGTGCTTGCAAAAACATCAAGTCGTATCATAAACGAAGTTGATCACGTTAACCGAATTGTTTACGACATAACTTCAAAGCCCCCTTCAACAATCGAATGGGAATAATTTTGAAATCATTAGAAACCCAGTATTTATGCGGGTTTCAAGGATTTCAAAATACAATTTGATAGCAAAATGATAGCAGACTATCACACCTCTTTATTCTAAAGAGTCCAAGTGGTTTGCGAGTAGATTATCTTAAATAATAAAAAGGCATTACTGACTTTTGTAGTCGGTAATGCCTTTTTTGCGTTTATTAAATATATAGATGGTATAAGAAGCTCTTGAAAGTCATTCTGTATTTGTAATTACAAACAATTATATGACAGTTTTCACCACTTTGGTAAATATCGAAAGTAATTATAGCATAATCAGATTCTTGATATAAACCTGTTTATGGTTTATTATAAAAAGAACATAGACAAAAAATCAGGGGTTACTGATGTTAGAATAATAATGCAAAGTAGAGGTGTGGTATGAAATACAAAAACGCAGGGGAGATACTTCCGGCAGAGCTTCTAGAAGAAATTCAGAAATATATTCAGGGGGAGTTTCTGTATATTCCTAAGAAAGATAAGCAAACTCACAGAGCGGTTACAGAATACAAAATCGAGCTTGAAAAGCGAAATCTGAGAATCTACAAAATGTACCTTGAGGGAATGAAAAATCAGCAGTTGGCTGAGAATTTCAGCTTGGCTCAGTCCAGCATAAGAAGAATAATAATCGCAGAGAGGAAAAGATTTGAGCTTATGTCAAATGAAATCAAGGCTTTGTTGTTTGCTTGGGGCTTGCAAGGTGAAATCATAAAACAAATTTATAATACCGTCTGGCAGATTGGCGAAGATTATGTACTGAAAGTATATACCGAGCCTGAGTCCTTAAAAAGAAATCTTATGATAAACCGCCATCTTGATAGCATGGGAATACCTGTTGGTAAAATAATCTGTACCACTGACGGTGGGCAATATGTTGAAGCTGACGGGCAGTTTTTCTTTGTTTCTCAAAAGCTTCAGGGTAGTAACATAATAAGTCTTAAATTCTACAACAAAACAGCCGAAACAATGGGAGAGATTATTGCAAGGCTACATATTGCCTTTGAAAGCCTTGAAGATAAAGTTGAGCTTTGGCAAGGCAGTTTGCTTGATGAAATAAAGGGTTGGGTAAGAGATAGCTTTGAAAAAAGCGGATTTGAAATTATCGACCGAGAAGCCTATGAGTCTGTTGTTAAGAATCTTGAAAAGTCATACGAAAAACTTCCCTTAGGACTTATCCACAGGGATGTGCATTTCGGGAATTTCCTCTTTCATAACAAAAAGTTCAGCGGATATATAGACTTTGATTTAAGCCAGAAGAATATAAGAATTTTTGATTTGTGTTACTTTTCGTTGTCAGTTTTGTCCGAGAAAGAAAAGTTTGAAATCAATAAGGAAAAGTGGTTTGAGTTTGCAAAGAATGTATTCGCAGGCTACAACAAAATCATCCCCCTGACAGAGCAAGAAAAGGAGTCTGTGGTATTCGTTATGGAATGTATCGAGCTTTTGTTTCTTGCGTATTTTGAAGGGCAGGAAGACTCTGCACAAGTAAAAAGCACATACGATGTTTTTAAATTTATCAAAGAAAATGAGAGAAAAATCAGAATGCTTATGCCTTGATAAAAGGAGAATGACAGATGCTAAAAATAACAGACAATTTGAATTTAAAGGATATTTATGATTTTCAGTTAAGTTTTGATAGTCCGTACTTTTTCGATACGGATTTTGAGGAATGGAAGAATTCTTTTGAGTCGGATATCGACGGCGAGGGCAGAACTTTATTTAATGAGCTTAATGTAAAAGCTATCCACGAAAAAGAGGAACTTTTAGGCTTTGTTCAGTACGGCAAAACCGCCTTCGGCTTTGATGAAAGCGGTGAAATTTCAAATAAGGTTTCATACCCTGTTGTCCGCAATCTGTATTTTGCGAAGGACAGAAAAGATGTAGGACAAATTCTGCTGAATGAAGCTATGAATAGCTTTGAGAATAATGAAAGAATATATGCGTTTTTCCACTACTTTGGTATGACCTGCTTTGCCCGTCACGGCAAGCTTTTTGAAACTCATGCTCATATTGAAAGTCTGCTCAAACAAAACGGCTTTGAGGTAGAGCACGAAAATGTGTACTACTCATCTGTTTTAAGAGATGTTGAAAACTCAGAGGTTTTAATTACCGCAAAGGACTTAACAAAAGGCAATCAGCAGTATATCGACTTTAAAATAAAAGATAATCATGTTGGCGGTTGCGAGGTGCATTATCTCAGTAACACCATAGTCTACCTTCGTTGGATATATGTAAATGCCGATATAGTAGGCAAGGGCATCGGCACCAAATGTATGAATGCTTTGAAGAGCTTTCTTTATGAGAAAGGTATCAAAAGATTTGACACCGACACAGCACTCAATAACCGTGTAGCCCAGCACTACTACGAGAAAAACAACTTTATCCGTGAGGGTGTTACAAGAAGCTACTTAAAAACTAAAATCCGTTGCAATTAGGGGAATCTAAGACAAATGCAATCAAATCGTGCCAAAACACTAAAACAAAATCAGTTGAGATCTGTTTTTGTTTTGCGAATGGGAATGATACCAAAAACGCTGAAAACCTGCATAAATACTGGGTTTTTGAAGTTTGAAAAAGCCTTGTGGCAAACGTTTTGGCAACATTTGAAAATTATTCATAAATAAAGAGCTAACAGATTTTTGTTACAAAGTCTGTTAGCTTTTTTGTTTTTTATTTTTTCATCGAATTCACGTTAATTTATTGTTATTTTTTGTTTTTTTGTTCACGTTTTCAAAATGTACTCTAATTTTTAAAATACATATATACCTGGCATTTTATCATACCATTATAAAGTTTACGCCTTTTGTCTGCTTTTCTGCCAAAGATATTTTCAAAATCTTCATCAGGATTGATTATAGTGTAACTATATCCATTCTTTTTTATAAACTTTTCTCCCATAATTTTATAAAGAATCTGTGCTTGTTCTATATCCAACAAACGTTCACCGTATGGAGGGTTAGTAATAATACTGCAACGTTCAAAATCTTGCTTAAAATCTCTTATATCACGCTGAATAAACTTTAATTTTTCTCTAACACCAGCTTTTTCTGCATTTGCAGTAGCTAGTTCTATTGCGTTAGAATCTATATCATAGCCATATCCTTGAAATTCAGCCCCCTTTTTTTCTTCTGAAATAGCTTTTTCTATTTCTTGTTCCCATATTGATGTGCTAATACAACTCCAATGCTTTGCTGAAAAATCACGATTTTTTCCTGGTGCAATATTAAGAGCTTTAAAAGCAGATTCAATCAAAATAGTACCGGAACCTGAGAAAGGATCGACTACAATATGATTGCTATGTACATGTGCCAAATCTGCCATTACAGCAGCTAGTGTTTCTTTTATAGGAGCTTCCGTAGAAATATTACGGTAACCACGTTTATGTAAACCACTACCAGATGTATCAATCATTATACTTACATTATTTTTCATTATGAGAAACTGTATTTGAAAAAGTTCTCCAGATTCCTCAAGCCACTGTACCTTATATTTACTTTTTAATCTTTCTACAATAGCTTTTTTTATGATTTTCTGACAAGCTGGTATACTATTCAACTGAGAATTTAAGCTTCTGCCTTTTACAGGAAATTTATCTTTTTTTCCTATCCAATCTTCCCAGGGTAAATCTTTAACTCCTTGAAAAAGTTCTTCAAAGGTTTTAGCTGTGAATTTCCCCATAGAAATAAGAATTCTTTCACTATATCTTGAGCATATATTTGCTCGTGCCAATATGTTATAATCACCACAAAAATTTACCCTTCCATTTTCAGGTGTAACATTATTAGCTCCAATGCTTCTTAGTTCCTGTGCAACAATGCCCTCAACACCTAAAAGACAGGGAGCTGTCATATTAATATCCATAAAAATAATCCTTTCTTACATAAAACACAGGCAGTCAACAGTTTTAACTATTGACTGCCTGTTACTTTAACTTTAGTATATCATAAAGTCACAACTTATTCAATATTAATCTTCGTCTTCATCACCTGGCACAAGTAAACCATATCTGCCATCTTTTCTTTTATAAACCAAAGAAACTTCATTTGTATCTGCATCTTGGAACATATAGAACTGATGGTTAAGTAAATTCATTTGAAGTATTGCTTCTTCAACAGACATAGGCTTTACAGGAATAGTTTTTGTTCTTGCTATTTCAAAATTATCTTCTTCGTCATCTTCTTCAATATCATTATATGTGAAATCGTAATCTGCAACGAAACTATCAATCGCAACAGCTGATTTGTTTTTCTTTTCTAATCTTGTCTTATTCTTACGAATCAATCCTCCGATAATATCTGTAACTCTATCAACAGCATCGTTCATTTCATCACACGTACTTTCAGCACGATAAATCATTCCATTGTCTCTGATTGTAAGTTCAACAGTTTGACTATTTTTCTGTAAAGTAACTGTAACATTAGCAGTTGCTGTATCTGTAAAAATCCTCTCAAATTTACTCAGCTTTTTTTCTACTCTCTCTTTAAAATTATCTTTAAGATTAACATTCCTTGCAATATAAGTAATTTTCATAAATTTGTACCTCCTGGGCTATTTCTTAACAAAAGAGATTTTCTTTTGTTATTTTGATTATAGCACATAATTTATAAAAAATAAATATATTTTGTAAATTTTTTAGTTAAAAAATTTTAAGTTTAACGTAAGTTCGACAAAAATTAGCTAAAAAGTGAAGAAAGGTTATCGTTCAAATGTAAAAAGGGCTTTTTATCAAAAAGTTAATATTTGTTTTTAAAATTTAATTATAAAATAAAAAATCAATTTTATATAAAATATTTTTGTTTATTAAAACTATAAATACTGAAAAGCAAGAAATGAATTTGTTCTGTATGAAAATAATTTAAACGTACTGGAAGAATACTGTTACTTATGTTATAATAAATATATTGGAGGTGTTTTAATATGTCTTTTAATATTTTATATAACAATTCAAAAGAGGGAGTAATGCCTGGGGGACTTCACGATGTAGAGCAGATTAAAATTCTTATATGTTACTTACTAAGTAAAACCAGTGAAGCTGTAACATCTGATTTTATGTGTGGTGTTTTACAAAAATGTGGTTCAGCCAATTATTTTGAGTCATCAAGTAGTTTTGCTGAGCTTGTGGCTAATGGGCAACTGATGCAAGTTGAAGATAAACCTAATATGTATATTCTGTCAGATTCAGGAGAATTTGTGGTTAAAAATTTGGCTGATGAGCTACCGGCAGCTGTAAAAGAAACTACTCTTAAAAATTATAAAAATTTTCTTCATCAGTGTGATATAAAACGTGAAAATGATGTAAATTTAAAAACAAACAACAACAAGACATATGTGGAATGTACTGTAAAAGACAGTGATAATCCACTTTTGAAAATTAATATGTATGTGCCAAATGCAGAACAAGCAAGTTTAGTGAGAAATGTCTTTTATAATAATACAGATGTTATTTATCAGGCTGTTGTTGCACTTATGACCGGAGATAAAAAAACTGCACTAAACGTTATTGCGGTAGCTGATTTTGATACATCTGATTTTATTTAAAAAAAGTATCAATAATAAGCATAGCTGTTACAGCAGGGATTCCTCCCACAGCACTTGAACAGATGCTGAGTGTACTTATAGGAATATAAACACCAGTAAAAATTCCCGCTATGTTAACTGCTACGAGTGACACAAGCCCTGTTGCAACTGTTGTAGTTGCTCTTTTTAGAGGATTTTTACTTTTTTTGATTGCGTATAATATTGAAAAAAAGATTATTGCTCCTAATATTACACCTGCTATAATTTTAATATCCATTGTCAATCTCCTTTATTTTTTATACATTATATGTTTACGTTTATGATATTATTAATGTAATATTTAGTAATAATTAATTTATATTTGTTACAAATCTGTTTATTGACTATCATATATTTATATGATATCTTAATTACAAGGGTTAAAGACTATTAAATATTTAAGAAAGGAGAAGTAGTTAGTATGGAAAGTTTGAGTTTAGCATTGTTTTGGGTTTGTATAGCAATTCTTGCTGCTATATTAGAAGGATGTACTGTTCAGCTCGTTTCCATATGGTTTGCAGTAGGTGCTGTGGCGAGTGCGATTACAGCTATATTTACAGATAATCTACTGATTCAGCTAATTGTATTTCTTGTAGTAGCTATTATCTGTCTTGCAGTTACACATCCTCTTGCAAAACGTTTTAAAAATAGACATGGCGATGTAGCTACAAACTGCGACAGATACATTGGCAAAGTTGCTGAAGTAATTGTAGATGTAAACAATTTAGAATCTGTTGGTCAGGTTAAAGTTCAGGGTTCTATATGGTCTGCAAAGTCTACCACAGATGACGTTTTGCCTGTTGGTACAAAGGTTAAGGTGAATGCTATTGAAGGTGTAAAAATGGTTGTTACACCTGTAAGTGTATCATAATAATATGATTTGAATTAGATTGCATACAAAATTTGTTTTATCTAAACAAAAGGAGAAAGATATGGGACTTTTTATTATCGTAATTATCGCTATTATTTCTATTATTGTTATTATCTCAAATGTAAAAGTAGTGCCTCAGGCTCATTCATATGTTATTGAACGTTTGGGTGCTTACTATCAATCTTGGGGAACAGGTCTTCATTGGAAAATACCATTTATTGATCGGATTGCCAGAAAAGTTTCTTTAAAAGAGCAAGTTGTAGATTTTCCACCTCAGCCGGTTATTACAAAGGATAATGTAACAATGCAAATAGACACTGTTGTTTATTTCCAGATTACAGATCCTAAGCTATATACATATGGCGTTGAAAATCCTATTTCTGCTATTGAAAATCTGACAGCTACAACATTGAGAAATATCATTGGTGAGCTTGAGCTTGATCATACTCTTACATCCAGAGATGTAATCAACTCAAAGATTCGTGTTATTCTTGATGAAGCCACAGATGCTTGGGGAATTAAGGTTAACCGTGTAGAACTTAAGAATATTCTGCCCCCAAAAGAAATTCAGGAATCAATGGAGAAGCAGATGAAAGCAGAACGTGAAAGACGTGCAAAAATTCTTGAAGCTGAAGGACAGCGTGAAAGTGAAATTCTTGTTGCTGAAGGTCATAAACAATCTGCTATTTTACAAGCTGATGCAGTTAAAGAGAAAAAAATTCGTGAAGCACAGGGTGAAGCTGAAGCTATCAGAAGTGTACAGCAGGCTTATGCTGATGCACTAAAAATGTTGAACGAAGCTGCTCCAAGTGATAAAGTTATTGCTCTTAAGAGTCTTGAAGCATTTCAGAAAGCAGCAGACGGCAAGGCAACAAAAATTATTATACCTTCAGAAATTCAATCATTGGCTGGTCTTGCAACATCAGTTAAAGAAATTTTCAATAATGATGATGTTAAACAACTGTAAAAGAAGAATTAAATTATTTGTTTAAAATCACTTGTTTTGCTGATTAATTTAAAATAATTTGTTTAAATTGTTACAAAAACTTCTTTTTCTTGGGAATAAGAGAAAAATGGTTGAAATTGTGAGCAAAATGCAATAAAATATAGTAAGTGATTATTTGGCGGAGGTATCTTATATGGTATATATTATTTGCAAAACAGATAATATGTTTCCTATTCGTGGGGTATTTGCGTGTTGTCACAAAAAAGTAAAATTGGGCTGTGGTGGTGTACTACCACAGCCTTTTAGTTTTGCATAGTTAAGAATAATATTTTTAAATATGAGAATCTGAAAGGAATGTTCGTTATGAAAAAAGTAGCAGTTATTATGGGAAGTGACAGTGATTTTCCAGTAGTATCAGGAGCAATTAAGACTCTTAAAGAATATGGAGTACCTGTTGAAGTTCATGTTATGTCTGCTCATCGTACTCCTTCACAGGCTGCGGAATTTTCTTCAAATGCTAAGGCAAATGGTTTTGGTGTAATTATTGCAGCTGCTGGTAAGGCGGCACATCTTGCAGGTGTGCTTGCAGCACATACAACAATACCTGTAATTGGTATTCCAGTAAAATCATCTACCCTTGATGGACTTGATGCTTTGCTGGCAACTGTGCAGATGCCAAAGGGTATTCCTGTTGCAACTGTTGCAATAGATGGTGCAGATAATGCAGCTCTTCTTGCTGTTCAAATTCTCGCTTTATCAGACGATTCATTGTCAGAAAAGCTTGACAATCTTAAGGCTGAAATGGAAGCAGGAGTAGTTGCTAAGGATAAAGCTATTCAGAGTAAGGTGGATGAACTGTGAGTGAAATCATAAACGATATTTTATTAATGGATGAAAAACCACAAGATGAATGTGGTGTTTTTGGTATTTATAAAAATGATGAAGAAATAAATACCATAGCAGAGGTTTATAGTGGTTTATATGCTTTACAGCATCGTGGACAGAAGAGTGCTGGAATATGTGTTAATGACAACGGTAATTTTAAATGCTGTAAAAATAATGGACTTGTTTCTGAGGCATTTTCACCAGATTCTCTTGAGGAATTGCCAAACGGAAAAATTGCGATTGGTCATGTAAGACATTCAGGTTACAAATCTGATAAATTAGATTTTGCTGCTGTTCAACCTTTGTTAATGAGATATATAAAAGGTTCTCTTGCAATAGCACATAATGGTGCAATAACTAATAAGGCTGAACTTCATAAAGAACTAGAAGAAGGCGGTGCAATTTTCCAGTCCAACAGTAATGCAGAACTTATTGCTTATGTAATTGCAAGCAGACGTTTACAGACGTTTTCTATTGAAGAAGCTGTACTAAAAGCTATGTATATGATTGAGGGAGCTTACTCAATAGTAATGATTTCCCCGAGTAAACTTATTGCAGTGCGTGATCCAAATGGTTTTAGACCTCTATGTCTTGGAAAAATGAAGAACAGCTATATAGTATCTTCAGAGAGTTGTGCTTTTGATAGCCTTGGTGCTGAATTTATCAGAGATGTTAAGCCTGGTGAGATGGTTGTAATAGATGAAGATGGTGTACACAGTTATACCGACCATTGTGGACAGAAAACATCTGCCTGTATATTTGAGCAGGTTTATGTTTCACGTCCTGACAGTGTGCTGGATAATCTGTGTGTACATAATTTCAGGATGAATGTAGGTGCAACTCTTGCGAAAAAATATCCTGTTGAAGCAGATGTAGTTTGTGGTGTACCTGACAGCGGAGTAAGCTGTGCAATAGGTTATGCTAATGCTTCAGGAATCCCTTATGGAGTTGCTATTATCAAAAATAAATATCTTGGAAGAACTCTTTCTATGGATAAAAATAACTTAAAAAAGAGAACTTTTGAGATAAAAATAAATGTGCTTAAACCTGCCGTAGAAGGTAAACGTGTTGTAATTATTGATGATAGTATTGTGCGAGGTGGCACGATTGCCCATATTGTTGATATTCTTAAAAAGGCAGGAGCAAAAGAAGTTCATGTAAGAGTTGCATCACCTCAGTTTAAAGCCCCTTGTTATTATGGAACAAGTTTGCCATCGAAAGAGGATCTTATTTCAATTAAAATGACCTCTGAGGAGCTTTGTAACAAAATTGGTGCTGATTCACTTGAGTTTATATCAGGTGATGATTTATTGGCTTGTGCAAAAGATTCTAATGTGGAATTCTGTACAGCTTGCTTTACAGGTGAATATCCAACAGAAATACCTGAGGTTGAGTTTGTTGATAAATTCAGTATGAAAATTAGAAAATAATTTGTAATATTTTGCGTTACATTAAAAAGCTGAAATGCTTTACTGTGGCGATTATTTGATTTATGTTGTAAAAAGTAATTAGATGAACATTTATGGAGGATTTCTTATGAAGAGCTTTAGCGAAAGTTACAAAGAGGCAGGCGTTGATGTTACAGCAGGCTACAAATCTGTTGAACTTATGAAAAAGCATATTGCTAAAACAACAACAGAGGGTGTTATTTCTGGTATTGGTGGTTTTGGTGGTTTGTTTGAGCCAAATCTCAGTGGTATGGAAGAACCTGTACTTGTATCAGGTACAGATGGTGTTGGTACAAAGTTAAAACTTGCTTTTTTGCTTGATAAGCACGATACTATTGGTATTGATTGTGTGGCAATGTGTGTTAATGATGTGGTGTGTGGCGGTGCAAAACCATTATTTTTTCTTGATTATATGGCACTTGGTAAAAATGAGCCTGAAAAGGTAGCAGAGATAGTTTCAGGTGTTGCAGAAGGCTGTGTTCAGGCAGGTTGTGCCTTGGTGGGTGGAGAAACAGCAGAAATGCCCGGTTTTTACCCAGTAGATGAGTATGATCTTGCAGGTTTCTCGGTTGGTATTGTAGACAAAAAGAAAATTATTGATGGTTCAGAACTTGCAGAAGGTGATGTTCTTATCGGTCTTGCATCATCTGGTGTTCATTCAAATGGTTTTTCTTTGGTAAGAAAGGTGTTTGATATAAACGAAGTTACTATCAATAAAACTTATGATGAGCTTGATAAGCCATTGGGTGAAACACTTCTTACTCCAACAAAGATTTACGTTAAACCTCTTCTTGCTCTTATTGAAAAGTGTAATGTAAAGGCAGTTTCTCATATCACAGGTGGCGGTTTTTACGAGAATATTCCAAGAATGTTAAAGGATGGAATGTCTGCAAAAATTGTTAAATCTGCTGTTCCTGTACTTCCTATTTTCAATATTATTCAGCGTGAGGGTGATATCTCAGAACACGATATGTACAACACATTTAATATGGGTGTTGGTATGGTTATTGCTATTGATAAAAATGATGTTGATACAGCTTTACAAGTACTTGAAAATGCTGGTGAAAAAGCATTTGTATTGGGTGAGGTTATTGCAGGAGATAAGGAAGTAATCTTTGAATAAAGAGGTTTGCTATGAAGAATATAGTTGTATTGGTTTCAGGTGGAGGCACAAATTTACAGGCACTTATTGATGCACAGAAGTCAGGTGACATTACAAATGGCAAAATTTCCTGTGTTATTTCAAGTAACCCTAATGCTTATGCTTTAAAACGTGCAGAAACTAATAATATAGATACAGCCGTTATAAGACGTAAAGATTATGATTCTCAGAGTGAATATGATAACGCTCTTATAACACTTTTAGAAAGTAAAAAAGCTGACTTGATAGTTCTTGCAGGTTTTATGACTATTCTCGGTGCAGAGGTTATAAAAGCGTTTGAAAACAGAATTATTAATATTCATCCTTCATTAATACCTTCTTTCTGCGGTGAGGGATTTTATGGTTTAAGAGTTCACGAAGTCGCTCTTTCAAGAGGAGTAAAGGTGACAGGTGCAACTGCACATTTTGTTAATGAAGTGTGTGACGGAGGTCCTATTATTCTGCAAAAGGCTGTTGAAATTAAAAATGATGACACACCTGAAAGTTTACAAAAAAGAGTAATGGAACAAGCTGAGTGGCATATTTTACCGCAGGCTGTGGCACTTTTCTGTAATGATAAAATAAAGGTTATAGATAATAAAACAACTGAAATTTTAACTTGATTTTGGATAAGATAAATTGAATTTCCAGAGGTGAAATGTAGTGTTGAGATTAAGAGCATACAAACCTTGTGATGCGAAAACCATTGTTTCATGGATTAAGGATGAGGTTACATTCCGTAAATGGAGTTCAGACAGATACGAGTCTTTTCCTATTACAGAGGATGATATAAACAAAAAATATATGGAATGTAATGGGGATTGTGTTGAGCCTGATAATTTCTATCCTGTCACAGCCTTTGATGAAAGTGGTGTTGTAGGACATTTGATTATGCGATTTACAGATGAAAACAAAACAGTTTTACGTCTTGGATTTGTAATTGTAGATGATACCAAAAGAGGTATGGGATACGGAAAAGAAATGATACAGCTTTCATTAAAATATGCGTTTGAAATATTAAAAGTAAAAAAGGTTACAATTGGTGCTTTTGAAAATAATCCATCAGCATATTACTGTTACAAAGCATCCGGTTTCAAGGATATTCAATTAGATAAACCTGAGTATTATTTTATAATGGGCGAAAAATGGAAATGTTTGGAGTTAGAAATAGAAAGATAAATTTAACTTTAACTTTATTATCATCAAAAACATAACGAAAGGAAAATAATTAATGGAATTACTATCAATAGAAAAAGAACTTAATTCTAATCCATATCCTGGCAGAGGTATTTTGATAGGTAAAAGTGCAAACGGCAAAAACGCTGTAATTGCTTACTTTATTATGGGTAGAAGTGAAAACAGCCGTAACAGAATTTTTGTAGAAGAGGGCGACGGAATCAGAACACAGGCTTTTGATGAATCTAAATTAGAGGATCCATCACTTATAATTTACGCTCCTGTAAGAGTTTTGGATAATAAAACCATTGTTACAAACGGCGACCAAACAGATACAGTTTACGATTTAATGGCTAAGGGTCAGACTTTTGAACAATCATTGCGTACAAGAGAGTTTGAACCTGACTGTCCTAACTATACACCAAGAATTTCAGGTATTGTAGAGTTAAATGACGGTTATTTTGATTTTTCAATGTCAATACTCAAAAGTGCAAATGGTAATCCCAAATCTTGTCAAAGATATACGTTCTCATATTCAAGTCCACTAAACGGTGAAGGTAGATTTATTCATACTTATAACAAAAATGAAAATCCACTACCAAGTTTTGAGGGAGAACCAAAGCTTGTTGAAATCGAAAATGATGATATAGATACATTTGCAAATAAATTGTGGATTGCACTTAACGAGGAAAATAAGGTTTCCCTGTTTGTACGCTACATTAATCTTGAAACACTTAAAACAGACAGTATAATAATTAATAAAAATAAGTAATTTATTATAAATCAAACTCTTTCAGGAGGTAATTACAATGAATGAATTGGAATTAAAGTATGGCTGTAATCCAAATCAAAAGCCATCAAAAATATTTATGAAAGATAACAGTGAGTTGCCAATAGAGGTTCTTAACGGTAAGCCAGGTTATATAAATTTTCTTGATGCTTTTAATAGCTGGCAGCTTGTAAAAGAGCTTAAAGAAGCAACCGAATTACCATCAGCAGCTTCATTCAAGCATGTTAGTCCTGCTGGTGCCGCTGTTGCAACAGAACTTTCTGACACATTAAAGAAAATTTATTTTGTAGATGATTTAGAGCTTTCACCACTTGCAAGTGCATATGCAAAGGCAAGAGGTGCGGACAGAATGTCATCATATGGCGATTGGATTGCTTTATCTGATATTTGTGATGCTTCAACAGCAACACTTATTCAGCGTGAAGTTTCAGATGGTATTATTGCACCAGGTTATACTGACGAGGCTTTGGAAATTCTTAAATCTAAGAGAAAAGGTAGATACAACATAGTAAAGATTGACGAGAATTATGTACCTGCTGAAAAAGAATATAAGGACGTTTTCGGTATCACATTTGAACAAGGCAGAAATAACCTTAAGATTGATGATGAAATGTTGACAAATTTTGTTACAGATAACGCTTTATTTACTGAAGAGGCAAAGCGTGATCTTAAAATTGCACTTATCACTTTAAAATATACACAGTCTAATTCTGTTTGTTATGCAAAAGATGGACAGGCTATCGGTGTAGGAGCAGGTCAACAATCTAGAATTCACTGTACACGTCTTGCTGGTAATAAAGCAGATATCTGGTTCCTGCGTCAGCATCCAAAGGTACTTAATCTTAAATTTGTTGATAATATCCGCCGTCCAGACAGAGATAACACAATAGATGTTTACATTTCAGATGATTATGAAGATGTTCTTGCAGAGGGAGTATGGCAGCAGTTCTTTAAAGAAAAGCCAGAGCCACTAAGTCGTGAAGAAAAGAAAGAATGGCTTAAAAATTTAAGTGGTGTTGCACTGGGTAGTGATGCCTTCTTCCCATTCGGTGACAATATTGAACGTGCTAAAAAATCAGGTGTTGAGTTTATTGCACAACCTGGCGGTTCAATAAGAGATGACAATGTAATTGAAACCTGTAATAAATACAATATGGCTATGTGCTTTACAGGTATAAGATTATTCCACCACTAATATTTATATATTATATCAAAGTGAGTTTTATTGAGCTTAACTTACATTAACTTATAACAAAACGGGGCTTTGTTTTAGCCCTGTTTTGTTGATTTGTATTGAAATTTTATAATCAAAAGGAAGATTTGCGATGAATATTTTAATGATTGGTTCAGGTGGACGTGAACACGCACTTGTAAAAAAATTGTTAGAAAGCCCTAGGGTAACAAAGTTATATACAGCTCCAGGTAATGGTGGAATATCTTGTGATAGCATATGCGTAGATATTCCTGTAATGGACAAGGAAAAAATGGTGAATTTTGCAAAAGAAAATAATATTAATCTTGCTTTTGTAGCACCTGATGATCCCCTTGCAGCTGGTATGGTTGATGCCTTTGAAGAAGCAGGAATAAGAGCATTTGGACCAAATGCTAAAGCTGCTGTTATTGAAGCAAGTAAGGTTTTTTCAAAAGACCTTATGAAAAAATATAATATACCAACTGCTGAATATGAGGTTTTCAGTGAAGCAGAGAAAGCTGTTGAGTATATAACAGAAAAAAATGAATTTCCTGTTGTAATTAAAGCTGACGGTCTTGCATTAGGCAAGGGTGTAATTATTGCAAAAACTATTGATGAAGCAAAAGACGCTGTAAAGTCTATTATGGAGGATAAAAAATTCGGTGAATCAGGTAATCAGATTGTTGTTGAAGAGTTTTTAACAGGGCCAGAGGTTTCTGTACTATCTTTTACAGACGGAAAAACAGTAAGACCTATGGTATCATCTAAAGACCATAAAAGAGCTTATGACAATGATGAAGGTTTGAATACAGGTGGTATGGGTACAATAAGTCCTAACCCATATTATACAGATGAACTTGCAGAGGAGTGTCAAAAAACTATTTTCGAGCCAACAATAAAGGCTATGGCTGAAGAGGGTAGACCTTTTAAAGGATGTCTGTATTTTGGTTTAATGATGACTCCAAAAGGCCCCAAGGTTATAGAATATAACGCTCGTTTTGGTGATCCTGAGGCTCAGGTAGTTCTACCACGTTTAAAAACTGATTTAGTAGATATTATTGATGCTGTAATTGATGAAAAACTGGCTGACATTAATATTGATTGGTCAAACGAAGCATCTGCTTGTGTTGTAATGGCAAGTGGTGGATATCCTGAAGCATATAAAAAGGGCATTGAGATTACAGGTCTTAATGATAATGGTAATGTTGATGGTGCAACAGTATACCACGCAGGAACAGTTTGCAAAGACGGAAAATTTTACACAAATGGTGGCAGAGTTCTTGGTGTAACTGCAATCGCAAAGACTCTTGATGAGGCTTTAGAGAAAGCATACACTGCTGTTGAGAAAATTCACTTTGATAATGCTCATTACCGTAAAGATATAGGCAGAACAAAGTAATAGAAGATTAAAGAATTTTAAAATAGAAAGTGAATATTTAAACACTATACTTCAAAGTATACTAATATACCCAATATCTCATATATTTAACATAATATAAATTGTTAATAGCCTAACAATATGAATATAAAAATCAACAGAAAAACTATATCTAATATTGATAAAATTAATTTTTTAAATATCATAATTATAATTATGGATAATATTAACAAAATAGTAATTGATTATTACATTTGACAGTGCTATAATTAAACCAAATTTTATTAAGGAGATGTTTTTATGGGTTTTTTGGATGAATTTTTTGATGATATTTTTGTAAATGCTAAATCTGCTGCTAATACAGTTGGTAAAAAGGCTAATCAAATAAAGGATTATTCAAAGTTGAAGTATTCTGAGAGCGGAATAAAATCTGAAATTGCCAAGAAAAAGCAGGAGTTGGGTAACTATATTTATAATTGTTCTAAAATGGGAGACATTGATAAAATTGTAATGCAAGGTTTTGTTGCTGAGATTGATGAACTCGAAGAAAATTTACAAATTACAAGAGAAATGCTTACTGTTGCAAAGAACAAAGTTACTTGTAAGTATTGTAAAGCAGAAAACGACAGAGAGTTTGTTTTTTGTTGCAAATGTGGTAGCAAATTAGATAAAGAGGAAAAAGCTGAAGAATGTTGCTGTTGTGGAAATGATGAGGACGTTACAGTTGTAGCTTCACCATCAGTAGAAGAAACAAATACTGGTGAATCGGAAGATTTAACTATTGCAGAAAAAGATTCTGTTTCTATTGATAAGTCTGCAGATGTAATTGTAGAAGAAATTAAAGAAGAAACAGTAGAGGAAGCAAAGAAAGACAATATAGTTGAAGATTCTGAAAAATAAATATTTTTTATGGAACTTTAGAATGATATTTTCTACTAAAATATAGAAAGTTTCAGTAGAAAATAATTTAAGGTTTGCTTAAATCGAAATTCTATTAAAATTGGCGGGTTTTTCCCGCCAAAATTTATGTAAAGGATGGTGAAGTAGTGTCCAGGCATTTTAATGATAATGATGAACATACTTCAGATGTCAAAAAAACAACACAAAGTCAAAAATTTAAGGAAGATGGTGATTATGTTGACATAAATGATATGTCAATTCATATTTCTTCATCTAAAGATAATAATGCAACGGTTGTTTCAGAAGGCTTTTCATCAAAGAAAAAATCAAAAAAAGAAAAAGGTATAGAACAACAATCATTTGTAAAAGGTGCAATGATTATGACTATAAGCGTTGTAGTAGTTAAGATTATTGGTGCACTTTTTAAAGTATTGTTTGCAAATATAGTTGATGGTGTTGGAAATGGTTTATTTAATAGTGCATATGAATTATATAATGTAATTTTCACTGTTGCCTCAGCAGGTTTTCCGATAGCTTTGTCACGAATGGTATCGGAGTATGTTTCTAAACACAGATATAAAGATGTCCAAAAAATTCATAAAATTTCTATACCTTTTTTTGTAACCACAGGCTTTGTATGTTTTCTGTTAATGGTTGCATTAAGTGGTGTTTATGGAAAAATGATAGGCAACTCTTCAATTCAGTTACCTGTAATTGCACTTGCTCCCATAGTATTTTTCGGTTGCCTTATGTCAATATATCGAGGATATTTTGAAGGTATGCGATATATGGTGCCTACTGCAATTTCTGAAATAATAGAGGTTTCAGGTAAGTTGCTTGTAGGATTAACTCTTGCTTATATTGTCAATTTTATGGGCAGAACAGAGTATGAACAGAGTGGTACACTTTTTGGTAATTTAATGACAGATACAGAGATGTATAATAATACACTTGCAGCATTTACAGTATCAGCAGCTTTTGTTGGTGTTGCTGTTGGTTCATTGTGTGGCTTTTTATATCTGATGTTTAAGTATAAACGCACACACGGAGGAATCACCAAGGAACAACTTGAAACTTCACCAGAAGCCTTCCCGGGAAAACGTCTTTTCAAAACTCTTGCACTTACAGCAATTCCTATTGGTTTAGGTTCTTTTGTTATGAGCATAGCAAGCACTATTGATTCAATTCTTGTTCAGAATAGAATTGTAAATATAATGGAAAGTGGAAACGGTGATGTACTAAAAAGCATATACAGCAACCTTAAACCCGATCAGTTTGCAGTTGATGCTTATGGTGATTATAATATTCAGGTGTTCTTGTTTGGGTGCTATGGTTATGCACTTACATTTTTGATGTTGGTTACAGCGGTTACACAGGTGTTCGGGCAGAGTGCTATGCCTGCATTAACATCAGCGTGGACAGTAAAAGATAAAAAACTTATAAAAAGTAATATCAATACAATATTAAAGATTACATTGCTTGTTACTTTGCCGGCTGGTATCGGATTATCTGTTTTAGCAAAACCTTTACTTACATTATTGTATGGAGTAAGAGTAGAGGTTGATATTGCAGCAGCCGTTTTACAAGTTATGGGTATTTCAAGTATATTTATAGCTACCAGTACTCCTATTTGCAGTATGTTGCAAGCAATAGGAAGAGTAGATATGCCATTAAAGTTGTATACTGTTGGTATGATAATGAAAATTATTATTAACTATATACTTGTTGGTATACCACAAATAAATATACAGGGTGCAGCAGTAGGTTCACTTGTTGCATATTTATTTGTGTCGGTTATTGGAATATATATTATTGCTAAAGATACAGGTGTTGTACCTGATTTCCGCAAAATATTACTTAAACCACTTTTTGCTGCAATTTGTTGTGGAGTGGCAGCGTATGGCAGTAATTATGTAGTTTCTACCTATATAATGAGCGAAGGAAGATTTACGGTACTTCCTTCTGTTATTGTGGCTGTGATAGTATATGTTGTTGCTTTGTTATTATTTAAAGGAATAACTGCCGAAGATTTACAAGAGATGCCGGGTGGAAATAAAATAGCAAAAATACTTGCAAAATATAAGCTTTTAAGGTAGAATATATTGGTAGTTGATAGTAACAATAAGGAGAAGTATTATGGAGTTTGTGGAGAAAGAAAAATACAATTTTTACGATTTGGTAGAGATTGTTAAAATGTTGCGTGCTCCTGGAGGTTGTCCTTGGGATATGGAACAAGATCACCACTCTATACGTCAGAACTTTATTGAGGAAGTATATGAAGCTATTGAAGCGATTGACACTGAAGATACTGAACTTCTGAAAGAAGAGCTAGGAGATGTTTTGCTTCAAGTAGTATTTCACGCTGAAATGGAAAGTGAAAAAAATAGCTTTGATATTGATAAAGTAGCTGACGGTATATGTAAAAAGTTGATTATTCGTCATCCTCACGTGTTCTCAAATGTTAAAGCTGATACTACGGATCAGGTTTTGAAAAACTGGGACGCAATTAAGATGAAAACAAAATCTCAAAATTCCCAATCAGAAGTACTTAAAGGCATTTCCCGTTCTTTACCGTCACTTATGCGTAGTCAAAAAATTCAACAAAAGGCTGCGAAGGTTGGATTTGACTGGGATAGTGTAGACGGTGCGATGGATAAGCTGAATGAAGAATTAGATGAACTTCGTGAGGCTATTAAAGAAAACAATAATGTTCATATCCAAGAAGAGCTTGGAGATGTATTATTTTCAGCTGTAAATATTGCAAGATTTGTACATACAGATTCCGAAAAGGCACTGTATAATGCGTGTGAAAAATTCATTCGACGTTTTTCTAAAATGGAAGAGCTTGCAAATGAAAAGAATATAAAAATGGATAAGGTTGCTCTTGATGTTCTTGATGAACTGTGGGAGCAGGCAAAACAAATGGATTTGTAAAGATGGAGGATTAATAAAATGAACAGAACAGAATTAATTGCACAAGTTGCAGAGAAAAGTGGACTGACAAAAAAAGACGCTGAAAAGGCAGTAGCAGCAATTCTTGATACTGTTGTTTCAGCAGTAGTAGAAGGCGAGAAAGTACAGTTAGTTGGATTCGGTACATTTGAACAGCGTTTACGTAAAGAGAGAACAGGTGTAGATCCAAGAACAAAAGAGAAGATTACTATTCCTGCATCAAAGATTCCTGCTTTCAAACCAGGCAGAAACTTTAAGGATGCTGTAAACAAGTAATTTTGTTATTAGCCGACTTTCTCACAGAGAAGTCGGTTTTTTATTCCTCAATTTCAAAATTATACAAAATAGAATTAAGGAGATTATATATGAGATTGGATAAGTATTTAAAAGTGTCACGAATAATAAAAAGACGTACTATTGCTAATGAGGCATGCGATGCCGATAGAGTTATTGTTAACGGCAAACCTCAGAGAGCATCATATGCTGTAAAGGTTGGAGATATATTGGAAATACAACTGGGAGCAAAGCCTTTTAAAGCAGAGATTTTACAAGTGAATGAATATGCAAAAAAAGAAGATGCTTCCCTTATGTATAGGGTTATAGAGTAGTTTTCATAATAAAAAAATAGTCTGCATATATTATATTATAAAATTATGGAGGTATTATATATGCATGACGAAAAGCAAAAACCTAAAATACCGCACAGCGTTATTATAGAGAATAGAGCCTCTATATCTTTTACAGGAGTTAAAGATATGGGTAGCTTTGATGAACAGGCAGTTGTATTGGTTACTGATTATGGAGAGGTTCATCTTAGAGGGGCAAAGTTGCACATCAATAAACTGAGCTTGGAAACAAATGAAGTTGATATTGATGGAGAAATTGAAGCTGTAATTTATACACAAAGTAAGCAAAGCGGCGGCTTGTTTAATAAACTCTTCAGATAGGGTGTATATATATGCAGTTTTTTCTTTCTCAACAGATAATGGTTTTTCTGTATGCTATTTTGTGTGGTATAATTATTGGCTTGCTGAACGAACCTTTTAGATTTTTGCGTTATTCAGGATTTAATAATAAAACTGATGTTTTTATACAAGATATAATTTTTATGATTGCATCTGCTTTTATTACATTTTTCTTTTCTTTATGTTACAATAAAGGGGATATAAGATTTTTTATACTTGTGGGCGAGTTATGTGGCTTTTTATTATTCAGATATACTCTTGGACTTATTACAGGTAGGTTGTTTTACTGGATTAATTTTTTTATTAAGTTGGTATTTTCATTTATAAAAAAATTCTTTAGTGCAATAGTGGCAATATTAACAAAACTAATTAAACCAATACTGGCAAAAATCCCATTATTTAATGAAACAAAAAAAACATCTTGCCATAAAAGTAAAATATATTGTATAATATTAAAAAGTGCAGGTTTATTAAATAAAGTTTTTATAAAGAGGTAATTTTATGAAACTAACAGAAGTTAACAGCACTGCAAAAAGGAAGAGAAAAAAAAGCAAAGCTGAATTTAATTTTTCATCTTTGAAAAAGACAGATGTTATTATAGGTTCTGTTTTGCTTGTATTTGTCATTTATGCAGTTGTAATGCTTGTTTCTCAACATTCTGAGATTAATAAAAAACAAGCTGAGTTGGCAGAGATAGAAAGTCAGATAATAATTCAAGAAATCAATAATGATGAGATGAATGACATTTTAAATTCAGATAAAGATGATAATGCAGCCTATATTGAAAAAACCGCCAGAGAAGATTTAGATTATGCGTATAAAGATGAACGTATTTTTATTAATATATCAGGCGATTGAGTTTTTTAGTTTTATATTTAATTTACATATTTAATTTCTTAGGGGGACATTACTTTAATGGCAGTTGAAGTTGGAAACATTTTAGAAGGTAAAGTAACAGGTATTACAGATTTTGGTGCATTTGTAGATTTGCCTGATGGAAAGTCAGGAATGGTACATATTTCTGAAGTTGCACCTACTTATGTAAACAAAATTACCGATTTTCTTGAAGAGGGTCAAACAGTAAAAGTAAAAGTTCTTTCCATTGGTGAAAATGGAAAAATTAGTTTATCTATTAAAAAAGCAATGGATAACAAAGAAAAAAGTGAAAGATTTGAGAAACGTGATCGCAAGGATTTTGTGGATAAAGCTCGTGGAGGTAAACAACAGCAGCGTGGTGGCAAGCGTTATGAAAATAAGCCTCGCCAAAGTGCTACTCCTGTAACAAGTCCTGGTAATTTTGAATGGCAAAGCTCACGAAAAAATGAGTCTGCTAGTTTTGAAGATTTGATGTCCAAGTTTAAACAAACAAGTGAAGAAAAGTTTTCTGACCTTAAGAGAAACTCTGATGTTTCTATACGCAGACCAAGAAGAAATCAGAAACCTTAATTATAAAAAATATTTTTGAATTTTAAATTATACACAGGTAAAATTAGCACCTCGGTTTCTAAAGAGATAATTATTACTGTTATATTTGTTCAAAAATCGGCTTGTTTATGCGATTTCAGCTTGCCTGAGATTGCCTGAAAATAAGACGGTAACTAGCCCCACCACAGCAACTAACTGTGGTGGGGCTTGATAATTTTTACCTACTACATAGAGGTTATACAATTTTAAATTTTTATTATATCCATAAAACTATAATAAAAAATTGACACTTCGCTAAAAAATATCAACCACAAACATAAAAAAACTTCCATTTAAACAAATGTAAGTAGAAGGTTTTTTGTTAGCTACCTGTTAGTTATGGGCTGGGTTAGGTATTGTTAGTTAGCTATATATATAGTACTATTCTTGCTTCATTTTATCCAGTTCATCAAAATCATAGTTCCACTGTTCCATAAATTCATCTGAATATCCAGCGTCCTCCCAGTCTGTTATTTCCTTATATACTCGTTTTTTATTTAAGAAAATAAAGTCATACAATATTTCAAATATATCATTACCTAATTTACCTACAAATGTCTCTCGTGCAATATAGAAATAACCTTGTTCATCAATAAACAACTCACCTGGTAGTGCCGGATATTCTCCTACGGGATACAACATACATCTAAAGTAAGCTATATACCATTTCAAGAACATAACTCGAGTACAAACCCTACCATCAAATGTCATTTTGTAATTGTAATCATCATCTTTATGATTCCATCGAAGCTGTAATCCACCAAAATTACTTAAAAAATCCTCTGCTGTCTTAAATAAACAGAATTTTTCTCCTAAAAATTCATTATCAGGATCCTCGACTAAATCATATTTGAAATTTGATGAATCAACACACCTATTTTCACTCCAACCATTAGATTTTAGAAATTTAATTATTTGTTCTCTCTCTGTCTGTGTCATTATCTATCCTCCATATAATTATTTTGAAATAAAGCTTAAGCTTTCATATAAATGTTGACAATTTTCACAAGGGCTTTTGTATTCACCATTATGTTTAATACGAACAGAATAGAGTGACAAATTTTCTGGGTTTGCTTCATTATGTAAAGCAGTATTTACCGCATTAAATTCACCACAATTATCAAGTCTATAAAAACAATATTCACTTCCTTCCTCATTACGATTTTCAAGCCATTTAGGATATTCATCATCATAACGATTTTGTAGCCAATCGGCAACACTATCTTGTTTTGTTGGATTCTGAAATCCACTTATTCCATAATATATTCCTGCATAATTATTATTAGATACTGCACACCCTACCACATTATTTACTGTGGTAGGGTGTGTTTTAGGTTAAATACAAAATATTATGTATATTTTTATAACTTAATATATCACTCATATTCAGGTAAACACTTATATTTAGGGAATTTTTTATTGTTTATTATAATATCTATTACCTCAAGGAAATCATTTGAAAATTCAGTAACTTCCCCTCCGTAGCTTATTCCATAAAAATACCCTTCGTCGTCAATGCAGATGAAACAAGGTGCTGCTTCCAGTTGAGCAACTGGAAAAAACTGTTTATTGTAAAAAATACTAGCTTCAATAATATGATAAAGATTTGAGTTTTCTATGGCTTCTTCTTGAATAAGTATATCTCTATCAAATTTTGTAATTTTGTTCCCTTTTTGAAATAAAGAAACATATTTTATTGTTAATTCTCCATATTCTGACCAAAATTCTATTACTTTTTTAAAGGGTGGATAAGGTGTGAATACTATGGAAGTATAATCATCTTTCTGATATCTATCAAAATAGTGATTATATAATTTGACAACCTTAGATGTATCAATTTTTCTATTTGGACTCCAGCCAAACTGTGCAATATATTCTTTAACCTTTTTCTTATTATACATAATTACTATTTACCTTTCAATAAATCTCACAAAATCACTGTATAATGCTGTACAATTATCGCATGGTGTTGCAAACCTACCACTACTTATATAAGTTGAATAAACACATAAATTTTCTTTAATTGCCTCTCCAAACAGTGCATTATTAATTGCATTAAATTCTCCACAATTATCTAAATTATATTCGTAATTTGAAGTTCCGACATCTTCAAAATACACATCTAATTGTTCATTGCGTTCTAATCTTCTGGTAGGATTGCTTAAAGGGTCTGTATTTAACGACCTTGAACCACTTATTCCATAATATATCTTTCCCGTCTGTTTGTCAACTGCCACTGTCACCACAGCTTCTCTAATTTTGCCACCAGTTGTTTTGGTGATAGTTCCGCTATTAATCATATTTCGCAGTTGTTGTGCTGTGTCTCGTGCAATGTCATCAATAATATCCATATCCTCTGTGGCTATTTGGGCAATACTTTGGGTGTGTCTGCCAAGACGAATACTTTCTTCTATCTGAGTTGTAATGCCCTCCATTGCATTAGCCACACGCCTTGCTTTTGGCAGGGTTTCTTGAATAATTTCATCGGCTTTCTTGGATATTAAATCAACATTATCTAAATATACGGTATCTCCACAGTCAGCTACAGTATGTCTGTAGTAAGTTATGCTTGCCTCGCTTAATTCATCAAGACTGTCTGTATGTTCTGTTAAAACTGTTATAACCTTGCTGTCATAGGCAGTTCCATATCGTAATTTATATATTGTCGAACTATTAAGAGCGTCTAAGGTTTTAGCATATATTTTATTACCCAATAATTGTACATTGTGTTTTACAGCTGTTGATATTGTGTCGGATGTTTTACCAAGATATTTTATGCCATTTTTAACGGTAAATTTTACATTGGAAGCTATTTTTCTTGCTTCATATACTTGATCACTGCACTTTATAACAGCAATAATATCGTCAGATTTTTTCATTATACCTACAACAGGTACAAGTCCTACAGCATCTACTACAAGATTGATTATACTTTCATTTGTTTTCCATTCCCAATGAGAAAGATCGTAGGTAACATCACGAAGATCTTGAATTATGTCAAAACCCAAAAATGCAAAACCTATTTCTGCTACTGTACCCAAAGAGGTAACATCATCTTCTGCATATCTTCCTAAGGCAACCTGAATAATAGCTGTTGAAAAATATTTTTGTAAAGATTCCCAAGGTGTATCTATGCTCCAAAAAGTTTCAGGGTTTACATTTAGCTTTGTAACTGGGTCAACAATTTCTTCTTTCGCAAATATGTCATAGCCAATTCCTGTAAGCTTATTGAATACCTCGGTCTTTACAGCAAGGCTTTCGTTTCTCATTCTGTATTTAACGCCTTCAATGTCTACAGTACTCAGTGCCACAAATTCATCCACATTGTACCTAAACATATCGTTAACTACTAATCGTTCATGCTGTTGCCTCAACTCATAAGCAGAAAAAATTTCTAACTGCAACATACGGTATCTCTTTAAAAATTCGTTAACATCAGTATATAATGGGTTAAAGCTCTTGCCTGTGTTAAGAATTAATGCTCCACCGTCAAAGCCTGATGATATAGTTACATCAAACCTAGTAGGGTTGGCATCGTCATCATCGTCGAGACCGTCACCGTCGGTATCTGTTTTTGCAGGATTACTTCTATACTCCCAAACTTCACATTCAATCTCTCTACCATATAATTCAATAGTTTTAGTTGAAGAAGCAATTAGTTCTGTTTTGTCGGGAATGTTATCACCGTCACTGTCAACACTGTATGGATCTACACCATCGGCAGTCACGGTATCCAAAGTTGGGTCGGAATCCAGTGTAATAACCTCGCCTGATGATAATGTAATGGTACATTTTTCTGATACTACAGGTTTTTCATCCCATTCACAAATAATACCACAATTTAAATATGAATAGTAATCGTTTGCACTGTAATCATTATACGTGTCATTCCATTGTCCTGCACGAAGACTGTGAAAATTCTCAACATTTGCGTACATATGTACAACATTTTCTTCAGAATTATTAGGTTCCTGATCTGCCCAGTTGTTATATTCCAGTGGTTCACCCGTTATCCAAGAATATTGATTATCTTCACCTGTTAGACCGATCCAATAGGTATTCTTTTCAGGATTATTTTTAATAAGATCTGTTATAAACTCCTGCTCTTCTTCATCTTGAATTGTTACCAAATGACCACCTAATGAGGCACAATATGACATTGCCTCGGTCCATGGCATACTTTCGTTTATTACTCTATAGTAATGACCATTGTAAGTTTCTAATTCACCCGAGTTATTACTGTTTGAATCGCTTTCATCTGATATATCCGTATTTATATTGCTACCATGCATAAGATCATAAAAGTAATTTTTATGATTTATTAGCATATAAGTACTAAAATGTTCAACCTGTGCATAGACAGTTTTTTTATCCTTGTCATATTGACTGTCTAATGGCACAAGAGTATTTGTGCTTTCGTCAAACCAGGCAACAGAAAGGTCGGTTATATTATTTTCTTCTAAAACCTCATCACTAACCTGAAATGTTAATACACAGCTTTCAAACGACAAATCTTCATTATGTCTGAACTCATAAGGGTACCCTACTACACAACCAATATCGCTTAAGCCTGTATTATAATTTACAGAAAAAGCAGAAAGTTTTGTTGAATAGTCACCAGTACCGGTAATAGTTACACTAGGAATTACCTTTGCTTCATCAATATTAAAAGCACCACTTTTGTCGATAACTACATCTTGTGTTATAGTTTCTTTTTCATCAGTTACCCCGTCGCTATCACTGTCAGCCGATAACGGATTTAACCCAGCTAACACCTCTGTAAGATCGCCCATTCCGTCCACATCAGTATCATATTTTAATGGGTTAGTATTATAAACTAATACCTCATCATAATCACTAAGTCCATCAGCGTCAGTATCGGAATTATCAGGGTCGGTGTTGTAATCTTTTTCAACATAGTTACATATTCCGTCTGAATCGGTATCTTCATTATTGTCACTTACACCGTTACCGTCAGTATCAATCTTTGTAGGATCTGTTAGAGAGGTGTAAAATTCATATCCATCCCACAAGCCATCATTGTCAGTATCAACTATATTGATATCTGTTCCTAACAGCAATTCCATATAATCTGGTAGCTCGTCTTCGTCGGTATCACTTTCGCCGTTGCACATAATACCGTCTTTGTACCACATAATTCCAGTAACATCAAAGCCAGGTTGATTTTGTGCAGGAATCTGGTTGTTGCCATCATTAAATAATGCTTTGGCTGTAGAATATTTTGTTATTGTATATGTGTACCAATTATCACCAACAGAAGTCATTGTACTTCCTGGCCATGCAGGACCTGTGTCTGAATCGTTTTGATAATAATAAATATTGGGAGAAGACCAATTTTCAGGTTTATAGAAATATATTGTTATTTCATCAGGTCGCTCTGTTGTCCAAGTTCCGTTTCTGTACCACATTTCATCTGATACTAGAAATCCCTCTTCCATAACACCTGGAATTTGAGTGCCTGCACCATTGTTGAACAGAACTCTTGCTTCGTCAAAACCATAGATTTTATATGTGTACCAGCCGTCACCATCGGCATTCATAGGTACACCAGTCCAGTCGTTGCCTTCAAGATTTCCATTGTAATAATAAATATTTACGTTTCCCCAGTTGTTATAGTCATAATAATGAACAGTAATTCCGTTAGGTTCAGTATCGTACCACGTATTGTTAATAAACCACTTTTCGCCTGATACGGTGTATCCAGTTTGATTTTGTGCTGGATTTTGTTCTAAACCATTATTACTAAATATTACTTTAGTTTCGTCAAATCCATAAATATCATATGAATACCAACCGTTACCGTCTGAAGTCATAGCAACACCAGGCCATGTTATTGGAGTTTGATTGTCTGTATAATAGTAAATATATGGGTTGCTCCATCCATTTGAGTTATAGTAATGAACAGAAATTTTACTGGAGTCAGGATTTTGATTATAGAAAATTCCTGATTTAAACCATTTTTCACCCGAAACGAGCAAACCTTCCTGATTTTGTGCAGGGTATTGGTCAGCACCATTGTTGCTGAATATTACCTTTATTGTAGAATAGTTGCTGATGGTATAACTGTACCATCCGTTACTTTCCGAAGTCATAGGAACACCAGGCCATTGAGGGTTAGTTTGTCCATCATAATAATAGTAGATATAAGGATTTTCCCAGTTGTTTTCATTATAGTAATGTACTATAACTTCATTTGTTGTTTCTGTTGCCGTTGCAGGCATTACAAAAATTGATAGCATCATTGTTGCTATAAGTATAACGGATATTATTCTTTTGATTTTCATTGTTGTCCATCTCCTTTACAAAAATTAATCGTTTCCTAAGATATAGCAAACTGTTTGTTATATTCTTAATGTGGAAATTTAGGCATATGATTATTAATTTGTAAGTAAGATAGAGTTTTACCCTAATCACTCTTAATTAACGATAGAATTTATGCTTGTCATATTACAAATAGATGATGTAATTTTGACATTAATAAATTCAATAGTGTAGATTAATCATTGGTCTTACATCTCCTTTTATATGAAAATAATTTCTTAAATATAGAAATATAATCATCAATAAATGTTGATTATATAGCTAATATTTATAGGCAGAGAATTTTATTCACTTAATTTGGCTGTATAAGAAAATCTTAAGAGAGAATAGTCAATAAGAATATATACTCACTACACAACAAATATCTTGTCATTATACAAGATAACTTTCAACATACAACCAACACTAATACAAATCTTTTAGATCGTGTATTATTATATCATATACAAATTTTATTTACAATAGATAATTATATTATTGAATATATTCACAGATGATTATATGTTATAGTTTGATTATTTGCCGAAAAAAGTTAATTTAGGTTTTAAAACTTTCGTAATTTTATGTAAAATTTATTTGTTTAAAATTATAGTTTGGAATTCTCAAAGAGAAACTAAGGTGCTAATTTTAGTAATTATAATAAAATTAATTTTTGTTAATTATATAAACACCCGAAACAACCAAAAGAGATGCTATTATATATTTAGGATAAAATGTTTCCCCAAGAATTATACAAGATAGTATTGCACCAAATACCGGTATCAAGGAATTGAAAATTACTACTTCACCAACTGGATTACAGCTTATTAACTTATTATATAAAGAAAAACCGATTGCTGATACCAATATAAGAAGAATAAGAATAATTATACTATAAACATTTATAACAGTGAATTTTCCCCCCATAACTATTCCTGTAATAGCAAGTACAAAACCTCCAAGTGCAAGACTTATTCCTGTTGCAACCATTGCATCAATCTTTTTGGTAACAATTCTGGTTAAAATACCTCCAAAAGCAGAGCAAATAGAACTCATAAATAACATACCATCACCGGCAAGAGAGAAATTCTCGCTATCTACTGAGCCAAACTCAATATTGATAAGTAATATTCCTACGAAACCAAGCAAACATCCAACAGATTTTTTTATAGTCATATGTTCACTTTTGAAAATAATACATGCTAATATTATAAGTAAAAAAGTACTTAAAGAATCTATTATGGCTGATCGTGAACCTGAAAGATTAGAAAGTCCTATATAAAAGAAAAAATAATGGAATGAAGTATTAACCAGTGCAAATAAAATAAGCCATACCATACTTATTTTTCCTTTTATAGAAAAATTTTTCTTTGTTAGTTTACTTATAATTAAAGTTAATAACCCTGCACCCAAAAATCTAATACCAGCAAAGAGAGTTTTTGAACCTGTATCATTATTTGCTATATCAAAGGCATTAAACCCCAATTTTATAAGCGGAAAAGCAAATGCCCAGGTAAGTGCTGTAAATGTGGCAAAAAGTACAACAAAAGACTTTTTTGTAAATATGTTTCTATCATTATTATTTTGCATTTAGTTACCACCTTTTTGATTTTTTTCTTAAATAAATATATCATCTATATTTATAAAATACAACATATCATTATATAAATATTAAAATATTGACAAATTATTAACACGGAACTATAATATTTAAGCAAACTATTATTTAAGGAAGTGTTTAAAATGCAATCTGATAATGTATCACAAAATAATTTAATCAAAATTGTATTTTCTGGGTTAATGGCAGCATTGGTATGTGTATCAACTGCCATTTTGGTGATTGCATTACCTACTGGAGGATATGCTAATCTTGGTGACTGTTTTGTTATTTTGTCTGGTTATATGCTGGGACCTGTTTATGGTGCTTTGGCAAGTGGAATAGGAGCTGGGTTGTCTGATTTGTTTTTAGGATATGGAATATATGCTCCTTTTACATTTATTATAAAAGCTTTAATGGCTGTTGCAGTTTATTACATAACAAAAATTGCGTATAATTATAAATTTTCTTTTCGAATTTTATTTTTAATTATTTCTGCTTTGGTTGCGGAAATAATTATGATAGGTGGTTATTTTATACTTGAAATATTCCTTTATGGTATTGAAGGTGCTGTACCAAATATCTTTGGTAATGCTATGCAGGGTGTTTTTGGATGTTTATCTTCAGGTTTTGTATATATTTTAATGGAAAAGACAAAGCTATTTAATCAGACTGATAGGTTACTTAAAATACAACGTAGTCAGGTGTGAATTTATGATGATTTACCATAAATATTTCAAAAAATGTAGAATACAGCTATTGAATATAATTATCTTTTGATGTATTATTTATATGCTAATTATAGCTAAAAACCTTAAAAACGTTTTGCTATGGTTTATTATCAGGCATAGCAATCAAGTTTTTGAGCTTGAAATTTTATTAATATATAGGAGGTGAAATAATGAAAAGTTTTAGAAAAGTACTATCACTTGTCTGTGTGCTTGTATTTTTGATAACACTTTCATCTTGTGCAATAACCGATGCAATAGATAAACTTCCTTTATTTGAGGATAATACCACTATTTCAGAGGCTATTGAAGATTCACATTCAATAATGATAGCACTCAATGAGGCAAATGTTGCTATGGAAACAGGGAACACTTCTGTTTATGGTGATAAGGTATATTCAGAGTCAATATCTTTTAAAGATGTTATTGATAAAAACGATCTTAAATCTGCGTCTGAAACTAAGAGGTATAAGAGTACTGCATACCATCTTTACTGGGATAATAGCAGTCATTCTCCGTTTTGGTCAACTGATGGTAGTGATGATATAAGAAATGCTGATGGAGAAATGAATATTGTTCATAAAGATTCAAAGAGAATTATTAATAATACACCTGCGAATGAACTTAAATAATGTCAGCATATATTCTTGTTTAAGGTATAATGTAAAAAATCAATACTTAAATCAAATGAGCATACTTAGGTGTGCTCATTTGATTTTGTATACATAATTAATCAATTAATATAGTGCTTGTTAATTTTAATTGCATATGGTATAATATGTGTTTAGAATGGGTAATTTTGATTTATTGTGTTATTATTTGCGAGAAGGAGTAAATATGGTCGTTTTGGGGATTGACCCTGGATATGCTATTGTGGGCTGGGGTGTGGTATATTATGCAAGTTGTAAATATAAACCTCTTGGATTTGGAGCTATTACTACCGAAGCCGAAATGGACTTTAACAATAGACTTGAATATATCTACACAAATACAAGCCGTCTTATTTCAAAATGTAAACCAGATGCGATGGCTATTGAAAAACTATATTTTCAAAATAATCAAAAAACAGCAATAAATGTTGCACAGGCTAGAGGTGTTATTTTGCTTGCAGCGCAACAACAAGGAGTACCTATTTTTGAGTATACACCTTTGCAGATAAAAACAGTAGTAACAGGTTATGGAAAGGCGAAAAAACCACAGGTAATGGAAATGACACGCAGGCTCCTTCATCTTGAGAAAGTGCCTAAACCTGATGATACCGCAGATGCTCTTGCAGTAGCATTGTGTCATATACAGGCAAATGGTTCAGGAATAAGAAGTATTTTATCGCAAGGGAGAGCTTAAGAATGTTTTATAGTGTTAGAGGCAAATTAATATATTCAGGACAAAACTTTGCTGTTGTTGAATGTGGTGGTGTAGGTTATAGATGTTATACATCCTTAACGACTCAAAATCAGTTGCCAGCGATAAACAACGAGGTTATGTTATACACACATTTGGTAGTGCGTGAAGATGCTATGGAATTGTACGGCTTTTCTACATTAAAGGAACTGGAATGTTTTGAAATGCTGATTACTGTAAGTGGTGTAGGATCAAAAATGGCTTTAGCAGTGTTATCAGTTCTTTCTGTTGAACGTTTTGTCCTTGCTATTGCATCATCTGATGTTTCTTCAATATCTCAGGCACAGGGTGTTGGAAAAAAGAAAGCTGAAAGAATTATACTTGATTTGAAGGATAAAATAAAAGTTTTCGACAGTATGCTTCCATCAGGAGGTACAACAACAGAAAAAAACTTTTCACAAGATGTTGTAGGCAATATTCCAAAAGCAATAGAGGCTTTAACAGTGCTAGGCTATACATCAGCAGAAGTTTCACCTATACTTTCCAAAATGGATAGTACACAACCCGTAGAAAAGCTCATAAGTGGTGTGCTAAGAGAAATGGGAAGACGATAATAGGAGGTTTATGAATGGATTTTGATAATATAGATTTTGAAAATAGAATTGTAGACCCCGAAGAACTTCCTGATGAATTTGGAGAATCGGAAAATCCACTTCGTCCTCGTACATTAGATGATTATATCGGGCAAGATAAAGTGAAAGAAAATCTTTCGGTATATATCAGAGCAGCAGCACAAAGACACGAAACCTTGGATCACGTCTTGTTATATGGTCCACCGGGTCTTGGAAAAACAACACTTGCAGGAATTATAGCTAATGAAATGGGTGTTAGCCTTAGAATTACATCAGGTCCTGCTATTGAAAAACCTGGTGATTTGGCATCTATTTTAACTAATCTGAATGATGGTGATGTTCTTTTTATTGATGAAATTCATCGACTAAACAGACAGGTAGAAGAAATTCTCTATTCCGCAATGGAAGATTTTGCTATTGATATTATTACAGGTAAAGGTCAGATGGCAGCTTCATATCATTTACCGCTACCTAAATTCACCTTAGTTGGTGCAACTACAAGAGCAGGACAGATTTCTGCACCATTGCGTGATAGATTTGGTGTTGTGTTAAGACTTGAATTATATACACCTGAAGAACTTGGAAAAATTGTTACACGAAGTGCTAACATACTTAATATGCCCATAGATTATGATGGTGCATTGGAAATAGCATCACGTTCAAGAGGTACTCCTCGTATAGCTAACAGACTTTTAAAAAGAGTTCGTGATTATGCACAGGTTATGAGTGATGGTTTTATAACTTGTGAAACTGCACAAGTTGCATTGGAAAAAATGGAAATTGATGAGCTTGGACTTGATTCTAATGACAGAAGAATGATAGAGGCTATGATAAAATTTTACAGAGGTGGTCCTGTTGGTGTAGAAACACTGGCAGCTACCATTGGTGAAGAAGCTGTTACTATTGAAGATGTTTATGAGCCTTACCTTATGCAGATTGGTTTTATAAATCGTACACCTCGAGGTAGATGTGTAACTGATGCGGCATGTAGGCATTTGGGCTTGAATATGCCGGATGATGACAAATGTATGCAAACATTATTTTGATATAGCTATATTAAAGCAGTAATTAAAATGGGAGGATTAGAAAATGGGAAGACTATTTGGAACAGATGGTGCAAGAGGTGTAGCTAATACGGAGCTTACTTGCGAATTGGCAATGAATATTGGCCGTGCAGCTGCTATGGTGTTGACAAATCAAAGCGACAAAAAGCCAGTAGTTATTATTGGAAAAGATACCAGGTTAAGTTCTGATATGCTGGAAGGTGCAATTATTTCAGGATTGTGTTCAGTTGGTGCAAATGTAATTACACTTGGAGTTGTGCCAACACCCGCTGTTGCACTTTTAGTTAAAAAATATAATGCAGATGCAGGAATTATGATTTCAGCATCGCATAATCCTTTTGAATTTAACGGAATAAAAATATTCAGTGGTACAGGTTTTAAACTGCCTGATAATTTGGAGGAAGAGATTGAAGCAATAGTTCTTGATAATGTAAGACCATATGATATTGTTTCAATGGATAAACTTGGTACAGTAACTGTTTGTAACCAAGGTATAAAAGATTACATAGACCACGTTGTTTCTACTGTGCCTGAAAAACCTACGGGATTAAAGGTTGCATTTGATTGCTCAAATGGTTCATCTTCACGTACTGCTAAAGAGATATTTGAAAATTTGGGTGTTGAGTGTTATATGACACATTTTGAACCAAATGGTGTAAATATTAATAAGGATTGTGGTTCAACACATATAGATGCTCTTGCGGAATATGTAAAAGCTAATAATCTGGATTGTGGCATTGCTTTTGATGGTGATGCTGACAGATGTCTTGCTGTTGATGAAAACGGTGAGCTTGTAGATGGTGATTTTATAATTGCTATGTGTGCCTTAGACCTTAAAGAAAGAGGTATGTTGAAGAATAATACAGCGGTAGGCACTATACTTACAAATATGGGATTTAATAAGTTTTGTCAGGAAAATGATATCAATTTTGAAGCCACAAAGGTTGGTGACAGATATGTTCTTGAATCTATGGTCGAAAATGGATATTCAATAGGTGGAGAACAGAGTGGTCATGTAATATTCCTTGATTATTGTACGACTGGTGATGGACAAACTACGGCGGCACAGCTTTTAAGTTTAATGAAAAAAAAGAATAAAAAACTTTCTGAAATTGCAAAGGTTATGACAAGATTCCCTCAGGTTATGATTAATGTAAAAATTACACCACAGGGTAAGGGCAAAGTGAATGTTGATGAAGATATTCAGGCTAAAATTAAAAAGGTTAGTAAACAGCTTGAAGGTCACGGCAGAATTATTGTAAGAGAATCAGGAACCGAACCTTTGGTAAGAGTTATGCTTGAGGGAGAGAACTATGATGAAATCAAAGTTCTTGCAAATGAAACTGCTGAAATAGTAAAAAATAAGTTAGGTTAATAAATTTATTTGATGGAGGAAATCACGGTGCGAGTAGCTAGCTGGAAAGATTATGAGCTTATAGATGCATCAAAAGGTGAAAGATTGGAGCGTTGGGGCGATATTATTTTAATCCGTCCTGATCCTCAGATTATTTGGGAAACACCAAAGGAGCATTATCTTTGGAAACAGGCTCATGCACGTTATCATCGTTCATCATCGGGTGGTGGTAAGTGGCAAGTATATAAAAAAATTCCCGATGTATGGAAAATTGGTTACAATGATATATCATTTCAGATAAAACCAATGGGTTTTAAGCATACTGGTGTTTTTCCTGAGCAAGCTACAAACTGGGATTATGTAGAAACTATCATAAAAAATTCAAAAAAAGAACTAAATATACTTAACCTTTTTGCTTACACAGGAGGTGCAACTCTTGCTTGTTTAAATGCCGGTGCAAGAGTTTGTCATGTAGATGCTTCAAAAGGTATGGTACAGTGGGCAAAAGAAAATGCCACAGTATCAGGACTTTCCGGCAAACCTGTACGTTGGCTTGTTGATGATTGTATTAAATTTGTACAGCGTGAACAACGTAGAGGAAATAAATATGACGGTATTATAATGGATCCTCCTTCATATGGGAGAGGTCCAAATGGTGAGGTATGGAAACTGGAAGAACAGCTTTATTCTTTGGTTGAGTTATGTTCAACAGTGCTTTCTAAAAATCCCGAGTTCTTTGTTCTTAATTCCTATACAACAGGTTTGTCACCTGCCGTTATGGAATATCTTTTAGGTACAGTACTCGTACCTAAATTCGGGGGAAGTGTAAGTGCTGATGAGATTGGACTTAGAGTAACAAATTCAGGATTAGTTTTGCCGTGTGGCTCAACTGTTATCTGGAAAAAAAGCAAATAATTTTTATGGGATAGTATAAGTAATTTATATAATAAAGTTATAAAAGGTGAAAATATGAATAAGAAGAAAAATTTGAAATTAAAATACTTATTTATGAGTTATTTTTCAAAATCAAAGGAAAAGTTCTTTAAAAAGAATGATATTTTTTATGAATATGGTAAACAAGTGCTTTTTCAACCTAGAGATTTGCCAAATGACGGTAAATATATTAAAATACATAATAATGTAAAAATTGCTGCTGGTGTAAAGTTTTTTAATCATGATGTTATTAATATGGTTTTTAATATGATGAATCTAAAGGAAGACCCTAACGCTAAAATAGTAAGCACACACGTTGAATGTATTGAAATTATGGACAATACTTTTATTGGAGGAAATTCTATTATTACAGGTGGAGTTAGAATAGGGCCTAATGCTATTGTAGCAGCTGGTAGCGTTGTTACTAAAGATGTTCCGGAGGGGGCAATAGTTGGTGGTAATCCAGCAAAGGTTATCGGGAATTTCTGGGAGTTAAAGAAAAAACGTGAAGCACAAGATCGCAAGTTTGATACTCCGGAAGAAGCGTTGAAATATGTCGATAACGAAAAAATAGAGGAAAGTTGGGAAATATTTAATAAAGAACATTCTGAAAAGTAATCTTTTAAAGTTTTTAATAAGTTTAGATTATGGGTGATATAATGGGAGTTTTCATAAATGCTGATAATGTATGTTTCTCTTATGATGGAAGTACTGTACTGAAAAATATATCTCTCAAAATTAATGAGGGCGAATTTGTTGCTTTGCTTGGACATAATGGCTGTGGTAAATCTACTTTAGCAAAGCTTTTTAATGTTTTGCTAACTCCCGAAAGTGGCACCATTACAGTTGATGGAATAGTTCCAAAGAACGATGATGATATTTATAAAATTCGCAGTAATGTGGGACTTGTCCTGCAAAATCCTGATAATCAGTTGGTTGCAACTATTGTGGAAGAAGATGTTGCTTTTGGGCCTGAAAACCTAGGCGTTTCTCCTAAAGAGATAAGAGAGCGTGTTGATAACGCACTTAAGGCTGTTGATATGTATGAATATCGTCATCATGCTCCTCACAAACTTTCAGGAGGGCAGAAACAAAGAGTTGCTATTGCTGGGATAATTGCAATGGAACCAAAGTGTATTGTGTTGGACGAACCCACAGCTATGCTTGATCCCAAGGGTAGACAAGAGGTAATAGATACTATTAAATATCTTAATAAGGAACATAATATTACTATTGTCTTGATTACTCACTATATGGATGAGGCTGTTCAAGCGGACAGAGTTATTGTAATGGATAGGGGAAAAATACTTTCCGAAGGTACCCCTAAACAAGTTTTTAATGATGTACAACTACTTAAGAAACATTCCCTCGATGTTCCACAATCGGTTGAACTTATGTATTTGCTGAAAAAAAGTGGAGTTAATATTGAAAGTTTCCCACTTACTCCAGACGAGTGTACACAAATGTTACAAAAAATTTTATAGATAGGTTATAAAGAGGACTTTATATGAGTATTATTGAAGTTAAAAATTTATCATATAAATATGGCATTGATACACCATTTGAGAAAACAGCTGTAAATGATGTTTCTTTTTCTGTTGATAAAGGTGAAATTATCGGTGTAATGGGGCATACAGGTTCAGGTAAATCTACTTTAGTACAAATGCTTAATGGACTTATAAAACCTACAAGTGGAAGTATATTCCTAGAGAATAAAAATATTTGGGAGCAACCAAAAAAGATAAGAAATGTAAGATTTAAAGTTGGAATGGTGTTTCAATATCCTGAGTATCAACTTTTTGAAGAAACTGTTACGAAGGATATTGCTTATGGGCCTACAAATATGGGTTTAACTCCAAGTGAAATAGAGAAGCGTGTAAAATTTTCAGCTGAATTTACAGGATTGTCAGAAGAACTTCTTAACAAATCCCCTTTTGATCTGTCAGGTGGAGAAAAAAGAAGAGCAGCTATTGCGGGTGTAATAGCTATGAATCCTGAAGTACTAATTCTTGATGAACCAACTGCTGGTCTTGATCCGATGGGTAGAGAAGACTTACTAACACAAATTGAGAAATATCATAAAAAAATTAAAAATACCATACTTCTTGTATCACATAGTATGGAAGATATTGCAAGAATATCTGACAGAGTACTTGTTATGAATAGCGGTCATTTAGAATTTTTTGATACACCTCATAATGTTTTTTCACAAGGAGACAAACTAAAGGATATGGGATTAAAAATCCCACAGATTACGCAAATAATAAACACTCTTTATGATAATGGGTACAATGTAAAAAAGGGTGTATTAACAATAGATGAAGCTGTGGAACAACTTTTACCACTTCTTAATAAGGAGGTACGTCCTTGATCAGGGATATTACGTTAGGACAATTTTTTCCGGGAGATTCTATTATCCATAAAATTGATCCGAGAGTTAAAATTATACTTGTAATTGCATATATTATTTTTTTATTTGTTGCAAGTAATTTTTTTTCACTGCTTTTTATGACACTTGTAGTGATAGGAATTGTTTTTCTTACCCGTATTCCAATAAAATTATATTTTAAAGGTTTAAAATCAATTATTTTTATTTTGATTTTTACATCTGTACTTAATATTTTTTACGGATCTGGAGAACCAATATGGCAAATGGGATTTTTAAAAATAACCTGGTCAGGAATTTCTAATGCTATATTTGTTTCTGTAAGAATAATTGCATTAATCCTTATAAGTTGTGTACTTACTTATACAACATCTCCTACTGATCTTACAGATGCTATTGAAAGGTTATTAAAACCACTTACAATTTTTCATATAAAGGTACATGAAATCGCTATGATGATGAGTATTGCTCTACGTTTTGTACCTACATTACTTGAAGAAACAGACAAAATAATGAGTGCACAGAAGTCAAGAGGAGCAGATATGGATAGCGGAAATATTATGCAAAAACTAAAGGCAATGATACCGGTGCTTGTGCCATTATTTGTATCAGCTTTTAATAGAGCTTATGAACTTGCAGTGGCTATGGAATGTCGTTGCTATCGAGGTGGAAGTGGAAGAACGAGGATGAAAGTTCTTCATATATCAGGTAAAGATATAACAGCATTTATTATCTCAGCCTTTGTGCTGATAGGAGTGGTATTATGCAATGTGGTATTCAACAATCAGATAGTTTGAGAAATTTACTTGTTACTATTTCTTACAATGGCAGAAATTATCACGGATGGCAAATTCAAGATAATGCTATTACTGTACAGGAAATTTTTCAAAATGCACTTGAAAATATTATACAGACTACCCCTTATGAAATTAAAGGTTGCTCACGTACAGATAGTGGTGTTCATGCTAATATGTACTGTATAAGTCTTAAGATGTGCCACAATATACCTTGTTATCGTTTGCTTACTGCAGTAAATAGATTTTTACCTTTAGATATTGCTGTGCTTGATGTTAAGGAAATGCCGGTTGATTTTCATGCACGTTACAGTTGTAAAAGCAAAGAATATATATATAAAATATGGAATAATCCGGTTAGAAATCCTTTTCTTGATGGGCTTGTATATCATTATAAATTTCCAATAGATGTTGATTTACTTAATAAGGCTTGTAAATCGTACATAGGTAAACACGATTATACATCATTCTGTACTCTGGATAACAGAAAAATGGGAGATATGGAACGTACTGTATATAATTTTAAGGTAGAACGGCAAGATGATATGGTAATTATGACTGTTGAGGCCGATGGCTTTTTATATAATATGGTACGTATAATGGTAGGTACATTGATGAGAATAGCACAAGGAAAATTTACATTTGATTGCATTGAAGGTATAATCAATGCAAAAGACAGAACTAAAGCAGGACCAACAGCACCAGCTTGTGGTTTGTACTTAAATAAAGTTAATTACTAAATAAAATCATAAGTGTGTATATGTAAATAACAGATAAAATTTATAGCCATAATTTATAAATAAGGAAATTTATGGTAAGGAGTTGCTTATGAAAAGAAAAGGTATTAAAGATAGAGAAATGCTTAGTTATGAAGATAAGCCGATAGAAGAGTATGAACGTGATGAAAATAAAAAAGAAAAGAAAAACCTTTTAAAAGACAGTAAAGTTAAAGCTGTTGTTATAATTGCGGTTTTACTTTTAGTTGCTGTTACTGTCTTTGGTATGTGGAAATATATTTCACCGGATGCGTTACAAGGCAGTGTAGCTTCATCAAAGGTTAAAGGAGAGGGTTTTCCTGTTGAAATAGAGGGTAAAAATGTTAGAGAAAGTGATATTTGTACTCTTAATAATAATTTTGCATATATCAGCGAAACTCAATTTCAAGTAATTAATTCAAGTGGAGGTTTAGTGGTTGATAAACGTATAAAATATGCTTCTCCTGCATTGGCTTCAAGTGGAAATTATAGTATTATTTATGATAGAGAAGGCTCTGGATATGAAATACAATCTTCTTCGGGTGCAATGTATGAAGGAAATGTAGAAGATGATATTTTTACAGCAACCATTCAAAAAAACGGTGCCTATGCAATATTATCTAAAAAGGCAGGTTACACTGCTAAAATGACAGTTTTTAATAAAGATAATTCACAGAAATATGCTTACTATTTTTCTGAATGTTATGCTACTTCTATTTCTTTGAACAGTGATGCAACAAAAGCGGTGGTTTGTGGTTTTAATGCAAAAGATGGAAGTATTATTTCAAAGGTGTATGTTCTTGATTTTACAAAAGAAGAACCTGTTGCTAAAATAGATTTTAATAATTCTACAATTTATAGTGTTTCCTTCCTTTCTAATGGTAATATCGCTGCTATTGGAGATCAATCAGCTATGATTATTACATCAGACTATCAAAATAAATACGATTTTACATATAATGGCTATAATCTCATAAGTAAAAAAATAATTGATGATAAAATTTATCTATCATTATCTCCTTTTGAAGATGGCAAGAGTTGTGAAATATGGAGTATTTCGCAAAATGGAGTTACAACTACAACAAAGACAGGTGTTGCTGTTACATCTATGGATATTAATAGTAATATTGCTGCTGTATTATGTAACAATAAAATAAGAACATTTAATACTTCAACAGAAGAAGCACTTTATGAATATGATGCAGGTATAGATGCGAAAAGTATCCTATTTGTTAATAGAAATACTATTTATGTTGTGGGAACAAGTGAAATAAGAACAGTGCAAATAAACTGATTTTATTCGTTGTTTTTTAAGTAATTTATACCATTTTATACAACTTTTGTTTGTTAACAATTTGATAATTGTATTTTCTGTTTTGATATGTTATATTATTTCAAAATGAATATAATATGAGGTTTCTATGTTTAGTGTAATTGATGCAATAATGATTTTAATTATTCTGATTTTTGCAATAATTGGATATGTGCGTGGAGCAGTGGGAGCAATTTTGTCTTTTGTTGGAGGAATTGTTTCAGCTATTATTGCAAGTGTTTTAGGCAGTAATATTGCACCATGGATTTATGACAATTTTTTTAAACAAACAATAAGTGAAGATGTAGTATCAGCGGTTAGTACTGCAATAAATAACGGTGTAACAGGTATTGGTGATAGTATTGAAGAAATATTGCCATCTTTTATAGCAAATTTTGCATCGGAAAATGGAATAATTGATGTGCTCAATAATATTACAGGTAGTACTGCAAGTGAATTATCTGGTACAGCTTGTGATATTGTATTGCAAGCTGTTGAACCTATTTACATTAAAATTATCAGTATTTGTGCTACGATAATTTTATTTTTTGTGTTAAATGTTATAGTAAGCATACTTTGTCATTTGTCAGGTGTAGTTAATAAAATTCCCATAGTAGGTAGTGCTAATAAAATAGTTGGTGGTATAATTGGCTTGGTATATGGTGGAATTTTAGTTGTTGTTGCAGTTTTTGCAATGTCTTTGATAATTCCTTGTTTTGACCAGGACAATAGTTTTAAAGAAAATATACAAGATAACTCGATGTTTTTTGGTATAGTAGAAGATAGTAGTACTACAAAATATCAAGAACTGTTTAATATAACCGAGAGTACTGAAGAAACGTCAGAAATTGTGGAATGAATTGCATCTGATATTTAAGACGAAAGTGTACTTGAGAGGGAGAGTTTTTATAATGTCCAATACAGAAGATGAAAGCAACATTTTAAAGCGTAGCAATAAAATTGATAGCTTGAATATGATATTTACAGTGCCTAATATTATTTCTTTTATAAGAATAATTCTTATAATACCATTTGTGCTTTTTTTTCTGGCAGAGGAATATATTCATGCTTTTGCGTGTGTTTTCTTTTCAGGAATAAGTGATTGTCTTGATGGATTTCTTGCAAGAAAACTTAATCAGGTGACAGACTTGGGTAAAATATTAGATCCGATTGCTGATAAACTTACATTGGTAGCAGTGATAATATGTCTTGGAATATTAGTTCCAACTATTTTTCCATTGGTAGTAACATTGGTTACGAAAGATGTGCTTATGCTTGCAGGAGGATATTATCTTTTACGCAAAAGAATTACACCACCTCCAGCAAAATGGTATGGTAAAGTTTCTACCATAATATTTTATATAGCAGTGGTAACCATAGTTTTTTGTAAAGCTTTTCTGACAAGAAATTTACCAATATTAACAGCTATATTGTTGATTCTTACGGCTGTATCTATGATGTTTTCACTTGTAATGTATGCAAGAATATTTTTTAATTTGTTAAAAAAACAAAAAAATAGTAATTAATTAAAATATTGATTTATATTAAAATTAAATGTATAAATTATTTTAATATATAATATAGAGAATAATAATGAGGAGTAAATTATATGCTTTGTAGTAAATGCAATAAAAGACCTGCTGTGGTATTTGTTTCGGATACTTCAGGTAGTCAACCAAAAGGCTATTGTCTTAGCTGTGCGAACGAACTTGGTATAAAGCCTGTTAAAGACTTGATGCAGAATATGGGAATCACTGAAGACCAGCTTGAAAGTATGCAAGAGTCTATGGATAGCCTTATGGAAATGAGTAATAATGGAGAAATGCCTGATTTACAGAGTTTGTTGGGAAATGGTGATTTAAGTGAATTGATGGGATCAGAGGATTCTATATCATCTTCTGATGATGACGATCCTGATAAATTTTCTCATGGTGGTGCACCTACATTTCCTTTTAATATTTTTGGTGGAAATTCAAATCAAAGCAATGATAAGAATAATCAGTCAAAGAGAAAAAATAAGAAAGATAAAGAATCAAAACATAAACATATTGATGCATACTGTACTAATCTTACAGAAAGAGCCAGAGCAGGTAAATTAGATAGAGTAATTGGAAGAGATAAAGAAATTGCCAGAGTGGTACAAATTTTGTCCCGTAGAAGCAAAAACAATCCTTGTCTAATAGGTGAACCGGGTGTAGGTAAAACAGCTATTGCTGAAGGATTAGCATTAAGAATTGCAAAAGGTGATGTTCCTCAAAGATTAAAGGATAAAGAAATTCAACTTTTGGATCTTACAGCGTTGATAGCTGGTACGCAATTCCGAGGTCAGTTTGAAAGCAGAATTAAGGGGCTTACAGCTGAGGTTAAAGCAGCAGGTAACATTATTTTATTTATTGATGAAGTTCACAATCTTGTTGGTACAGGTGACTCTGAAGGAACAATGAATGCTGCTAACATACTTAAGCCTGCACTTTCCAGAGGTGAAATACAGGTAATTGGTGCAACAACCTTTAATGAATACAGAAAATATATTGAAAAAGATGCTGCACTTGAAAGACGTTTTCAGCCTGTTACTGTAAACGAACCATCTATAAAAGATACTATTGAAGTTCTAAGTGGTGTTAAAGATTATTACGAAAAACATCATCGTGTAGCCGTTCCGGAGCAGATTATACGCAGAGCAGTTGTACTGTCAGAAAGATATATTACAGATAGATTTTTGCCTGACAAAGCTATTGATTTACTTGATGAGGCTTGTGCTTGTGCAGCTTTAAGCTGTAAAGCTATGGAAGAATATGATAAACTTAATGATAATCTCAGATATTTACACATAAGAGAAGAAGAACTTACAGAAAATCAGGAAACAATAGATTATGAATCAGTTGCAAAGTTGAAAGCTGAGATGGCACAACTGGAAGCTAAAATTAAACTGGTTGAACCTGAAGCATTAGGTGCTACTGTCACAGATGTAGATTTAGCACACGTTATAGAACTTTGGACAGGTATTCCTGCACAGAGAGTTGAGGAAAATGAACTTAACAAACTGGCAGATCTTGAAGTAGCAATGAAAAAACATATTATTGGACAGGATGAAGCAGTATCTGCAATAGCAAAAGCAGTAAGACGTAGCAGAGTACAGATTAGTCCAAGACGTCGTCCGGCATCGTTTATTTTTGTAGGTCCAACAGGTGTTGGTAAGACAGAAATTGTTAAAGTGCTTGCTGAAGAGCTTTTTGATACTCCTGAAACTTTGATAAGACTTGATATGTCTGAATATATGGAGAAACACGCTGTGTCTAAAATTATAGGTTCTCCTCCAGGATATGTAGGATATGATGAAGCAGGACAGATTACTGAAAAAGTAAGAAGAAAACCATATTCTGTATTATTATTTGATGAAATTGAAAAAGCTCACCCAGATGTTTTGAATATACTTTTGCAGATTCTTGATGAAGGTAAAGTTACAGATGCCCACGGTAGAGTAGTTAATTTTGAGAATACTGTTATTATTATGACTTCTAATGCTGGCAGTTCTAAAACTGAGTCTGCACTTGGTTTTGGAAAAACACAGGAAGAAGTAAATAAAGAACGTGTAATTAAAGCTTTAAGAGAGTTTTTGCGTCCTGAATTTCTTGCTAGAGTTGATGATGTTATTGTGTTTAAAAGTCTTGATAAGGAAGCATTTAAAGGTATTGCTGAGCTTGTACTTAATGAATATGTTGAATCGCTTAATGAAAAGGGTATAAAATTCACATTTGATGAAGTATCAACAAACTTTATTGCAGAAAAATCAACAGGTGGCAGAAGTGGAGCAAGAGATATACGCAACTATATACGACATAATGTTGAGGATAAAATTGCTTCAGAAATTATTAGCCACGGTGAAGGTGTGCTGTCAGCAGTTGCATTAACAGTAAAGGACAAAGAATTAGTTTTAGAAACAGCATAATAGTGGTTTATTAATCCATCTAATAATTTATAATAAAATCCCATCTTATTTTTATGAACATTTAATCTATGTTCTATAAAATTAAGATGGGATTTATGTTTTGCAAATGTTGGAAGATAAAAAATAACACAATAAGTTTTAATTAATGGACGTGCAAAATTTGTAAAATAAAATCATAAAATCTATTGTAATACTGTTTGAAAGCAGTAAATCACTGATAAATTTTTAGTATAAATAAGGGAGGAAAAGTTGTGTTATTAGATATTATAAATGGTGTATATATGTTGTTTATTTTACATCTGACTTCTGGCAATGCTTATCCAAAACCTTTATCAGCAAAAGATGAAAAAATGTATCTGGAGCGTGTAGCAAAAGGAGATATGGAGGCAAGAAATACACTTGTTGAACATAATTTAAGATTGGTGGCACATATTGTGAAAAAATATTATTCCAGTGCAAATGATTACGATGATCTTATTTCCGTAGGTATTGTAGGGCTTATTAAAGCTATTAATACTTTTGATTTTTCAAAGGCGAAACGACTTAGTTCCTATGCCTCTACTTGTATACAAAACGAAATTTTAATGTTGTTCAGGAACTCAAGAAAAAATCAACAGGAAATTTCTCTTAGCGAAGCGGTAGACACCGATAAAGATGGAAACAATCTTGTTTTGATGGATGTTATTTCAGTAAATGATGATATTGTAGATCGATTAGACATTAAATTTAAGAGTGAAAGATTAGGTAAATATATAAATGAAGTTCTTGATAATAGAGAGAAAACAGTAATTGCTCTTAGGTATGGATTAAATGGTATTGAGGAGAAAACTCAAAGAGAAATTGCAGATATGCTAAACATATCACGCTCATATGTATCAAGAATAGAAACAAAAGCTCTTACAAAATTACGAAGACGATTTGACAAAGGATAAAAATAATTTTAATTAAAACAACAGCTATCACAATTATGTTTATAGCTGTTGTTTTATAGCGTTTTCTTTCGATTATTTCTCTTGATTTTAAATAAAAAACAGGGTAAAATATTATAAGAATTTATAATGGGTGATTTTATGACAATTAAAGAAGCTGAAAATCGTATCAAATATCTTACTGAACAAATTAATTTTCATAATGACAGATATTATAATCAGGACAATCCATTAATATCTGATTATGAATATGATATGATGCTTAATGAACTTGAAAGTTTGGAAAATACATTTCCTCAGTTTAAAAAATTTGATTCTCCCACTAATCGTGTAGGAGGAAAAGCATCTGATAAATTTTCGGAAGTAATCCATATTGTTCCTATGGAGAGTTTGCACGACTCTTTTTCAAATGAGGAATTACGTGATTTTGATAGGCGTGTAAGACAAGTTGTAGGTAATGTAGAATATGTTGTTGAACCTAAAATTGATGGTTTGTCGGTATCTTGCGAATATGAAAATGGTATTTTTGTTCGTGGTTCAACTCGTGGTGATGGAACAACAGGTGAAGATATTACAGAAAATTTGATGACTATTAAATCCTTACCTAAAAAATTGAAACAGACAATTCCATATCTTGAGGTTCGTGGTGAGGTTTATATGAGTAATGCAAATTTTTTAAAACTCATCGAAGAACAAGAACTAAATGAAGAAAAAATATCAAAAAATCCTCGTAACGCTGCTGCCGGTTCTCTGCGTCAAAAAGATGCAAAAATTACTGCAAAACGTAATCTTGATATATTTACATTTAATATACAGCAAATAAAAGGTGTAAAAATTAACAATCATAAAGAGGCACTTAAATTACTGACAGAATTAGGTTTTACAGTGCCAACTTCATATAAGTTATTTGATAATATAGAAGAGGTAATTAAGAATATACAACATATAGGTGAAACAAGAGGTATTCTTGAATATCAAATAGATGGTGCTGTTGTTAAAGTGAATAGCTTTACACAACGCGAATTGCTTGGCAGTACTGCAAAATTTCCCAAATGGGCAGAGGCATATAAGTATCCACCAGAAGAAAAAGAAACAAGACTTTTAGATATTGAAGTTAATGTTGGCAGAACAGGTGCTTTAACACCAATAGGAATATTTGAACCTATTTTGCTTGCTGGAACTACCGTAAGCAGAGCGACATTGCATAATCAGGATTTTATTGATGAATTGGGATTGTGTTTGGGTGATACGGTTATAATAAGAAAAGCTGGAGAAATTATTCCTGAGGTTGTATCTATTGTAAAACATTGTGATAATTCAAGTTCCTATTTATTGCCAACAAAATGTCCTTCTTGTGGTAGTAAAGTTCATAGAGAATCAGGAGAGTCGGTTTTACGTTGTACTAACCCTGAATGTCCTGCACAGTTACTGCGTAATCTAATACATTTTGTATCGAGAGAGGCAATGGATATTGAAGGTTTGGGAGAAGCTGTATTAAGTCAGTTGGTTGATTGCAATCTTGTAAATTCACCTATTGATATTTATAAACTTACAAAAGAGCAGATTATGACATTAGATAAAAAACGTGAGAAATCTGCTGATAATCTAATTAATGCTATTGAAAAATCAAAAGAAAATTCTTTGTATCGTGTTATATATGCACTTGGTATTCGCCATATCGGACAGAAAAATGCTAAACTATTGTGTGAAGCTCTGTTATCTATTGAGAAAATAATGAATGCAAATGTTGAAGAAATATTAGCTATTGAAGGTTTCGGAAAAATTATGGCAGAGAGTGTGGTTGAATATTTTTCTCAGAAAAAAAGTCGTGTGTTAATTGAAAAACTTAGAGAGCTCGGGGTTAAAATGGAACCACTTCAAGCTAAAACTAAAGATAGTACATTTACTGGAAAAATCTTTGTATTAACAGGAACTTTACCAACACTTAAACGTAGTGAAGCTACCCAAATAATTGAAGACCTTGGTGGAAAAACTTCATCATCTGTTTCTAAAAGGACAGATTTTGTTGTTGCAGGAGAGGAAGCTGGAAGTAAATTGACTAAAGCTCAATCTTTGGGAATTACCATAATTTCTGAGGAAGAATTACTGAAAATGACAAATAATTAATGTTAATAAATCGTAGAGGATGGTTTTTATGAATGTAAAAAAATGTTTGCTATCAATATTTATTACAATATTAACTTGTAGTGTTACGGTTGGTTGTAGTAATATAGAATCAAAGCAAAGTGAAAAATTATCTTCTGAAGATACAACAGCAACTATTGTAGATATAGAGCAGGAAACTGTGGCAACCCAACCTATTGCCACAGAATCTACTATAAGTACTATTTTTGATGTAACAGATGCATATAAATATAAACCATATACTGATAATTTTGCTATTAATCGTATTGATGAACTTCAGTACATAGATGACAATTCATTGTATTATCTTTGTTCGTCAGAACCCACTCCAATTTTTTATGATGGCTTTTTTCACGAGAAAAGTGATTTTGATGTTAATCTTGAGAAATATAACTATGATATAGATAACGAAACTATAAGAAAATATTTCGATATATACGAATATTCAAAATTTGCTAATGTAGGGGCAGTGCGTGTTATAGATAGCTTTGTGTATAACGATGTAGATAATGATAGGATGTTATATTATTGTTACTATACTGTAACTCATTGGAGTGAAGATGAAAACTTGGATACTCTTGATTATTATCGTGACTTGTTTACAGTGAATAAAAAAGATAATTTAATAAATTCTCAAGAGGAAATTCCAATAAGACTTTCTGTACAAATTCCAAAAGAGATTTCTGGGGAACATAATTTTCACAACATAATTTAAAGTTTACAGTAAAGTGATTTTTATTATAATAATGAGTTTATGAATTTATTTTTCGTTACAATAATTTTAATGAAAAAAATATAGATTTTGATTGAGTTTGTAGAAAAAACAACGATAAATGTATATTTGCTTGACGGTCGTGTATTTATCTTGTATAATTTTTTAGAGGATTGGGCTCTGTGCAGTTTTATTTGTATATAGTCCTATATTAAATTTAAGGGGAAAAATGTATATGGAGAAAAAAGAAGAGATCAAGGAAACAGAAATTGATTTATCTGTTATTTTTGGGGTACTTAAGAAAAATGTTCTGCCCTTGATTTTAGTTACAGTCCTATTTGGAATTGGTACTTTTTTGGGTACAAACTTTTTTATTGCAAAGCAGTACAGAGCAAGTGCAACTCTTATTGTAAATAATAAAGCCAATAATTCTAACAGTGGTTATAATTCTAATGAAATTGTAGCTGCACAGAATTTGGCAGATGTTTATTCTATTATTATAAAATCTGAATCTGTTTTACAACCTGTAATTGATAAAATGGAAATGAATATGACATATGAACAACTTAAAAGTGCAATTACAGTATCCACAGTTAATTCAACCCAAATTATTGAGGTGTCGGTATTGAGTACTGAACCTGAATTTGCAAAAAAAATAGTTGCAAATGTTGTAAAAGTTGCTCAACCTATAATTACAGATAAGGTAGAAGCTGGCTCAGTTAAGGTTATAGATGAAGCAAAAATATCAAATAATGGAAATCCTGTTGGACCAAATGCCAGCAAAAATGCTTTGATAGGTGCAAGTATTGGATTTGCTATAACACTCTTGATTATTTTTGTTAAGGAATTTTTCAATAAGAGATTTAAGTCAGAGACAGATGTTACTAACACTTTGAATCTTCCGTTGATTGGAATAATTCCACAGGTTGACGGAAAGGAGTTTGGAAAATGAACTTAAATAATCGTAACGATAAACCAGTAGTTAAAGAATTGTTTAGTGTTTTGGATAAAAATGCTCCGCAAGATTACGTTGGTGCATACAAAATGCTTTGTACAAATATTGAGTTTATTACTGTTGCTCAAAAGTGTAAAAATATTATGATTACTTCAACACTTGCTAACGAAGGAAAAACAAATTGTTCAGTTAATTTGTCACTTTCTTTAGCACAGCTTGGAAAAAAAGTGTGTTTAGTTGAATGTGATCTAAGACGTCCAAGTGTACATAGGTTTATAGCTTCAAAAAGAAACACTGCGGGACTTACTCATGTTTTAAAAGGTGAAGTGGAGCTTTCAAAAGCTATTCGTAAGGTAAGTAGTACTAATATGAGTATCTTACTTGCAGGTATGTCGCCTCCAAACTCTACCGAATTATTGGCAAGTGAAAGGATGCAATTTGTAATAAAAGAATTGGAAAAAGAATTTGATTATGTAATATATGATACACCTCCAGCTTTTATTATCAGTGATGCTGCTGTTTTAGGCAGATATATGGATGCAACTTTTTTGGTTATTAAACATAATTCCACAGAAAAGAAATATACAGTTAAAGCTAAGAAAAACCTTGAAAATGCAGGTGTTAAAATTTTTGGTGCTATTTTGACTGCTTATAAAGATAAGTCTAATAGTTCTTATAAGAACTATTACTCATATGACTATTATTATAGCGATGAGGAAATAGAGAATGGTTGATCTACATTGTCATATACTGCCAGGTATTGATGATGGGGCAAAAACAAAAGATGTTTCTATAACTTTGCTTGATTTAGAGAAAAATCAAGGTGTAGATTCGTTGGTTTTTACTCCGCATTTTAAGATTGATAAAATATCACCGGAAGATTTTTTACAAGCACGAAATAAAAGTTTTGATGAACTAAAAAGTGTAATTGATTATAATAGATTCCAACTTAATATTAAGTTAGGCGCAGAGGTGTTATTTTCAGTTTCGCTTTTAAATATTGATTTAAAACCTTTTTGTTATCAGGATACAGATTATATTTTGGTGGAGTTGCCTGTAAAGACAAAGCCATATGGTTTATTTGAAGTGTTTAATGCAATTATCAATGATGGTTATATACCAATAATTGCACATATTGAAAGATATCCTTATTTTGCGGAAGATCCTATATTATTATATGAATTGGTTATGATGGGCTGTCTAACACATATAAATGCTGAAACTGTAATCCAAAAAAATAATTTACATAAAATAGTTATGAAGTATTTTAAATGGCAGTTAGTACATTTTGTTTGTAGTGATTGTCATTCTATAAATCGAAGACCTCCAAATTTGAAGGAAGCTTATCAAATATTGCAAAATTCTGTTGGAAAACAGTATACTGATTGGCTCATAAAAAACAGTGAGAATGTTTTTTATGGTAATGATGTTGATTTATCAGTTGTAAAAAAGCCCAAGAACTTTCTTGGAATGTGGATATAAAAATTAAATGAAGGGGGGAAAATTTGGGGATGGAGTATGCTGTTATTGATGAAACTTCTGTTAAAAGTAACGCTAATGCAGAATTTATAGCAAGTGATAATATCGAAAATTTTATTTTTGAAGATAAGCCCCTTTATAATTTTTTTAAAAGAGTATTTGATATTGTTTGTTCTTTGACATTATTGATTTGTCTTAGTCCTATTTTTCTGATTATAGCATTACTTATTGTAATAGATGATCATACAGGAAGCCCTATTTTTGTTCAAAAAAGATGCGGAAAGAATGGCACATTATTCAATTTGTATAAATTCAGAACAATGTGTCCTGATGCAGAGAAAAAACTAGATAAATTACAGGGACAAAATGAGATGGACGGGCCCGTGTTTAAAATAAAAAATGATCCTAGAATTACCCGTTTGGGGAAATTTTTAAGAGCTACAAGTATTGATGAATTCCCACAATTAATTAATATTCTTAAAGGGGATATGTCTTTTGTTGGACCGCGTCCTGCTTTACCAAAAGAAGTAGAGCAATATAATGCATTACATAAAGTGAGATTAATGGTTATGCCTGGACTTACGTGCTATTGGCAAATAGAGCCTGATAGAAATTCGATTACATTTGAAGAATGGATGGCACTAGATAGAAAATATATTTCTGATAGAGGTATGTTGCTCGATATTAAAATCATTTTAAAAACTTTTGTAGCTGTATTTAGACGTGAAGGATGTTGATTAAAATAAGAGAGTAATTGTTTCAAACAGCTACTCTCTTATATTTTTTAATTAGAAATTTAAGTTAACGGAGATTTTATAGTGAAGAAAAAGAAGAAAATTTGTTTCGTTTCATCATCTGGTGGTCATTGGGCTGAATTAATGTGTTTGAAAGAAATTGCTGAAAATAATCAATCTTTTTTTGTTACTGAGCAAGGTGGACAGATTGAAGAAAATTCTGTTGAAAATTTATATTTAATGCCTCAAATCAACAGACATGAAAAATCCTTTTTAGTACATTTTTTAAGTTTATTTGTAAAATCATTTAAAATAATAAAAAAAGAAAAACCAGATGTTTTAATAACCACAGGTGCACTTGTTTCTTTTCCTTTTTGTGTTGTAGCAAAAATTTTCAGAAAAAAAGTTGTTTATATAGAATCTTTTGCTCGTGTTTATGAAAAATCATTGACTGGCAAGTTGGTTTATCCTTTCGCTGACTTGTTTATTGTTCAATGGGAAACTATGCTGAAATGTTATCCAAAGGCAAAATATACAGGTGGAATTTTTTGAAAGGAAAGATATTAAATGATATTTGTTGTTGTTGGAACACAAAAATTTCAATTAAACAGACTTCTTAAAGAAATTGATTCTCAAATAGAAAAAGGAATTATAAAAGAAGAGGTTTTTGCTCAGATAGGTAATTCAGATTATAAGCCAAAGTATTATAAATTTAAGAAGTTTATTGATAAAGATGAATTTGAAAAAATAATGGAAGAATGTACTATATTGATTACCCATAGTGGAGTTGGAACTATAATTTCAGGACTTAATCACAATAAGCCTGTGATTGTTTATCCTAGATTAAAGAAATATAATGAGCATGTAGACGATCATCAAACTGAGATTGCAAAATCTTTTTCAGAGATGAACTATGTGTTATTATGTAACGAAGATGATGATTTATCAAATCTATTAAAAGAGGCTTCGAAACATAAGTTTGAAAAATATTCTTCTAGAAGAGTTGATACAATAAAAGCTATCAACAAGTTTTTGGATAGCTTTTAAAAATTTATAGGATTAAAAAATAGAAAGGTAGAGATTGCTTTGAAAATAGATATTATTACCCTTCACCGTGTAAGAAATTATGGTTCATCTTTACAAACTTTAGCAACACAACAAATTCTTGAAGAACTTGGATGTAATACTGAAATAATTGATTACTATCCTGAGCGTTATACAAGTTTTGGATTATTAAAAAGACTAAAATATAAAAGTGATAAACTGGCAAAAAATCCTATATTATTGTTTGGAGCAAGAGTGATAATATCTTTTTCATATATAAAGAAAAAAATTGTTTTTGATTCTTTTTTGAAAAAATATATAAAAATAACTCCTAAAACTTATAGAACTGAAAAAGAGCTTTTAGAAGATATTCCTTTTGCTGATGCCTATTGTACTGGTAGTGACCAAGTATGGAACAGTTATTGGAACGAAGGGGTAGATCGACCTCTTTATTTAAGTTTTGTGCCTGAAAATAAATTTAGATTTTCTTATGCTTCAAGTATAGGTAATGCCGAATTATCCCAGAAGGAAATAGAAGAGATTAAGCCGATGTTGGCATTATATAAACATATTACAGTTCGTGAAAATACTGGTATTGATATTATGCGTAGTGTAGGTTTTGAAGATGTTCAACAGATGATTGATCCCACACTTCTTTTTAAAGGCGAACAATGGCGAAAATATACATCTGATAGATTTAAGAATCAAAAATATGTTGTTACTTATAATCTACACCACGATAAAAGAATTGATAATTATGCAATGAAGGTTGCTGAAACAAACGGTTTAAAGGTTTATAACATTACATATAACATACACGATATTATAAGAAAAGGTACAATAAAGTGGTGTCCAAAAATTGAAGAATATTTAGGTTTGATTAAAGATGCTCAATATGTAATTACTGATTCTTTTCATGCAACAGTTTTTTCAATTTTATTTAATAAAAAATTTATGGTTATATATCCTGAACAAGCAAGTAGCAGAATTAGAAGTATTCTTGAGTTATTGAATTTGCAAAACAGAGGCTGTGATGATATGCCTGATGTACAGCAAGTTATGAATGATATAGATTTTAGTAATGTAGATAATATTCTGGATGTTGAGAGGGAGCGTGCAATTAGTTATCTAAAAAAAGTTATTTATGAAATAGATAACAAGAAATAATAAATAGGAGATAAAAAATACTATAATGAAGGTACTTATTGTAAATACAGTCAAATTTAGAGAAAATGGAGTCACGGCTGTAATAATGAATTATTATAAAAATATGGATAAGAGTAATATTCAAATTGATTTTGTTGTTATTAATGATATTGCTCAAAAATTTCGTAATGAAATAGAACATAATGGTTCAAAAATTTTCCATATATCAAGAAATCGAAATCCTATCTCTTATATGATAAAACTAAAAAAAGTAATTAAAGATGGTAATTATGATATTGTTCATATTCACGGAAATAGTGCAATGATGTTATTGGATATGCTTCCTTCAATAATTAGTGGTACAAAAGTAAGAATAGCTCATTCGCATAACACCACTTGCGATCATTTAATTGCACATAAATTACTAAATCCATTTTTTCAAAAATCATATACTCACGCACTTGCTTGTAGTGATGAGGCAGGAAAGTGGTTATTTACTGATAAACCTTTTACTGTTTTAAAAAATAGTATTGATTCACTTAGTTTTAGTTATAATGAAACTATACGAAATGAATATAGAAAAAAAATAAATGCAGAAGATAAAAAAGTTATTGGTCATGTAGGAAACTTTTTACCACAAAAAAACCATACTTTTTTATTAGAAAGTTTTGTAGAAACTTTAAAAAAAGATAATAATTGCTTACTTTTGTTGTTAGGAACAGGTTTGCTTTTTGATGAAATGAAGCAAAAGGCAAAAGAACTTGGAATTCAGGATAGTGTTATATTTCAAGGAGTAACTTTTGATGTAAATAATTATATGCAGGCTATGGATTTGTTTGTTTTCCCATCACTATTTGAAGGACTAGGGATTGTTATGCTTGAAGCACAGGCATCTGGTTTGCCTTGTTTAGCATCAACAGCGGTTCCTGTTGATGCTAAAATGCTATCAAGTACGGAGTTTTTAGCTATTGATGATACAAAATTATGGGGAAATAAAATGGCAACAACAAATATCATTTCAAATAGAAAAAATAATTCAGAAACAGCAATAAAAGAGCTTACTGAAAATGGATATGATATTAAGAATAATGCTGAAAATCTTGTTAAATTTTATTATAATACTTTGAAATAAAATTATAATAATCGCATATTGATATGGAGTGAATAAAATGAAACTGGCTGGATTAACCTTGTGGAGAAATAACTATGGTTCTATTTTACAGGCTTATGCGTTACAAAAATCCTTAAATGATTTTGAAAACGTTGATTATGAGATTATATGTCAGTATGGAAAACAAATTACATCCTTAGATAATCTAAAGGATAAAATAAAACGTCACGGTATTCTTGAAACTTTAAATAGAATAGTGTGGAAATTTGGATTAAAAAAATTACGAGAGCGAAATAGAAAAGTTCAGAAGTTTGTTAATGATAAATTAATTGTTTCTGAAAGACAATATGATAACGAACATATTATTGAAGCTAATGAAGTATATGATGGTTTTGTTTGTGGCAGTGATCAGGTATGGAATCCAGCTCTTTTTCCAGTAGATAGTATTTATTGGTTATCTTTTGCAGATAAAAATAAGTATAAAATAGCTTATGCTCCAAGCGTAGGTGTTGATAATGTAACTGAAGATCAAGCTAAATCTATAAAAGAAAATTTAGCAACTTTTAATGCAATTTCTTGTCGTGAAGAAAGTGGCTCTGTTTTAATTAATAAAATTTTAGGTGAAAATAGATGTGTTACAGTTTTAGATCCTACCTTAATGGTTGAAAAAAGTATTTGGGATAATTTATGTCCTCCTAGAAAATATCAAGAACCTTATATTTTTTCATATATGCTTAGAGGAAATAAAAAACAACGTAAGGTAATTGAGGCTTTTGCTAAAGAGAAAAATCTAAAAATTGTTACAATGCCATTCTTAGATACAGAAAAAATTGAAAAATATGATTTTAAATTTGGAGATATAAAATTTTGGGATGCTTCTCCTGATGAATTTATAAGTGTTATAAGATATGCTGATTATGTTTTTACAGACTCGTTTCATTGTATGATATTTTCTTGTCTTTATCATCGTGAATTTTTTACTTTTCCTAAAATAGGAAAAGCACAATTAAATCGTATTACTGATTTGCAAAAATTATTTGGCATACCTAATAGAATGATTAATGATAATAGTACATTTAAAGAAATAAATAGTGTTAATAAAATAGATTGGGAAAAGGTTGATAAAATTATAAATGAAAAAAGAAAAGTATCCCAACACTATTTATATGACAATATAACTAATATAATAAATAGGTAAAATATAGTATTCTTTACATAGCAATGATTGAGGTGTTTTTTGATGAATAAAAAACAAAAAGTTCTTATTATTACTCCTTGCGGATTACCTGTTCCTGCTGTAAAAGGTGGTGCCGTTGCTACTTTGGTAGAAAGTCTTATTATTCAAAATGATATTCACAAAAAAGCAGATTTTACAATTGTTAGTTCTTATACACCTGAAGCAGAGAATAAAGCTAAAAAATATGTAAACAGCAAATTTGTTTTTTTGAAGACACCCCGAATTTGTAGTACTATTGACAATTTCTATGATTCTTCTTTAAGTAAAGCTGAAAATCCACATAGATATACATGGAAATGTTATGTTATAAGTAAATTGAAAAAACTTTTATTGGATGAAGACTTTGATGCAGTTGTTTTTGAGAATTCAGGTTATTTGCTTAATGTACTGAAAAATAAAAAAATATTAGAAAAATATAGAGGGAAATTATATTATCATTTACATAATGATGTACCAAATAATATTTTTATTAATGGATTAAAAGAATGTACACTGTTAATGATAAGTAACTATCTAAGAAAAAAAGTTATCAATTTATGTGGGCAAGAAATAGATAAAAATATAAGAATCCTTCATAATGGTTTTGATTATAAGACGTTTGCACAAGGGTTAGATTTAGAAGAGAAGCGTTCTTTAAAGCAAAGTCTTGAAATTCCTGAAACAAAAAAGATTGTCGTTTTTGCAGGAAGAATTAATCGTGATAAAGGAATAGAAGAATTGACAACCGCTTTTAATATGCTTCAACGAGATGATGTTGTTTTATTGGTAATTGGTTCCCGATTTTTTGCTGATAAAAGAGTATCGGAGTTTGAAAACAAAATGAAACAAATTTTTGAAAATATGGAAGAAAAAGTACGTTTTACTGGGTATATTCCATATGAAAATATGTGGAAATATTATAGTATTGCCGATTTAGCTGTTTTGCCTTCTATTTGGGAAGAGCCTGCCGGTCTTACTATTGTTGAGTCTATGTCTGCTGCTTTACCTGTAATTACAACTAATTCCGGAGGTATTCCTGAATTTATTGATAGTAGATTTGGAATTATTCTTGAACGTGACGATAGACTGGTAGAAAATATAAAGCTATCCATAAATAAGATACTTGACGATCTTCCTGAGTGGAAATTGCGAGGAAAGAAGTCAAGCAAATATATTGCTGAAATTGTAAATGAAGAAAAGTATTATAATACATTCTGTGAATATATTTTTTAGATTATAGAAATACAATGTAAGCGAAGTGTTTTTAAAGGGGAGAAGTTTGCTGAATGAAAATAAAAAAATCAGTTCTTTATTCAATAATGAGTTCCTGTGCAATTTTTTTACTGATTTATTATTGTTATATGAACAGTCTTCGACGTTACTTTATACCCGCTAGTGCAGTTACAGTTCCTTTAATACTTGCATTTATAGCAGTGACTACTTTGATTACCAATAACGGGAAAATTAAATTATATGGTACATTAGATAAAGTGCTGTGTGGTTCTTGGTTTTTAATAGCAGCTTTGATTTTAATTGATAATCATTCTCTAAGTACATCTTTTATGTCTGGTGGTATGATTCAGTTATATGTTATGATTTGTTTTTTGTTGTTTATGAATAATGACGACAAATGGATTGAACAGTGGTTATCGCTTACAGTGTTTTTTGTAGTTATAAATGCTTTAGCTACCATAGTTTTCTATTTCAATATTTCATTATATAAGCAGTTTATCAATATCTTTTTCAGTGGTGAAACTGTCACATCTTTGTTGACTTATTATAATAAAGGTTATATGTGTGGTTTGTGTACGCATTTTAGTAGTAACGGAATGATTCTCGGTATTGGAACCATTGTTGTATTTCAAAAACTAAAAGGATTGTTTCTAAAAAAAGATAAAAACAAAAAAATTAAGAGAACAAAGGTAGTTTACACCATTGCACTTTTATTAGTGATATATGGATTATTTCTTTCTTCAAAACGTTCACCTTTGATAGCGGCTATAATAGCCATAGTTGTAACGTTATTAATTGCATCAGGAAAAAATATTTTAAAAAAATTAATTACTCTTGTTGCATCTTTTGGAGCATTAGCTGCACTTTATTTTATTGCTGTTGAATATATTCCGGGATTTGACACTATTGCAAATAAATTTACATCATTAGAGTCATCTGATGCAGGTGTTTTAAATGGCAGAGATTATTTGTGGGAAATGGCTATTGATTTGTTTAAAGAATCTCCTTTGATAGGTAGTGGTTATGGCGGTTATGCTGCTTATGCTGAAAGTATAGATGCATTTACCACTTCTGCACATAATTATTATTTACAAATATTGGCGGAATTAGGTATTATTGGATTGCTATTGTATCTTATTGCATTTATATCATCTGTGGTTTTTACTGCAAAGTTGATTGTAAAAGCTAATAAATTCAATATTTCTGAGGAAGATATTGTTGCTTTATCAATATCATTAGGAATTCAAATATTTGTAATAATTTATAGTTTTACAGCTACATCGCTTATGTATTATAGTATTTTAATTTCATATATGTTATCTTGTACTGTTTCACGAGTGATGAATAAAAAATATTTTTATGGTGGTTTAAGAAAAAATTGAGGTGCTTTATGAAAATCGGTATTTTAACTTTTGTTAATACACTTAATTATGGTGCTGTTTTACAGGCATATGCTTTACAAGAAAAAATTAAAGATTTTGGTTGTGAAGCTGAAATTATACAATATACTAATGAGGCTATATTAAATAAAGAAAAAGGAAACTCGCTAAAGTCTATGATTAATCCTAAAAAACTTTTTAGAAAGTTAATAATGGGTTCAGGTATGAAAAGAAAAGAGAAAGCCTTTAATCAATATGAAAAAGAATATATTATTTCAGGAGATAATTTTGATGGAAATAATATTATTGAAATAAATAAAAATTATGATAAATTCATAACTGGTAGTGACCAAGTATGGAATATGTATATTACTGAAAACGATTGGCATTTTTACTTAGACTTTGTAGATAGTTCTGATAAAAAAATATCATATGCTCCTAGTTTTGGCAATGTAGAGTTTCCTGTGGAGTGTAAGGAAAAAGCAGGAATTTTACTGAATGATTTTTCAAAATTATCTGTGCGTGAAGCTTCGGGCCAAAAACTTATAAAGGAATTAACCGGCAGGGAAGCTACCATTGTTGTAGATCCTACTCTACTTCTTACAAAACAAGAATGGGAAAGTAAAATTAAATTTACTCCAAAGCTAAAACACTATATTTTAGTATATTTTCCTCATAATAAACAGTTAGTATTTGATTTTGTTGAAAAGCTAAAATTAAAGACAGGCTTACCAGTAGTATATCTCAGTATATCCCCACGAAAACAAAAAGGAACACAAACGATATATGATACATCGCCGGATGAATTTTTAGGCTGGATAAAAAATGCAGATTATGTTGTAACAGGTTCTTTCCATGGTACAGCTTTTTCCATTAATTTTGAAAAACAATTTTTCTATGAACCTTTAAGTCAAAATGGTGTAGAAGGCAGAATTGATAACATTGTTAGAATTACTGGTACACAAAATCGTTGTATTGTAGATGCAAAATTTGATGATATCATTGATTATAGTTCTGTTCGTATAAAACTTGAAAAGCTAAGAAATGAATCTACAATATGGTTACGAAATTCGCTCGATATTGATAGCTTAAATTAGGGCTTGTTTGAAAATAGAAAAAGTGTTGGATTTTTGCTTCAAAATGAGTGATTTCAAGGCAAAAACCGCAGAAATACTTACGTATTTCGAGGATTTTTAACGCAGAAAACACCGCTTTTGGGGCAAAATCGACAGTGCTTTTGATTTTTCAAACAGCCCCTAGA
>JAXJUM010000015.1:0-27386 GCA_036309045.1 Acutalibacteraceae bacterium
ACTGGTTCGAGCCCAGTTGGGGGAGCCACAACAGAGTAGTTTTTTGCTACTCTGTTTTATTTTATTATAAAATATATTTATGAAATGTGGGGTTTAATGGCTATTATTGATTTACTCAAAAATAAAAATTACATAATTGTATTGGATACTAATGTTTTTTTGAATATTTACAGATTTTCACCTGAGTTTTCTGTTTTTGCTTTAGAATGTCTCAAAACTGTTAAGAAAAAAATATTTCTACCAGCGACTGTTCAGTTAGAATTTTATAAACATAATAATACTGAGTTTGCTAAAATGAAAAATCGTGTTGCTTCTGCAGGAAGTGCAACAAAAACTCAAATTCAACAGGCTAAGCAAAAAATTCTTACTTCTTGTATGAATTTTGACAGATTAAAATTCCCTGATATTGATGAGTTAAAATCTGTACTTACTGAAAAGATTGATGATTTAGAAAAATCTTTTGACGATTTTTTTGAAGATCGTAATATTCTGAATTTTATTTCCGATCCATGGGAAGGACAAGATGAATTATTAAATTTTGTAAAGGAATTGGAAACTTTAAATCACGTAATGGATTCGCCCTCTCAACAGGATTTATATAATTGGTGTGCTGAAGGGGAATCACGATATAAAAAACAAATTCCACCAGGTTTTAAAGACTCAAAAAACAAAGATGGTATAAGAAAATATAGTGACCTTATTTTGTGGAAAGAAATCTTACGATATGCTAAGACGAATAAAGTTAATGTGATTTTCGTAACAGATGATGTCAAACCTGATTGGTGGGAGAGCAATCAAGATAAATTAACTTTTCATGAAAAATTAATACAAGAGTTTAATAGAACAGGACAGACTATTCAGCCATATATTTCAAGTGAGTTATTCCGAGAAATTTCGTCAGAGTGCAATATCCCGGTTACTGATGTGGTAGATATTGCACTTAATATTTCTGATAATGATTATTTTGAAAGTGTTAAGGATGAAATATTTAATGAATTTTCACCTGAAATTACCTATTCTTATACTACATATATTGATGTTGCCTCATCACATATTGGTTCAGTAGGAATGGATGAATTAGAAGTTGAAGATTATACATTTTTATCAGCTGAAAGAGTTGACAGATATGATGATATAGTAACATATAATTTTAGATATTTGCTTACTGTATCTGGTACATCTTATGAATACTGGGGAAGAGATGATGATACGCGTGAAATAATTACTTCACCGGGGAGAAATCATGAGTTTGAAGGTGAATTTATTGTTCAGGTTCAAAGGAAAGCAGATATTTTTTTAGATTATACATGTGACTCAAGTTTTATATCTGTTGAAATATTATCTGGTGATTTGAGAGAAATAAATTATCACGATGTATTTGATTATGATGAACCTGGTGAATTGGGATATTGTCCTGATTGTGGTTGTCCGTTAGATTTTGATAATGATGTTGGTAATGGTTTTTGCAGTAAATGTGCTTGGAAACATTGAATAAAAATATGATTGAGTGATAAGGCTCATAATCAAGTCAGTTGAGTCAGAAAGGCAAGATATGTACGAAAATATGACTGACTATCAATTTGAAACATTGCTAAAGATGATTCTTGAAATAGTAAAGGGTTGTGAAACTAAAGAAGAAGCAGTAAACAAGATTCAAGAGTTAATTAATAACAAATAAACTTAATAATAAATCATAGAGCCGATTTTATAGAAATATAAGATCGACTCTTTTTTTATGCCAATCGTTAGAAATAACGGTTGGCTTTTTTTATTTTATAACGAAAGGAAAGTAACATGGCAATTAAAATCAGAAGTCCTACATTTAAACTTTCTATTAGGGAAATTACTAAGGAGATTATGTAAATGAAAAAATATATTTGTATGAATATTAAAATAAGAAATTGAGGTGATATTTATTTTAAATTTGGTTGGATAAGCTATGCCAATCAAATTCTTTGATATGTTTGCTGGTATTGGTGGATTTCGTTCAGGACTTGAAGCAGTTGGTGGCTTTAAGTGTGTTGGATACTGTGAAATTGATAAATACGCAAAGCAAGCATACGAATCTATGTATGATACGAAGGGAGAGCTGTATTTTGATGATGCAAGAAAAATCAGTCCCGAATCCTTATCTGATATCGACCTTATTTGCGGAGGATTCCCTTGTCAAAGCTTTTCTATTGCTGGAGAAAGACGAGGATTTGAAGATGTGCGAGGAACGCTTTTCTTTGAGATTGCACGAATCGCTTCCGCTAAAAGACCTAAGTATCTGTTTCTTGAGAACGTACCAGGATTGCTTAACCATAACAATGGCAGGACGTTTAAAACGATCCTCCTTACATTGGATGAGCTGGGGTATGATGTCGTGTGGCAAGTGTGTAACAGCAAAGATTTCGGAGTTCCACAATCAAGAAAGAGAGTGTATATTATCGGATATAATCGAGAGAAATGTAAAGGCGAAATACTATCTTTCACTCAAGCAAATCCAAAAGCTCCTGTACAAAGGCTATCAGGCAAAGAAGGAGAACGCATATATTCAACTAATGGGGTTAGCGTTACTCTGACAAGCTCTGGTGGTGGCTTTGCAGGTAAAACAGGTATGTATTGCTTGGAAAATGATTTTGATGATGAATTTAGAAATAGCTGTGGTATAAAGATTATCTCCAAAACTAAAAGCGGATATCAAATTGCATATCCAGGAGATAGTATTGACACAGCGTTTTCTGGGCAAAATTCAAGAAGAGGTCGTGTTGGTAATCAAATCGCACATACACTCACAACGAGCAGTACACAGGCATATTACTTTATAGATATGAATCCTGAGCCTAAAATAACTGACATAGCAAGATGTATTACAGCACGATATGATTCTGGTATAAGTAACCGCAAGGCTGAACATTCGGGAATACTTATAGATGGCATTACAGAGAAAGAGATAGATAATATCTTTGATGAGGACTCACAGTTTGCTTTAATTTTTAAAGATAAGTATGGTGCAATCCATTTCGGTAGAATAAGAAAGCTTACACCTCTCGAATGTTGGAGGTTGCAAGGCTTTACAGATGAGCAGTTTTATAAAGCTAAAGCAACAGGTCTCTCAGATAGCAGACTTTATAAGATGGCAGGAAATGCAGTAACAGTGCCTGTGATTTCTGCAATCGGTAAAATGTTACTTGATGTAGAAAGTAGAAATAATTAATTAGGAGTGAATCTTTATGATTGGATTTATAATCGGTCTGTTCGTTGGTTGCTTTATAGGTGTAACAGTAATGGCACTTATGAATGCATCTTCAAAAGCAGATGAACAGCTTGAAAACTACAAATATAACAAAACTGAATAAGTAAGAAAATAATGACTAATATCAATCGTTCCGTAGCGATTGGTATTAGCTTAACATATATCAGCCGTTGATTAAGTTAAAAAACTTAATCAACGGCTTTTTTCGTTTCAGGGGCGATTGATGAAAATTGAGGTGATGAATATCAGAACCCCTGTAAGCTGGATGGGAAATAAAACTTCCATTCTTCACATTTTGTACTCTGTGTTTCCTCTTGGTTACGAAAGATACATAGAACCATTCGGAGGCTCAGGTGCAGTGCTGTTAGGCAAGAATAAACCTGACAAATTTGAGGTTTACAATGATTTTAATCATAATCTTGTAAACCTGTTTCGTTGTATGAGAGAGCGACCAATGGCATTTATTAAAGAGCTTGGATTTTATTCTCTTAATGCAAGAGATGATTTCAACGCAATAAAAGATTTCTGTAAGCGTGAGCAGTTTAATGATAAATATCTTGAAGAAGAATTGGAACTTACAAAAAAACTTCTGCCTGCTCCACAAGCTGATGAAATCGTAGAAATGTATGTCAAGCTTAAACAGGACTATGATTTACGCAGAGCTGTTATGTTTCTTAAATCTCTGCGATACAGCTATTCAAGCTCAGGTAAAAGCTTTGCGTGTCAGCCGTTCTCAGTAGTAAGCTTGTTTAAGTTAATCGAACAGCTGGGTACAAGGCTTGCAAATACTGTAATCGAAAATCAGGACTTTGAAGTACTGATAAAGCATTATGACAGAGATAACGCATTCTTTTATTGTGACCCTCCATACTTCTCAAGTGAGTATGTATATCAGTGTGATTTTACTTGGGATGACCATTTAAGATTGAGGGAAGCTCTTAGAAATGCTAAAGGAAAGTGGCTTGTATCATATAATGATTGCCAAGAAATAAGAGATTTATATCAAGGTTCTTCATTTGCTGATTTTACAAGAGTTCATAGTATGAAGCAACGAACAAATGCAGGAGAGCAGTTTCCAGAGTTGCTTATCAGCAATTATGATATGTGTGAGCGATTTAATAGTAAGCCATTACAGTTAAGCTTGTTTGATTATACGAATGAAGAACAAATGACAATAGAAAAGATTTTAAAGGAGTGTATTATATCATGCAAAACAAAATGATAAATAATTTAATTTACATAGGTGTACCAATTGAAGCAATGATTATGGCTGGATTTACAGTTGAAACACCTGTTGAGATTTCTGCTACAAACGGCAAAATTGTTATTGAAGCAATCAATAATATATGTCTTTGCGATGACTGCCGAGCAAAGCTTGAATCAGAAGAAACAGAGGTTGAGGAATGACAATATATAGAGTCTTAGGCAAAAAAGGAAGAATCACAATCCCTTATGCAATTCGTAAGCGTATAGGATTTAGGTACAATGATATACTTTCTTTCACAGAGCAGAATGACGGCTCAGTTGTTATTAAAAGAGAGAAACTCTGCGATAACTGCATTGATATAGCAGATGAATATAGTGAGGATATAACTCTGGAAGATTTTCTTGATAGTTTGTCCGAGGAAGAACAGAGAGATGCACTTATACATCTTTCTCTGCAGTGGGCTGAAAAGCAAAAAGTTAGTGTTTAGCTTAGTTGAATGTTGCTGTTTGGTGTGATATACTTTTGATAGATAAACTTTAATTAAGGGGGGATCTGAATGAAGAAATTCATAACCTTGATAACAATTATGATGGTTTCGGCATCAATCGGTCTGTGCGGCTTTGCAAGGAATTACAAAAAAACAATTACCTCGATTGAATCAATGACACTTACCTTGCAAGGAATGCGAGGTGCCAATGTGTATGAAATCGCACACGTTGACGGAAGAACAGAACTCAGGCGTTTCAGGAAAGTATATTCAAATGGAAAAGATATTCTTGAACTTGAAAAAACTGCTGTTTGCGATACTGAAGATTTTATTGGGCTTATGAATACCTGCAGTGTAATTCGCTGGGACGGATTCCATGGCAAGCACCCGAAAAATGTAAAAGATGGGATAATGTTTGACTTCACGGCTATTGTAAACGATGAACAGACCATACACGCCGATGGCTCTGAAAATTTCCCCAAGGGTTACAGTGAGTTTGTCCGTGAACTTGATAAAATGCTTGCAGAGTACGAAGATGATTGATTATTAATTTCAATTTATAGATTTCAAAACACTCTGGACATTTGAAATCTTGTGGATATAATGTTGCTTGAAAGGACGGCGATAATATGAAAAAGAGAATCGCAATAGTATTAACTTTAATATTAGCAACAGGAACATTCACAGCTTGTACAGAAGAAGAAAAAGTAAATGAGGATAATAAAACATCTGTGGTTTCGACTACAGATGTTTCTTCATCTACTGAAAGCTCAGAACCCTTACCGACAGAAATTGTTACTAAAATTACAACCACCGAAAAACCCACTGTGTCGCAAAATACAGAGCCTACGGAAACGGATACCCAAACGGAAGAAAAAGCCGACAGTGGGCAGAATTTAGGCAATAAAACACAGTCAAAACAGACGGTGGAAGTGAGAACGAATACTAAAAACATTGCGAAAGATTCTACAAGTAAGGTAATTGAAAATCAGGAATTTAAAACAGAAAATATTCCTGAACAAAAGCCTGTACAAACTGTTACAGAGCCACTTACTCAAAAACCAACTGAAAAACCTACTCAACCACAGACAGAAGCAAAAACGATTGATAATCAGTATGTAGTCATCTCCTGCATATCATATGGCAAACAGCTTGGTATGAATTACGATTCAACACTTAACACATCAAACGCAAGTTGGTTCTCACCAACAAATGCTGAATATTACAGTGATACACAAAGTCTGCTAAATGACTGTTACAATGATGTAGAGTATACTGCATACTTTCATCAGGATAGTGGTATAGAGCCATCAGATCTGACATTCAATGTCATAGCAGACAAAAACAAAATCTATATAGTATATTCTTAAACAACAAGCACTCGATCAGTTTCGGGTGCTTAATTTTTTGTCGGGTGTCCCGACAGCCAAATCGGGAAGATAGATTGCTCTAAATGAAGATTTTTATCCCGACAATTAAATTCTATGAGAGGTATAAAATGAAAATAAACAAAATCACAACAAATGACCTTCGTAAAATGAATGGTAAAGAAGGTCTTATCTTACAGGGATGTGGAGGTGAAGTAAAAGACTGGGTTGACGGTATCAACGAGATGTTAAAGAAGGACGGAATCTTACTTGATGATACCAAGTTTGAAAATGTAAGCGTGTTTGAAAACGAAGGTCTTACCTGTATTCTTTATCCGTTTGAGAATGTCCATCTTGATGTCGGTAAGCTTGCAATGTGGAGATTGCAGTCATACACAGCCTTTGCTGGTACTTGGCTGACAGATTATGTTGATAATAAGCTTGGTGGCTTTGAAGAAAAGATAAAACCCGACTGTGCATTAATCGGTCAGGACGGTAATATCTTCAATCTTATGGGTATTGCAAGTCATACGCTAAAGCAGAATGGTATGACTGATGAAGCAAAGGAAATGTGCAGTCGTATTACCGATGCTAAAAGCTATCATGAAGCATTAGGTATAATCGGAGAGTATGTAAATATCACAGACGGAACAGAACAGTCTGAAACTATGGACGAGAGCTATTCAATCAGTATGTAATTTAATATTTTAAGCAAGGCAGAGTAATTCAAAACTCTGCCTTTAACTATTTATGAAAGGATTTTTTATAATGAAAACTATAACAAACAAACTTTTAAGAACAACCGCAGTATTACTTGCTGTTATCACAGTATTTTCAATGGTGTTTGCACTTCCTGTAAGTGCGGTAAGCGATGAAGTAACAATCATTTTTGATTATTGCTACGACAGTAAGGGTAACATAATTAAGTTTCAGCAGGAAACCACTAATGACGGATACACAGTAGGTGTTCCAGGCGAGGAGCTTTGTAAGATTTTTGCAAATGATGAAGAAGCCTATTGTATCGAACCTGGTCATAGTCTATATTCTTTTGATACACTCAAAAAAGATGCGACAACAGTATGGCGAGATTTAGGTTCAGCAAAGCAGAAAGCAATTAACCTTGCTTTACTCTATGGTAAGCCTGGTTCAAGTGGCAATCTCAGTGGTAATGATGATGAGAAATGGGTAGCAACTCAGCTTATTGTGTGGGAGTTTGTTGCTGATTGCAGAGAAACAAAGAATGGTTTTAAATGTACAAATACAAAGTTTATTGACGGTATAACAGTAGGCGGAGCAAACTCAGGTGTTAAGACAGTATATAACGAAATTTCAAATAGTCTTGCAAATTACGCAAAAGTTCCAAGCTTTGCATCACCCGTGCTTTCAAAGGCAGAAACCTATAAGCTTAAAGCAAACGGTAATGGTTATGAACTTATCCTTACAGATGAAAACAATATTCTTTCAAAGTTTGATTTTAAGTCAACAAATGGTGTTACTGTTACAAAGTCAGGTAATAATCTTACATTAAAATCATCATCACCAATTACAGAAGCAGTTACATTTAACTGTGCAAAAACAATGCCAAATGTGGGCAAAACTGTTCTTGTTCCGTACGGTGATGCATCAATGCAGGATATAATTACAGGTGTTGAAAATGACAACGACCCAGTAAGAGCATATTTTAAGATTAAAACAAGTCAGGGTAATTTGAAGATTGTTAAGACTTCTGAAGATGGCAAGGTTGCAAATGTAAAGTTTAAAATCACAGGCGATAACTATTCGGAAGAAGTAACAACAAACTCAAATGGTGAGATAGAAATAAAAAATCTTAAGGTAGGAACATACACAATTACAGAAATTGTATCTGCTGAATATGAAGCCCAAAAGTCACAAACAGTTACAGTAGAAAACGGAAAAACTGCAATAGTAAAATTCAATAACACTCTTAAAAAATCAGAAATAAAGATTGTTAAGAAAGACGCTGAAACTAAGAAAATTATTCCACTTTCAGGCTTTGGCTTTAAGATTAAGAAGTCAGATGGTAGCTGTGTTACAGCAGATAAGAAAGATGTGTTTTATACTGATAACACAGGTACAATCACACTTCCGATTAAGCTTACATACGGCAAATATCAGCTCATCGAAGTTCAGGCAGGAACAGACTATGTTCTTGACAGCACACCGATAGATTTTGAAGTAAGTGGCGAGAATAAAACAATTGAGCTTGTTAAGTACAACAAAGCTCAGAAAGCTACTATCACTGTAACAAAGACAGGCGATATTTTTTCGTCAGTAAAAGAAATCAATGAAACTTCAACAGCAGATGAAGCAACAAAAAATACACGCAAAACATATCAGCCTATTTATAGTAACAGCACATTAAGTGGTGCAGAATTTAAAATCACAGCCGGCGAAGATATTACAACACCTGACGGAACTCTTAGATATAAAAAGGGAGAAGCTGTTGACACTATAACTACAAAGAATGATGGTAAAGCTGTTTCAAAACAGTTGTATCTCGGTAAATACTATGTGACTGAAACAAAGGCTGTATCAGGCTATGTTCTTAACATAGAAGCATATCCTGTAACGCTGAAATACGCTGGTCAGCATGTAGAAGTTACAAACTCAAGTGTAACAATTAATAACAATAGACAGAAAGCGGAAATCACTCTTTCAAAGCTTCTTGAAGTAAATGAAGAATTAGGCATTGGCAAGAATGATGAAATCAAGAATGTTTCATTTGCTCTCTATGCTAATGAGGAAATCAAAGCAAGTGACGGCAAAATAATTCCAAAAGATGGCTTAATTGAAATTGTATCTGTTTCAGAAAACGGCAAAGCAACCTTTACGACAGATATCCCATTCGGAAAATATTATGTTCAGGAATACACTACTGACGAGCATTATGTTCTTGATGATACAAAGTATGAGTTTGAGTTTTCTTATACCGATGAAAATACATCTGTTCAAAAAATTGAAATCAATAATGGCAAAACAATCGTAAACAAGCCTCTTACAGGTAGACTTGAAATCACAAAGAAAGATGTATCAACAGGCGAGCTTCTTCCAAATGCAGGATTCCGTATCAAAGATGAGAACAGAAATATTATTGTTGAAGGCTACACAGATGAAAATGGTGTTGCAAAATTCACTCTTGGCTATGGTAAATACACCTATGAAGAATTTGATGCACCTGACGGATATATTATCGACACAACTCCTTATGAATTTGAAATCAAAGAGAACGGTCAAATAATTAAAGCTGAAATGACCAACAAAAAACAGCCTGAGCCTGATAAACCACAAACAGGTGATATCTCAAATATAGGTTTCTTTATCGGATTAGGTGCATTTGCTGTTGGTGGTTTAGTTGCCTTTGTGATTATCAGATTTCGCAAAAAAGATGAGGACGAGGATTGATGATGAAAAAAGTATATGTTTGTTCGCCATTAGGTGGTAATGTATCTGAAAACATTGAAAGTGCAAAAGTGTATGCAAAATATGTTTTTGATAGAGGTATGGCTCCGGTCATACCTCATTTTTATGCAACCATTCTTGATGATGAAATTGAAGCTGAAAGAAATCTTGGTAAACAAGCTGGTATATCGTTACTGTTTGGTTGTGATGCAATTTGGGTGTTTGGTGATAAGGTGACATCAGGAATGAAAGAAGAAATCAAGTTTGCAAAGCACTTGAAAATTGAAATCAAATATATATCAAAAGAGGATTTAGGAGAGATAAATAATGGTTAAGTCAAATAAAATAAAAGCTTTAAAATTTGTTGTAGGTTTTGCAGTAGTTCTACTTATGTTCGGACTGTCGGCATTACCTGTCTTTGCCGCAGGAGATGTATCAACTGCAATCGAAAACACTTGGACAACTGCACAAACTCAGATTAAAAATGTGGTAAACAATGTTGTATTTCCTGCTGTGGATATGATACTTGCTATTCTATTTTTTGTTAAGCTGTCTATGGCATATATGGACTACCGAAAGCATGGACAGTTTGAGTTTCAGGCACCGGCAATCCTGTTTGCGTGTCTTGTATTCTCACTTACAGCTCCGTTGTATATTTGGACAATTTTATAAACTTAAAATAAAAACTAGTAATAAATTTCAGTTCTACTATACTGCTAATACATAGTAACCTTATTAGAATGTCTGTTTACTTTTCTTTTTATCCGATATACTAATGATTAACGATGTAGTTTATGGATAAAGGATTTAGGTGAACTGCGATGATAGACAAGAGAATAGGTAAAAGAATTAAAGAATGTAGAGAAAGACTTGGTTTAACTCAAGAACAGTTTGCTGAAAAGGTTGGACTTGCTACTAACTATATTTCTACTGTTGAAAGAGGTTCATCTTTTCCAAGATGTGAGAAATTGATTGCGATACTCAATGGACTGGAAGTATCAGCGGATGCCATTTTCTGTGATGTAACTACTGTTTCAGGACCATATAAAGAGAGTATTATTTCAGAAGAGCTTGCTTCACTTCCTAATGAAGATAGAAAGCGTATTCTTGATATGGTTGAGTTGATGATAAAACAAGCGAAAAGCGACAAATAACTTCGTAACTCGTTGAACTGCGTGCAAAAACACGCAGTTTTTTATTTTGTATGCACTTTTCGACATACTTTTCTATATTTATATGATATACTATGTATTAGCGATATAGAATATATCGTAAATACATATTTAGAGGTGTGCGTATGAAAGTTAAAAAAGTATGTTGTTTTACAGGTCACAGACCGCAGAAGTTACCATTTGGATTTAACGAAGCAGATGAACGCTGTGTTTTACTTAAACATAGAATAAGAGAAAAGGTTGAATATCTTATTACCGAGCAAGGTGTAACGCATTTTATAGTAGGAATGGCTTTGGGTGTTGATATTTATTCAGCAGAGATTGTTCTGTCCTTAAAAGAGAAATATCCACAGGTTACGCTTGAGTGTGCAATTCCTTGTGAAACTCAATGCGTTAAGTGGAGTGAGCCGATGCGTGACAGATATTTTGATATTGTCAGCAAATGCGATAAAGAAACATTGTTACAAACGCATTATACAAATCACTGTATGCAAAAACGCAACGAGTATATGGTTAACAGTTCAGACTATATTATAGCGGTATGGGATGGCAAACCAAGTGGAACAGGAAATACTGTTCGTTATGCTGAAAGTAAAGGTAAAACAATTATTACTATCAAACCTTAAAACTTAATAAAGACAATGAAGGCTGTTATGAGAAATCGTAACAGCCTTTTTACTTGGAGGTGATCAACATTTTTGATTGGTTAGGAGATTTTATCGGTGGTATCGGAGATTCCATAGGCAGTACGTTTGAATATCTCGGTACAGAAATATCAAATGCTATCTGGGATACTATGCTTCAGTGGTTTTACGAAACCATATATAACGCAGTTGCTGAATTTTTTACGATGATGGGAAATATGGGAGCCGACATATTTGATCTTGAATGGGTTCAGGCAACCATAAGTTTGTTTACAATGTTTGGTTGGGCATTATTTGTTACAGGAGTAGTTGTAGCTGTATTTGATGTAGCTATTGAATATCAAAACGGCAGAGCAAACATAAAGACAACAGCAATTAATGTTTTAAAAGGATTTTTTGCTTGTTCGTTGTTTGGTGTTGTTCCTGTTAAGCTATATAAGTTCTGTATCTCTTTGCAAAATACTTTCTCACAGGATTTATCAGCTTTATTTGCAAGTACACAAACCCTTGATTTGGCAGGACAGAGTACAAGTGTTTTAGAAGGTAGTTTTGCAGTAGCAAGTCAATTAAGCTTCGGGCTGTTTAATATTCTTTCTATGATAGCCTTTGCTTATTGCGTGATAAAGATATTCTTTGCAAACATCAAGCGAGGTGGAATACTTCTTATACAAATGGCAGTAGGTTCTCTGTATATGTTCAGTGTACCTCGTGGATATCAGGATGGATTCAATCAGTGGGTGAAGCAAATTGCAGCCCTATGCCTTACAGCGTTTATGCAAACAACGTTGTTGTTTTTAGGACTACTGACATTTCCGGGTAATATGCTACTTGGTTTAGGAATTATGCTGTCAGCAAACGAAGTGCCGAGAATTGCACAGCAGTTCGGTCTTGATTCAAGCGTAAAAGTAAATATGACAAGTGTAATCCACGCAACAACTACAGCTGTGAATCTTACTCGTGGCGTAGCAAGAGCAGTGAAATAAGGAGGAAAATATGACAACCTATTTATATCCGCAAAACCTAAAAGCCACAGCCAATATGTGGCTGTGGAGCTTAAGGGATTTTGCAATTATGAGTATAGCAATGCTGTTTTCGGTATTGATACTTGCGAATACAAGAATGATAATCCCATTAGCAGTTACTTTATGTTTTGGATTTCTAACAATTCGACTTGAAGAAACAACAGTAATGGATTTTATCAAATATGCAGTTAAGTATTTCATATCAACACAGCAGGAATTCCATTGGGCAGAAAGGAGCAAGAAAATTGAAAAGAAAAAGCAGAGGTAAGTCAGTTCAGGACTTGCTCTCAATAAAGATATTTACAAATCACGGACTTAAAGTAGGCAAAGAGGGACTTTTATTCTTCAATGTTCAGCCTACAAATATTTCCGTTTTATCTCATACAAACATAGAAATCAAAATCAGACATTTGTTGATGGTTTTATCTGCTGTGCCTGATATTGAAATCAGCTGTACTGATTCAAGTGAGTGTTTTGATAACAACGAGAGTTATCTTAAAAATAGAATCGAAGATGAGAAGAACAGTAAAGTCAGAATATAGATGATTTCTTAATAACAGGTATCAAGGAATTTACAAAACCACTATTCTCAATCCCATCAAATCACTTTCTTTTCTACCCAGGTAATATCAACCCAAAAGATTTTGAAGAAGCACTTATGATTGAACCAAACGAATATGACTTAATCAAATTTGGAGAAAAAGGTACTTGCCTGTTCCGTTGTGGTAACGAAAGATATCTTCTTGTAGTAAAAGCACCTGAATACAAATCTGCTATCTTTGGCAGTGCTGGGGGAAGATAAATATTGTAATAGAATTTGAAAATAATATAAGGTATTATATCTTTTGGAGTGTTTAAATGGAAATATATAAAATACTATACAGGAATTATTTGTCAAATGAATCAGGTTTCTTCGAAGACTTTTTGTTAGATAATAAACTAATTAGAGTTTATTTTACAAATTTCGAGATATGCAATTATTCAAGGTTTACAAAATGTGTCAGGTGTTATATAATTAATACAGAACTTATTACTAAAGAAATAAGTTCTGAAGAAATAAAAAATAGATATTTACTTAACACGGAGGATGACAGTAATAATATGAGTAATAGTATTTATGAAAAAGTCTCAGATGAAGAACAATCATATTCAGATGACTCGTTATATAACATAACATCTTTTGGCACTGATTTATCTCTTAGAGAGATAGCTATGATGTACGAAGAAGGCGAATTGGAAAAACCTGAACTACAGCGTAAATATGTATGGAGTAAAAATGAAGCGAGTAGATTTATTGACTCTGTTTTATTGGGATTGCCTGTACCAAGTATATTTTTAGCTAAAACAGCCGATGAAAAACGATTAATAGTAGATGGTTATCAAAGAATAATGACTGTATGTGATTTTATGAAAGGTATTTTTGGTGGTGATGGTAAAGTATTTAAACTATCTAATTCAGAAAATATAAATGTAAAGTGGCGAGGGAAAACATTTGTTGAATTGTCCGATGAACACAAAAGAAAAATAAAGAATTATCCTATTCATGCTATTATTTTTGAACAAAAACATCCCCAAAACGATACTGGTATGTATCAAATATTTGAGCGTATTAATACAAGTGGCAGACCATTAAAACCACAAGAAATTAGAAATTGCGTTTATCATGGCAACTTTAATGGTTTGCTTTTTGAATTAAATAAATATGAAATTTGGAGAAATATTTTAGGATTCAAAAAAGAAGATTCAAGAATGGCAGACGTAGAATTAATTTTGAGGTTTTTTGCTTTCATTGATTTATCAAATAGAGTTGATGTTGAGCAAAGTCAGATTAATTTAGTAAAGTTCATGAATGAATATATGAAAGATAATTGCAATATTAATAAAAATAAATTGGATGAGTTTTCAGATTTGTTTAAGCAAATTATGCAGTATTTATACAGAGAGCTTGATGCTATAACTTTTAAAAATGCAAAGTTTAAAGATCAACATCTTGTTTGGGCGAAAAGAATTAACCCTGTTATATATGATGCTGTTAGTGTAGCGACTTACCAGGTTTACAGAGAGCATGGATTGGAATATTTAAAATCCTGTAATATTAAGGAGAAATATATGAGTTTAGTGCAAGATGAGGATTTTGCACTTGTAATTTCGCAAAGAACTACTAATGTTGATAATATAAAAAGAAGAGTTGCGATTGCTAAGAGATATTTATTTGAGGAATGATATGAATACTGAATTGAATGAGAAATTACGGGATTGTGATATTGAATTGCAAAAGATTAATGAATGGATTGATTCAAATAAATTTCATACTAATGTCAAATTTTTGATATCTTATTCAGTGATGAAGGCGTGCGGGACAATTGAGATAGTGTTTAAAAGTATGATCTATTTATTTTTATCAAATAATGCTGAAGTTGATACAAAGACATATCTAGAAAAACAAATAATCGATTCTTCTTGTAATCCTAGTTTTGGAAACATTAAAAGAATGATTGAACAATTTGACGGAGTTAAGGCACAGAAATTTGAAGATGATTTAAGATCAACTGGTTACAAAAATGGTTTATCATCTTTAGTGAATCTCAGAAATAATATTGGACATGGAAGAGATATTACCGCTTCAATTACAAATGTTATTGAATATTATGAAGCTGGAAAAAATGTTTTATTATTGTTAGAATCTGTATTGTCCAATTCTGAGTGATTTTGCTTTTTGTTCAACATATAATTTAGTATTAAAGCTGATTAGTTTATGACACAGTGTGAGAATATATCTAATCAGCTTTTTTATTTGTGAGGTGATACAATGTCTGCAACGGTAGGTGCAGCACTAAAGAAAATACTTGTAGCTTTATTAAGCGACCCAAAAGTCATAAAAACAATATTTGGAATAGTAATCGGCATAATCATAATTGTGGTTATGCCGATTGTTGCTGTTGTATCAATTTTTAATGGTAGTATGGAAATTGATACAGCTAAACTTACTCAGTCCATACAAGAAAATATATCAGCTGAGCAAATGGAGAACTTTCAACTCATCAATGATACTATGACTAAAGTTGAAAAGGAGCTTGCTAAGAAAAAGCTATCAGACTACAACACACAAGCAGAAGTGATTTATTTGTTTTCATTATCCGATAAATCAGAAGAAAAAGATTTTGTAAAAAACTTTGTTAGTTGTTTTAAGAAGAATCAGTCTGATGAAGATTTAATCAAGGCTGTAAACTCTAAGTTCGGAATTGATGTTAAATATGAAGAATTTAAAAATGTAATGCAGACTATTAACAGCACAAAAATCAGTACATCAGGATACACTGACAAGACTACCAAGAATAACCTTGACCTTGTTAAGTGGTGCAAGAACGCAGAGCAGAATGGGTGGGGATATGTCTATGGTGGTTATGGTCAGATATGCACGGAGTCATATCTTAATCAACAAGCAAGTCTATATCCTGCTGATAACGAAGCAGGTGGACCAATGCGAGAAGTTGGTGAGCAGTGGCTCGGTAAGCGAGTAGTAGATTGTATTGGCTTAATAAAATCCTATGCTTGGTATAATCCTGAAAGCGGAGATATAGTTGTTGGCTCAAATGGCTTTACAGATTGTGGAGCAAATTCAATCTGGCATAATGTTACTGAATGTGGTGATATATCGACTATGCCCGAAACAGCTGGTCTTGCTGTTTGGATGGACGGTCATATCGGAGTGTACATAGGCAACGGTGAAGTTATTGAAGCGCAAGGTACAGCTTATGGTGTTGTCAAAACAAAGCTTGAAGGTCGTGGTTGGACGAAGTGGCTGAAAATTCCAAATATCAAATATGTGGAGGAAAAGCAAAATGAAAAAAGTTAGTGTAAATATAATGTATGACAGCGAAAAGTTGTCTGCAATCAAGCTGTATATGTCACAGCGAGATATGGATATCAAAGATGAACTTGAAAAATCGGTTGATGCATTGTATTCAAAATATGTTCCTGCAAATGTCAGAGAGTTTATTGATATGAAATCAACCATTACAAAACCAAGCAAAAACAAAACTGAAAAATCAGACTCCGAAGAAAATGATTCAGGTGGTGAACTATGAAAACTCAAAACTTCGGAATAGAAATTGAAATGACCGGCATCACACGAAGCACAGCTTCAAAGGTGATAGCCGGTTATTTTAATACCACAGCAACATACATCGGTGGGGTGTATGATTCGTATTCAATTCGTGATAGTGATGATAGACAATGGAAGATTGTGCGTGATGCAAGTGTACGTTGCGAAAATCGTTCAGGTCAAAATGCAAGTGCATTGTATTCTGTGGAATTCGTTTCTCCAATCTGTACCTATGATGACATTGAAACGATACAAGAGTTAGTAAGAAAGTTGCGTGGAGCTGGTGCAAGGGTGAATTCCTCCTGTGGTATTCACGTTCATATCAACGCTTCACCTCATACACCTAAAACATTAAGAAACATTGTAAACATAATGGCTTCAAAAGAAGATTTGCTTTACAAGTCATTGAAAGTGAGTGTATCCCGTGAGCATTACTGTCAGAAGATGGATACAAGATTTCTTGATGAAATAAATAACAGACCACCAATGTCAATGGAACAGCTAAAATCAATGTGGTATGATGGTGGCGATTACAGCTTCAGGCATTATGATGACACACGCTATCACGCACTCAATCTTCATAGCGTGTTTAACAAAGGTACGATTGAATTTAGATTATTCAATTCATCACTACACGCAGGAGTAGTCAAAAGCTATCTTCAACTTTGCCTTGCAATAAGTCATCAGGCTTTAATTCAAAAATCAGCAAGGAGAACTAAAACTCAATCTGATAATGAAAAGTTTACTTTCAGAACTTGGCTTATTCGTCTTGGTTTAAATGGCGAAGAATTTAAAACAGCTCGTCATCATCTGCTGAAAAATCTTGAAGGTAATATTGCTTGGAAAGACCCAATGCAAGCTGAAAGACAAAAAGAAAGACTTGCACTGCGACAGCTGCAAGAACAAACACAAAATACAGAAGAACCCGAAGTGGAATCCGTTTCAGAAGAACAGGAAAACACTTCGGGTTTTGTTATGTCAATGTAAAAGGAGAAAATTATTATGAGTAAAAAATTATATATTGCTTACGGCAGTAATCTAAATCTTGGTCAAATGAAATATCGTTGTCCAACAGCAAAGCTATATGGTACAGGTGTAATTGAAAAATACGAATTACAGTTTAAAGGAATGCCACATTGTGCGTATGCAACTATTGCACCGTGTGAAGGTAAGTCTGTGCCTGTTTCTCTGTGGGAGCTTCAACCAAGAGATGAAAAGCTACTTGATAGATACGAGGGGTATCCATCTCATTATTTTAAAGAGGACTTACCTGTCAAAATCAATGGCGAAGAAGTCACAGCTATGGTTTACATTATGAATTTGAAACAGAAATTTGGTTTGCCAAGTGAAAGCTATTACAATACAGTGCGACAAGGCTACAAAGATTGCAATTTGGATTTAAATGTTTTAAACGATGCAGTAAATGAAAGTGCAGAAAAATATTACGAAAGCATTGAGCAGGATAGCTCATTTAATTTATTCGATGAAGATGACAGCGAAGATATTTCAAATGAGATTGGAGGTATGAGTTTATGAATGAGCGAAAAAGGTTAAAGAAGTTACTTGGTGATAAATATGTATTTAAAATCTTTTTACCATTAAGTGAAGCGAAAAAACTAAATGATATACACGAAAAATTATTTGCTTCACTTACAGTTGGCTGTGTAAAAATCAATGCAATAGTATTTCCAAATGCAGAAAATATGCAAATTGGTTTTGATATTCTTGTCAAAGATAAGCCTGACAGCACAGAGTGGATTTGCTATGACACTGTAACAGATGAAGTGAAACTCAGCTCATACAATCTTGAGCAGACAATGTTTGATAATCTTAATCGTGTAGTAAAGAAATATGGACTATCATATACAGAGTGTAATTTTGAGGTTGTAAACGGTAAGATTATTAAAACGGAATAATCACCAATGTCATCGTCACAAATGCCCTGTGTGCGATTTGTTGTGGGAAGTCGGGAAAGTATCCGATTTTAAGTAATAACGCAAATAAGGGCGTTTCTGGCGAGGTTTAGAAAGTAGAAGTAACGGCAATTCGGGTAGTAGTTTCAGGGTGGATTTTTAAGCAGGATAAAGGCGTATTCCGTGCAAGCACGGATACTGCCGAATTACACCGTACGGCAGAGCCGTTCGGAGGTTTTGAAAGGTGTTACCCTTTTAGAGAATGTGTTACCTACTGTATTCCAAACCGCCCGATTTTGCCGATTTCAAGAGATTTTTTCTGAATACCAGAAGTGTTACCGAAAGGAAAGGTGAAAAATGGACAACGATTCAAAGAGAATAGGACTGTATATCAATCAGGATTTGCTCAAAGCCTGTGATAATGCTATCCCAAGAACTAACGCAACATCAAGAAGCGATTTTATTTCAAATGCAATTGAATTTTATATTGCTTGGCTAGACTCAAAGAATACAACAAAGATATTAACTCCTGCACTGGAGTCTGTAATCGGTTCAAAAATTCTTGATACAGAGGATAGGATAGCAAGAGTATTATTCAAGCAAGGTGTAGAGCTTGCAATGCTGATGCACGTAGTAGCTGCAACCAATGATATTACAGAAAGTCAGCTGAAGGAGTTAAGAAAAATTTGTGTTGAGGAAGTAAAAAGAAACGGTGGTAAGTATAAATTTGAAGATGCGTTTAGGTTTCAGAAAGGGTAATCTATGCCGAGAATAATAATGAAATCTCCATATATTAAACCTAACTCAAAAACCAATATTGGAAATTATGTTTCATATATCGCAACTCGTGAAGGTGTTGAGAAAGCAGAAAATTCAAAAAAGCATTTAGCTTCTACTTCGGTTCAGGAAAAGATAATAGATAGATTATTAAAAGATTTTCCTGATTCAAAGGATTTATATGAGTATGAGGATTACATAAACAATCCTACTCGTGTTAATGCAGATGAATTGATTTTACGAATTGCAGAAACACACGCAGAGTTATTTGGTGACCGTGAAAAGTATGTAAGCTATATTGCACAGCGACCAAGAGTAGAAAAGCTATCATCTCACGGACTATTTACTGATGATTGTGTGCCTATAATTCTATCCGATGTTCAGAAAGAAGTAGCTGAAAGCAAGAGTAACATCTGGACACATATTATATCTTTAAAGCGAGAGGATGCAGAACGACTTGGCTATAATAACGCTAATGCATGGATGAATCTTATCCGTTCACAGCGTAATATGATTGCTGATAATATGAAAATAGCTCCTGAGAATTTCAAATGGTATGCTGCTTTTCATAACGAAGGACACCATCCACACATTCATATGATTGCATATTCTACGAAACCAAATGAAGCATATCTTACAGAAAAGGGCATTGAAAACATCAAATCCAATCTTGCAAATGTTATCTTTAGGCAGGATTTAATAAGTGTTTATCAAAAGCAAACGGAACATAGAGATACACTTAGAGCAGAGGCTCGTGATATTGTTGCTGATATAGTAGTAAAGGTTAATTCTGAAACTTATGTCAGTGATTTGATTCAGCAAAAGTTTTTACTGCTTGCCGAAAAGCTATCCAAGACAGATGGTAAGAAAGTTTATGGTTATCTAAAAGCAGATATAAAAACACTTGTAGATTCCATTGTTGATGAGCTTGCAAGTGATGATAGAATTAAAAAGCTGTATGATTTATGGTACGAGCAAAAGGAGAATACAATCAGAACCTACACTGATGAAATGCCTGAACGAATACCGTTAGTAGATAATAAAGAATTTAAATCAATCAAAAATGCTGTAATTAAAGAAGCGTTAAAATTAAACCTCTCAGAAGATAACGCAGAAGAACCCGAATATATAAATGAAGAAAACACCTCTGCCGAATCTACTAATGTTTCAAACAAAGGTGTTATATATCCGAAATATTCAATTAAAACTAAGCGTAATAGTGTTGTAATTTCATCATTACATCTTCTGCGTTCACTATGTAATATGCTCCAAAATCGCTTAAGATTTGAAGAAAAGCAAAAATCTCAGCAGACAGATAAAAAACTTCAGCAGAAAATAAATGATAAAAAGCAGGCTCAAGGGTTGAAGATGTAATTATTAAAGAAATTATTTCGTGCAAGGTATTGATATTTTCGTGCAAATGCCATATAATATAAGTATAAAAATACAAGGAGATGATTATATGTCAAACACAACTAATATCAGTATTCGTATGGATACTAATCTTAAGTCTGCTGCTGAAGAATTATATTCAGAACTTGGTATGAACTTGTCTACTGCATTCAATATTTTTGTAAGACAATCACTTCGTGAGGGTGGAATTCCGTTTAAAATTACAACAGAAACACCTAATAAAGAAACAGTAGCTGCCATGTTGGAAGCAGAAAGGATAGCCAAAGATCCATCTGTTAAAGGATACACAAATATGGATGATCTTATCGCCGACCTTGAAGCATGAGAAAATACACCGTAAAATTTACTAATCAATTTAAGAAAGATTACAAGCTAGCGAAGAAACGTGGCAAAAGAATGGAATTGATAAATGAGGCGATAAATATCCTTGCTGATGGAGAAGCGTTGCCGGAAAAATATCGTGACCATTCATTATCAGGTAATTGGGAAGGGCATCGGGAATGTCATATTCAACCCGATTGGTTAATGGTATATTATTTTGAAGATGATATTCTTGTTTTAACCCTTGCTCGCACGGGTACTCATAGTGATTTGTTCAGTAAGTAAAAATTCAATATTTTGTTAAAGGCAGTAGGAATGAATTCTTACTGCCTTTTGAATTTCCACCAAGAAATAACTATGACATCTTCAAGACTGGTGCCTCTTGTCATGATGACAGTGGAAAGTTAACTACCCAAGTTAAGATATTACAACAGAAAAGAAAAATATATTTAATCTATAAGGAGATAGAATGTCAGAATACATAAACTTTACAAAGGAAGAAAGAGAACAAGCAAGGCGAACTGACCTTGCTTCTTTTCTTATAAGTCAAGGTGAGCGTGTTAAAAAGTCAGGCTCAGAATACGAATGGCTTGACGGCTCGCAGAAAGTTACAATCAGAGGTCACCTCTGGTATCATCAGTATGAACAGAAAGGCGGAGATGCAGTTGACTTCGTCCGCAGATTTTATAGCAAAGATTATGTCGGTGCAGTACAGTTGCTTTTAAGTCAAACAGGTGGAAACTTAATAAAATCAGAACCGATAGGAATAAAACAAAAGCCATTTAAATTGCCCGAACGAAACGACAGAATGAGCAGAGTTTTTTCTTATCTGCTGTTAACTCGTGGCATTGATAAAGAAATTCTCTATGAATTTGTGCGTAAGAAGATGATTTATGAATCAGCACAGTATCACAATGCTGTGTTTGTTGGCTATGATTCAAATGGAAATCATCGTCACGCACATCTAAGAGGAACTGTATCAAGCAATGCCTTTAAAGGGAATGTATCAGGAAGTAAACCTGAGTATAGCTTCCATTGGAACGGCACAAGTGACAAGCTGTTTTTATTTGAAGCACCTATTGATATGCTAAGTTATGTGTCAATGCACAAAGATAATTGGAAATCTCACACCTATGTAGCATCCTGTTCTGTTTCAGACAGGGTGCTTTTTCAATGTTTGAAAGATAATCAAAGTATCAAAAAGGTATATCTTTGTTTTGATAACGATGAAGCAGGACAAACAGCGAACCAACGAATAACTGAAAAACTAAATAAAATGAATATAACAAATGAAATCCTCATTCCAAAACACAAAGATTGGAATGAGGATTTAACTTTATTAGGGAAAGGTCAAGGTGATATATGTCAGGTATTATAACTTTAATTATCATGACAGGTTCAATGTTTGCCTTGTTTATAATCATAACTACCATTGGTAATCACTATTCTCTCAATCGTATAAAAAACAAAACAGTAGGACAAGGTCAGCACGGAGTGCGTCCGTAAGGACTATATAATATCACTCGAAAGCGAGTATTGAATTAGAGAGAAATTCATTTGGTTAGCCGATTAACCTGAGTTTGAAAAAACAAAGGGGAACATAGCATATCGGAAAAGCAATTGCGTTTGAAGTCAGCATAAAGCGTGTTTTGCAAGACCAACGTATAATATGGCTAAAGCTATACTGCTTTAAATCCAGTTCCTTTGCTCTAATGTCCGAGATAAATACACGCTGACTAAAGTATTTATAAACAATGCATATGAAAATTAGTCCCGTGGATTTTCATACTCTCTTGCAATGTTTCAGCGTACAAGAAGTACGTTAAAGGAATGAACGGAAGCCTAAGTTATACCAAATGTATTATATAGTTTAAACGGAGATTACCTAAGTTGGGGCGCTTGCATAGCTATGTATAATGCTCAAAAGGTGATAAATTTCAAGGTGAAGAGCCAAGAAAGATGATACTGAAAACCCAATATGGTAACGGAGCTGTCATAGTAGTCAGAGATTGAGAAAGACAATTACAAGGCGAAGGACAGCAGGTTGTTTTATTGATAAGAAATGGAGGTATGCGAAATGCAGAAAGCTAATATTGTGTTATCGATACTAAGAAAAAATTCCCAAAAAGATGAACTTTATAATTTTGATAGAATTTACAGAAATCTATTTAATCTGGATTTTTATCTAAAGGCATATGGAAAAATATACGCTAAAGAAGGAAATATGACTGCTGGAGTTGATGGAAAAACTATTGATGGTTTTAGTAAAAATAAAGTTATTAAACTTATAGATAAATTAAAATCCGAAAAATATTATCCAAATCCAGTTCGTAGAACCTATATTAAAAAGAAAAACGGAAAATTACGTCCTTTGGGTATTCCATCTTTTGAAGATAAGATAGTTCAAGAAGTGATACGACAATTACTGGAAGCAATATATGAACCACTGTTTAGTGAAAATTCTCACGGATTTAGACCTAACAGAAGTTGTCATACGGCACTTATGCAGATAAAAAGAACTGCAAAAGGAAGTCGATGGGCAATTGAGGGTGATATAACAGGTTGTTTTGATAATATCGACCACAATATTCTATTAAATATACTATCTAAGAAAATCAAAGACGGAAGATTTATAGAACTGATTAAACGATTTTTAAAAGCTGGTTATTATGAATTTCATAAAGTTAAAAATTCATATTCTGGCTGTCCACAAGGTTCAATAATTAGTCCTATTCTTTCCAATATCTATCTCAATGAGTTTGATAAATATATGGAAGACTTAATTATGTCACTTGAAAAAGGTGAAAAAAAGCGTGCAACTCCAGAATATAAAAGATTGTATAGCAGACGTGAAACAGCAAGAAGAAACGGAAACATTGAAAAAGCAAATCAATTGCTTAAAGAAATGCGTAAACTTCCTGCAAATGACCCTATGGATGAAAATTTCATAAGGGTAAAATATGTTCGCTATGCAGATGACTTTGTAATATTTGTAGATGGAAATAAACAATTAGCATATGAAATCAAAGAAAGGGTATCTAAGTTTTTTGAAGAAAAGTTAAAACTTGAACTTAATGAAGAGAAAACTTTGATAACTAATCTTAAAAATGGCAAAGTAAAATTCCTTGGATATGAAATTGTTAAATCCCAGTGCGACAGCAAAGTTACAAAATATATAAACGGAGAAACACGTAGGACTGCTAATGGCAAAATACAATTATTAGTTCCTAATTCAGTTATTACAGAAAAGATACGTAAATTTTCTGAAAACGGAAAACCTTCTGCTTTTAAAGCAAGGGTGAATATGCCCGTATTGGATATGATACAGCAGTATAATTCAGAAATCCAAGGTTTGTATAACTATTATTGCCTTGCCACTGATGTAGGTAAAAAGCTCCATAAATTCAAGTACTACCATTACTACAGTCTTGCTAACACAATAGCAAGGAAAGAAAAAACAAGTTTGCAAAAAGTAATAAGCAAATATGGTGTTGATGTTCCTCACAAAAAAGGTACAGGAACACGAAAAATTATCGGAGTGAAATACAGAACAAAGCAAGGTGAAAAAGTTATGACATATTTTAATGAAAGCCTTAAAAAGGTAGAAAAACCTATCAATAATATTAGCGACATATACAGATATTACTATGATAAAACCGCACAACTACTTGTAAGATTAAATGCTGGCGAGTGCGAGTTGTGTGGAAGTCAGGAAAATATTGAAGTTCATCACATAAGAAAACTAAAAGACATAAAACAAAAATACAAAAAGAGAGGAAAGCAAATTCCTGATTGGGTTTTGATGATGTCAAAAATGAACAGAAAAACCCTTATTGTATGTGAAAAATGTCATAAGAAAATTCACAGTGGAAATTAACTTAGAAACAACTGGAGAGCCGGATACAGTGAAAATTGTAAGTCCGGTTCGGAGGGAGGATGCGTGAAAACCTGCTACGGTAACATAGTAAGGCATCACCTTCCTACCCTACACAGCTAGATGGGCAACAAAAAGAGAAGTTAAGCAAACCTATAAACACATAGTTTTTCAACCAAACAAATGGCGAACTAATAAAGACAGCAGACCAACACAACAAGGCATTGTAGTAGGTTGTAAAAATAGCAGAAATGGAACAACCGCAATGGTAGATACAGGTGATGTTCACGCATTGATGATTGGTGCGGCTGGTGTTGGTAAGACTGCATATTGGCTTTATCCGTGCATTGAATATGCCTGTGCAACAGGGATGTCCTTCTTATGTACTGATACCAAAGGTGATGTTGTGCGTAATTACGGAACGATTGCAGAAAAGTATTATGGTTACAAAATATCTGTTATCGACTTAAGAAATCCAACACGCTCACATGGAAATAACCTTTTGTACCTAGTGAATAAGTATATGGATTTATATAAAGAAAATCAAAAACAGTTGGTTTACAAAGCAAGAGCTGAAAAGTACGCAAAAATTATATCTAAAACAATTATTCTCTCAGGTATGGACTCAGGTTCATTCGGTCAGAATGCATACTTTTACGATGCGGCGGAAGGTTTATTAACAGCTACAATTTTACTTGTCGCAGAATTTTGTGAACCTAAAGAAAGACATATTGTTTCTATATTTAAAATTATTCAGGAATTGTTAGCACCCACAAATCAGAAAGGTAAAAACAAATTTCAGCTACTAATGGATTATCTGCCAAATGACCACAAAGCAAAATGGTTTGCTGGAGCTGCACTTAACACAGCGGAGCAGAGTATGTCAAGCGTAATGAGTACAGCACTATCAAGATTGAATGCTTTTCTTGATAGTGAGTTAGAGCAGTTGCTGTGTTTTGATACCGAGATTGATGCAGAAAGATTTTGTAATGAGAAGTGTGCAATCTTTATTGTTATGCCCGAAGAAGACCCGAGTAAGTTTTTTATGGTGTCTCTTATTATACAACAGCTATATCGAGAGATATTATCTGTCGCAGATGAAAACGGTGGTGTTCTCAAAAATCGTTGCATATTCTTTGCTGATGAATTTGGCACTTTGTCTAAGATTGATTCGGCAGAGATGATGTTTTCTGCCTCTCGTTCCCGTAAATTGCAGATAGTGCCAATCATTCAATCCTTTGCACAGCTTGAGAAAAATTACGACAAAGAGGGAGCAGATATTATCATCGATAACACACAGCTTACAATTTTTGGTGGCTTTGCTCCTAACAGTACAAGTGCAGAAATATTATCCAAATCACTTGGCAGTAGAACGGTGATGAGTGGTTCTGTAAGCAAAAGCAAGAATGACCCGTCACAATCTTTACAGATGATAGAGCGACCATTGATGACTCCTGATGAATTAAAATCCTTACCAAAAGGAACATTTGTTGTTATGAAAACAGGCTTTTATCCTATGAAAGTGAAACTTAAATTGTTCTTTGAATGGGGTATCAAATTTGAAGAATCATATACCGTTAAAGAAAACGGAAATCGTCAGGTTGCTTATGCTAACAGTACAGATTTAATGAATAAGATTATTGAGTCTTACAATCCTGATTTTATTGATAAAACTAAAACAGTAAAAGTTATCGAAAATAAAGATAACAAACAGACTAAAGAAAAACAAGCTCCACTAAGAACCGAACGACCAACACAGGAGGTAGCTGAAAAATGAGTAGATTAACATTTTTATATCAAATGGATTTACCACACCGAGCAGTCGCTGTATATGTTTATCTCTACGACCGAGCTAACAAAAACGGAGAATGCTGGCCCTCTGTTTCAACCATAGCAAAGGAAATAAAATTATCTCAAGCCACCGTCCGCAGAGCAATCAAAGACCTCCGTAAGGCAGGGCTTATTGAAACTACGCAAAGATATAGAACTAAAGGTGGCACAAGTACATTGCTTTTTAAAATAAAGTAAATAGATTTGAAATAAGAAAAGCATCTATTGATAAATTTTTATATAAACGTATCGATAGATGCTTATTAAATTTAAAATTATATTTATTGCATATTTCGACATAAAAATGCAATAAATTTTATACAATAATAGTATGAGGTGGTAATTAATTATTTTATATCGCAAAGTATTCTACTTTGCGATAAATAAATTTGACAATAACTCACTTAAATTTTAATACTATATGTCGAAAAAGTCAATATAAACACGAATTTTTTTATCTATATTTTTTAAATAGTGAATTCCCAAAGTAAATTCCACAGTGGAATTTGAAATGGAATTTAGTATGGGAAATAAAAAGTGGTAGAATTTAGTCTGGGAAAAGGAGGTTCCAGACAATGAATAGAACAAAGAAAAAC
>JAXJUM010000016.1:0-25478 GCA_036309045.1 Acutalibacteraceae bacterium
CAGGGCAACCGCACGAAAAAATCAAAGAAATTTGTTAAAAATGACATCGTATAAAAAGTCGTCATCAAAAGAGCATTTAAAGCGTTTAGCTTTCAAACTGAGTTTAACAGAAGTAAAAGATTTATACAAATTAATAGCAATATGCCTTAAAACAGCGAAATTTTCAGCACTGTTATCAACACGCATACGACAATGGTCTTCATCAAGGCATACATCAAGACACCAATGCAAACTATTTTCAATTCCCCAATGTTGTCTGACAGCTTTTGCAAACAGTTTAATGTCTGTAACAGACGATATGAAATATCTATTTTCAATGCTTTCAACACCATTAGCAATACGGGTACTGCGAACCATACCGATTGCATTAAGATTAGCCCACGCATTTTTGTCGTTAATCCATTCAATATCGGTTGTTAAAAAGTACTCTCTTCTTTCTATTCTTCCATGATTCTTATTGCTTGTTTTTGTTTTGGATAATGGATAGAAATTTGGTTCATTTTGTGCTGTTTCAAAATAAAGTTTTACATCTTCATGTAATATTTCCTGATTGCCTTTTAGACAAATGACATAATCGCAGTCGTGCTCAGTGATTTTTTGTACTGTTTTCTTTTGACAGCTCATCGCATCACTAGTTATAACGCAATTTTTGATCTCAAGTAAATCCAACAATTCTGGAACAGCAGGAATTTCATTGCTTTTTTCATCTACTTTTATTTGTCCTAAAACAATTCCAGACTGATTAGCCCATGCACTCACCATATGCACAACATTGTAATTTTCGTCTCGACTACCTCTTAATGTTTTGCCGTCTAAACTGACAATTTCATTTTCATAGGTATTTATAACTGATTTGACCCAATTTATAAAGCATTTTTCAAACTCTTTTGGTTTTATAATAGCAAATATTCTTTGAAATGTATCATCTGTTGGGGTGCCATTTTCAAGTTCTAAATGAAATTTCTGTTTCAGCATATCTTCTTTTGATTTACAATACATTGCTATTTCATTCCAATGCTCTGCTCCTGCTGTTACTGCTATGATTGCCATTACCACTACTTCTGCTAAATTATACTTTATTTTCCCTTGCTGTCTGCTGTCGCTTAATTCTTCAAAATATTTTTTCATAATTGACCATCTCCTTTGGTCAATTATATCATTTTTTTACTTCTTTTCATGCGGTTGCCCTGCAACTTTGGATAATAATTGGGATAACGCATTAAAATGGGCATTTCAATTTGTATATATTGATATGTTTATTATAATTATTCTTGCTTATAGTGAAATTAAATCATGGCTAATTAAAATTTTTAGATAAAAGCAAAGGGACGCAAAAAAATGCGTCCCAACAGCTTAATTATCAATTATTCTTCTACAGAAGCAGGTGCAGCTGCAATAGCTCTTGTAACCTTGCCTGAACGCAGACAACGAGTGCAAGCGTAAACACGCTTTGGTGAACCATCAACAATAGCCTTTACACGCTGTACGTTAGGCTTCCATGTTCTGTTTGATCTTCTGTGTGAGTGAGATACTTTTATACCAAAAGTAACGCCCTTGCCACAAATCTCGCATTTTGCCATCTTTCGGCACCTCCTTAGTGCTAATAGATCTTATATGAATACAACGCTTAATATAATAACAGGTTTTTCAAAAAAATGCAATAGTTTTTGAAAATTTATTTCAAAGAAAGCCCATTTTTTCTGTATTGTTACATTATTTCGTTGAAATTTTCCACTGCTTATGGTATCATAAACTGACATAGTATTTTAACTTTGCTTTAATTATTGCTTTTCTCAATGATGCAATATTATTGTAAATTTAAAATATAATTAAATTATTGTTAAAAATTTTGGTTAATACTGTAATTACGGAGGTAGATATAATAATGTTGAGAAGTATGTTATCCGGTGGACTTACATTCCAGGAAGCACTTATGCAAGTTCTTGCTGTTGTAATGGTAGTTTTTTTGATTTTGCCGATTCACGAGCTTGCCCACGGTTTTGTGGCTTATAAACTGGGCGATAACACCGCAAAAAATAATGGCAGACTACGTTTTAATCCTATGGCTCACGTTGATCCCATAGGTGCCCTTATGATTTTATTTGTTGGTTTTGGTTGGGCTAAGCCTGTACCAGTTGACCCACGCAATTTTAAAAATCCAAAAACAGGAATGGCACTTACATCACTTGCAGGCCCTGTCAGCAATCTTATTTGTGCATTTTTAGGTGCATTAATTAATCAAATACTCTATATATTGGCAGTGGGACAGATTTTATCATCTGCTATATATACACCTCTTGCTATTTTCTTTGCATATTTTGTATCAATAAATATCTCACTGGCTGTTTTCAATCTTATACCAATTCCACCTTTGGATGGTTCAAAAATATTGTTTGCATTTTTACCTGATAAAATAGTATATAAAATTTATCAATACGAACAAATTATTAATTTACTTCTTATTGTTCTCATTTGTATGGGAGCATTAACAGGGCCTCTTAGTTTCTTTACCAATCTTGTTTTAGATGGAATTTATAATCTTACGGATTTAATTTGTTCACCACTATTTAGTTTGTTAGTTTGATTTATTTTTATGAGTTTATTTTAGAATTGGAGGTGTTTGTGTGAGTAAGGATACCACTGTTTTGCAGTATAAAATATGTGATTTTGAAGGGCCTCTTGATATGCTTTTACAACTGATTGCAAAGCATAAAATGGATATTTGCGATATTGAAATAGCTGTTTTGTTAGAACAGTATATGGAGCAGATTAATCAGATGCAGGAGGAGCAGATGGATATTTCCAGTGAATTTCTGGAGATGGCATCACGCCTGGTTTATATAAAGTCAGTTTCTCTGTTGCCAAAGTATGAGGAGGCAGAAGAACTTAAAAAAGAACTTGAAGGACAGTTACTGGAATATCAGGAATGTCGAAAAATAGCGGCACAGCTATCAAAGATGGCAACCTATGATATTTACACAAAGGCACCTTCAAAAATTAAATTCGATATGACATATACACGCACACATCCGCCTGAAGATATAGCCAAAGCATTTACAATGGCAGTTGGCAGAGGAAAGAGCAAGTTGCCACCTCCTCGTGAAGCGTTCAGTGGAATTGTAGAAAGAAAGATTGTATCAGTAAGTTCAAGAGTTGTATATGTACTGCGTCAGTTGTGGGGAGGAACTCCGGTGAAATATCGTAGCTTGTTTAAAGACGGAAGCCCTAAATCTGAGCTTGTAGCAACCTTTCTTGCTATGCTTGAACTTGTAAAAAATGGTCGTATAAGAATTGACGGCGATGGTGATACAGCAGATGTAAAATTAATCAGAGGAGATAATACTGTTGAATAATACAGAATTAAAATGTGCAATAGAGGCAATTTTGTTTGCTAATGGTACACCTGTACCATTAGATATGATAAGCAAGGCAATAGAGATTAAACCAAGTCAAACGAAAAAACTTATTGAAGAACTTATGCAGGAGTATAACAGCGACTCTCACGGTATAGCTGTTATAAGGCTGGAAGAAAGCTACCAGATGTGCAACAAAAAAGAATACGGTGAGTATATACGCAGAGTAATGGATATAAAACGTAATTCACCTCTTTCTCAGGCGGCACTTGAAGTTCTTGCTGTAATAGCTTACAATCAGCCGGTTACGAAGGCTTTTGTAGAGCAGGTAAGAGGTGTGGATTGCTCCGGTGTTATAGGTAGTCTTACAACTAAGGGGCTTATAGAAGAAAAAGGCAGACTAGAACTTCCGGGCAGACCTCTTTTGTATGGTACAACAGAAAATTTCTTAAGGTGTTTTCAGATTGAATCGCTTGATGATTTGCCACCACTGCCACAGCAAGAAGATGATTCCAATGAAAATGATGAATCGAATCAAGAGCAATTAGAAAGCGAAAATAATGAAATGGAAAATACTGATAATAATTTAGATGAAAATTCTAACAATAATGAGTAGTCAGTAATATATTTTGGAAGGTGTAGGGATGTATGACGGCTTTGATTATAATTTCTATAATAATAGCATTTATAATTTTATTGCTGTTAATTCCTGTGAATTTTTATATTGAATATAATGGTGAAATTACAAAAATAAAGTTAAGATATCTGTTTTTGAAATTTTCTCTTATGCCAAAACCTGAAAAGAAAAAGAAAAAACAGCGAAAACAGAAAAAGAAAAAAACACCTAAAAAGCCAAAGCAAGAGGAAAAGAAAAAAAAAGATGAATCCGAAAGTACTTTTTCAAAAATATTTAAAGAGCAGGGAGTAAGCGGTGTTATAAATATTCTCAGAGAAATTCTGGATATTATTAAGGGCTTTTTAAGTGATGTCAGTAAACATATTCTTATAAAAAAATTCAAAATAGATATATCCGCAGGAGGTAATGATGCTTTTGATACAGCAATGAATTTTGGTTATATTTGCGATGGTGTTTATCCTCTTATAGGAACATTATCTGCTTTGGTCACATTCTGCCGTATTCCGGATATAAATATAGGTGCTGATTTTGACAGTAAAATTTCATCTGCAAGTCTGTTTACACAAATTGCTGTCAGACCGCTGTTTTTAATAAAGGCATTGATTTTTTATGTGTTTAAAGCGTTTAAGCTGTATATGAAGATAATAGTTTCAGATAATAAATCTGAGGAGAATAAATAATTTAATTAAAAAAATAATTTATATATAGGACGGTGTTGAAAATGGAAAATAAACAACCACTTGAAAGTTTGATGGGGACTACCATAGAAAAAATTAAGCAAATGGTAGATGTAAATACTGTTATAGGTACTCCCGTATCATCACCTGACGGAACAGTTATAGTTCCTGTTTCTAAGGTAACATACGGTTTTGCATCAGGTGGTTCCAGCTTTGTGGCTAAGTCAGCACCAAATAAAGATTTATTTGGTGGTGGTACAGGTGCAGGTGTTTCAATTAACCCTATTGCTTTTATAGTTATCTCAAATGGTGATGCAAAGGTTTTGAATATTGATACACCTAATTCAACAGTGGCAGAAAAGGCACTGGCTATGGCACCCGACTTAGTAGATAAAATAACAGCTATGTTTAATAAAGAAAAGTCTGATAAAAACTCTGAAAAAACTGATGAGAAAAAGCCTTTAACTGATGAGGACATCTCTACTGATGCTAACTCAATTTAAAAATATGAAAATAACTTCAACGCATATTTGCTGATAAACTTGAATTTATCTGGTTAATGAAGATGTATAAAACACAGATTTTCTGCATAAAATTCCTTTAGAAGTATAATCGGGAGTGATATGTGTTGAAATGGTGGATTATTATTTTTACTGTAATTTTTCTTGTAACAATGTGTTGTTTTTCAGTGGGGGCAGAAAGTGACGATAAAACAATAAGTGTGTCGGCACAATCTGCCTTCCTTCTTTGTGTAAATAACAACAGTGTCGTATTTGAGAAAAATTCTGATACCAGAATGAGTATGGCAAGTACTACTAAAATTATGACAACACTTATTACACTTGAACATTCACAGTCTGATAATAAAGAGGTTACTTTTACTAAGAATATGATAGCCGAAGGCTCATCTATGTATCTTAAAGAAGGCTATAAATTGCGACTTTCTGATCTTGCAACGGGAATGATGACAGTATCAGGTAATGATGCTGCAAATGCCGCTGCAATCTCAATAGCAGGTTCAATAGAAAATTTTTCAAAGATGATGAATGACAAGGCAAAGCAAATCGGTATGGAATCCACCAATTTTGTTACACCATCAGGTCTGGATGATGAAAACCATTACTCTACTGCAAGAGATATGGCATATTTAATGGCATATGCAATGACAAATGACAATTTTGCTGATTTAACATCAAAGAAAAATGTCAAAGTGGATTTTATAAGTCCTGATGATATGAGTATCACTTATGGTAATCATAACAAACTTTTGTCATTATATGAGTATTGCAATGGTGGTAAAACAGGATATACAAAGAAATCAGGTAGATGTCTTGTGACTTCTGCGGAAAAAGATGGTGTAAAGCTGATTGCTGTAACTCTCAATGCTCCTGATGACTGGAATGACCATATTAATATGTATAATTATGGTTTTTCAAAATTAACGGCGGTAAATGGTGTTGATAAAAATTATAGTATTGACGCTGATGTTGTTGGTAGTGAAAAAAATACTGTAAAGGTTAAACCTGTAAAATCAGTTGATTATGTAAAGTCTGATTCAGATACTGGTGAGGTCACCAGAAAAGTGATAATGGATAATTTTCTGTATGCACCTATTGAAAAGGGTCAGGTTGTTGGAACTGTGCAATATTATATAAATGATAAAAAGCTTTGTGAAGTTCCTCTTATAGCAGAATCACAGATTGAATATAAAGAAATTGAAAAGGATTTTTTTGATAGTATATGCGACTTTTTCAAAAATATTTTTTAGCCGGCAAATAAGGGAAATATAAAGTATGAATATAATTGTAAATCATATAGATGTAAAAGATTATTTAACAAAATCAAATTTGCCTGCAAGTGATTATGTTATAAATCCATATGTAGGTTGTCCTCACGGATGTAAATATTGCTATGCTTGTTTTATGAAAAAATTTACAGGGCATAACGAAAAATGGGGAACATTTATTGATGTAAAGCATTGTAGCAAGCCTATTAATGTTAAAAAAATAAAAAACAAATCAGTATTCTTATCTTCAGTAACAGATTGCTATAACCCATTTGAAGAGAAATATCAGATTACACGAAAATTATTAGAGCAACTGTCAAAAATTGATTGTCAACTTTCTATCGTGACAAAATCAAAGCTGATATTAAGAGATTTAGATTTGTTGAAGTTGTGTAAAAATCTCAAAGTTTCAATGTCTGTAAATACTTTAGATGAAAATTTCAAAAACGATATGGACAGTGCAAGCAGTATTGCAGAAAGATTAAAAACTTTGAATGAATTACATAATAATGAGATTCACACCGTTTTATTTATGTCACCAATGTTTCCCAAAATTACAGATTATAAGAAGATTATAGAATTATCAAGAGATTTTGTAGATGAATATTGGTTTGAAAATCTTAATCTACGTGGAAGTTATAAATCTGTAATTTTATCATATATCAAAAATAATTATCCTGATTTAACAAATTTATATAATGAAATCTATGTAAGAGGAAAAAACGATTATTGGGTTGATTTATCTGTTAATATAGATAATTATTGTCGGAATAATCATATTAACTATACAAATTATTTTTATCATAAAAAATTGGTAAATGAAAAACTAAATAAACAAAAATAATTTTGTTAATAAATGGCAGGGCATTAAAAAATGTACAGCCGGAAAGAGAGAGTAGAAATGAAAAAAAATGAACTTATAAGACTGCAAAAGTATATGGCAGATTGTGGAATAGCCTCAAGAAGAAAATCAGAGCAAATGATTGCTGATGGTATGGTAAAGGTTAACGGTAGAATAGCTATGATTGGTGATAAAGTTAATCCAGCTAAAGACAAAGTAACTGTAAAAGGCAGAAAGCTATCATCAGGTACGAAGACAAAGCGTTATTATATAATGCTTAATAAGCCTCGTGGATATGTTACAACAATGAGTGATGAAATGGGCAGAAAGTGTGTAGCAGAGCTTGTAAAGGATATTCCAGCAAGAGTGTATCCCGTAGGTAGACTGGATAGAGATTCAGAAGGTTTGTTGTTAATGACAAATGATGGTGTTTTTGCTAACAAAGTAACTCATCCGTCAAAGCACGTTTATAAGGTATACAGAGTTACAGTACGTCCTGCTATCACCGAAGAACAGCTAGTTAAAATGAGCAGTGGTATGATTATAGACGGGAGAAAAACAGCACCGGCTGAAATTCACGTTGTACAGCGTGAAGAGGGAAGATGTGTGCTTGAAATTATTCTGCGTGAAGGTAGAAACCGACAAATCAGAAAGATGTGCGAACAGCTTGGTCTTGAGGTTCCAAGATTAAAGCGTATAGCTATTGGACAAGTTAAACTTGGTGGTTTGAAGTCAGGTTCCTGGCGTGAGCTTACAAAAGAAGAAGTACATCGCTTACAGGCTTCAAGCAATACCACAGAAGTAGATTATTACTGATTATTAAAAAAATCAAAAGCATTATTTTGTATAAAAATACAAAAACAAATTATAAAACATTGGATATAATGTCTAAAAACCCCTTTAGATTATATTTTTACTTGTAGTTTTTTTATAAATATTTTATAATATAAACGTATAATTTTCAAATTAATTTGGATGCTTATAAAAAACTTACTAGGCATCCTGTTACGAACGGAGGAACATAGATGAGTACAGAAAATCTGTCAACAATAAAGGCAGAGATTGAAAAATCATCTGCTTACAAAAATCTTTCAAATCTCTTTGATGAGGGTACTTTTACCCAGATTGATGCTTATACAATGTCAGGAGAAAATCCAACAGAAGTTATTGCAGGTTATGGTACAGTAAACAGCTGTCCTGTATACGCTTTTGCTCAGAATAGCGATATTTGTGGTGGTGCAATGTCAAAGGCTCATTCAGCTAAATTGCAGAAAGTATATGACCTTGCAGAAAAAACAGGTACACCTGTAATCGGTATGTATGACTCAGTAGGTGCAAAATTGTCAGAAGGTATTGATATGCTTGGTTCTTATGGTGCTGTTCTTAACAGTGTAAGTAAGCTGTCAGGTGTTGTTCCTCAGATTTCTGTTGTGCTTGGAAATTGTCTTGGCACAGGTGCATTAAATGCAGTAAGTGCAGATTTTGTAATTATGTCAGAAAAAGCAAAACTTTCTCTTGACGTAACAGGCAGGAATTCATCTGCTGATAATGTTGCAAAGCAGGGCATAAGCCATATAACAGTTAAAGACACTGAAAGTGCAATAGAAAAAGCAAAGGAACTTATTACGCTTTTGCCTTCAAACAACTTGAGTGTTTCTCCTGTAATGGATGCAGACGAGCCTGCACAGGATGCTAAATGCCCCATTAGCAAAATCGTAGACGCTGATTCATTTGTTCAGTTTAAAAAGGAATATGGTACACAGGCTGTTATTGGTTTTGGCAGAATTGCTGGTTTAGTTGCAGGTTTTGTAGCAACAAAGGGTGGAGTTCTTGACGCTGATTCAAGTAATAAAATAGCTTCTTTTGTTCGTTTCTGTGATGCTTTTGCAATTCCTATTGTAACACTAGCTGATAGTGAAGGTTTCTCAAATGTTACCGGAGCGGCTAAGGTTACATCTGCTTATGCAGATGCTACAACAGTTAAGGCTACTGTAATAACGGGTAAAGCATATGGTGCATTCTATATAGCAGTTGCAGGTGCCGCTGCTAATGCTGATATTACCTTTGCTGTTAAAAATGCAGTAATTTCACCTCTTGCTCCTGTAACAGGTGCAGCTATTATGTGGGCAGATAAAATGGCTGTTGCTAAAGCTGAAAGAGAAAAAGTTGTTGCACAGTACGAGAAAGAAGAGTGTACAGCATTTAAGGCTGCCGCAGGTGGTTATGTGAATGATGTGATTTTAAGTGAAGATATTCGCTTTAAATTATATACAGCTCTTGAAATGCTTGCAGGAAAGAGAATTGCCACAATGCCTAAAAAGCACGGTACAATAAACTGATTTTAAATATAAAATATTACATAAAAGAGGATGAATGATATGAAAAATCTTAGAATTACAGTTAATGGTACAAGCTATGATGTACAGGTAGAAGAGATTTCAGCAGGTGCCGCTCCTGCTCCCGTAGCTGCTACACCTGCACCCGTTGCCAAGCCTGCTCCTGTTGTTGCACCAACTACTGGCACAGGCGAGCCTGTAACAGCTCCTATGCCTGGTGTTGTTCTTGATATTAAAGTTTCAGCAGGACAGAAAGTTAAAAAGGGTGATTGTGTAGTTATTCTTGAAGCTATGAAAATGGAAAACGAGATTTTTGCACCTGTTGACGGTACAGTTGCAAGCATTGTTGCTTCAAAGGGTCAGAATGTTGATTCAGGTGCTACACTGCTTACAATAAACTAATAAAAATCCAACCGAAAGGAATGTACTAAAATGGCAGATAAGAAGAAAATTCTAATTACAGAAACAGTACTTCGTGATGCACATCAGTCTTTGTTTGCTACAAGAATGACAACAGATGATATGCTTCCAATCCTTGAGAAACTCGATAAAGTTGGTTTTTACTCTTTGGAGTGCTGGGGTGGAGCAACATTCGACTCCTGTCTTAGATTTTTAAATGAGGATCCTTGGGACAGGCTTCGTATTATTAGAGATAAGTGTCCTAATACAAAATTACAAATGCTTTTTAGAGGTCAGAATATGCTTGGTTACCGCCATTATGCTGATGATGTTCTTGAGTATTTTGTACAACGTTCAGTTGCAAATGGTATTGATATTATCAGAATTTTTGATGCTCTTAATGATATTAAAAATTTACAGACAGCTATTAAGGCGGCAAAAAAAGAAGGAGCACACGCACAGGTTGCAATCTCTTATACCGTAGGCGATGTATTTACGGATGATTATTATGTAGAATATGCAAAGAGAATCGCAGACGCAGGTGCCAATTCAATCTGTATTAAGGATATGGCAGCTCTGCTTACTCCTGCAAAAACAGTAAGTCTTGTTAGGGCACTTAAGAAAGCTACTGATTTGCCAATTCAAATGCATACTCACGCTACATCAGGTTTGTCTGAGATGTGTTTGCTAAAAGGAATAGAAAATGGTGTTGATATTATCGATACAGCTATGTCACCTCTTGCTTTGGGCACATCACACTCTCCAACAGAATCTATGGTTGCTGCATTAAAAGGAACAGAGTATGATACAGGTCTTGATTTGAAGTTGCTTAACGAAATCCGTGATTACTTTATGGGTATCCGTAAAAAATATATTGATAATGGCTTAATTGATCAAAAAATGCTTGCAACAGATACAAATGCTCTTATGTATGAGGTTCCAGGTGGTATGTTATCAAATCTACTTTCTCAGTTGAAGCAGGCTGGAAAAGAGGATCAGCTTACAGAAGTTCTTGAAGAAGTTCCAAGAGTTAGAAAGAATGCAGGTTATCCTCCTCTAGTAACACCGACATCGCAGATTGTTGGTACACAGGCTGTGTTTAATGTAATTACCGGAGAACGTTACAAAATGTGTAATAATCAGTTTAAAGATTTGGTTGCAGGTAAATACGGCACAACACCTGTTCCTGTTGATCCAGAATTCAGAAAGAGTATTATAGGTAACGAAAAGCCTGTAACTTGCCGTCCTGCTGATTTACTTAAGCCTGAACTTGAAACACTTCGTGAGGAGTGCAAGCAGTGGACAGAACAGGAAGAGGATGTATTGTCTTATGCTATGTTCCCTGAGGTTTCTGTAAAATTCTTTGAGAAGAGAAGACAAAGGGAACAGGGAATAAACGGCGAACTTGTTGATATGAAAAATAAGGTTCATCCGGTTTAATTGTATTTTATAAATTTTAATGGGCATTTCAAAACAATGCCCATTATTTATGCAAAATTTTCCCCTTAATCCTTTTGGATTAAGGGGAAAATTTGATTAAGAGTTATAATTAATATAGAAGAGATAGCTTTATTTATATTGCTTTTACACCTCTTTCGCCGGTTCTTATTCTTACAACTTCTTCAAGGTTGTAAACAAATATTTTACCGTCGCCCATTGTTTCGGTGCAAGCTGCATCTTTAATTGCGTTAATAGTCTTTTCTGCCCATTCATCTGTGGAAACAACAATTTCAAATTTGATTTTGTTTAGCATTGTAATTTCAATATCAACGCCTCTTACTCTTTCAATGTGACCTTTCTGATGACCACACCCCATAACTTGAGATACTGTAATACCATGAACATCAATGGCATTTAAAGCGTCCTTAACCTCTTCATATTTTTCAGGACGTACTATTGCTTCAATTTTTTTCATTAATATTCTTACCTTTCTGAAAATAATTAATCCAGTCCATTAAATGAAGGATAAGCCTGCTCGCCGTGTTGTGTCATATCAAGACCAATTCTCTCATCCATTTCATCAACACGTAGTTTTTTCGCAAACAGCTTAACTATACCTACACAAACCAGTGTACCAATGATCGCAAATGCAATGGTTACAATTATACTTAAGAGCTGTGCAACAAATAAGTGGTAATCTCCAAATATAAGTCCGTTCCATTGAGCACCTGATTCAACTCCAGGAGCAATTTCTTTAACTGCGAATATACCTGTTGCAATACCACCCCAGATACCGCCGATGCCGTGACATCCAAATGCGTCAAGAGCATCATCAATCTTAAATATCTTCTTTACAAGGTGAACACCAAAGTAGCATATCGGGCTTACAAGCAGACCGATAATTATAGCTGCCCATACAGGAACATAACCTGCACCAGGAGTAATAGCGACCAAACCTACAACAAGACCTGTTGAACATCCTACAAGAGTTGGCTTACCAGATGTAATTGTATCAATAATCATCCACGAAATCAATGCTACTGCTGAAGAAACTGCTGTTGTAATAAATGCGTGTACAGCGGTTCCGTTTGCTGCGAGAGCACTTCCTGCATTAAATCCAAACCAACCAAACCATAATAATGCTGCACCAAGAAGTACAAAAGGAATATTATGTGGTCTATATTCATTTTTCTCATAACCTTTTCTTTGACCAAGGATTATTGCAAGAACAAGACCTGTTATACCGGAGCTGATATGTACAACATTACCTCCGGCAAAATCAATGGAGTTAAGATATATGCCTGTGCCGAATAAACCTGAACCACCTTCAGCAGCAGAACCCATAAATCCACCACCCCAAACCATATGAGCCATAGGATAATACACAATTAGTGACCAAAGACAAATGAAGGGTACAAGTGTCTTGAATTTCATACGTCCTGCAACTGCACCTGTTATTAATGCAGGTGTAATAATTGCAAACATCATCTGAAAAATGCAGAAAAGCATATCAGGAATTTCTAATCCTCTGCTACTTTCTGTAATACTTACGTTGTTAAGCCCTATAAAATCAAAGCCTCCAACTAATCCTGCATTATCGCTTCCGAATGAAAATGAGTATCCAAACAGAATCCACATTACTATTGCTGTACCACAGATGAACATTGTTGCCATCATCGTATTAAGTACATTTTTTCGCCTTACCAAGCCTCCATAAAAGAACGCAAGAGCAGGTGTCATAAGAAAGACAAGTGCTGAGCATATCATAATAAAACAAACACTTCCGCTATCCATTTTCAATCTCCCTTTCTAAATTTTGTGGAAAGCACAAAGGCGCTGAACCTCTGTGAGTTCAACGCCTTTGTTGTGGCATTAGTCTACCACAACAAAGTAACACTGTCAATAGGTTTTTTAAAAAAATTTTCAAAAAATTGCAGGAAATGAATTTTAAAATTGCAAAATACAAAAGAAAATCGGATTAAATCTGCCTTTATATAATTTTTTAACTAATGCAACATTCATATTTTACTGTAACTTTCTATATTACTTCTATCTTTAAAAGAAGTCGTTAGTAAATCTTAAAATGATATTATATTAATTAACATTTGATGTAACGTTAAAATATCAGCTCATATTAACAATATCAAATAAATGACCTTTTTTAAATTTATAGTTAGTAGTAATGAAAGTAATGAAATGGTTACAAATTGTAACCATTTAGTAAAAAATAATTACAAATTTATATTCCTGTGCAGATTGATATATAATATAAAAATGTTTACTTTGTGCCGATTTTAAGCGAAAATATATATGTATATTTACAAGAGATAATATATGATATAAATATCTTTAAAATTCCTTATTAAAGTGAATTATATAAAATAAAAAATGTTGATTATAACAAAAAACACATAATAATATTGGTGTAAATATCTAAAATAAAGCCAATAAATGTATAAATTTTATAGTGCAGTATATACTAAATTTCGTAACAAAAGAAATATTTTGAAAAAAACCTTGCAATTTTTATACAGGTATGATAAACTGTAACTAAATTGTTACCACTTGTAATTTTTTTTGCGATTATTTACATATCCGGTAACAAAATTCAGCAGGCTTTTTTGCCTGCATTTGCAACAATGGATATTGTTCTAATTTATAAGGAGGTTTAGTCCAATGCACAAACAGTGTAGAGGAAAAGTTGTACTTTCTGTTTTACTATCAATTATAATGGTATTTTCAGTAGTAACAGTTGGTACAGTTTCAATGTCAGCAGAAACCAGTACAGGTATTGGTTTATGTGCATATGCTCTTAACGCCTATAACGAAGGTTGGCCATATGTTTGGGGAGGATGTTCTTACGGAGCTGTTGACTGTTCAGGCTTGATTAAAAGCTATAATGGTGTTGGCGGTGTTCGTACAGATATGCTTTCAAGTTCACAGTCGGCTGGTCTTGATTGGGGATATGTATCCAATGGTGTTCCTAATATCCACGGTCTTGGTTTGCATAAGCCTGGTCACGTAGGTATTTATGTTGGTAGCGATAATGCTATTGATGCTCGTGGAACTAACTGGGGTATTATTTATGGCTCATTGAGTTCTGTAAGTTGGGTAGAATGGTACAAGCTAGTTGGTGTAAGCTATCCTGAATCAGGATGGGTTAGATTTGACGGCGAATCATTCTATTATGAAAATGGTGAGTACATTGAGAGTACAACAAGAACTATCGACGGTGTTAATTATTCATTTGATTCACTGGGTAGATCTGATAAAGAGCCACCAGAAAGTGCTTATGAAGTAACAGATTATTCGTCAAATTCATCTTCTGAAATTACAAATAACTCTTCAACTTTTTTGAAAGTTGGTTCTCAAGGTGAAAAAGTAAAAGAGGTTCAGCAGTTGCTTAAGGATCTTGGTTATTTTGATGATGAAGTAACAGGTTACTATGGCACATACACTGCTGCTTGCGTAAAAGAATTCCAGACTGATGCTGATATCGAAGTTGACGGTATTGTTGGTCCTGAATTTATGAGTGCAATAAAGAGTGAAAACGCTCCTTCTAAGAGTGGAGCGGGTACATCAGATAATGAAAATGATGCAATTATAGCTCCTACTGAGGAAGTTACTGAAGAGATAACAGAGGTTCCTACTGAGGAAATTACTGAAGAAGTAACAGAAACTTCCACAGAAGAACCTACTGAAGAAATTACTGAAGAGGTAACAGAGGCTCCCACAGAAGAACTTACTGAGGAAGTAACAGAAGCTCCTACTGAAGAATCAACAGAAAAGTCAACAGAAGTTCCTACTGAAGCCCCAACATTGCCACCAACTCCATTAGAAGATGGTGTTATGACATATGGTGAAAATGATGTAGAGGGTTGTTCAGAAGTTGCTGATATGCAGACAAGACTTATTGAGCTTGGATATTATACAGCAGAAATTACAGGTGTGTTTGATGATAATACATTAGCAGCACTTCACGATTATTTTACCACTTCAGAGTTGAGAGCTGAGGATTATATTACAAAAGAACAGTATGATGTTCTAATGTCAGATTCAGCCGTAGCTAAAAAGGCTGAAGGTCAATATTCTCAGGAAGAGATTGATAACGTACAGGCTTTGCTTGTGAAACTTTCTTATCTTGATGAGGCTACTGGTGTTTATGATGAAGCTACTGTAAATGCTGTAAAAACTGCACAGGCTAACTTTGATATGGAAGTTACAGGTGAGCTTTCTGACGAATTTGTAAAAGCTCTGGAGCTTGCAGTAGCAAGAATTGATTCTCAAGCAAAAACAGTAACAACATCATCAGCATCTGCATCAGGTAGTACTTCTAATGCAGTAACTGTTACTGCTACTACTAATAATACAAACAGCACATCAACAGCAACTTCAAATACTGCACAAGTATCATCTAAAAATGCTCCTGTAACAGGCTATAATTTCAATGAAGTTTCTGCACCTTCAACAGATGATAATGCAACCTTTGTTTGGATTGCTGGTATGATGATTGCACTTTCACTAGGAACAACTATTGTATATTTAAAGAGCAGAATTTCTAAGAAAAAAGAAAAATAATTGTTTTTCTTAGAAAATAAAATTTCACCCTGTATCTTTTGGATACAGGGTATTTTTATATAGATTATATATCAAATGTTGGAGAAGATAATTAGTTTAGTTCAAGCCTTTTCAAAGTTTTTTGGCAACACTTTAGCCTAGCGGCTATGCAAAGGCTTTGCTTTTGTATAGTTAAGAACAGAGTCCTTAACGAAATATTTCTTCAATAATCTTTTATCTTAACATTTATTACAGAACCTATATTATTTTCTAGGAAAACTGTCACATAATGTTAGAATTTGAAAAAATCGCTTTACTTTGCTGATATGTTAATGTTATAATAAAGAAAAAATTAAACTTGGAGGAAAGTTTATGAAAAAAATTATTTCACTTTTACTGATGGTTGTTATGGTATCAGCTACATTTGCAGGTTGTAATTCAGCTAGTACCTCAGAAACTACAAGTTCAACTTCTGGTGATGACTGGAGTTACATTGAGAATAAGGGAGAAATGGTAATTGGTATTACATATTTTGAACCAATGAATTATAAGGATGATAGTGGCGAATTAACAGGTTTTGAAACAGAGTTTGCAGAAAAAGTTTGTGAGAAACTGGGTGTAAAAGCAATATTCCAAAAAATTGACTGGGATTCCAAAGAGGTAGAGCTAAACTCAAAGACTATTGATTGTATCTGGAACGGTTTGACAATTACTGATGAAAGAAAAGAAAATATGGACATTTCTACTCCATATATGGAAAATAAGCAGGTTATAGTAACTAAGGCTGAAAATGCAGATAAATATAAAGAATCAGAAGATTTAGCCGGTGTAACAGTTGTAGCTGAGAAAAAGTCAGCAGGGGAAGAGGTTGCTAAAAACGATGAATTCTTTACAAAGGCTGATTATGTACCTGTTGATTCACAAGCTAAGGCTCTTCTTGAGGTAAAGTCAGGTACAGCAGATATAGCTGTTATTGACTATGTAATGTCAATCGGTACAATCAAGAATGGCTCAGATTATAAGGATTTAGAAGTTGTAGAAGGAGAAGGTTTTTCACCTGAACAATATGGTATAGCAATCCGCAAAAATAGCCCTGAAACTCTAAAAAAGATTAATGATGCAATTCAGCAAGTTGCTGATGATGGTGAGCTTGAAAAGATTGCAGAAAAGTATAACTTACAAGATCTGATTCTTGTAGACTCCAAATAAAGTAATAAAAAACAAGGATAATTTATAATGGAACAATTTTTAAACGTAACTCAACAGCTCCTAAAAGGCTTTGGTGAAAATAGTTTTATTTTTATAGTAACATTGCTTTTGGCATTACCATTGGGTTTGATTATTGCAATGGGTTCAATGTCACACTTTAAGCCTCTTAAGTGGATCACAAAAACTTTTGTCTGGATAATAAGAGGCACACCACTGATGCTTCAACTTTTTGTGGTTTTCTATGTACCTCCTATGGTGTCAAATGGTGAATTTAGTTTTTCACGAATAAATGCAGCATTAATTGCATTTGTAATAAATTATTCTGCATATTTCTCAGAGATATATCGTGGTGGAATTGAAGCAATCCCAAAAGGACAGTATGAGGCTGGACAAGTATTGGGAATGAAAAAATCTCAGATTTTCTTTAAAGTAGTTTTAATGCAGGTTATAAAAAGAATTACAGCACCTATCGGAAATGAAATAATTACACTTGTAAAAGATACCTCTCTTGCAAGTGTAATTGCGATTCCTGAAATTTTGATGAATGCTAAGGATTTTTCGATGGAAGGTTTGATTTGGCCATTATTTTACTCTGCTGTATTTTTCCTTGCATTTTGTGGTATACTTACGCTTCTTTTCTCCTTTGTTGAGAAAAAACTTGATTATTACAAAGGTTAAAGGAGTGATAGCGTGTCATTATTAAAAGTAGAAAATATTCAGAAAAGTTTTGGAAAAACACAGGTTCTAAAAAATATCAGTTTTTCACTTGAAAAAGGCGAAGTTCTTGCTATTATAGGTTCTTCTGGTTCAGGAAAAACTACTCTTCTTAGATGTATGAATTTTTTAGAAACGCCTCAAAAAGGAAAAATTATTGTAAATGATAAAGTTCTTTTTGACGCTGAAAATATTTCAGGTAAAAATGATAAGGATATAAGAAAAAATAGATTACATTTTGGATTGGTTTTCCAATCTTTTAATCTTTTTCCTCAATATAAAGTTATAGATAATATAACCCTTGCACCTATGTTGCAAGCTAAGGAGAGAATTAAAGAAACAGGCGAATATATGGGAGTAAAATCCTATAAAGAGGCACAGGAGCTTATCAGAGAAAATGCTATTTCTCTTCTTAAAAAAGTAGGACTTGCTGAGAAAAGAGATTCTTATCCCTGCAATTTGAGTGGTGGACAGCAACAACGTGTTGCTATTGCGAGAGCACTCGCTCTTAATCCTGATGTGCTTTGTTTTGATGAGCCAACATCAGCACTTGATCCTGAACTAACAGGAGAAGTGCTTAATGTTATTAAAGGTTTGAAAACCTCAGACAGCACAATGGTTGTTGTAACACACGAAATTGAGTTTGCTCGTGATGTAGCAGATAAAATTATTTTTATGGCTGATGGTTTAATTGCGGAAGAGGGAACCCCAGAAGAAGTTATCGGAAATCCTCAAAATCCAAGAACTCAGGCATTTTTATCACGATTTAATCAAAGTTTTGGTTAATTTAGTAATATTACAAAAATCCAGCACTAATTTCGGTGCTGGATTTTTTATATGTTTATGTTTAGTATTATTTTCCTCTGGCAACTTTTGCAGGATACCATTTTTGAAACCACACAGTAAATATACCCATAAATAAAGGTATTATCGAATTAATAATTCCTGTAAAAGCCGAAAAATCAGTCTGCATTATAGTATATGTCCAGATGGGAGTTATAATATATAATATTCCCCACATTATAGTTAAAATTCGATTAGTTTTTATAAAAATAGGGTTTTCCAATGATTTTTTACCATTATAATCATTCATCGAGTAATGTGCAGTTAATGGAATGGGTAAAAGTCCAGATATTAACCATATTAATCCAAATATCAAATATGAACTTGGTATAGTATAAAGAGTAGGAATACCGATAATTGATGACAGAGAAATAGCAGTAACAAATATATTTGACATTATATCAAATATTGTTTTTCTATTTTTTTTAAAAAGAAGAGGAATTATTGCACAAACAGCTATGCTTATTATACTACCCCAAAAGATGTTTATGGCACCACTAATCCAAAATGTAATCCACGGAATTAGCATAATATTCATATTGGTAGGTTTAAGTTCTGTATAAGATTCTTCTAAATCTTTCTGTTTTATATCTGATGTACCAAAGTATTTATCCCAATTAAGCATAGTATTAAAATCGCCTTTTACTTTATACATCTGATTCATCATCGCTTCTTCACCATTTATTTCACCCTTGGCAATAGAACACCATACGCTGAAAGGAGTTTCTATAACAGTAGTACAGTCGCCTTCAGGATTTTCTTGTACAGTGCTTTCATTTTTTCCTAAAGTTATGCGATATCTTTTATTGATATCAGTATAGTACATATCAATCAGTATATCTTTTCCGCTATACGACGCAGGATTGTATAAAGCTGCCATCTGTTTTGTAAAAATAAGTGATTCATCTGTTTTCTTGTCGTCAGATTTTTCAATTCCCCAACTTGCATCAGCCATTTTCTCAAAAACATCCTTGGGATAAAGCAGTTGTGCAAGATTTGATTGAGTTTCTGTACTGATACCACCTTTTATATATTCCTTGCCTGCTGTTTTTACTATGTTCAAATATTCATCAATTCTATCAGAAAGTTCTTTTACTCTGAAAAGTTCTCCCTGACCACATAAAATTGAGGTGTAATTATCTTTACCACACATATGATCAAACATAGATAAAACGCTGTCGTAATTACCTTGTGATGTGTAAAATCCGCAAGTAGATATAATGACAGTTTTTTTACCACTCATATCGTAACGTGATGGATGACTTCCATTGCCAATTCCATCATTTCTTTCATTCATAAAAGGTAGGCTCATTGGCAACTGTCTGTCAATAAGATTTTTCAGATTTCCAGGTACTCCAAAATAATATAGGGGAAAACTCCAAATTGTTATATCTGCCCATAATAGATTTTCTATTACATGTTGCATATCATCTGATATGCAACACTTTCCCGGTGTTTTATTCCAGCAAGCAAAACAACCTTTGCAACTTTCTATTTTTAAGCGATTCACATTTATTTCTTTTATTTCAATATCTGATAAATTGGATGTCTTTATACCTTCAACAAAAGATTTGGTGAGACGATAGGTATTGCTCTTTTCTCCTTTTGGACTTCCGTTTATAACAAGAATTTTCATTGTAAATCCTCCAAATTTTCAATACATTCGTTTGCCCATTCAATATATGTTTTCATAATTTTGTTACCAAAACTTGCACACATCTGCCAATACAATGACTTTTTATTATCATTTAAAGTTTCTTTATATTGTTGTATATCTGTATTTACAGATGTTATATTTTCAGTAAAGCTAGTACAGTGTTCTTTGAAATCTTTGAAAAATTTTATATTTTGTTCAGTACTAAGTTCTCCCATAAAAAACACTTTCATCAATAGCGGTGTTTTCATTACCAGTCCGCTTGCATCTTCACTAAGCCATTTATTAAGTTCTTCTTTTCCTTTTTGGGTTATCGAATAAACATTCTTATCAGGTTTTCCAGATTGTTTTACAACAGTTTTTACTGCCCAATCTTTCTTTTCGATGTTTTGTAGTTCACGATAAATTTGACTGGTCTGTGCAGTCCAGAAAAAATTAAGAGAATCTTCAAAAACAGTTTTTATTTCATAACCTGTCATTTCACCGTAATTTAATAATCCCAAAATACCGTGTTTAAGCATATTTCCTCCAACTTATTTATTAATTCTATATTTAGTATATTCCACAAGTGGAATATTGTCAATTAGAGTTTATAAATAAATTTTTTATCAAATCTTTATTTATCCTGCATAATATTAAGAATAGAAATTATTAATAAAAAAGAGAGAACCCAAACTTTGGATTCTCTCAAATAATATATAATTTAATTATTCTTCAACCTTTGTGTAATAGGTATCAAGTACAATTTTGAAAAATTCGTTTGTATCTACATAATATTCAGCGTATTTTTCACCTAGAACAGTTTCGCCAGGAATTTTAATTAAGTCCTCATCTGCAGAAAAACCACTTTGTAGAAATACACTTGCAAGATATGTTATTTTGGAAGCATCAATATCTGTTTTTGTGTAATCAGCAATTTGGTTATATAGTGTAATAGGTGTTGAAATATCTTTTTTAGTAAGGTCAATAGTTTGATGTATAAAACTGTTTAGATAACTTTTCTGTCGTTCCATTCTGAGGTTATTTTGATTTTCATCCTTGTATATATCTCTGTATCTTACATATGTTACAGCCTGTTCACCTTTCAAAGTAACCGTTTTGCCCTTAACCAAAGCAGAATCCTTATGAGATAAGTCTTCAACAACGTTAACAGTAACACCGCCTACTGCATCATTTAAAATGGAAATAGCATCAAGGTCAATAATCATATAAGAATTAACAGGAATTCCAAAAAATAATCTTGAAACAGAACGCTTAAGATTTTCGGTACTTGTATCTTTTCCATCACCATATCCGTGTGAAAGACAAATCTGCATTTTTTCTGTACCTTTAAAATTACCGTTGGAGTCACATATATTAACATCTACCATAGTATCTCTTGATATAGCCATAAGTTTATATTTTCCTGTTTCTGTGTTCAGTGCCATAGTAAATAATGCATCTGCTTGTCCTGCTGTACCAAGAACACCTTCGATATGCTGATCAGAAGTTTTATCAATACCCGAAAAAAGTATAGTAGTAACTTTATCGTTATATTTATATTTTTCTCCATTATATACAATATAATCATCATCTACTTCAACGTTAGCGGGTGCTTGAATTTGAGCTGAAGTATTTTTATTTTCTCCTACAAGACTTTTTTGACCATTTGACAGTAAAACTACCAGTGTAATAGCGACTATTAATAAAAGTGATATAACAACAGTACCTAGTGTTACAAAAAAGACAAATTTTTTGCTCTTTTTCTTTTTTTTCTTTTTTTCTTTTCTATATTTAGCTTGTGGAACATCATCAGTATTTACTGAAAAGTCATAGCTTCTGTGCTTATGGGAATGGTGATGATGTTCGTTAGAAACATTTTTTTTACTTTCACTACTTTCAGAAAGTGTTTTAGATTCCGTGTTATCAGGTTCAATCGGTTTTTCAGAATTATTATGTTGTTGGCTCATCTTTTATCAACACTCCTTGTACCAAATATCTCGATGTGTCTATATTACCCAAGCAGGTGCTAAGGGTAATGATTTTGTCATCTGTTGTAATGTTCAAGTCACGTTTATTGTACATCATTGAAGATGTTGGATTTTGTGCATAGTCCAGATATTCTTGAAAAACTTTTTTATCAGTAAAGTCAAATGAATATAATATGTGTCTGTCATCATATTCATAAGCGGAGAATATCTGATATGTAAGAGTTTTGTCAGGTAGATAAATATATATATATTGATTTTCATTGAAAAATGTTTCATCTCTGAAATTGTGAAGTTCTCTGAACATTGAGCCATTCAACATATTGTGTCCATATAGTATGGTGTTAGGATCAGAAAAATCTTTATTGTTTAGCTTTTCAGTATATATACAACCTGCAAAGGCACTTTCTTTATACATATTGTGAGATAGATAATAAGCATCATCATCACCGGGATATTGTGCAATAGGGTAATTGATTCTTGTATTAGGAATTTTAATCCAAGCATACAAATCGGTATTAATTTTCCATAACTCAGTAAAGTTTATTCCACCATTTACAGTATCATGCACTTCAGAAGGAGCAATATTATCCTGTGGTGCATCGGGGGTATCGCCGGTTGCTGCAGTGGAAATATTTCTGGTAGTTTGTTCAGTAGATAGTTCTGTTACAATTTCAGTAGGTTGTATTTTATCATATTCAGTGCCACTGGTATAAAGATTAAATAGATATACGCATATAAAGGCAAGTCCTGCAATAATTAGAACTATCGCAATCACAAAGATTATTTTCCAAATGGACTTTTTGTTTTTATTCATAATATTTCACCTTAAATAATTAACATAAACAAAAACCACGCTGTTAAGCGTGGTTTTTAGCTGTAAACGAATTATTCGTTTACCTTTTTCTTAGCAACAGTTGCTACACCACCACAAGCGATAACTCCAAGTGCTGCAAAAATAGCATATGAACCTGAAACACCTGTCTTAGCTGAAGTTGTTGACTTTCCAGCATTAGTGTCATTAGCATTGGCATTATTGCTGTTAGTGTTAGCGTTGGTATTGGTGTTGTTATTAACATCATCGCCTGCTACATTTCCAGGTACCTCAGGACTCTCAACAGCAGAAGCAGAAATGCAACCAACAGCTAGCATAGCGATAGTAACCATTGTTACTGCTAACTTCTTCATCTTAATTACCTCCTATGTATAACATTATAAATATACCAACGCAAATATCTACAATATATAGATATAGCGTCAGGATATTCCACAAATATTGTATCATTAATTTCATAGTTTGTAAATAGATTTATAAAAATAATTATTCACAAATAAATGTATATACCAAGTAGTTTCAACAGATATTATTGGTAGAAAATTACAATAATATTTATAAAATGAATTAAAAAATATTGAATATCTATACGACAAAATATCTTGAAAATCAACAATGATTATTTATATTTTAGAAGATATCAAGAAAAGTAATCTTATTTATAAAAATTTAATTTAATTATATCGATAATATTTAAAAATTCAATCCAATATTTTAACAATTTTTAAGTTGTAAGTATAAATTAAATTTGCTATGTAATTTTGTTGATTTTGACAAAATAATTATTAAAATATGGTGAATTATAAAACAATTACTTTACAATAATTTCTGAATATAGTATTATTATTAAGGAATTTTACATCATTGTAGTATCTACGCATACTCGGGAAAGGATAAATTGTTATGGAACCAAAATATAAAAGAATTCTTTTGAAGCTAAGTGGAGAGGCTCTTGCCGGAAATGGAAGTCATGGTATTGATTTTGAAACTGTTTTGTCTTTTTGTCGTCCCATAAAAAAGTTGGTTGATATGGGAGTTGAAGTTGCCATCGTAGTTGGAGGTGGCAATTTTTGGAGAGGTCGTTCAAGTGGTAGTATGGATAGAACAAGAGCAGATCATATGGGAATGCTTGCAACTGTAATTAATGCATTGGGTGTTGCTGATGCACTTGAGCAGTTGGATGTTGTAGTTCGTGTGCAAACAGGTATAACAATGCAACAGGTTGCTGAACCATATATCCGTAATCGTGCAGTACGTCATCTTGAAAAGGGCAGAGTAGTTGTTTTTGGATGTGGAACAGGTAACCCATTTTTCTCAACTGATACAGCTGCGGCATTAAGAGCTGCCGAAATAGAAGCTGATGTTATTCTTAAGGCAACTATGGTAGACGGTGTTTATGACAGTGACCCTAAGAAAAATCCTGATGCTGTTAAGTTTGATGAAATTTCATATCTGGATATTCTCAATAAAGGCCTTGCAGTTATGGATACTACCGCTGCAACTTTATGTTCTGACAATAATATTCCAATCCTTGTTCTAAGCATAGACAACCCGGACAATATTGTTTCTGCGGTATGTGGTGATAAAGTTGGTACATTGGTGAAATAATATATAACTAAGGAGAGTTACTTTTATGAAAACAGTATTAAAAAAAGCAGAAGAGCGTATGAACAGAAGAATTGAACATCTTAATAACGAGTATTCTGCTATAAGAGCAGGCAGAGCAAATCCTGCTGTTCTGGATAAAGTAGTTGTTGACTATTATGGTGCACCAACACCTGTAAATCAGCTGGCAGCAGTTTCTGTTGCAGAAGCAAGAACTTTGGTTATTCAGCCTTGGGATATGTCTGTTCTTACTCCTATCGAAAGAGCTATACAAAAATCAGACATAGGTATAAATCCACAAAATGATGGTAAAACTTTAAGAATGATTTTCCCTCCACTTACAGAAGAGAGACGTAAGGAAATCGTAAAGGATATTAAAGAATTGGCTGAAGAAACAAAAGTAGGTGTCAGAAATGTAAGACGTGATACTGTGGATAAATTCAAAGCTATGAAAAAGGACGGAGAAATTACTGAGGATGATTTAAAGCAGGCTGAAAAGAAAACTCAGGACTTGACCGATAAATTTGTAAAGGAAATTGACACTTTGGCTGAAAAAAAGCAAAAGGAAGTAATGTCAATCTAGGGGCTGTTTGAAAAATCAAAAGCACTGTCTATTTTGCCCCAA
>JAXJUM010000017.1:0-12436 GCA_036309045.1 Acutalibacteraceae bacterium
AGTGTATATGTTGCACCGAGAAATGAAACAGAAGAAATTATCTGTCGAATCTTCAGTGAAATACTGGGTACAGAGAAGATTAGTGTTAATGATAGTTTCTTTGAGCTTGGAGGTCATTCTTTGCGTGCAACCCGACTTGTTAATCGGATTAATGTGCAGACTAAACATAGAATTGCATTGAAAGATGTATTTAGCCACCCTACACCGGAATTACTTGCTAAATTGGTGGACGATAATAATTCGGAAACATATATTCCGATTCCAAAAGCAGAAAAAAAATCGTGTTATCCAATGTCTTCTACACAAAAGCGTATGTTTTTGATTTCGGAAATGAGTGAATCAGATTCTTTGAACTATAATTTGCCTCAGGCAATACGTTTAACTGGTCAAGTCGATGTAGAACAGTTTAGAAATGCTTTTACTCAATTGATTATGAGACATGAGATACTAAGGACAAAATTTGTAATGCATAATGGTCTTCCTATGCAGTATATCGAAGAACAGCCAGAAATTAATTTTGTATATCTCGAAGATATGAATTCAGATGAAAAGCAGTTGCTTGATTCGTTAATTCATCCTTTTGCTCTTAATAAGCCCTCACAGATTCGTATGTACTTGATTCGACGTAGAGAGTATTATATTTTACTACTGGATATGCACCATATTATTAGTGATGGTATGAGTGTAGAAAGTATGTTACATGAGTTGGAAATTTTATATAATGGAAACGTTTTAACTGTGCCAAAACTTCAGTACAAAGATTACAGTGAATGGTTTTGCACAAGGAATATGCAGCAGCAGAAGGATTATTGGTTGAAACAATTTGAAGATGAGATACCAATTACCAATCTGCCAAATGATTTTCCAAGAAAGCAACAGCAGAATTTTAATGGAAAGATGTTATATCAGTTCAGTGGAAAGAAATTAGCTACTGGAATTCAAAATATAATTAGAAAATATGATGTTACAGATTATATGATTTTTATGTCAGCCGTTATGATTCTGATTGGAAAATATTGTCGACAGGATGATGTTGTTATAGGAACACCGATGAGTGCAAGGACTCATCCAGATACAGAAAATATTCTGGGAATGTTTGTCAATACAGTTGCACTTCGTGCAAAACCTGAAAACAGCAAAAAATATACTTCGTTTTTAAATGAAATAAAAACACTTTGCTTGAAAGCATATGAAAATCAAGAGTATCCATTTGAAGATTTGGTGAAAGAACTTAATTTAACAAGAGATATGTCTAGAAATCCTTTGTTTGATGTTATGTTTGTTCTTCAGAATAATGAAATACACAATCTTAATTTCAAAAATATTCAAACTGAATATATTAATCTAGATATGAATATTTCAAAATTTGATTTAACATTTAATGTAGATATGTTAGAGAATGAATATTGTGTTGGTTTGGAATTTTGTACGGATTTATTTACTGAAGATTCAGCACAGTTTATCTTAAAGCATTATTTTTGTATTTTACAGCAGTTGGTTCAGAATCCAGATACGATATTAGGTGATATAAAACTTCTTACCCAAGAAGAGTCTCAAATGATATTGAAAAAATTCAATGCAACATCAGTAACATACAAAGAAAAGACAGTAGTAGAATTATTTGAGAAACAAGTTGAGAAAATGCCCGATAACACAGCACTTGTATTTGAGAATAAGAATCAGACATATGCAGAACTAAATGAAAGAGCAAATAGTCTTGCACATAAGCTAAGAGAAAAAGGCATAAAGCCTGATGATTTTGTAGCGATTATTGCAGATAGAAGTATAGAGATGATAGTTGGAATTTATGGAATAATCAAGGCAGGTGGAGCGTATGTGCCTATCGATCCAACACATCCAGAGGAAAGAATCAAATTTATTTTGGAGGATTGTGTACCTAAGGTAGTGCTGAAGTATACTAAAAAAAATATAGAAAAAATTTGTGGAGAGATACCGGTAATAGACCTTAGTGAATCAGAGCTATGGAAAGGTATGACTGAAAATCCTGAATATGTGAATACACCGAACAATCTTATCTATTGTATTTATACGTCTGGAACAACTGGAAAGCCAAAGGGTGTTATGATTGAACATAATGGTATAATAAATCTTGGTATATATATGAAAAATGAACTGAATGTAATATCTGATGATAGAGTAATGCTTTTTGCAAACTATATATTTGATGGTTCAATCTGGGAAATACTTATGGCACATATGAATGGGGCTACCTTGTATATTCCTAATGACGAAACAATTAAAGATATTATAAAAATGGAAGAATATATTAATAAAAATCAGATTACTGTTTCGTATTTCCCACCAGCATATTATCAACAGGGAAAACTGGAATTAACAAACTATGTAGTTACAGCTGGTTCACAGGCTGGAAAATCAGTAGTAAAGAAAGCATTAAAAAATTCTAGTTATATAAATTCATATGGTCCGACAGAAGCTACAATATGTACATCAAATTGGATTGTAGAAAAAAACAGCAATGTTCCTGAAATTATTCCGATAGGAAAGCCAATATCAAATAAACAAGTATATATCATGGATGGGAACAGTCTTTGTGGAATCGGAGTACCTGGAGAATTGTGTATAGCAGGCGATGGACTTGCAAGAGGCTATTTGAACAGAGAAAAGTTAACTGAAGAGAAGTTTGTCAAAAATCCGTTCAGAGAAGGAAGAATGTACCGCTCTGGGGACCTTGCAAGATGGTTGCCTGATGGAAATATTGAGTTTTTAGGTCGAATTGACGAACAGGTAAAGATTAGAGGATTCAGAATAGAACTTGGAGAAATTCAAAGTAGAATATGTGAGATTGATAATATAAAGGATTGTGCAGTGATTGCAAAAGCGGATGTAAACGGAAATAATGCAATTTACGCATATTACGTAAGCGAAGAAGACACAAGCATATCCGAAATTAGGAATAAACTAAGTGAAGTATTACCTGAATATATGATACCTACATATATGATGCAGATTGATGAAATTCCCGTAAACAGTAGTGGAAAGGTGAATCGACGTGCTTTACCGGAGATTACTACTAATTTCACTGAAGAGTATGTTGCACCAGAAAATGATATACAAAAAATTCTATGTGATGTTTTTGCAGAAGTTCTGCATGTTTCTCAAGTTGGCATTACTAATAGTTATTTTGAAATGGGAGGGGATTCCATAAAAGGAATTCAGATTATTGCTAAACTGAGGGAGCATCACTTGTATTTGAGTACAAAAGATATTCTGAGTGGAAAAACGATACTTCGTATTGCAGAACTGGTAAAATATGAAACAAAAGAATTATATTCACAAGATGCATATAGTGGTTTTTCTGAAGGTACTCCAATACAAATGCAGTTTCTTACAAAATGGAAACTGAATCGCCCTAATTATTTTAATCAGTCTATGGTGATACAGGCAACATATTTTCAGCGTAATGCTTTGTATACAGCATTGGACAAGGTATTGTTTCATCATGATATGTTACGTGCCAGAGTGCGTAACAATTTTCTATATATTGTAGCACCGAATGAACTTCCTTTGTATGATTTTTATGAACTGGATGCTAGAAATCGCTCTGAAAATTGGATTACAGAGCAATGTGAGAAAATACAGCAATCTATGCAACTTACAGATAGACCTTTGGTTAAAGTTGCTGTGATTCAGAGAAACGGTATAGAATACTTAGCACTATTTATTCATCATTTGGTGATAGATGCTGTTTCATGGAATATTTTGATAGAAGATTTAAAAACTGCCTATCAGCAAAATATCCGAAATGAAGAAATATATTTGCCTGAAAAGACTGCATCTATACAGGAATGGTCAGAGTTGTTGAAAGAATATAAAAATATGGTTGTATTAAATAAGGAAGTTTCATATTGGCAAAAAATTTCAGAACAAGCATGTAAATGCTGTTTTAGAGATTCGGAAGTACCTGATTCAGGGAATAATACTATGATGGCGATGTATAGCTTTGATTTTGGTACACACTATACGGAAGCTTTGTTGTATCAGGTTAATGAAAAGTTTAATACTGATGTGAATGACATTTTGTTGACTGCTTTGGCAATTTCTGTAAGTGATATGATCGGTGAAAAGACGATAGCATTAGTTTTAGAGGGGCATGGACGGCAAGAGTTACATAAGAAAATTGATATTAGTCGCACTGTTGGATGGTTTACCACTATTTATCCGGTGGTACTTACTGTACAGGACGATATGGCTGAAACTGTTGTTACTGTAAAGGATACGCTACATAATGTTCCAAATAAGGGAATTGGATTTAGTCTGCTTATGAATGAACTCGGTCTAGATTTGAACCGTATTGCTTTGGGCTTTAATTATCTTGGAGAAATGGAAGTGGAACAAAAAAATAATAAAGAATTTCAACCAGTTGATTTAGATACTGGTAATGATGTTTCTTTGGAAAACAAGCTGTATAGCAGTTTTAGTATTAATTTGTATATTAGCAGAAAGCATCTGAAGTGTAATATTATGTATGATGCAAATCAATATCGTGAACTATTTGTGAAGCAGTTTTGTGAAAAGTATAATATAACATTACAAAAATTAATTAACTTTTTACTCAGACAGCAAACATGCGTGCAAACCGCATCGGATATTCTAAAGCCAAATAATATGTCCAATGATGAGCTTGCTGTTATAAATTCGGCAATTGGTGAGTTGCTTGGACTGTAAAAAATATTCATATAAATAAAGAAATTGAGAGGTATATAAAATGGGCATTATTAATTCACAAATTGCTGCAATTTATAATTTGACTCCTTTGCAAGAAGGTATGCTCTTTGATACCCTGATGAATCAGGATTCTACTAGTTATCATCTTCAGATGGTATATATAATCCGAAATAATCTAAATGTGGAATTAGTAGAAAAGGCATGGCAGTTAATTACAAAGAAACATGAGGTACTTAGAACTGTATTTGTAAATGCAGCTGGAATTCCTCGTCAGGTTGTTTTGCATGAAAGAACTCCAGAGTTCCATTACTGTGATCTTCGTCATATTAAAAATCCCAAAATACAGATTCATAACTATTGTGAACAAGATCTAAAACGTGGATTTGATTTGATAAAAGATGTACTGCTACGTGTAGAATTGATTCAGACAGATGAGAGCGTTTATCAAATGGTTGTAAGCACGCACCATATCCTTATGGATGGTTGGTGTTTGTCTTTAATCATAAATGATTTTATTTCGTTTTATCAAGCTTTGGATCAAGGAAGTAGTGTACTGGAAGTACAACATCAAATTGAAGCAGGGCATCAGAAGGAAGAATCATACGGTAGTTATTTGAATTGGTTATCTGGTTTGAATCAGGATGAAGCAATGGAATATTGGAAAGAATATCTGGATTCATATGATAATGTTGCACAATTTATACCTGATGAAACGGCAATAGTTATTCCACAGCAGACTGCGGAATATGAGCTAACTCTTTCTAAGGAAGAAAGTGCTGAAATTACTGCATTTATTAATAAACTTGGTATTACATACAATGTGTTGACAGAAAGTGCATACGGTATTTTACTTCAGAAAAGTACTCATACAAAGGATGTAGTATTTGCGAAAACAGTGGCAGGTCGTAACGTAGAGAAGCATAATTATCAGAATACAGTAGGATTATTTATTAATTCCATTCCATTACGTATTCGAGATGAGCAAGAAACTGTTCAAGAACTATTGTTTAAGGTGTTTTCTGATGATTTGAAGAGTGGACAGTATGATTATTGTTCATTGGCGGATATTCAGAATATGGTTCCGTGTGGTAAGGAACTAATTAAGACAATATATATATTTCAGAATTATGCAGTTGCTGAAACGGAATCTACTTATCTAGATATAGAGATGGAGAATGGGCGTGAGCAGATTAATTATGATATTGGACTGATGGCTTTTATGGATGATTCTCAGCTTACACTTCGTATAATGTTTAATCCTCGTAAATTTACGTATGACAATATTGTTCGAATTAATCATATGTTAAAGAACATTTTAATGGATATGGTACATTTTCCGGAAAAGAAGATATCTGAAATTAGTGAAGTTTCTAAGAGGGATTCTATCCGCCTTATACATGATTTTAACCAGACAACAGTTTTGTGTGCGAAGTACAAGAGTTATGCTGAGCTATTTGAGGAGCAAGTAGAAAAAACTCCAGAAAATATGGCAGTTGTATATGAAAATGAAAGTCTTACCTATGCAGAGTTAAATGCTAGAGCGAATGTGATTGCTCATAAGTTGCGTAGTATGGGAATAAAGCCAGAGGATTTTGTAGTAATCTGTGCAGAACGCAGCATTGAAATGCTTGTTGGTATATATGGAATTATTAAGTCTGGAGCTGCTTATGTGCCGATTGATCCGACATATCCAGTGGAACGTATGAATTTTATATTGGAGGATTGTAAACCAAAGGCAGTGCTGGTATATCATTCCAATATTCCTGGTGAATTGCCGATTATTGATTTGTCTAGTATAGCTTGGGATATGTATAGAGAGAATCTTTCAATTATCAACAAACCAGATAACTTGATTTATTGTATTTATACCTCTGGAACTACTGGAAAACCTAAAGGTGTATTGTTAGAACATCACGGTGTAGTGAATCTGGGTATGTATTTGAAGCACGAATTGTCGGTAACATCCAGTGATAGGGTGATGCTATTTGCCAATTACGTATTTGATGGATCTGTATGGGAAATACTAATGGCACATATGAATGGTGTGTGTCTTTATATTCCATCGGATGATACTATCCGTGATACTGCACTGATGGAACAATTTTTGAATTTTCATCGTATTACAATTTCTTATTTTCCACCTATTTATTATGAACAGATAAATGTTAAACTACCTGGATTTGTTATTACTGCAGGGTCTCAGACAAGCCGTACGGCGGTTATAAAAGCTGTAAAAAATAGTGATTATATCAATTCTTATGGACCAACAGAAGCATCTGTTTGCACAACATGTTGGAAACTTCCAAAAGGCTCTGAAGTACCAGACATTTTGCCAATTGGTAAACCAATATCTAATATGCAAGTGTATATTTTAAATGATAATCAACTTTGTGGTATTGGAATTCCTGGAGAATTATGTATAGCTGGAGAAGGTTTGGCAAGAGGGTATTTAAATCAACCAGAGTTAACATCAAAGAAGTTTGTTAATAACCCATTCGGAAAAGGAAAAATATACCGAAGTGGTGACTTGGCTAGATGGTTACCTGACGGGAATATTGAATATATGGGAAGAATTGACGAACAGGTGAAAATTAGAGGTTTTAGGATTGAACTAGGAGAAATCGAAAGTAGGCTGCGTGAGTTAGAAGAAATTGGGGATTGTGCAGTCATAGCAAGAGCAGACCGTAGTGAGGGGCAGGAATTATATGCATATTATACAAGTGATGTGGAAGTTTCTGCTTCTAAAGTTCGTTATGCATTGAGTAAAGTTTTACCGTCCTATATGGTACCGTCTTATATAATGCAAATCAAAGAGATTCCAGTAACTAGAAATGGAAAGTTAGACAAGCGAGCATTACCAGATATTGTTGCTGGAGTCGCTGCTTATGTAGCACCTAAAACAGAAACAGAATACTGTATATGTAATATTTTCAGTGAAATTCTGAATGTGGAAAAAGTTGGCATAATGGATAATTTCTTTGATTTGGGCGGTCATTCTTTAAAATTGTCACAGCTTGTAAACCAGATTGAAAAGCAATTATTTATTCGCATTCCCTTAAAAACAATATTTCAGATTAATTCACCAAAAGCTTTAGCAAATCTAATTGATGAAGAAAAACAGAAAGCTAAAGAATTTTCTTTGCAACCTGCCGCTGAAAAAGAGTTTTATCCAGCATCAGCCGTACAGAATCGTTTGTATGTGCTTCAACAGATTGATGAAAAAGGTATTGCATACAATACACCTAATAATTTGGAATTTGATTGTTTATTTGACCATAAAAGATTTCAGATAGCATTTCAGCAAATGATAAATCGACATGAGATTTTTCGCACTGCTTTTATTACTCAAGAACATCAGATTATGCAAAAAGTGTTTCCAGAACTTCAAGTGACAGCTGAGTTTGTATCAGTAAAACGAGAGGATCTTACAGAGTATTATCGTAAATTTATACGTCCATTTCAGCTGAATAGTCCTCCATTGATAAAAATTCATGTTGCCGAAACAGAAGATCAACATTCTGTTATGATGATAGATATGCATCATATTATTGCTGATGGTGTTAGCTTAGGAATTTTTATTGATGAGTTTTCAAAATTGTATAATGGAGAAAAATTAGAAACACCAGTACTACAATATAAGGATTATAGTGAATGGATGCTTACACGCACTGCCGAACTAGAAAAGCAAAAGAAGTATTGGTTAGAGCAATATGCAGATGAAATACCTGTTTTGGATTTACCGCTGGATTATTCTAGAGGAGCTTTACAAACATTTGAGGGTAGGACATTATCTATTACGTTGAATTCTGAGATTACGCAGGAATGTCGTAGACTTGCTAAAATAACACAAACAACAGAATTTATGATATTTTTAAGTGCATTGATGGTTTTATTGAGTAAATACAGTGGTCAAGAGGATATCGTTGTCGGAATGCCTATTGCCAATCGTATTTCTTCGGAAACAGAAAATATGATTGGAATGTTTGTAAATACATTAGCTATTAGAGGAAAGCCAGAAAAAGAAAAAACATTTATGCAATTTCTAAACGAAATGAAGGAGCATATGCTCAAAGCGTATGATAATCAGGAATTTCCATTTGATGAACTGATAAATAGTTTGCCTTTGGAAAGAGATGTATCTAGAAATCCGCTGTTTGATGTATTTATTACTATGACAAATATGGATATCGGGGATTATCATATGAATGGTATGCGTATGTTAAATAATGAGTTGTCAGTAGAGTCTCAAACTGCAAAGTTTGATCTGACGATAAATATTCAGCCACTAAAAGATACATATTGCATTTCATTTGAGTATGCAACATCACTATTTTCAGAATCAAGTATCAGTGTGATGATGAAGCATTATGTAAACTTATTGCAATGTATTGCTAAAAATTCTTATCAGCCGTTAAAAACGATGGAGATGTTCGATATAACAGAAAGAAATTTGATATTGAACTATTTTGTATCTACTGAAGTTGATGAAACTCTAGAACAGTCGGTGACGGATCTATTATATGAGCAGGTTATGTTACATCCAGAAAAAGATGCTGTAATTTTTGATACTAAGAGTATCACTTATTCAGAGTTGTGGAATAAAGTAAAAAATGTTGCTGTATGGTTGATGAAGCAGGGTGTGCAACCCGGAGATTGTGTAGCTGTATTTTGTAGCAGAAGTATCGAAATGGTTGTGGGCATCTATGGTGTTATGCTTGCAGGTGCAGCTTATGTACCGATTGATCCTACTTATCCAGAAGAAAGGATTCAGTATATACTAAAGGACTGTGTACCAAAGGCTGTGCTTTTGGAGTTGAATACTATTCAGGTTTCAGTCCCAAAGAACTTACCAGTTCTAACGATATCTGAATTGCCTAATAACTATACAGATGAACATATAGTATTTCCACGTGTAGTTAGCCATGATCTTGCTTATATCATCTATACCTCTGGTACAACCGGAAAACCAAAGGGGGTAATGGTTGAGCACCAAGGTGTACTCAATCTGAAAAAGCATTTTATTTCTGCATATCAGATTTCAGAAGATGATGTAGTAATGAAATTTGCTAATGCTGTATTTGATGCATCAGTTTGGGAAATTAATATGGCTTTACTTTCAGGTGCAACTTTGTTCATTATTACTCAACAAATGATTGAGCAGGAAGTATTATTAAATCAGGCAATTCATGACTATAATGTCACAATTGGTGCATTTCCGCCAAATTATTTGGCACAACTTTCTGAGGATACATTTGCTTCTATGCGGTTAGTAGTTACAGCTGGTTCTGTTGCAACGAATGAAATTGCAGAAAAGGTAAGCCGCAACTGCATATATGTGAATGAATATGGTCCGACAGAGATTACCGTAAGTGCTACATATTGGCGACTTGAAAAGGGAGAAAGTGTTCCTTTTCGTATTCCAATCGGCAAACCAATTATTAATAAACAGATTTATATTATACGTGAAGGAAATCTTTGTGGTATTGGAGAGCCAGGTGAGATCTGTATTGCTGGAGTGGGCATTGCACGGGGTTATCTAAATCAGCCAGAGTTAACCAAGAATCATTTTATAGACAATCCTTTTGGGACTGGAAAGCTGTACCGAACTGGAGATTTGGCGAGATGGTTGCCAGATGGTAATCTGGATTTTCTGGGACGTATTGATGAGCAGGTGAAAATTCGTGGATATCGTATAGAACTTTCTGAGATTGAAACGGTGCTTCGTAATCAGGAGCATATTACAGATGTTGCAGTAATTACCAAACAAAGTTCCCAAAACAATGATATTTATCTTTGTGCTTATTTTGTTGCTGAAATTCAGCTTGATACTGAAGCGCTTAAAAATATAATGAGAAAGCAACTGCCAGAATATATGATTCCACAAGTTATGATACAGCTTGATGAAATACCAGTAACTCACAACGGTAAGCTGGATAAAAGGGCTTTACTGGAAATTCATCAAAAAAATCAAGATGACTATGTAGCACCATTGGACGAGATAGAATATATAGTAGCTGAAATTTTGGGCGAAATTTTGGCATATAAGCCGTTTGGTCGTACATGGAATTTCTTTAGAATGGGAGGAAATTCTATTACAGGAATCCGTGTAATATCTATGTTAAAACAACAGCTAAATGTGAAAATTAGTATGCCGGAACTGTTTGAAAATCCAACAGTAGCACAGCTTGCTGAACTTTGTAAGTCAAGTAAGCAAATGGTGGAAAATCAGATTCAGGTAGCTAAAAAATGTGATGCTTATCCAGTGTCATCAATACAGCGAAGAATGTATTCCTTACAGCAGATTTCTGACGGAATTGCATATAACTCTCCAAGTAGCATACATATAACTGGATGCTTAAATCCGGAGCGTATGGAGTATGCATTTCAGCAGTTGTTGAAAAGAGAGGAAATTTTGCACACAAGTTTCCATATGAAAGATGATTTGGTACAGGTAGTGGAAGAATCCTATACTGTTGATTTTACAGTAGAAGAACTTGGACAGCGTGATCCTGCAGAGATATTTGAAGCTTTTGTAAGACCTTTTGATTTAGAGAAAGCTCCTCTTATACGTATGATGGTGCTGAAGGAAACAAATACACAATGGTATCTGTTTATGGATATTCATCATATTATATGTGATGGTGCTAGTATCGATATTCTTTGGAATGAACTGTGGAATCTGTATTATGGAAATGAGATCCCAAAGAGAACGTTACACTATAAAGATTATAGTGTCTGGATGGAGAAGCGTGCAAGTGAGATTCAGAAACAAGGAGAGTATTGGTTGAGCCAATTTGATGACCAGATTCCGGTTTTGGAGTTGCCATTGGATAAAGTAAGACCCCCATATCAGAGTTTTGAAGGAGATTTTTTGACTTATAAAGTTGAGTCTGCACTGCGCAAACAAGTGCTTGCACTTGCAGAAAAGACTAACTGCACAGAATATATGATTCTTCTGAGTGCACTTGCGATTCTTCTAAGTAAGCAAAGTAGGCAAGAGGATTTGGTTATCGGAAGTGTAGTAGGAGGAAGAATGCATCCTGGAATGGAAGATATGATTGGCATGTTTGTCAATTCCCTTGCATTACGTATTAAACCAGTTGGAACTATGCGTTATATAGAATATTTGGATGTAGTGAAGAACAGTTGTTTGAAGGCATTCGATAATCAGGAATATCCGTTAGAAAATCTAATAGAGGCACTACATATTTCTCGTGATAATTCCCGTAATCCGTTGTTTGATGTTATGTTGGTACTTCAGAATAATGTTGTTAATAAAGATCAGCCAGGGGAATTAATTATAGAGGAAGGTGTGAATCAGAAAGGAAGAACCTCCAAATTTGATTTGTCATTTAATATTTCTTCAGATGTTGACGATACCTATATTATCATTTTGGAATATTGTACAGCTCTATACAAAAAGGAAACAATTGAGAGGTTAATTGAACATTATATAGAAATACTAAAGCAGGTAACCGAGAATAAAGACAAAAAATTAAAAGAAATAGAAATGGTTACAGAGAAAGAACGTCACCAAATACTTAATAATTTCAATTCAACAGAGGCAGAATATTCTAGGGATAAGACTGTAATAGAATTGTTTGAAGAGCAGGCTGCAAGAGTACCTGATAAAATAGCAGTAAACTATAAGGAAAGAAGCCTTACTTTCAGAGAATTGAATGAAAAGGCAAACGCAGTAGCAGAACAGTTAATAAATAGTGGAGCAGAT
>JAXJUM010000018.1:0-9380 GCA_036309045.1 Acutalibacteraceae bacterium
ACTCTTAACTTTTTGTTCTTGAGTTTCTCGCTGTCGGCTCACTTATCTTTGCATTTTTATTTCATTTGTCAAGAGCGACGGTCTGCTTTATCTTATCTTGTGTAACACATCTATTGTAATCCTACAAAAGCCAAAACTAAAATCTTCTGAATAACTTTTTTTCTTTTATAAAATGTGCTATAATTAAAAAGAATGTACTTGCATTAGGGGGAATAATATGATAGTACACGATATAACAAGAGAAATTACCTCTGCATCGGTATATCCGGGAGATCCTGTTACGGATTTTCAGTGGGTTATGCGTATGGACTGTGGTGACGAATACAATCTGTCAAAAATAAAATTCTGTAATCACGCAGGTACTCATATAGACACTCCCAAGCATTTTTATGATGAAGGAAATTCTATTACGGATTACCCAATGTCCAGATTTTACGGAAATTGCAGTGTGGTTACAGTAAAAGATGTTCTGACAGGCGAGGATATGGAAAAAATTTTACCGTTTTGCCATAAAAAAATAATATTCAGAGGTATTGATGAAGGTGTTTTGTCGTTAAGTGCTGTTTTTGTAATGGCTGATTATAATATAGAGATGGTGGGCACAGAAAATATGTCTATTGGTTTTGAACCAGAAGAAATACGTGTTCACAGAGAACTGGCATATAATGATGTTATTGTTATAGAAGGGCTTGACCTTACAGGTATAAAAGACGGAAGTTATGAAATAGTAGCTTCTCCTCTAAAAATAGAGGGAGCCGAAGCATCCCCGGCACGAGTGATTCTGCTGGAACAGGAGATGGGATTTTAAATTTTGTCGGCACTATAAATTGTTTTAGCGGTTATAAATTATAGTGCTTTTGTATGAATGGAGCTATTAATTTTGAAAAATATAAAATTTGCAGTAAAGATTTTTGCTTTATGTGTAATGTTAGTTATAATATCAGTTGCATTGGGTGGCTGTGGTGAAACATATACGCAGGTTGAAAATCTTATGAAAATAACAGACGATTTTGTTGGAGAGAGAGTTGTAACTCTTGATTTAGGTACCGACTTTGATAAAAATGAAGAAAAAACAAAAAATCTTGAAACAGTCATACAAGATGGGTGTCCTCCTAATATGTCATATCGTACCGAAAAAAAAGATGGAAGTTACAGATGTGTTTTTGTGCTGTCTTTTTCTTCTTTAGAAGAATATAAAACCAAAGTTGCAAGCATTATTGGTAAACAGATAGCTGTTGCATACGGTTACACAGATACAGTCCTCTCAAAGGGAACTTATTATAAAGAAGATTTTGATGGACTGGAACTTGTAAGCTGGCTTAGTGATGACCTGTACGAAAAGGGTTATAAAGATTTGGTTCTTGATATGCAGTCAACTTCAAATGTGGTTAAATATAATAACGAGGTGTTCAGCAGTAAAACTTCTGTTTTAAATACGTCTACTGTAAAGGGACAAGCAGTGGAAAGTGTTACTATTGATACTGTTAACTATAAAAATGGTTCCTATGACAGAACCTTGATTTTGTCTGTTCCAATTACAACATATAACAGCCTGGGTGCTTCTCTGGAAGAATTGATGAAAACCAGAGTTGCAGAAGAGGCAAAATTCAGTGGGTGGACTTCAAATAACGGTTTAATGGAATTTACTGTTAAATATGAAAAAATAGACATAGAGCGGTTGCAAGAATATACAAAACTTTTTGTGGAATGTCATAATCAAAGTATATATTATGGGGATCAGAATCAGAGTAGTACACCACTGGCAGAACAGTTTGTATTTGAAGAAAAAATTAATCTGTTAAATATGGTATCAGATTCAGATAAAAATGTAAGGTTGATATATAATTATACTTTGCCTGAGGAAACTACTCACGGTGAAGGTGTTGAGCTTAGTAAAGGGGAGTGGAAAACTTCTGGAAGCTGGTCTAACAACACATACAAAATAGCTAATACAGATGGAGTGTATGATATAAGAGTTCCTGATGGTATGCAGTATGCAATAAAAGGTATAAATATTCAGCTTACAGCTTTGGACAATGATACTTTCAAACGTGAGGTTGATTTTATTTATGACAGAAATATAGGTGATAAAGGACTGACTTATGCCTATAATTTCCTTGCAAGTAAGGGCTTTACAGTATCAAAAGAATCAAATAATCTAGGTATGGCTTGCCGTATTACTCAGCAAGGTGCGTCAAATGATATTAACAATGCTGTAAGCGAATTATTTGGAAGTGGTAATTATTTTGAGTGTACACGCCATACCAATGACTTGTCTGTTGTAACTGACATTATAGTTGAAGATAATGTGAATATAACATATATGCTTACAGGTGCTAACACAGATATTGATATTAATTATACTGTAAAAAGCGAGTGTTCAGAATATATCCGAAGTGTTAAAGCTGATAATAAAACTGACAAGGTGTCTGTTGATACAACGATGAAAAACGATAACAGTTATACATCAACTGTTAAAGGTGGTAACTTTTCGGTGGTTTACACAGCTACTGTTCCCTTTGTAGATGGCATTATAATGTATTGTATGATTTGTGGAACAATTATTGTTATAACATTATTAATGATACTGCTGTTAATAAGATATAATCGTAAATTAAAGAAGAAGGAACAGATAAAGGCTTTAAGAAAAGAACTTTCAAAAAAAGAAAAGATATCCGATATTGAGCCAAAAACAGATGAACAATTACAGAAAGAAAAAGAAGACAAAGAATATGATGATTTTTTAAAGGAACATTATAAATTCTAAAAAACAAGTTGCCAATAATGGAGTGAAAATGTATGTATAAGTTTGCAGTGTTTGATTTAGATGGAACGTTAGCCAATACTCTTGAGGATTTGGCTAACGCAGTAAACTATGCCCTTGAAAAAAATGGATATGAAAAATATCCTGTTGATACATATAAACAGATGGTAGGTTCGGGAGTAGTAAACCTTATTAAACGAGCTATCAAGAGTGATAATGAGGAAATGGTGAAGACAGTTAAAGCTGATTTTGATAAGTTTTACAGTACTCATATTATAGATACTACCTGTGCATATCCGGGTGGTTATGATATGCTTGTTAATTTGCAAAAAAATGGTGTTATATTGGCTGTGCTTTCTAACAAGCCACATTCATTTGTAAGTACTATATTGGATAGGCTTTATCCGGAAATTGAATTTAAAGCCTCCTGGGGCAAAAAAGAGGAATACGCAATAAAACCTTCCCCTCAATCACTTAATGCGTTACTGGACGAAATAGGAGCAGATAAAAGCAATACTGTTTATATTGGTGACAGTGATGTTGATGTTTATACTGCAAAAAATGGAGAAGTAGATTTTATAGGTTGTGCCTGGGGGTTTAGAGGAGAAAAAGAGATGATACAGGCAGGGGCGGATGCAAGTAGAATTGTCTATACTAACAAGGAATTACAGCAATTTATTATAGGAGGAAAACCTTAATGAATAAGGTTAACTATCAAAAAATACTTGATAAGGAAATAGAAAAAATTACAACTTCGGGAGAAGTTCCAACTTTATTGTTACATAGTTGTTGTGCTCCGTGTAGTAGTTATGTTATAGAATATTTATCCCAGTATTTTAAAATAACCGTTTTTTATTATAATCCTAATATATCACCCGAAAGTGAATATATGTATAGAGCAAAAGAACAGCAAAGATTAATAAATAGTATGGAAACAAAGTATAAGGTGAATTTTTTGGAGGGAGAATATATTCCAGAAGAGTTCTATCATACCTGTAAAGGGCTTGAAAATGCCACAGAAGGAGGAGAACGTTGTATTAGGTGCTTTGACCTGCGTTTAAAAAAAACCGCACAGAAGGCAAAAGAAGGCGATTATGACTATTTCACAACCACATTGACAATTAGTCCGCTTAAAAATGCTCAAGCGATAAACATCATAGGAAGAGATATTAGCAGTGTTTATGGAGTGAAATATTTATTTAGCGATTTTAAGAAAAAAGAAGGTTATAAACGCTCAATAGTTTTGTCAGAGAAGTATAATCTTTACAGACAAAATTACTGTGGCTGTGTATTTTCAAAAAAACAAAGTAATTGTGAAAAATAGAACATATAAAAGCATTTATATGTTCTATTTTGTGCAAATTACAAATAATAAAAATTTTTTGAAAAAAATAAAAAATTTTTTCAAAAAAGTATTGACATTATATAAGGTTTTTGATAAAATAAGTATCGTCGCTTGAGGGTGACAAAAAGTTAATGTGCGGATGTAGTTTAGTGGTAGAACTTCAGCCTTCCAAGCTGATCGTGTGGGTTCGATTCCCATCATCCGCTCCATCAGAATCTATTTTGATTTTGCGCCAGTAGCTCAGCTGGATAGAGCAACTGCCTTCTAAGCAGTAGGTCAGGGGTTCGAGTCCCTTCTGGCGCGCCAGATATGGTGGGTATAGCTTAGTTGGTTAAAGCGCCAGTTTGTGGCACTGGAGATCGTCGGTTCGAATCCGACTATCCACCCCATTTGATCCATTAGCTCAGTTGGCAGAGCACTTGACTTTTAATCAAGGTGTCCGGGGTTCGAATCCCCGATGGGTCACCATAACCGCACAGGTAATACGCTTGTGCGGTTATTTATTAACAAAATAGTTTTGTGCGAAATTTGGTTAAGTGTAAATTTACTAATCTAAAAAAATCGCATAAAACCGTAATATATTGGGTTGTCGCCAAGCGGTAAGGCAACGGACTTTGACTCCGTCATCCCGTGGGTTCGAATCCCGCCAACCCAGCCAGAAATAAGCACTCAACTTTTGTTGGGTGCTTATTTTTCTATTTTATTATGACTTTAGTCTGTACAAAGAACCACCCACTATGCGGGTGGAGTCAAAAAGTTATACAAAAATAGCCAACCTAAGATATAATAGAGATGTTCAAGTCACTATGAAATCAAAGGAGGGCTATTTAAAATTATTAAAAAGCAATCCCATCATTAAGATAGTGATGGGATTGCCTTTCCTTATGCTACTTATAATTAATCTCTTTTTTTACCGAAAATCGCAAGTAGACGGATAAAAAGATTAATAAAATCAAGATAGAGATTTAATGCACTGAGTATGCTTATTCTTTCTAACAACTCTGTATTTCCCTGAAATGCTCTGTATTGCTTTTTAATCATATTATTGTCATAGATTGTGAAGCCCATAAAGATTGCAACAACTACTATATTTATAATTAAATCATTAAATGGAGTACGTATTAAGAAATATGAAATTAAAGAATAAACCAAAACACCAATCAGACTGATTGTAAGTATAGAACCCAATTTTGAAATATCTTTTTTTGTAGTAAACCCAATAATAGCGAGAACAAGATAAATAAGTGAGGTTGCACCAAATACTGTTATTACAGATGAAAGTGAATATATCAAAAGTAAAGGGGTTATTATTATCCCCATATCTGCAGAATAAATTATAAATATTATTTTTGCAACTGTAACAGGTAGTTTATAAACCGTAAAACCCATAACAATTATAAGTATAAGACTTATGATACTGGCACCGAAATAAAGTGTTTCGTGATTATCTATGAATGTTATTACAGAGCTTGAATTTACTGTCATATATAGTGACAATACAAATGTAATCGCAAGCCCTATAAACATCCATAAATAAGTTTTAGCCATATGCTTTGCGATACCTTCTTCACGAGAGATAATATTACTATTTGGATTGTAGTTGTTATAATTATCATAAAAATTATTATTGGAATTATTGAAGTTATTCATATTATCATACTCCTTTTATTAAGTATGGATCAAATATAACTAATATAATCCGTGAATTTTTTGGATTTTATAAATACAATATCGGGGAATTTTTTTGAAAGTTTTTCTACAAGAAAATCAATTACAACATCCTCTGTTTTATAATGTCCTGCATCTACAACAGTTAGATTAATGTCGTGAGATTCAAGAATATAGTTATGCTTTATTTCACCTGTTACAAAAGCATCTGCACCTAAATTTTTGGCAAGATAAATGTATTCTCCACAAGCACCTCCACCCACAGCAACACGACTTATACTGTTTTTTATATCTGTATATCTTACACCATTACAGTCGAGTTTATTCTTTACAAGTTCTGCAAATTGTTTAGAAGTAAGTTTATTGCTGTTTGCAGGAAGTTCTCCAATAACTATACCTTCATCTGTAAGCAATATGTTTTCAAGTTCAAGCGTATTGGCAAGACATACGTTAACACCTTCAGAAGATAAATCAAGATTTGTATGTGCACATATTGCACTCAGATTAAGTTGTGCAATCTTATATGGTATACTATTGCTGTTAATTGATTTAAGAGGCTTGAAGATGACAGGATGATGGCTTATAACCAATTCTGCTCCCATTGAATGTGCCTCGTTAAGTACATCTTCTGTAATATCAAGTGCTACAAGAACTTTTTTAATCTGAGCTGTTTCGTCACCCATAAGTAAGCCTGCATTATCAAAACTCATTGCAGTTTCAAATGGAGCAAAGCTGTCTATATAATTGTAGATATCTTTAACTGTAATTATTTTTTCTTCCTTGCTTGTTTCTGCGTATTTTAAAAGTGCATTTCCGTTGGTTATAAATTTTTTTGCACTATTGTTATGTGGATAGGCTTTTTCAATAGCATTACCTTTTTTTATAAGTGAATTTGCCACTTTTATTATATATTCATAATTATTTCGGGATTCCATAGGATTAATTTTACCATAATATTTTCTTAATCTTGTGTTACCCTCAACAATACCTGTGTAGAACACGCTCATTACAGTATAAAGTTTATTTTCGGCTAAAGCTGTTTTTTCACATTCTATATCAAAACTATTGTTGTATAAGTATTCACGCAAAATTTCCGCTTTAGTCATCGGTTGAAGTATGAGATGATATTTTGAGTCTTTAATCCACGGAGCATTGTTTAGTATTGAAACAATAAGTTCACCGCCCATTCCTGCAATAATAATATCATCTATATCATTGGGGTTGATTTTTTCAAGTCCATTTGAAAGACAGGTTGTTACCATATCTTGTGCATTGTATTTTTCAATGGTCTGTATGCCGTGTTGCAGGGGAGCAGGATTAATGTCAGCAGCTATGGCATTTTTTGCAATATTATTCTTACACAACCACACAGGCAGATAGGCGTGGTCTGTACCAATATCAGCAACTCTACTACCGTTTCGGACAAAATCTGCACATAAAGCAAGACGATTGTCTAAATCAAACAAGCGAATATTCATATATAATTACTCTCTCTTTAAATTTTCTGTATAAACATAGTGATTGGTGTAAAAAACACCAATCACCCTAATAAAACATATTTATTACTTATTTTTTGCAATATGATTATTTATTTTTTCAACCATCTCATCTGCATTTACACCGTGAACCATACAAGCGTCCTCAAGGCTTTCACCTCTTGAAGCAGGACAACCTAGACAATGCATTCCCATTTCCATAAAAATAGGGGCTGTTGTGCTATCAAAATCAAGGATATCACCGATTAATGTATCTTTTGTAATTTGCATTTTTAATTCCTCCAATCTTTTAATCTTTACAATATTATACCCTAAAAGAACAGTGTATGCAATATGCTTTACAAAATGTTTAAGATTACAAACTTTGTAATAATTTTACATTAGTACAATTTTTGAAATAAAGTTTTAGTAAGTTTTATGAATAATAGCCTTATTTATACACAACTCAATCTACTTGACGTAAATAGTAAAAAAGGTTAATATTAGATTTGTTCGGAAAATTAAATTTTATGCGTAAAATCAAATTATGATTTATCAACAAATATGCAATAAAATCAAAATCCTTTGAACATAAATCTTTAAAAAAAGGTTATCGAGCAAGTTTATTTTTTATAGAAAAGAAACACAAAAAGAAAAAGAGGCATAATTATGCAAAAACCATTGGCCGATAGAATAAGACCCCAGACTCTTGAAGATATAGTGGGGCAAAAACACCTTCTTGCTGAGGGAAAACCACTGCGTAATATAATAGAAATTGCTGATGATGTACCTAATATGATTTTTTATGGACCTTCAGGTGTAGGAAAAAGTACTTTGGCATCATATATAGCAAAGCGAACAAATAAACTATTACGTAAACTTAATGGTACAACCGCTTCCACCGCTGATATTAAGCAAATCGTTTCTGAGTTGGATACTTTTGGTGGAGTAAACGGAATTTTACTTTATTTAGACGAGATTCAATATTTCAACAAAAAACAACAGCAAACGCTTTTAGAATATCTCGAAAATGGCAGTATAACTCTTATTGCTTCAACAACAGAAAATCCTTATTTTTATGTATATAATGCAATTTTAAGCCGGTGTACAGTATTTGAGTTTAAATCGGTGCCTGATTCGGAAATTGTCAAAGCTGTAAAGCGTGGTTTTAATGTTTTGTCCGAAGAATTAAAAGAAGAATTTGTTGTTGATGACGAAACTATAAATTATATTTCAACGGCTTGTGGTGGTGATGTGAGAAAAGCAATGAATGCAGTTGAACTTTGCACAATTTCTACTATGCCTGTTTGTAAAGTAAGAACAATTACTTTAGAAGTTGCAAAAGAACTTACACAACGTAGTGCAATGAGATATGACCGTGACGGTGATCAGCATTATGACCTTATGTCAGCATTACAAAAATCAATGAGAGGTTCAGACCCAAATGCTGCTGTTTACTATCTTGCACGACTTCTTTCGGCAGAAGATTTACCGTCAGTGTGCCGTAGGCTTTTGGTATGTGCTTGTGAAGATGTAGGTTTGGCGTATCCTCAAATCATACCTATTGTAAAATCTTGTGTTGATATAGCTTTACAGGTGGGACTGCCCGAGGCAAGAATACCACTTGCAGATGCAGTTATTATGGTGTGTAATGCTCCTAAAAGTAATTCGGCTTACCTTGCTATAAATCAAGCTATGGCTGATATTGAAAAAGGCTATGTAGGTGAAATTCCCAGACAACTGCAAAATATGCACTATGATGGTGAGGATAATCCTAAAAAAGGGCAGTTCTATTTGTACCCTCACGACTATAAAAATCATTATATAAAGCAACAATATCTTCCTGACATTTTAAAAGACAGAGAATACTACAAGTATGGCAATAATAAAAACGAACAGGCTTTCAAAGAGTATTGGAGAAAGATAAAAGAAAACATTGAATAACGATTTTGATATAATTTGAAATTGCTATATTTCTATATATTATAGGCTCTATGTCAATAGTTGGGGTAATCCAAAAATAAGAAAAGCGAAAACAGGCAACGGCAACTAAGCTGTTGCCTGTCGTTGGTTAGAGAAGATGTGTAGAATTCTATTTCTAAAGCGAGAGAAGTTACGATATCCATAA
>JAXJUM010000019.1:0-7672 GCA_036309045.1 Acutalibacteraceae bacterium
AGCAGATATTCGTGCAAAAATCAATATGCAATGCTCAAAACGTTACACTAAAACACACGAATAATTCTGAAATTCTTTCAAAAAACGACATCAAATTGCAAATGTATTTCTTTATAAATTTTTCCTCTTGCGGTTCGGGAAGTACGCTTCCATCCAATCTATATACTCCTCCGGTGTGATTTTGCCGTCGTTGCATTCATCACGCTTGGTGATCGCCTGATATCGCCACTTGTTGAATTCGTCCTCTTTCAGTTGATGAACCCGCACACGGGCGGCGTAGCGTTTGTAGTATTTGTTATAGATCGGAACCGCCTTATTATCGGCGATTTTTGCTTTGTAGTTCTCCAAAGCGGCAAGCTGTTGGCAGGTTCGGGTTTCTCCCTCGGCTATGCGGTCGCAGTAGTTCGTGTCGTAATTACCCTTCATAATAAAGTATTTTCCGCAACGCTTGCACTTTCGGAAGCGGACGTTTTGCTCCAGCATTTTTGTCAGCTCCAACTCCAGCATATCTTTAATGGAACAGCAAACATATCTTGCGCTGATAAACATATGGTGCTGTAAAGTGAATAGTAGAGTGTCGGTATTGATACCGTATCTGTCTGCAAATTCCTTTTGCTCGTCGGTAGGCGTGAAATCCAAATTCTTTAAGGCGTTAATGATCTCTTTGCCGGTCGCACCATAGGGCATTTTGTCTCCGTCCATAATGTTGCGAGAGATTTTGAATTCTTCTTACTTTAAGCGGTGAAAAACAAAAGTATTTTGTCCACTTTTTTTCAAAAAAGTGGGCGGGGTCAAGGGGCGGCAGCCCCTTGGCGGGATTTTAAAGGGTGCAACCCTTTAACTCCCCAAAATTCAAAACAAAATTTGCGTAAGCAAATTTTGGCAATTTTTTTAAATACTAAATCAAACAGTAATTTTAAAAAATCAAACAGTAATTTCAAAAAATATCTTGAAAAAATACGGAATATATTATATAATCAATCATTGTGAGAAGGGGTTTGAGTTTCAGAGTCCCTCCAAAGCGATTTTTACGAACCACTCATTAAAGAGTTAAGGCATACGGACAGCCGGGTTCACTGCCGATTGGTGGGTTTATCCACTTTATTGATTTTATACTTTCGTTTTGATAAGTCGGTTGTCGGATAATCAATGCAGAATATCCTGTTATACAGACTTATGAAACGGTCAATAAGAGTAGTAAAAGTATTTGTTGCTATATAGGCTCTGCGTACCCTTTTATCTGATGATGTGTGGTTATCGGTTTTCCGAAAAAGAATTTTTTCGGGTATTTATGGCAATCACGAATATCACCGAAAAATTTACGCAAGCTGTCTGTTGGGTCAGTTTGCGTTTTTTTGTGCTGAGGTTTATTATGGGAGAAGAAAGAAAACTTAATCAAAATCATGCCCCTATTTATGAGGCACTGGAAAATTTTCGTAAGATGCGTGTTGTGCCGTTCGATGTTCCCGGACACAAACACGGCAGGGGAAATCCTGAACTGACTGAATTTCTGGGAAAACAATGTGTAAGTATTGATGTCAACAGCATGAAACCGCTGGATAACCTTTGTCACCCTGTTTCTGTCATCAAAGAGGCAGAACTGCTTTGTGCGGACGCATTCGGTGCTTATCATGCTTTTCTGATGGTAGGCGGAACAACCAGTTCCGTACAGAGTATGGTGTTATCGGTCTGTAAGCGTGGCGATAAAATCATACTGCCACGGAATGTTCACCGCAGTGTGATTAATGCGTTGGTGCTTTGCGGTGCAATTCCTGTTTATGTCAATCCCGAAGTGGATACAAAGTTAGGAATATCTCTTGGTATGAAAAGGGAACAGGTAGCCAAAGCGATTGAAGAAAATCCCGATGCGGTTGCGGTTTTAGTCAACAATCCCACCTATTACGGAATATGCAGTGATATGAAAGCGATTGTTGCCATGGCACACAAGGCAGGTATGTATTGTCTTGCTGATGAAGCACACGGAACACATTTCTATTTTGGTGAAAATATGCCGATATCTGCGATGAAAGCGGGAGCAGATATGGCTTCTGTTTCCATGCACAAAAGCGGAGGAAGTCTTACACAGTCCAGTCTTTTGCTGATGGGAAAGAATGTCAATGCAGGACACGTCCGTCAGATTATCAACCTGACACAGACAACATCAGGAAGTTATTTACTGATGTCCAGTCTGGATATCAGCAGACGTAATTTAGTACTGCGTGGCAGGAAAGTCTTTGCCAAAGTAGTAAATATGGCGGAATATGCCCGTGAGGAAATCAATGCCATAGGAGGCTATTACGCTTTCGGAAAAGAACTCATCAACGGTAATTCCGTTTTTGACTTTGACCCGACAAAACTGAGTGTTCATACCAGAGATATCGGTCTGGCAGGCATTGAAGTCTATGACATTCTGCGTGATGAATACGATATTCAGATAGAATTCGGTGATATCGGCAATATACTGGCATATCTTTCCATAGGCGACCGCAGACAGGAACTGGAAAGACTGGTAAGTGCATTGGCAGAGATAAGACGCAGATATCAGAAAGACAGCAGTGGTCTGCTCAGTCAGGAATATATCGACCCCGAAGTGGTAACCAGTCCGCAGGAAGCCTTTTATGCCAAAAAGCACAGTGTTCCTCTCAGAGAAAGTGTTGGTTGTATATGCAGTGAATTTGTCATGTGCTATCCTCCCGGTATTCCGATTTTAGCCCCGGGAGAACGCATTACGCCCGAAATTCTTGACTATATTGAATATGCCAAATTAAAGGGCTGTTCCATGACAGGACCTGAAGACCCTGATATCTTAAATCTGAATGTTTTGGTGTAAGGAGTGTTTTTATGGAATTATGGTTCAGTGAGTTTCATGCTCCCGATGTCAAGCACAGTATCAAAGTAAAACGACATCTTTATTCGGAAACAAGTGACTATCAGCAGATTGATATTTTTGAAACCTTTGAGTTCGGACGTGTTCTTGCTCTGGACGGCGATGTTATGCTGACAGAACGTGATGAGTTCATCTATGACGAAATGATTACTCATGTTCCTATGTCGGTTCACCCGAATATCAGAGATATTCTGATTATCGGTGTGGGCGATGGCGGTGTTGTGGGACAGCTGACACGGTATAAAACGGTAGAACGCATAGACCTTGTGGAAATGGATCCATTGGTTCTTGACGCTTGCCGAAAATATCTGCCTGAAAATTCCAGTCAGCTCAACGACAGCCGTGTCAATATTTATTTTGACAATGCCCTGCGGTTTATCCGCCGTTGTAAGGAAGAATATGATTTGATTATTGTGGACTCTCCCGACCCTTTCGGCCCCTCAGAAGGCTTTTTTACCAGAGAATTTTATGGTATCTGTTACAATGCTCTGAAAAGTGACGGTATTATGGTAAATCAGCAGGGAAGTCCGTTTTATAAACACGATGCAGAAGCAATGAAAAGAAGTCATAAAAGAATTGCCAGCACATTTCCTGTCAGCAGGGTCTATCAGGCACATATTCCCACCTATGCGGCAGGATACTGGCTTTTCGGGTTTGCCAGCAAAAAGTATCACCCTATTGACGATTTGAATGTGGAAAAATGGCTGGCACTTCATCTGACAACCCAGTATTATACCACAAAACTGCATATCGGGTCTTTTTATCTGCCCGCATTTTTAGAGAGAATGTTGGAGGAGGTGGAACAGTCATGCTGAAACCCAATATTGAAAGTTTTATCGGCTGTGACAGTGATTATGAAAATGCCGATATTGTTCTTTTCGGAACGCCGTTTGATTCGACAACCAGTTTTCGTCCGGGAGCAAGGTTTGGTTGTTCGGCAATACGGCACGAAAGTTTCGGACTGGAAACATTCAGTCCTTATCAGAACAAGGATTTGACAGACTGCCGTATATTTGACAGCGGTGATTTGGAATTATGTTTCGGAAAAGCGGAACTGGCTTTGCAGGATATTGAAGACCGTGCGTCAGAGATTCTAAAAGATAACAAACTGCCTGTTATGATAGGCGGAGAACATTTGGTAACACTGGGTAGTGTGAGAGCAGTATACCGAAAATATCCTGATTTGCACATTATCCATTTTGATGCACACGCTGATTTACGCAACGATTATTTAGGAGCAGAATTAAGTCATGCCTGTGTCATGCGACGCTGTCATGATTTGTTGGGCGATAACAGAATTCATCAGTTCTGTATAAGAAGCGGAGAAAAAGCGGAATTTGTCTTTGCCGAAAAACATACAGATATTCATTTGTTTTCTTTTGACGGTCTTGACGAAGTGGTGGAATATTTGCAACAGTCACAGATACCCGTCTATTTTACGATTGATTTGGACTGTTTAGACCCGTCAGTTTTTTCGGGAACAGGTACACCCGAAGCAGGCGGTGTACCGTTCAGTCAGTTGCTGACAGCGTTAATCAAAGTCAGCAGAACCAACATTGTGGGAGCAGATATCAATGAGTTAGCCCCTATGTTAGACAGTAGCGGTGTATCAACAGCAGTTGCCTGTAAAGTTCTGCGGGAATTGCTGTTGGCTGTCAGTCACTGATATTCAGAATAAAGGAGATTATGTTAATATGAGCAGAGTTTTAGTAATAGGTTGTGGGGGAGTAGCGTCTGTTGCAATACAGAAGTGTTGTCAGGCGAGTGAAGTATTTCAGGAACTGTGTATTGCCAGCCGAACCAAGGCAAAATGCGACAGTCTTGCCGAAAAACTTTCCAAAAAAACAAAAACCAGAATTACCACTGCACAGGTTGATGCCGATGACGTTCAGCAGGTTATCCATCTTATCAATGACTATAAGCCCGATTTGGTAATGAATATCGCTTTACCCTATCAGGATCTTACCATTATGGACGCTTGTCTTGCCTGCAAAGTCAACTATATGGATACCGCCAATTATGAACCCGAAGATACAGACGACCCCGAATGGCGTGCCGTTTACGAAAAGCGTTGTCAGGAAAAAGGATTTTCCGCTTATTTTGATTACAGCTGGCAGTGGAATTATCGTGAAAAATTTGAGAAAGCAGGACTTACCGCTTTACTGGGCTGCGGTTTCGACCCCGGTGTAACACAGGCATATTGTGCCTATGCCTTGAAACATGAATTTGATACCATTGATACCATTGATATTTTAGACTGTAACGGCGGTGACCATGGTTATCCGTTTGCGACAAACTTCAATCCCGAAGTCAATCTGCGTGAAGTTTCCGCCCCCGGAAGTTACTGGGAAAACGGACACTGGGTAGAAATTCCGCCAATGAGTATCAGACGGGAATATGATTTTGACAGTGTAGGCAAAAAGGATATGTACCTTTTACATCATGAAGAAATTGAATCCCTTGCCGAGAACATTCCCGATGTACAGAGAATCCGTTTCTTTATGACTTTCGGACAGAGTTATCTTACCCATATGAAATGTCTGGAAAATGTGGGTATGTTATCCACAACACCTGTGCTTTTTGAGGGTAAGGAAATCGTTCCCATAAAATTTCTGAAAGCCTTATTGCCCGACCCCGCAACACTGGGTGAAAGAACTCACGGCAAAACCAATATCGGCTGTATTTTCACAGGAAAGAAAGACGGCAGGAAAAAGATTTATTCCATTTATAATGTCTGTGACCATCAGGAATGTTATCAGGAAGTCGGCAGTCAGGCAATAAGTTATACCACAGGTGTTCCAGCCATGTGCGGTGCTTTGATGTTGCTCAGCGGAAAATGGAATATGACAGGTGTGCATACTGTGGAAGAATTTGACCCCGACCCGTTTCTGGAAGCACTTTGTCAGTACGGTCTGCCTTACAGAGAAAATCACAGTCCCGAAATAGTTGACTGACGGAGGAGAAAGTATTGTCTGAATATTTAGCAGATAGCCGTAAGGTGTTTTCGGCACTGGACGGAGAAGACCCTATAACTTTATTTTCCGCTTTAAAGACCCCGTGTTATATTATTGACGAGGTACAGTTGCGGAAAAACGGTGAAATTCTCTGTAAGGTAGCAGAAAACACGGGCTGTAAAATATTGCTGGCACAGAAAGCCTTTTCCAATTATAATTTTTATCCTTTATTGGCGGAATATCTGTCGGGAACAGAAGCAAGCGGTCTTTTTGAAGCAAGACTGGGTTATGAAGAAATGCCTGATAAAGAAGTCCATGTTTTTTGCGGAGCTTACCGTGAAGACGAATTTGACGAACTGTTGCAATATGCCGACCACATTGTTTTTAATTCCCCTCATCAGCTGAAAAAGTTCGGCTTTTCGGCAAAGGAAAAAGGAAAAAGTATCGGGTTAAGAATTAATCCTGAATTTTCCACACAGGACGGACACGGGATATATGACCCTTGTGCATATGGCAGTCGTCTGGGAACAACACGCTGTCAGTGGGATACAGAAATGACTTCTGAACTTGTGGCTTTACTGGACGGTCTGCATTTTCATACATTATGTGAACAGAACGCTGACGATTTAGTCAGAACGGTAACCGCTGTAGAAAACAGGTTCGGGGATATTCTGCCCAAAATGAAGTGGCTCAATATGGGCGGAGGACATCACATTACCCGATGGGATTATGCTATTTCTTTACTGGAACGGTGTATTACCGATGTACAGAAAAAATGGAATGTGCAGGTTTATCTTGAACCGGGTGAGGCAGTTGCTCTGAATGCGGGATATCTTGCGACAAGAGTACTGGATATTGTGCAAAGCGGAGATATCTGCAATGCCATACTTGATGTCAGTGCCAGCTGTCATATGCCTGACGTTATCGAAATGCCCTATACACCGCCGTTGTATGGTGCTATGGCAGAAAAATCGGCACATTGTTACCGTCTTACCTGTCCTACCTGTCTTGCGGGTGATGTTATCGGCGACTATTATTTTGGTAAAGATTTGCATATCGGTGATATGTTGCTGTTCGGAGATATGGCAATTTACTCTACTTGTAAGAACAACACATTCAACGGTATGCCCTTGCCGAACATTTTCCGACTGAATGAAAACAGAATGTGCCGTCAGATTACGGATTTTGATTATTATGACTTCAAAATGAGATTGGGCAGCAAAAAATATTCATCGTCGGCTCGATGAGAATATATCATTTTCTGACAATAAATGGAGAGATATCATGATAAATATTTTTTACCGTATAGTGGGCAGTAAACGAGTTGCCCTGATACTGGATTGTATAGGCATTGCTTTTGGAGCTGTTATTGCCGCTTTTGCTATAGAAGAATTCTTGGTGCCGTGTACGATTCTTGACGGCGGAGTTGTAGGTATCGGTATTATGATTAACAGTCTTGCTCATATACCACTTGGCATTTTGACGATTGTCTTTAATATTCCGTTTTTGGCTGTCGGTTCTCGTCAGTTGGGAAAGCTGTTTATTGTCAAGTCAGCGTTCGGCATGACAGTATTTTCCACATTTTTACAGATATTTGCTCCATTAAGAAATGTTACCAATGAGTATCTTCTTGCCGTATGTTTTGGCGGTGTTCTTCTGGGTGTAGGTGTAGGACTGGTTATCCGTTTTGGAGGCTGTCTTGACGGTACAGAAACGGTGGCTATCCTGTTAAATAAAAAATTCGTAACTATTCAGAACAACAAAAAATTGTATACCTGCACAAAAGAAATTTTGAAATATCGAATAGCAGGCATGCAGATGAAAGAAATAC
>JAXJUM010000020.1:0-9549 GCA_036309045.1 Acutalibacteraceae bacterium
ATAATTAAGTCTTGCAATCCTAGCAGTTTTTCTGTAAAATCAATGTAAGGCATATTTTGACCTCCTGAAATGGTAGTTTCATCGCTTTTCATTTTACAGGATTTTTTCAAAATATGCCTTATTTTTTATTATATTTTTTGGCTCTATTTTTCTTTACCCCAACATTTATTATATAGCCATATTTTATATTGTATGAAAACAGCCACCTGAGTAAAATACAGGTGGCTGTTTTTCTGGTGTTTTTGATTATTGTTATACATTTATTATGGTTCGACAAATGGTACGCCAAGATATTCAGTTACAGATAGTGCCAAATTACGGGCTATATTGCCTATATTGTCCCTTATCCATTGAGCATCCTCCGGGTTATCGTGGTATGCAATTTCAATAAGTACAGCAGGTGCTTTTGTCCTGTTAAGTTCAGCCAATGCACTGGTAGCAACTGTTCTTACAGCATTAGGATCGGGGTAGATAGCTTTAAAATTGTTTGCGATAATTTCTGCTGCTCGTTTTCCTTTTGTGCTTACAGTGTGGTAATAAACATCTGTACCCCTTAATTTTCCTGCAAGACTTGGTGGTGCAGCGTTAGAGTGTAGGGCAAGGTGCAAATCGTATGTTCCACTGTTAGATTGAGCAATAGCCTGAGATAATGTTTGTTCAGGAGAATTCCTACCAACAGTAATTCCGCTGGCTATAAGATAGGGAATAAGTTCATCGGCTATAAGATTCATATAGTATTCTTCATTTCCGCCGTCCACATAAGGATTAAACTCCTGTAATGATGGACTGATAAAAACTGATGGCATAAAAGCAACTCCTTTTATTCTTAATGTTATGTAGTATTATTAATCAAAATTTTTGAATAACTCATCACTGGTTATTTTATTGGTACGTAAAAATCTGCCCAGCATATAAAGGCTGTCTTTGTCTTTTGTTATGGTGTTTATCCTTTCTTCGCAACTGATAGAGCATTTAAAAGAGAGATTTTTAATAATGTCTTCAGACAAGTCTGTGGTTGCACCAAATGGATAAACAAAGGCTGTTGGAGTAATATTAAGATTTTCTTTAAACATTTTTTGTGCAGTTGAAATATCTTCTGTTATTACAGACCTATATTCGTTATCACTTTCACCTTGTTTTTTACCTATGCCCAATCGCTCGCTTTGACTGTGCATATTGTAGCTATGATTTTGAATTTCCACATAACCGCTTTCTTCCATTTCTTTTAGTTGACTCCAGGTGCAATGAGAATAAGATGGTGAAGGAGTGTCAGTAGTTTCAGAGTATTTTTCACTGTAATAGGCTATTGGTGATATTACAGCTTTACATTCGTATTTTTTTAGTAAAGGGTAGGCATAGAGATAATTGTTATAATAACCGTCATCAAAAGTAAGCATAATCGGTTTTTTAGGCAAATCCTTATTATTATATACATAATCAGTAAGGTCTTTAACCGTTATAGTTGTATACTCTTCTTCTGTTATTTTTTTTAAATCATCTTCAAATTTATCAGGTGATATAACATATTGTCCCTGAAGTTTTGTGTCTTTTAATAAACTATGGTACATAATTATAGGCAACTGTACACTATCTACTTGTGTTGCCGTAGTTTGTACTTTTGGAGAAACACCTGTGTAAAATACAGAAAAACATAACAATAAAACTACAAGAGAACATATAGTAATTACAACTCGGTTTAATTTTATTTTTATATACAATACCTCACCCCGTTTCAGAATATATATATGAAATATTTTCTAATTTATGAAAACTATACAAAGTAACAGATAAAAAAATTACATATTTTCCAAAATAAATCTCTTTACATATCGTTTTCTTTGTGGTAATATATATACAAATGATAATGATTATCGTTTTTTGAGAGATATGGAGGAAGTATGGCAAGAAAAAATTTCAGTGAAAAGAGAGAGGCTATTTACAGTCTTATTCGTAACACAAACACACATCCGTCAGCAGAGTGGGTATATAATCAACTTAATGCTCAATATCCAAATATAAGTCTTGGCACAGTTTACAGAAATATGTCTATGTTTGCTGAACAGGGATTGATAAAATCGGTTGGCTCAATAAATGGTCGTGAAAGATTTGATGCAAATACACTTCCTCATCCACATTTTATATGTCAGGAGTGTGACGCAGTCATAGACCTTGAGTATATGCCTTATAATCAAGAGCTTGATCAGGCTGTTAAATTAAACACAGGTCATTCTGTAAAAAGGCACGAAATATTTTTTTATGGCAGATGCAGAAAATGTCAGGAAAAAGATTTTTAGTTAATATCTGCTTCGACACCTTTTTTAGCAGGTGTCTGCTTTAATAAGCAGTGTTATATAATTTAAAATAAAAAATTATGGAGGAATTAATAATGAAAAAATGGATTTGCCCAGTATGCGGTTATGTACATGAAGGAGAAGTAGCACCAGAAAAATGTCCACAATGCGGTATTCCCGGTTCAAAATTTACAGAAGCTAGTTCAGGAGATATCGCTTTTGCAACAGTTCACGAAGTTGGTATAGCAAAGGGTGTTTCTCAGGATATATATGATGACCTTGTAGCAAACTTTAATGGTGAATGTAGCGAGGTTGGTATGTATCTTGCTATGGCGAGAGTTGCCGACAGAGAAGGTTATCCGGAAATTTCTGCTGCGTTTACAAAATATGCTTTTGAGGAAGCTGAGCACGCTGCAAAGTTTGCTGAACTTTTGGGTGAGGTTGTAACAAATAGCACAAAGAAGAATCTTGAATTGAGAGTTGCAGCTGAAACAGGTGCTTGCGAAGGTAAGTTCGACCTTGCTAAGAGAGCAAAGGCAGCTGACCTTGATGCTATCCACGATACAGTTCACGAAATGGCAAAGGACGAAGCAAGACACGGTGCTGGTTTCAATGGCTTGTTGAAGAGATATTTTGGTGAGTAATATCTGATAATAAATCTATCTAATTATAGGAGGTAGCACAATGAAAGAAAATTATATGGTATGTAACTGTAAGCAGGTAAGCTATGCAGATATTGCAAACTCTTTGGATACACATAAAAAATTTGAGAATGTTCTGTCAGCTTTTGATGACGTTCAAAAGGTAACACACTGTTCAACAGGATGTGGTGGTTGTCATCAAAAGGTGTTAGATGTTATCTCTGAAATTATGATGGGGAGATAACTAATAATTTTTGATAAATAACAATTTATAATTTAATAGACCTGTTTGGAAACCTAAATTTTAGATATTTTATGCGTAAAATTAGGTTATAATTTATCAGAAAATATACAATAAAATCAAAATCTTTTGAATATAAATTTTTAAATAAAACAGGGTTATCTAACAGGTCTAATGGAATAACTAGAGGTTATTTAAGTGTTATGTAAATTTTGTTTTGAATTAGCTGATTTGATAAAGTTCTAGCCATTATTACAATTTTATGATAAAATACGAATACAGAGATAAAACACTCTATATTTATGAGAAAAATTCATAATGTTCACTACCTTTCACAAAAGATATTGAAAGGAAGATGATCATGCCAAAATATAACGAATTTGGACACATAATCATTGATGATGCAAGAATTGATGAAACTTGTAATGCATACTTCAAATGGAAAGATTTGAACACTTATATTTCAAACAATAGTCATCGTGGTATTAATATTCCTGATGCTATCAGTGAGCCTATGGCTTGCTATTGTTTAGGATTACTTTGGAATAGGGGCAACGAAGTTGGCGATGCAACGAACCCACAAACAAATGAAAAAATTGAATTTAAAGCCACCTCAAGGTTTGAAGGAGATTTGTCCTCATTTGGCCCTAAATGTGCTTTTGATGACTTAGTTTTTTTGAGATTTAATTTAAATGATAATTTGTTATACATTTATGATTTGAAAATTAACTCAGAAGAGTTTGGTAAATATCCAGCAAACTCTAAACAAACAATTCAAGATCAAAAAAATCAAGGTCGTAGACCCCATGTTAGTTTGCAAAAGTTGTTTGTTGAAGCATACAATCTTATACCTGACATTATTTTTGATATACGTAAATGTAAAATTATTGAAGATAGAAGATAATAGATAAAATGAAAGGTAGAGTGTTTTATCTCTACCAACTTATATACGTATATTGCGGCATGCCGCAATTTATGGTATAATATCCATACAGACTATCTATGGAGTGTTTATTATGAATAAATTAAAGTGTGCATCATTTTTTGCGGGTGTTGGTGGTATTGATATGGGATTTGAACTTACAAATGCATTTGAAACTATTTACGCAAATGAAATTGATGAATATCCAGCCAAGACATTTGAAGCAAATTTTAATATTATGGTGGATTGTCGCGATATAAATTTTGTGCAACCAAGTGAAATTCCAGATTTTGATATAATGCTTGCTGGTTTTCCGTGTCAGGCATTTTCTGTGGCAGGTCTTAGACAAGGTTTTGATGATGAAAAAGGAAGAGGAATTTTATTTTTTCAACTAATGCGAATAATAAAAGAAAAACAACCTAAAATTGTATTTCTTGAAAATGTAAAGAATCTTGTTGGTCACGATAATGGTAATACATTTTCAATTATTTTAAAAGAATTGGAAAATGAAAATTACAAAGTTAAATTTTCTGTGTTAAATGCTATGGAATATGGTAATATACCCCAAAATCGTGAAAGAATATACCTAGTAGCTTTTAAGGATATATCTGTTTTCCAAAGATTTAACTTTCCTATGCCTATAAAACTTGAAACAAAGCTTAGTGACATTATAGATTTCACAAATAAAGTGGATGAAAAGTATTATTATACAAAAGGAAAGTATAAAGGTGATATATACGAAAAACTTGTCGAAGCTATGGACGATGATAATGCAATTTATCAATGGAGGAGGAAATATGTACGTAAAAACAAAAGCGGTGTAGTTCCTACTCTAACGGCAAATCAAGGCGAGGGTGGACATAATGTATGTATAATAAAAACAAAATATGGTATTCGTAAAATGACACCGCATGAATGTTTTAACACACAAGGATTTCCTAAAGACTTTAAATTGCCTAAGGGTATGAGTGATGCACGACTTTATAAGCAGGCTGGAAACTCTGTTTGTGTATCAGTTATACAACGTATTGCGAATGAAATAAAACAAGCATATTTTTATGAGTAACAGTTAATTCAATACTTGCTTAAACAGTTTGCTAAAGAGATATTTTGATGGATAATACTAGGGGCTGTTTGAAAAATGAAAAGCACTGCCTATTTTAAAACAAGCCCTTATACTAAAAAGTATAAAATACAAAAATCCCTCACGTCATAATATGATAAAATAATAATATTTGAGGAGGTAAAATAATGAAAGAAACCAGATTTTACATTTGTCAACATTGTGGAAATATTGTTGGAATGATACACAATGCAGGTGTACCACTGATGTGTTGCGGTCAGAAAATGACATACCTTGAACCCGGTACAACAGAGGCAAGTGCTGAAAAGCATATTCCGGTTGTTACTGTTGAAGGTGACACTGTGCGTGTTAATGTAGGTTCTGTTGCACATCCAATGACTGAGGCACACAGTATTCTGTGGGTTTATCTGCAAACAGACAGAGGTGGTCAGCGTAAATGTCTTACACCAGATTCAGAGCCTGTTGTAACTTTTGCATTAGCTGATGAAAAGCCGATAGCTGCTTATGCTTACTGTAATCTTCACGGATTGTGGAAATCTGATATTTAATTGAAAGGAGATAAAACTATGAAATACGTTTGCGATGTTTGTGGTTGGTTATATGATGAAGAATTAGGAGATCCCGATAACGGAATTGCTCCCGGCACAAAATTTGAAGATCTTCCCGAGGATTTTGAATGTCCTCTTTGTGGAGTAGGTAAGGATCAGTTTTCAAAAGAATAAGATTATAGTTTATAATTGGCAAGATGGATTAAACGTCTTGCCTTTTTTATTTTTGTGAAAAAACAACCTGTATGATTTACAAAAAACCTGCATATCTATTTATGTGAAAGGTTGATGTAAATGAGGTTGAAAAAATTTTTAATAAATGGAGCTTTTTTATCCGGAACAGCTATTGTTACCCAAACTTTGGGTATGATGTTCAGAATATATATGAGCAACTGTATTGGAGCAGAGGCAATAGGTATGTACCAGTTGATTTTAACAGTGTACTTTTTTTCTGTTACGGCTGTAACTTCGGGTATGACATTGCTTGTAACTCGTTTGGTTACCGAGGCACTTGCCCTTAAAAACTATTCTGATATCAGAAGTATAGTATTAAAGTGTACAATGGTGGCAGTAATTGTAAGTTTGCTGGTAGGAAGTATACTGTTTTTGGGCAGTGATATTATTGCAGAGAATATTCTGAAACAGAAGGGTACAGCAATTTCTTTGAAGGTACTTGCCCCCAGTTTGCCTTTTATTGCAATATCGGCATGTATACGAGGATATTTTTATGCAATGAGGCAGGTGGTAAAAACCGCAGGAGAGCAGTTGCTTGAACAGCTTGCAGAAATGGGCATTTTTGCACTTCTTGTAGGTGTAATGGCACCAAAGGGTATTGAATATGCCTGTTGTGCAGTGGCGATTGGTGCAACGGTATCAGAGATTATCACGGCATTATACTCTTTTATACTTTACAGGCTAAATGTAAGAAAATTAAAGCAAACTACTTCTTATAAAATAAAAAAACACCTTGCCTTTATTGCATTGCCTGTAACTCTAAGTTCTTGTCTGAGAAGTGGATTGAGTATAATAGAAAATTCTACTATTCCTAAAGGTCTTGAAATGTATGGTCACAGCAAAAGCAGGGCTTTATCAGATTATGGTCTTATAACCGGTATGGTAATGCCATTGCTGGGATTTCCATCAGTTGTTCTTTTTTCTTTTGCGTCCATAATAATTCCTGAACTTAGTGAGGGATATGCAAAAACTGATAACAAGCAAATCCAGTACATATCATCAAATGTTATTAAAGTGGTTCTTATGTTTTCAATTCCTGTGGCAGTAGTATTTTTCTTTTTCGGAAAGGAATTGGGCATACTTGTGTATGGGAATGAAAGTGCCGGCAGATATTTATGTATGTTTTCTTTTCTTGTTCCTGTAATTTACCTTGATAGCGTTGTTGACAGTATGCTTAAAGGGTTAAATCAACAACTGCATTATCTTACATATAACATTATGGATTCTGTCATAAGAGTGGCTATGGTAATATATTTAATACCAAGATACGGTATGGCAGGTCTTATTATAACAATGTATGTGGGAGCGATTTTTAACACAGGATTATCACTTATACGTCTTATAAAAGTGGCAGAAATAAAAATAAAGGTGCTATGGATAACAGCACCTTTTATGATAACGGTTGGTATTTCGTTAATTGTTAAATTGTTAATAAAATGGTGGCTATGATAGTGAAGTTTTTCATTTTTTTTGAAGAACTCTTACCCAGAAATGTGCAGTAAGTGAAAGGCTTTGTGTTTGTTCTAACTTTTCTCTATTTTCTTTTTTTATTCTCCAAAGATGAGGAGTCATCATTAAAAGATTTTTTAACTGATTATTTTCCAATATAAAGTCAAATTGCTGTTGTGTACGGCTTATTTCTTTAAACTCTTCGCCTATATAAGCAGGTTTTTTGTCCTGCTTATATACCTCATCATATATAATTTCTTTAAGCTGTATTAAATGATTATTGCCTGCAATAATCTCAATAATATAACCCCCTTTTTTGAGAATACGCAGATATTCCTCTTTTGAAATAAGCGAGAACATTGCAGTAATAATGTCTGTGTTATTATTTTCAATAGGTAACTGTCCTGCTGTTGCAACTGTCCAAGTTATTGATTTATCTCTGCTACAAGCCATTTTTACTGCATCTTTTGAAATATCGATTCCTATACAGTTACATTCGCCTGCTGATTCTTTAATTGCTGTTGTATAAAAACCCTCGCCACAGCCAATGTCAACAATAGTGGGATTAACGATATTTTCTGTCAGCTCTTTTACTTTTTGTGTAACAGCGTTACAAATAGGCATATATATACCGCTGTTTAAAAATTTACGTCGGGCTATTAACATATCTTTAGTATCGCCGGGGTGCAGAGATTTTTTGTTTTGTACCGGTAACAGATTGACATAACCTTGTTTTGCTATGTCAAAGCTGTGTTGTTTTTTACATATAAGAGATTTTTCTTTTTGTACAAGGGGGTTGCCACACAAAGGGCATATAAGTTTTGTATAAGTATTCATTCTATCACCAATTCTTTTCTTTTGTAAAATATTATAAGCCTTTTTGCACTTGTGTTCAACCTGATATTCTTGATAAAGTTGGTTTGCAGTGGTAAAATTATACGAAAAGGAGAGGATTAATTTGAACAGATATTTAAAAATAATGTCAACTTTACTTTCAGCTATGTGTATACTCACACTTACAGCCTGTACTGGTAATAGCTCGAAGAATGTAACTTCGACTTCATCAGAAGAAGGTCTTAATGTACATATGATAGATGTGGGTCAGGGCGATAGTATTCTTCTGGAATATAACAGTGAGTATATGCTGATAGATGCAGGAGAAATAAACGAAGGTGAAGCGGTGGTTGATTATCTTAAAGGTCATAATGTGGACAAGTTGGATTATGCTGTTATAACTCACCCTCATTCTGACCATTACGGTGGTATGCAGACTGTTCTTGAAAGCGTAGACACCGAAAATATAATTATGAGTGAGGCTTACAATACAACACGAACCTGGGAAAGTCTGGTGGATTATATAGATGAAAATAAGTACAATGTAATATCACCTGTAACAAATGATGTATTTAAACTTGGTGATTGTGAAGTAACAGCTTTTGTTCCACAAATAGATAATGATGACCTTAATAATTGTTCTATTATTTTGAGAGCAGAGTATGAGGGTGTGTCAGCACTGTTTACAGGTGATGCTGAAAAGTCTGAGGAAAAACAGATTATAGAAAGTGGTTTTGATGTTTCTGCTGATGTTTTGAAAGTGGGACACCACGGTAGCAGTACAAGCACAAGCGATAATTTTTTTGATAAGGTGTCACCAAATTTAGCACTTATAAGTTGTGGTAAAGATAATGATTATGGTCATCCTCACAGAGAAATAATCGCTAAATTTAATGAAAATAATATAACAATATTCCGTACAGATGAATATGGTAGTATTACTGTAAATATAAATAATGGAAAAGCTGATGTTATAACTAATGATGGCAGTCAGATTGGACTGGATTTTTACGCTGAAAGTGCAAATAATTCTTCCATTGATAATCAAACAAATGATTCAAATAATTTAGATACAGTTGAAAATACATCTCAGTCAGAAGCAACATATGTTGGAAATAAAAATTCTCAGGTATTTCATTTGGCAGATTGTAGCTCGGCAGAAAAAATGGCAGAAAAAAACAAGGTGTATTTTAATAGCAGAGATGATGCTGTAAAAGAAGGCTATACTCCGTGTAAATCCTGTAACCCATAATATTATCCTAGGGGCTGTTTGAAAAATCAAAAGCACTGTCTATTTTGCCCCAA
>JAXJUM010000021.1:0-20959 GCA_036309045.1 Acutalibacteraceae bacterium
AATAATTCGTTAAGGACGCTGTCCTTAAAACCTGCAAAGGCTCTGCCTTTGAACCGCAAGCCTTTAAAAAGGCTTGACCTAAACTTTAATTATCCTCCCCCAACATTTGCGATAGAGCCTATTTAATCAAATTTCTTTTATAATTTCAACAACCTGTGATAACGCTGAATCAATTTTACTTACATCTTTAGCACCGGCCATAGCAATATCTGGTTTACCACCACCGTTTCCTCCTGCAAGCTGTGCAACAGCTTTAACAATCTTACCAGCAACAGCACCGTTGTTACGTGCCTCCTTACCACAAGCACAAGCTATTGTAGCTTTACCATCTTTAACACTTGCAACAACAAATACAGCAGTTGATTCTCTATCAATAATATTTGAACAGATAGTACGCAAAACATCTGCGTCTACCCCACTCATTTTTGTTGTCATAACTTTAAAGCTGTTAACTTGTTGTGCATTTGCAAGAACACTGTCAATTTCACTTGTTGCCAATTTATTTTTCAATTCTGAAATTTCGCTATCTTTTGCTTTAAGTGTAGTAGCAACGTGTTTTGCACCATTAACAAGTTCATTAGGATTATTAATTTTAAGAACATCAGCTGTTTCTGCTACTGTAAATAGCAACTTATTATACTCAATCACAGCATTTATACCTGTAACAGCCTCTATCCTTCTTACACCCGAAGCAACTGAAGACTCCGACAAAATCTTAATAATACCAATTTGTCCTGTATTAGAAACGTGTGTACCACCACAAAGCTCAGTAGAAAAATTTCCTGCCTTTACAACACGTACAACATCTCCGTATTTTTCGCCAAACAATGCCATAGCACCAATCTTTTTAGCTTCATCTATTGACATTTCCATTGTATCAACAGGCATAGCTTTAAGAATTTCTTCATTACAAAGTCTTTCAACATCAGCAAGTTCTTTTGCTGTTAGAGCTGAAAAATGAGTAAAGTCAAATCTAATTCTATTTTCATTAACAAGCTGTCCTGCTTGTTCACAATGAGTACCCAACACCTTACGCAATGCAGCCTGGAGAATATGGGCACCTGTGTGATTGCGAGTTACAGATTCTCTGAAATTTTTATCAACAATACACTCAAGTGTATCGCCAACAGACAGCATACCTTCTGTTATCTCAGCTGAGTGTACAAAACAACCTGTCTGGTCTTTTGAGGTGTTAAAAATTTCAATTTCACAAGTGTCAGTTTTAGCGTTACCAACATCACCAATCTGTCCGCCGCTTTCTGCATAGAAGGGAGTGCTATCAAGTACAAAAGCAACTTTATCCCCTGCTGATGCACTCTCTACTCTTTCACCACACTTGATAATTGCAAGTACCTTACCACTGTCTGTAAGTGTAGTATAGCCTGTAAAGTTAGTCAAAGGTAAATCGGTCAAATCAACATTTTCGCTTAACCAAGCATCAGCACCTGCGTTCTTTCTTGCACTTCTTGCACGCTCCTTTTGCTCTGCAAGCAATGAATGATATCTCTTTTCATCAACACCAATTCCTTTTTCTGCAAGAATTTCCTTTGTAAGGTCTATCGGGAAACCATAAGTATCGTTTAGCTTAAACGCCTTCTCACCTGAAAGTTCTTTTATATCTTCCTTACTGATAATATCATTTAGGATAGCCATACCAAGGTCAATAGTTTTGCCGAATGCCTCTTCCTCAGTTTTAATCATTTTAATAATTAGATCGTGCTTTTCTGCAAGCTCAGGATAAGCCCCTTTACTGCAATTAATAGCCTCTTCTGCAACTTGATATAAGAATGGTTTATTATAACCTAATAATCTGCCGTGTCTTGCAGCACGTCTTAATAAGCGTCTGAGAACATAACCCTTACCCTCGTTAGAAGGCATAACACCGTCACTGATCATAAATGTTGTACTTCTGATATGGTCTGTTATTACACGTAGTGAAATATCTGTTTTATCGCTTTCACCGTATTTTACACCAACTATATCAACAACCTTATCCATAATACCCTTAACAGTATCAACAAGGAATAGATTGTCTACACCCTGCATAACACAAGCAAGACGCTCCAGTCCCATACCTGTATCAATATTTGGGTGATCAAGAGGTGTGTAATTACCATTGCCATCATTTTCAAACTGAGTAAATACTAGATTCCAGACTTCAACATATCGGTCACACTCACAACCTACGGCACAATCAGGACTACCACAACCCTTTTCAGGACCTCTATCAAAATATATTTCAGAGCAAGGACCACAGGGACCGGAACCGTGTTCCCAGAAATTATCTTCTTTGCCAAGATGTACCATATGTGAAGGAGCTACTCCTACTTCCTTTGTCCATATGTCATAAGCCTCTTCATCGTTTTCATAAACTGAAACATACAGCTTTTCCTCAGGAATTTCCAAAACTTTTGTAAAGAACTCCCACGCCCAAGCTGTTGCCTCGTGTTTAAAATAATCTCCAAATGAGAAGTTTCCCAGCATTTCAAAGAAAGTGCCATGACGTGCAGTAATACCAACACGTTCAATATCCGGAGTACGGATACATTTCTGGCAGGTTGTTACACGCTTTCTTGGAGGTGTAATTTCTCCTGTAAAATACTTTTTCATTGGTGCCATACCAGAGTTGATAAGCAACAAGCTCTTATCATCTTTTGGTACAAGAGAAAAACTTGGCAAACGTAAATGCTCTTTGCTTTCAAAAAATGAAAGATATTTTTCTCTAAGTTCATTCAGCCCTGTCCACTGCATAATTATTCTCCTTTTCCTAATAAATTCAAAGTATCACAAAATAAAAAGCTCTTGTCCCGTACAAACATTGGGACAAGAGCCGTATCTCCTGTGGTACCACCCAAATTGCACACAACAACTACAATACATCAAAACGTATTTGTTTGTATAATAAACGTGTGCCACTTGATTAGCCGTTAACGCCGACTTACGTTACTGTTCATCACAGCAATAGCTACGGGGTGGCCTCGGCAAATGTAACATAAACACCTCTCACCTATGGTATTTTCTCTGTAACGCACTTAGATACCGTTTGCCCCATCATCGCTTTAAATATTCCTATTTACTTTATAATTCTACTACCTTATAAAAATATTGTCAAGGTGTTCATAATAGTTTTGATATACAATATGGAAATATAGACAATAATTTTATATAAAAATTGGGTACAAATTGTAAATATTAAAACTGCAATGTTGAACAAGAAAAAAAGTAATGGTATAATTACGTTGTATACATAAAAATATTGTGACATAGTTGTTATACATTTTTAGTTTTCTATAAATTTATTTGAGGAGGAATAAAATGGAAAAAGATACAACTGTTAGATTTAACCCTGATATAAATCAGGGTTTGACAGAACAACAGGTACAACAGCGAATATCCCAAGGCAAGACCAATAAAGCAAGCAATATGCAGACAAAATCTTTGGGACAGATTTTAAAAGATAATGTTTGTACATTATTTAATCTTATTAATCTTCTGTTGGCTATTGCTGTTATTCTGGTAGGTTCTTATAAAAACGCACTGTTTATGATGATTATAATTATAAACGCTCTTATAGGAACAGTGCAGGAAATACGTGCTAAAAAAACGATTGATAAACTATCAATCGTCAATGCACAAAAAGTTAAAGTGTTACGAAACGGAAAAATCTGTAATATTGATACTGAAAGTATAGTATTGGATGATATTTTCTTTCTTTCGCAAGGTCAGCAAGTCCCCGCTGACTGTATAGTAATAGAAGGAAGCTGTGAAGCTAACGAATCTCTGCTTACAGGTGAATCAGATGCAGTATTTAAAAACTTTGGTGATACACTTATTTCAGGCAGTTTTATTGTAAGTGGAAAATGTACAGTAAAAGCAGAAAAAGTCGGTGATGATAATTATGCTCATCATATTTACAGTGGTGCTAAATATGTAAAAAAGGTTGATTCTCAGATAATGGAAACATTGAACCTTATAATAAAGGTTATGTCAATGGTAATTGTTCCTGTGGGACTTCTTCTTTTCTGGCGACAGTATATGCAAACAGGATTTGATAGCTTACAGAGTGCTGTTGTAAGCACTGTTGCAGCTTTAGTTGGTATGATTCCTGAAGGTCTTATTCTACTTACCAGTACAGTGCTTGCCGTGGGAGTAATAAGACTTTCAAAGCAAAAAGTTCTTGTACAGGAAATGTTCTGTATAGAAACCTTGGCTAGAGTTGATGTACTTTGTCTAGACAAAACAGGAACTATAACAGAGGGCTGTATGGAGGTACAAAAAGCAATAGCTGTAAATAAAAATGATACCGAACATCTGGAGAATATACTCAATGCAGTTGCTAAATTTTCTCCAGATGATAACCCTACCATAAACGCAATTAAAGACAGATATACAGGTTCTTCAAAACTTATTGCCGACCATACAGTTGCTTTTTCATCAGAAAAGAAATGGTCCGGAATAAACTTTGGTAATTATGGAACAGTTGTACTGGGTGCTGAGGAATTTCTGTTTAACGGAAAGAATAATAAAATTCAATCTCTTATAAAAGACATACCAACTGGTTACAGAGTTATTTCCGTAGGCTTTTCAAAAAATGATTTTAACGATAGAGAACTTCCCTCTAATCTGATACCTTTAGGTGTTGTTGTGTTAAAAGACAAAATTAGAAAAGAAGCTAAGCCTACTCTGGAGTATTTTGACAAGCAAGGAGTACAACTAAAAGTAATATCTGGCGATAATGTAAATACCGTTTCTGCAATAGCAAAAGAAGCAGGACTTAAAGATGCTGATAAGGTTATTGATGCAACCACGCTTAAAACTGAAGAAGATGTCTATAATGCAGTTGAAAAATATTCTGTATTTGGCAGAGTTACACCAAACCAAAAATTGCAAATGGTTAAAGCACTGAAAAAGCACGGTCATACAGTTGCAATGACCGGTGACGGTGTAAATGATGTACTGGCACTTAAAGAAGCTGACTGTTCTGTGGCTATGGCAAGCGGAAGTGAGGCTGCAAGATGTGTTTCTCAGTTGGTATTGCTCGACTCTAACTTTGCATCAATGCCAAAAGTCGTAGCTGAAGGCAGACGTTCCATAAACAATATTCAACGTTCAGCTTCATTGTTCCTTGTTAAGACAGTATTCTCAACATTGCTTGCGGTTATTTTTGTATTTTATGGTGCAAAATATCCCTTCGCTCCAATACAGATGACATTAATCAGTGCCTTTTGTATTGGTTTTCCATCCTTTGTACTTGCACTTGAGCCTAATGAAAACAGAATAAAAGGCAACTTTTTGCTTAATATTCTTAATAAAGCAATACCGGGCGGTGTCACGGTAGCATTATCAGTGGTAATGGTAACAGTGATTGGTGCAATATTTCAATGGCAAAATGATTTTATATCCACTCTTGCCGTAGCTGTCACATCATTTATAGGACTTATGGTTATATTTAAAACTAGCTATCCATTCAACGCTATAAGAACAGTTATGTTTACTATTTGCATCACAGGAATTACTTTGGGGATAACTTTTTCAAAGTACCTGTTTTTTGATATTCTGAAAATTGATAATATATTCGGATTTGTTAATATGAACTTTGAGTTTTTTATAGCATTTATAATTTGCGGTGCAATAGCTCTGGCTATATTTATAACACTAAACTTACTAATGAAAAAATTCAACTTAATAAAATTGAAAAAATTAATAGATAAAAAGCAATAAAATCTACAATAATCAAGGGCAACATCGCTGTAATAAAAGCGTTGTTGCCCTGAAAAATATAAAATAATGGAGGTATCTTTGTGCAAAACAATAAAATACAACAATTACAAAATATAATTGATAACTGCAATAATATAGTATTTTTTGGTGGTGCGGGAGTCAGCACAGAATCAGGTATACCTGATTTTAGAAGCGTTGACGGATTGTATAATCAACAGTATAAATACCCGCCTGAAGAAATATTAAGTCACACCTTCTTTCTTCACAAACCATTGGAATTCTACGAATTTTACCGAAATAAAATGCTCTGCTTTTCTGCCAAACCCAATAAAGCACACTTATTTCTTGCTGAACTTGAAAGTAAAAGAAAGTTAAGAGCAATTATCACCCAAAATATTGACGGATTACACCAACAAGCAGGAAGTAAAAAAGTTTATGAACTGCATGGTAGTGTACATCGCAACTATTGTATGAAATGTGGTAAATTTTATACCGGTGAATATATAGCAAATACAACAGGAGTACCAACCTGTGAAAAATGTGGTGGAAAAATAAAACCTGATGTTGTTTTGTATGAAGAGGGGCTTGATGACAAGACTATAACAGAAAGTATAAAAGCTATCGCAAGTGCTGATTGTCTTATTATTGCAGGCACAAGTCTTACTGTCTACCCTGCCTCTGGTTTAATAAGATATTTTAAAGGCAATCACCTTGTTTTGATAAATAAAAGCAAAACAAGTGTAGATAGTACAGCTGATTTGGTTATAAACGCACCAGTAGGTGAAGTACTGTCAAAAATAAAAATATAAATACAAACTAAAATAAGGTCATTTACTTTGTATATCTCTCATTCGGCTGTTTGCACAAGTTTTGCAAACAGCCTTTACTATGTTGTTTAATTCAGTTCACGATTTTTATAAATATTAATAGATAACATCCAGGAACAAATAAAAATAGCTATTACAATTACTGCAATAATAGAGAATTGTAAAACATATTGACCTACTTTATTTACCATACCTATCTCATCAGCAACTAATCCTAACGACGTTCCTAGTGCAACTAATAAAAATGCAACAATATAATATACTATTCTGCCCTTCTCAGTACCGTACTTAAAAACTACCGGCAACATAAGAGCTGGTGTAAGAAGTCCCAAAGCTAAAACTACTGATAATGTTGCAATAAAATCTATCAATACCAGATTGCCAATTATTAATCCTGAAATTCCACGCATAATCGCAATTAACAACCAGGTTGATAATACAGATAATAATGACAATATATACTTTGAAGAAACCATATATTTACGTGAAAATGGCAAGGTATCACTATATAAAATCCATTTACTACGTTCATCCAATGATAATATACCTATCGGTCTAATGCTTGCTAAGATAACCGGTGCTACATACCAATATATTGTTTCTGAATTAAAAATATATGAAATGCCAAAAAACATAGCAAAAAGATATATCAAAATATAATGTTTAAATGACATATACAAATCTTTCAGTATGAATCCCTTCATATTATTTATCCCCCTTTGCCATAAATACAAATAACTCCTCAATACCCACAGGACTGGCACTAATTCCCTTAGGAATTTCATTGCGTTTAACAATAGCATTTACACCATATGGATTTTCTTTTTTGCCTATAATTCCACTCGGATTAATTGTACTAAATTCCTCTCTCGTGCAATGAATCATACCATATTGTTCAATAAGTAAATCTTTTTCTTCACATACCATAAGTTTACCTTTGTGCATAAATGCTACATAATCACATATCTTTTCCAAATCACTTATAATATGAGAAGATATTAATATTGAATGATTTTCATTTCTGGTAAACTCACTGAAAATATCCAATACCTCATCACGCACAACAGGGTCTAAACCGTTCGTAGCTTCATCAAAAATAAGTAATTTAGGATTATGCGAAAGTGCCACAGCAATACTCAACTTCATTTTCATTCCTTTAGAAAAATCTTTAAATATTTTTTTATCAGGAATATTCAATTTTTTTACATAACTAAAAAATGTATCCTCACTCCAATTTTTGAAAGTGTATTTCATAACATTATTAACTTGCTTTACATTTAAACATTCAGGGAAACCCACATCATCAAGTACTACACCAACATCTTCCTTTATGTTATTAAGTTCTGTTTCTGTGTTTTTACCTAACAGCTTAACAGTACCGCTATTTTTCTTTATGATATTAAGGATTAATTTAATAGTTGTACTCTTACCAGCACCATTTTCACCTATCAATCCCATTATAAAACCTGAAGGCAATGTGAGATTCAAATTATCCAACTTAAAACCATCATACTCTTTTGTTAGATTTTTTATTTCAATGGCATTCATATTCTATTCCTCCTCAAAAACCAGATCAATTATTTTGATAATTTCATTTTTACTAAGTCTGTAAATTTTTGCTAACTGGGCAATCTCTTGAATACGTTCCTCAATTTTGCGAAAATTTTCTTCTTTCAAAAGCTCAATATTTTTATGAGCAACAAAACAACCTTTACCTGCAACGGTGTAAATATAGCCGTCCTTTTCAAGTTCATCATATGCACGTTTCGTAGTTATAACACTTATATGTAAGTCCTTAGCCAGATTACGGATTGATGGTAATAGTTCATCTTCTTTTAAACTATCACTAATTATTTGGTTTTTAATTTGTGTGTAAATTTGCTCGTAAATAGGCATACCGTTTTTGTTATCAATTAATATGTTCATCTATTCACCGTCTTTCGATATACTGTATATATACAGTATATACAGTAACAACAGTTCTGTCAATAGTATAAAATAAAAATATTTTTATTTTATACTATTGACAAAAAAATACATATAAGATATAATTTAATAAATTGTTTAAGGCGTTCACTTTAACACTTAAAAGCGTTACGCTTTTACCTTTTAAAGTGTTATGCGATATTTGATGGAGGAATTAAAAATGGCAAAATTAACAGATGCAAATTTAGTATCATACAGTCCTGACCTTAAGGTAATCGACTGTACACTCAGAGATGGCGGATTAGTAAACAATTTTTATTTTTCAGATGAGTTTGTTAAGGATCTATATAAGGCTTGTATTGCAGCCGGTATCGACTATATGGAGTTTGGTTATAAAGCTTCTAAGGATATATTCAATGAAAGCGAATTTGGCAAGTGGAAATTCTGTAAGGATGATGACATAAGAGCTATTGTTGGTGACAATGACACAGATCTTAAAATTTCTGTTATGGCTGATGTTGGCAGAACTGATTTTAAACGTGATATCGTCAATAAAAGTGATAGCCCTATTGACTTAATCAGAGTTGCAACTTACATAAACACAATTCCGGCAGCTATTGAAATTATTGAAGATGCCAAGAAAAAGGGATATGAAGTTTCTTGTAACATTATGGCTGTTTCAAAGGTTAACAATGATGAACTTATAATTGGTCTAAAAGAAATTGCAAAAAGCAGTGTTGATGTTATATATGTAGTAGATAGCTTTGGTTCTTTCTACCCTGAACAGATTTCTAAGCTAACAGATCAGTATGTTGAACTCGGTGACAAATACGGCAAAAAAATTGGTATACATGCACATAACAATCAACAGCTTGCTTTCGCAAACACTATTACAGCACTCAGACATGGTGCTAAATTCCTTGATTCAACTATCAGTGGTATGGGGCGTGGTGCTGGTAACTGCTTTACAGAATCGTTGCTTGGTTTCTTGAGAAATCCAAGATATAATCTCGTTCCTGTTATGGATTTTATACAAAAGCATATGTTACAGTTAAAGGCTGATGGTAATATATGGGGATTTGATGTTCCATATATGCTTACTGGTGTACTTAATGCACATCCATCATCAGCAATTAAGTTCATTGCTGATGAAAGAACAGATTATTCTAAATACTATCAGGAATTACTCGACAATACTCTTTGAAGGAACCAATGAGGTCTTATACGTAAATTATTAGACTTCATTCCTGATTCAAAAAATCAATTTGATTAAGATTATTTTTTATAATTACATCAAAAATGACACACAGTTTTTTACATCTGTGTGTCATTTTTATCTATTTCATATTTTAAATATTTATCTGTTCGTCCCACAAGATAATCTAATGAAACTTCAAAAGCATCTGCAATTTTTACCAAAATTTCCAGTTTAGGTTCTCGTGTCATTAGTTCATAATTTGAGTACGTTTTTTCGGTAATATCACAATATATTGCGATCTGACATTGCGTTAACCCTTTTTCTTTTCTACATTTTTTAAACGTTTTGACAAAATAAGTATAGTAAATAAAAATAAAGAATATACCAACAATCGTTGGTGATTACTATATAAAAGTTAGTATGTATAAAATCATATATCCACTATAAAAAGACGGATAGAAAAAACTACCCGTCTTTTTTTATATGACCTTTTTCCTTATTCAATAATTCTCTTATCCCCATAATCAAAAGCAATATTCCAAAACCACGCCTTAACCATATCGGATCAATACTATTGGCAACATATGCTCCCAAAAAACTAAAACATATACCTGCAATCGCAAAAGGAATTGCTATTTTCCATTTTATCAGCTTTTGACGTTGATACATAATCACAGATAGTACAGCTATTGGAATAAAAAACAACAAATTTATACCCTGGGCATTAGCTTGAGGAATGTCTGTACACAATGACAAAAAAATTACAAGTATTCCTCCTCCTCCCATTCCCATAGAACCTAGCAATCCTGCACCAAAGGAGGCAATAAGTAACCATACCAAATTCATACAAACACCATTCTGAAACCTGCCCACAACATAACCAAAGCAAATAATTTTTTTATAAAAACAGGCTTTACTTTTTTTAATAATATAATCCCCACAAACGCACCCAGAACACCACAAGGCAGATATGGAAAAACATCGCTTATTTTCACAGCACCTTTAATAATATAGCTGATGCCACTTGCTATACTCATAGGCAATATAATCGCAATGCAGGTTGCGTGAGCCTCTTTAATTTCTACCTCTTTTCTTAAAATTGGAACTGTAACCATCCCACCACCGGCACCAAGTAAACCATTTAAAAAACCAGTAATTCCACCAAATAATATTTTCACAAAAAGTTTCATACACATCTCCACTTTAATAATCCTAATTTTATTTTTCCGCAAAAAAATCATTTATACCATTGTTCAAAAAATTTAGTGCTGTAAAAAAATTGTATAAATAACTATTTTTTTATATTTTTATTGAAGATTTTTTCACTTTATGTTATAATATACCCGTAAGTAATTGTTTCATTTACAAAAAAACATTTTAGGAGGAATTTAGATGAAAAAAATAACTAGCCTGTTTTTAACAGGGTGTATACTTGCAACATCTGCTGTATGCACAGGAATTACCGCATCCGCAACAGAAACTGAAACTCAGGAAACAGCAAAAATTACCGTCTATGATTATTGCTCAGTTGCTTTTGATAGTTCTAAAAGCACTCACGATTATTTGTCAAATAAACGTGCAAACAGGGGTACATATGAATTTGAAGTTGGCGATCTGGTAAATGTAACTATATCATACAAATCAAATTCACAATCAGCTATTTCAGGCATTGTCGGTTCAACATTTATCAATCAGAAATATAAAAGTGTTACTAATAAATTATCTTTTGCTGAATCTACAAATAGTAAATGTGATATGCTTTCTATTTCAGACTGGTACAATAGTAGGGCACTTGATTCTGATGGCAATGCTTTGTATGATCCATATACCTACTTTATAGGTAATGTTTCAGGTGGATTAGTCAATTCAAATCCATTAAATAGTAACCCTAATGAAACAGAAACAGATTATACAAGAGATAAAATCTCTTATACTATTGCAACTGGAACATCAAGTGGTTTTGATGTTTCAACTCTTACAAAATTCTTTACCTTTACAGTTCGTATAGAAGAGCCAGGTGAGTCTTTCTTGTATACTGTTACTGAAGATGCTATTGAACCTAAAAATCTTACTTCAGTTACAGATGAAATGAGAAGTGTTACTACTATGAAAAAAGTTGGTCACGAAGATCCTCTTGCTGAAAATGAATGTGAAGTAAAGGTATATTTTGACGGAAATCCTCGTTATAGACGTTACATCAGAAATGATGGAGCTATGGCAACATTTACAGCAAAAGAAATAGAAGGAAAATATTTCTCATATTGGTCAAGCAATCCTGAGGGAACAGATGTTCTTAGCACAAATAGCACATACTATTTTAAAATCAGTAAGAGTGTATCTCTCTATGCTATCTATGCAGATAATGAAAGTGATGTAATGGCAAAAACTCCTACTCTTACTATGACAGGTGCTTATGCTAAAGCTGAAGATGATGCAAATAACATCTACTTTGAGGCTACAAGAAGTATTCCTGACGGCTATACTCTGAAAAGCCACGGAATTATCTATGGTAGAAGTAAAGCAACTTTCGCAGAAAATCCTGAGGAAACTTTGAAATTAGGATTAACTAATGTAAAAACATACACAAACACTACAAAATCAAAGAATGCTACTGATACAATGTCCTATAATATGGGTGTTAACAAATCAGGTATTCTATGGGCAAGAGGCTATATGGTTGTAGTTAATACAACAACAAACCAAGAAGAAACAATTTACAGTGATGTTGTAAGTGGTAGCTTTAATAGTCTTCCTCAAAAATAATTGCTAACAATTAAAAAATTTAAAAACTAATTCCAGTAATTTAAGACGACAGGTAATTAAACCTGTCGTCTTTTTTAGCTAAAAAATATTATAACTGTCACCACAGACATAATCATCCCAGTCAAATCAGCAAGCAATGCACAAGGAACTGTACATCCTGTTTTAGTTACATTTACATTCCCAAAATACATTGCAATAGTATAAAATGTAGTTTCGGTTGAACCCATCATTACGCTGGCTACTCTACCAACAAAAGTATCAGCACCATTTTGAGTAAGAATATTATCCAAAACAGCTAATGCTCCACTTCCACTTATAGGACGTATTAAAGCCATTGGAATTACTTCAGCAGGAAAATTAACAAATTCACATAAAGGAGTTAATAGTTCACTTAAAAAATTAAAAAAACCACTTTCCTGCAACATTGTAACCATCATAACTAAACCAATTATTGATGGTGCAATTTTCATAGTAGTTTTTAATCCTTCAAAAGCTCCTACTGTAAATACTGTAAATACCTCTACCCTTTTTATTAATCCTACTAATATAATCAGAAATACAATAACTGCAATAGAAACCGAAGCTATATATTCCACCAAATCACCTCGTATTTTTCGCCTTTTTTGAAAATATTTTTGTTGCTGTTATTCCAACAAGCAATGCTGTCAGTGACGAAATCCATATACATGGAGCTATTTCCATAGGTGATTTACTATTGGCAGAAAGTCTGAGTGCAGCTATTGTAGTTGGTATTATTTGTATAGAAGATGTATTCATTACAACAAAAGTTGTCATACTCCTGTTAGCAGTTTGTTCTCCATTATACATTGCAGCAATAGCTTTAAGTCCGGCAGGTGTTGCTGCATTTCCTATACCTATAAGATTTGCAGTAATATTTGTACTTACAGCACTCATAACCTTTTGATCATCCTTATGGTCTGGAAATAGAAATCGTAACACCGGAGAAAACAACATACTTAAAGCCTTTGTAATACCACAATGCTCAGCAATAGCCATAATTCCGCTCCATACCCCCATAGCCCCTGCAAGAGTGAGCAAAAGTTTGACAGACGCTTCTCCCCCATTTATTACTGCTGTTGCAACGGTATTTCCACCACCACTCATTATTCCATATACTATGGCTACAAGAATGAGAACAGACCATATAATATTCATCATATTAACCACTCCATATCGTTTTGCAACAAAATTAATAAATTCGTAATATACTGAATATTGACAAAATAACCATTTTTTGGTAAAATAAGTACAAACATAGTTATTTTAGTTAAATAAAACCACTAATTATGCCAAAAGGAGAATTACTGTGTCGAACGCTGATAGAAAAAACAATATAATAGGACATATATGTACTGTTGATAATCTAGGAAGAATTGTAATACCATCTACAATGAGAAAAAGTTATAATATTGAAAAAGGTGAAAAAATCGAACTTCTAGCAATGGACGAGGGTATTCTACTTAGAAAATACCAGCCAGGTTGTATGTTCTGCGGAAATATCTCTGATATTACGCTATTTGAGGGACACATTATCTGTCGTGATTGTTTGAAAAAGATGACTAAAGAATTGCTTGAATAAACAAGCTATTCTTTTAAAATATCGTGTGATTTTTAATCTCTTAAATTATATTAAAATTTGGTATTGATAAAATATATTCCTAAAATTTTGAATAAATTACCCCAAAGAAAAAGTAATCCCAAAAATCGGGATTACTTTTTCTTGTATAAATATCATTTTGCGTCTATTAATCTTCAAATTCTTCTTTTTCTCTGGGACAATAATCATATACTTCTGTTACCTTATCACGCATCCAAAGCATAGGAGTAATTCTAATAGAGTAACCAAATCCATTATCCATCTGCCAACGATAAGATTCTGCTTGAGGTAATCCATATATTGACATCAAAGTCATTATAACACCACCGTGAGTTACAACAACAGCAGTTGTTTCACCAGAATTTATAAGGTCGTTTACAAGTTTTTCAAAAGTTTTGCAAATTCTTCTTGTAAAATCAGCACCACTTTCTCCATTTGGTGGCATATTATCCTTTGAATTTGCCAACCATTCTGTAAAACGAGGATCACCTTGTAACTGTGTAGCTGTCTTTCCCTCCCAGTCACCAAAAGAACACTCAGCAAACCCCGGCAAAACAGTTGGCTTTATCTTAGGATAAAGTATATTACAGGTTTGTACACAACGCAACAAAGGGCTTGTATATAAAAGAGGAGTCCCCGGATATACATATAAACTATCATATTTTTTTAAGTCATCTATCCCCTGTTGTGACAGCGGAACATCACTAATTCCTATGTATTTTCCTTTATTATCTTCTACTGTCATACCGTGTCTTATAAAATGTATTTGGTAAGATTTCATAATTTTCTCCTTAATATTTTTATTATTTCACCTACATATAAAACTTTACTTTAAGTTAAAAATGTAATATACTAGGTGTATATTTTTATTTGTACATTTGAGAGGTTAAAATGAGTAACGATTTTCCAAGAATTATAACACTTTTGAGGAAAGAAAAAAAATTAAGTCAAAAGCAAGTGGCAACAGATTTAGAGATTTCTCAAGCATTGCTATCACATTACGAAAAAGGTATACGTGAATGTGGGCTTGACTTTATTATAAAAATAGCTGATTATTACGATGTATCTTGCGATTATCTTCTCGGCAGAACAACTGAAAGAAACGGTGCAAAAATTACTGTTGAAGATATACCTGATAACAACTCAGTAAGTTATGGAAATGCACTTTCGCAATTAAACAAAAAAATTGTTCAAAACTCTACAAATCTTTTATTCGATGTTGCTGAAAGTACTTGTAACAAAAATATAGAGGTAGCAGTAGCAGATTATCTTATGACTTCTGTATACAAAATGTTTAGATTATTGTATTCAGCAAATCCCCATAATCCACAAGCTATATTTGCACTCCCTTGCGAGCTTTACAATGGTTATTCCTCTGCATTTCAAAGCATAAAAGAAGCTGAAACTGCGGCACTTGCAAAAGGAACCTCTGTAAATGAAATTCAACCAATTCTAAAAAATAACGCTCCTGTCCTTTCACAGGAAATACTTTCCAAAAAATATCCTGTATATTCAACTTCTATGCTTAATCTTATAAGAATAGTAGAAAGTAATATAAAACCCTAGTAATAATATGTTTTTCAAACAAGCCTAATTCACAATCCATAATAATTATAACAGCCACCAACAATTATTTCAACTGTTGGTGGCTGTTCCATTCTGATTATATTATTAATGATTACTGTGTAGCTACAACAGCTGGTTGTGTTTCATCCTGATAATTGAATACCTGCTCAGTAGGAGTTTCAGGCTTTTTACCGAGGCTAACATTTATTGTAACAGTTGAACCATATTCCATCTTGTCCCCTTCTTTACTATTACCTGAATATGAGATAACAGAACCTGCGGGAACTGAATCGCTGTAACTTAAAGTTGAATTAACAACAAAACCTTGTTTTACAAGATTCTCAGTAGCAGTATCTTTATTAACATTCTCTACCTTAGGTAATGCACGGTACTGTGCACCTTTACTGATAGTACAAGTAATAGACACACCATCATTGCCTCGTGCAACTGTCATTTTAGCATCAGGAGTCTGCTTGCAAATTTTACCCTCTGGTATAGTATCACTAAATTCCTGATCAACTGCTATAAAAATGTTATATTCACTACTCTCATCAGCCACAGCCTTTGCTTCTTCCCAGGTTTTTCCTATAAAATCAGGAACTCTGAAATATTCACTATCTGCCGCATAAGTAAAATCTTCCGACAAATTTTCAGATGTTGAGGTAGCACTTTCGGTAGCCTCGTTATTAATTGCAAAAAGTCCATCTAAAGGATAAGTAGAATACCATAAATAACCTACACCACCAAATACAACAAGCCCAATCAGCATAGCTATAACACCCATTTGGAAATTACTGAGCTTACGCTTTTTATCTTGAGGTTCTGTGGTAGAAACTTCGGCAGTTTTTGAAATTTCGTTCTGCATTGCCTGTACAGTAGGAGTTGCCGAAAGCTGTTCAGCTAATTCTTCAAATGAAGATATTCTGTCCTCTTTATTAACTTGTAATCCCTTAGCCAATGTAGAAATAACAAATGGAGGTAACTTTTTAGCCACAGCCGTACTCATAAGTAAACGTCCGTCATCTTTTCTCTTAACAGCATCAGCCGGAAGATTGCCTGTTAATGCGAAGAAAAGAGTAGCACAGAAACCATATATATCTGTTGCATTATCTAAAACTCCATCTTCATCATATTGTTCAAAAGCACTGCATCCTGCAAACAACTGAGAAGGTAAACTCTTTCCCTTTTGCCTTATATCCTTAATAGAAAAATTAGCAAGTTTTACTTTGCCATCTGTTGTAACAACCAGATTTGCAGGACAAATGGCAAAATGATTAATTCCCTTATTTGTAATACTTATAAGACCTTCTATAAGAGGTTTAAGAAGAGGTCTTGCAACCTCCCACTCCATCTTGCCACCACTTCGCTGTATATATTCTTCAAAAGAAATTACTTCTTCATATTCCTCTAATATATAAGCAGTGTTGTTATCCTGAAAAACACTTTCAGTTTTTACAATACTGTCATTATCAATATCCATCAAAGTCTTTCCAAGTGATATAAAATCTTGCTTTAAAGCATTGAACACTTTACCGCAGTCCTTTACAACAGTAACAACTGCACTGCCTTCTGAACGTTCAACAAGTTTTTCTGGTAAAAATTCTTTTATAATAACTACCTTTTCGGTTTTATTGTCATATCCAATATATCTGGCACTATCAGATCTGCTATTCAGAACTTTACCCACAGTATATCTGTCATTTTCAAGTTTAGTTCCTAATGGTAAAAATGGCGAAGCCTGCTCAGAGTTTTGAGAAAAACCGCAGTGAGGACAAACCTGCTCACCGTGTGTATCTTTCATACACCCATAACATAAATCAGCCATAATAACACCTACTTTCCGATTATGTAGTTTATTATAACATACAATGCGTCTTTTTTTCAACTATAATATAGTATTTAAAATTACATTTTTGTAAATTGAAAGTTGAAATTTTGTAGATTATGATGATTTATGACACACAGAGCAAGTATAAAATGAAGATTGGTATAAAATATAAACTCCTCTGAGCCTTATATTTACATACAATGATTCAAAGGAGTTATAAATAATATATTGTTTACAATATCATATATCACTTAACAGAAGCAAAACCCTGCTGTAAATCGGCGATAATATCATCAATATGCTCTGTACCTATTGAAAGTCTTATGGTTGTTGATTTAATGTTGCAGTTTAAAAGCTCCTGTTCAGTAAGCTGTGAATGGGTTGTAGACGCAGGATGAATTACAAGTGATTTCATATCTGCCACATTTGCAAGTAATGAGAAAAGTTTAAGGCTCTCGCAGAATTTTCTTGCAGTTTCTTCTCCACCTTTAATTTCAAATGTAAAAATCGAACCGCCACCATTTGGATAATATCTATTATAAAGCTCTTGTTGTTTTTCGTTTGATACTGAAGGATGATTTACACGCTCAACTTGTGGGTGATTGTTAAGATACTGCACAACCTTTAAAGCATTTTCAACGTGACGTTCAACTCTAAGCGATAAGGTTTCAAGTCCTTGTAACAATAAAAATGAATTAAATGGGCTGATTGTAGCACCTAAGTCACGCATAAGTGTAGTTCTCATTTTTGTAATATATGCAATATTTCCCACAGCCTGTGTAAACACAACACCGTGGTAGCTATCATTTGGCTGGCTTAATCCCGGAAATTTATCATTCTGAGTCCAATCAAATTTTCCGCCATCTATAACGACACCACCAAGAGCTGTACCGTGACCGCCAATAAATTTTGTAGCAGAGTGTACAACTATATCAGCACCATGTTCAAGAGGTCTAAAGAGAAATGGGGTAGATAAAGTATTATCAACTATTACAGGAATACCATGAGAATGTGCAATTTCAGCAACAGCCTCTAAATCAATTATATCACAGTTGGGATTACCAAGTGACTCCAGATAAACAGCCTTTGTATTCTCCTGGATTGCCTTTTCAAAATTATCCGGATTACTTCCATCTACAAAAGTCGTGTTAATTCCACTTTCTGGCAATGTGTTTGAAAAAAGATTGTGTGTGCCTCCATAAAGAGTGTCTGAAGAAACAATATGATCGCCACTTCTTGCAATATTCTGAATTGCATATGCAATAGCAGCTGAACCTGATGCAGTAGCTAACGCTACCACACCACCCTCTAATGATGCTATACGCTTTTCAAACACATCAGATGTTGGATTCATAAGTCTGGTATAAATATTACCACTCTCTGAAAGTGCAAATCTTCCTGCAGCCTGTGCGGAATCTTTAAAAACATAAGAAGTAGTTGCATATATAGGAACAGCTCTCGCATCTGTTGCAGAATCAGGATTTTCTTGTCCTACGTGAAGCTGTCTTGTTTCAAATTTATAATCGCTCATAATCTTAAAACCTCTTTTGCTGTTTTTTATCTATATAAAATAATTTATCCAGATCAATACAAAATATTTGCATTGCTATCACTTTATGAAATAATTATAGCACTCGACTCCTAGTAAATCAATAGAAATCGAGTGCTATATAAAAATAGAAAATTATATAAAACTAAACGCTATCAGTTTTCACTGAATTCTTCTAAAATAAGACCTTTGTTATGTTCCAAAGCCCAGTTTATACTCCATTCACTTGTAAATAATAAAAGATTATTATCCCTTAAATCTTGAATACGCTTTGTATCAGAAGCTAAATCCAATTTTTTAGGATCAATATCATCATTGCCAATCCAACGTATAAACTGGTATGGCAGAGTATTCATAATAATATCAACATTGTATTCATTCTTAAGTCTGTACTCAAGCACCTCAAATTGAAGCGTACCAACAACCCCAACAATAACTTCTTCCATACCTGCACCAAGCTCACGGAAAATCTGAATTGCACCCTCTTGTGCAATTTGGTCAGTTCCTTTAATAAATTGCTTACGCTTCATTGTATCCTTTTGGCGCACAAGTGCAAAATGTTCAGGAGCAAATGTAGGGATACCCTGAAACTGGCATTTTTTATTAGCCATACAAATAGTATCGCCAATAGAGAAAACACCTGGATCAAATACACCAATTATATCGCCTGCGTATGCTTCGTCAACAACTTCTCTCTCCTGTGCCATTATCTGCTGTGGCTGAGAAAGACGCATTTTTCTGTTGCCCTGAACGTGAAAAACTTCCATATTCTTCTCAAACTTACCTGAACATATTCTCATAAAAGCAATTCTGTCACGGTGTGCCTTGTTCATATTAGCCTGTATTTTAAATACAAAGGCTGAAAAACTTTCAGAAAGAGGATCCACATCTCCATCAATAGTTTTTCTGGGCAATGGAGATGTTGTAAGTTTCAGGAAATTCTCAAGGAAAGGCTCAACACCAAAGTTTGTAAGTGCAGAACCAAAAAATACGGGTGTAAGTTTACCATTACGAACAGCTTCAATATCAAAATCATCACCAGCACCATCAAGAAGTTCAACCTCTTCAAGCAATGTATCACGGTGATCATCGCCTATATAGTCAGACAGATTAGGATCATCTATATCTATAATCTGTTCGTCAACTTCTTTCTGACCGTTGTTAGCAATAAAGGCAAGAATTTTTCTTGAATTTCTGTCATACACACCCTTAAATTCCTTACCGCAACCAATAGGCCAGTTAACAGGATAAGTATGAATACCAAGCACATTCTCAATATCATCAAGCAAATCGAATGTATTCATAGCGTCACGATCCATTTTATTGATAAATGTAATAATAGGAATATTTCGCATAACACAGACTTTAAAAAGTTTTTTAGTCTGGTTTTCAACACCCTTCGAACCGTCAATTACCATTACAGCTGAGTCAGCTGCCATCAAAGTACGGTATGTGTCCTCAGAGAAATCCTGGTGACCCGGAGTATCAAGAATATTTATACAATAGCCGTTATATTTAAACTGCAAAACAGATGATGTAACAGAAATACCTCTCTGTTTCTCAATTTCCATCCAGTCAGAAACAGCGTGCTTTGAAGTTTTTTTACCTTTTACAGAACCGGCTGTATTAATTGCACCTCCGTAAAGCAACAATTTTTCGGTAAGTGTTGTTTTACCCGCATCAGGGTGCGAAATAATCGCAAATGTTCTGCGTTTTTCTATCTCATTCTTTAAATCTGACAAAACAATTCCTCCACAAATGATTTACATATATAAAATTATTTTACTTGTATATAGTAAAAAAGTCAACAAAAAAATCCCCGCTTTGGCGGGGATAAAATATATTAGTGAATTCCCAAAGTAAATTCCACAGTGGAATTTGAAATGGAATTTAGTATGGGAAATAAAAAGTGGTAGAATTTAGTCTGGGAAAAGGAGGTTCCAGACAATGAATAGAACAAAGA
>JAXJUM010000022.1:0-172617 GCA_036309045.1 Acutalibacteraceae bacterium
CTACTCTTAACTTTTTGTTCTTGAGTTTCTCGCTGTCGGCTCACTTATCTTTGCATTTTTATTTCATTTGTCAAGAGCGACGGTCTGCTTTATCTTATCTTGTGTAACACATCTATTGTAATCCTACACTGCGAAATAAAGTGATGATTTAATAGTGTTGAAAATCTACAACAAAAGTGGTACAATTATTATAAGAAATGTTAAGTAGGATATAATAATTGTAATTGGTGATATTAAATATGGATAAAAAATTGTTGAATAAAAAATTCCCATCATATTTTAAAAGTATATCTGATACATATAATATTGAATTACCTCCGTCAGATGCTGTGAATGAGCCACCAGTTGAGGTTTATCGTGCGTGTCCTACACAAAAGATTGAAAAGATGTCATTTCTTAATTCTTATGAAGAAAATGATTTTAAACCATTTATTGGTAGGGAGGATAATCCGTCTTCATATTCTTTGTCATTATATACTAAGTTTAGTGGCGTAAAAAGATTTACTAAGGTGAATCGAGTATACCCACATCCTTGCCTTATTGCTAAAGGAACAATAGATTCTAATATGGGTGTATGGAAGTTTACTCCTAAAAGTACTCACATCGACTTTTGGCAATATGAAGGTATACCAGTATGGGAAAAATTTAGTGAATTTAAGGAGAGTGATTTAAATGTTGACAATAAATAATGTTTTAAAAAACACAAAAGAGTTATCTGATTTAAAATTAGATATGGTTTTTATTCAAGATGCAGAACCTATTCTTTTTACATGTATTGACACAGATGATAATATATATCTTGGTATTTGTTCATATGCAAACAGTGAAAAAATAATTTGGCATATTTCAAAAACAAATTGTGATACATTAATTTCACTGCTTGAAGATAAAATAACAATATATGATGCCTTTAAGGCCATTAGTAAAAATAAATATATTATTACATATTCAAAATATGGAGTGAATTGTGATAATAAAGCGTTTGATTTATTAGATGATGATTATCTGCCTGTAAAAGGTGAATTTATGGATGTTGAAGATAATGAATTTAACAGTGAAATAGTTGAACTTAAAAACAGAAAAAGAAGATTGGTTTATACAGCTGTTGCAAATCGCTATAACGAAGTTGTCAAAGTTCAAATTAAAATTCCAATGCTATGGTTTAATAATATATTAAAAACAGATTATAATCCTATGTGCTATTCTAAGGAGATTGAAAGCTATGTTGGAACTAAAGTTAATTAAATCAAAAGTATTGGACTATAAATTTGCAGACAGCAATGTATATCCAACTGATGGAGAGTATACAAATACACCGATTAAATTAAAGGTGGATTTTTCTAAAGATGATAATAACAAAGTTGGAGGTAAAATAGCGATAACAACCACAATAAAATTTGGTAAGGAAGACGAGTTTGTTTTTATACAGCTTAAAGTTGTTTCATTGTTTGAGATTGTATCATGTGATGAAGAAGAAGAAATAAACAATGAATATATTGAAAAATATTATCTCCCTATTTCTACAAAGATTGTTAGGGAATATTTTGATAATCTCACCAAAGCTCTGGGCTATCCTGATATAGAGTTACCCGTATTCAGTTTTGAAGAATAATTTTAGCCGATTTCATAATTAAAATGAAATCGGCTGTTTTTTATGTCTGAATGAACAAAATGCTTTTTTCTGAATATAATAAATACAGCAAGGATTTGATGTTTTTATTCGTTAATAGAAGAAAGGCGGATGATTTTATGTGTGGAATAGCTGGTTGGCTGGATCGCTATACTGACCTTAGTGAGAAAAGACCTGTAATTGAAAATATGGTAAACACAATGCGTAGTCGAGGTCCTGATCAGCAAGGTGTGTTTTTCGGTGATGAAAAAGATGTTTGCCTTATGCACCGTAGGTTGACGGTTATTGACCCTGAAGGTGGTTTACAGCCTATGACAAAGCAAGGCAAATTCGGTAAGTGTACCATTGTATATAACGGCGAACTTTATAATACCGATGAGCTTACAAATCAGCTGAAAAAAGTGGGATATGAATTTTCTACACGTTCTGACACCGAAGCAGTACTTACTGCATATCTGCATTGGGGGGAAAAGTGTGTTGACAAGCTGAATGGCATTTTTGCATTTGCTGTATATGATCATTTAAACCGAAAACTTTTTGTAGCAAGAGACAGGATAGGTGTAAAACCATTTTTCTATCATCAATATAAGGGCGGATTTCTTTTCTCTTCTGAGATAAAAACAATGCTTAAGTGTCCTGAATTACGCCCTGTGGTTGATGAACAAGGACTTATGGATATTTTCTTTATTGGTCCCGGAAGAAGCGGTGGAAGCGGTATATTTAAAGATATATACGAATTATTACCAGGAGAGTGTGGAACATATAAAGATGGTATTTTTAAAAAGTACAGGTATTTTACTTTGGAGGCAAAGCCTCACCCTCATAGTAAAGATGAAACGATAGAATATACACGCTGGCTTTTAAAGGATGCAATAACTCGACAGCTTGTTTCTGATGTTCCACTTTGTACATTCCTTTCAGGTGGACTTGATTCAAGTATAATAAGCAAAATCTCTGCTGATTATTTTAAAGAGCAGGGAAGGGGGACTCTGACTACTTATTCGGTAGATTATGAGGATAATGCAAAGTATTTTGAAAAGAGTCTTTTTCAGCCTAATTCAGACAGCGACTATATTCAGCTTATGAGCAGTTTTGCAGGCACAAATCACCGCAACGTTGTTCTGGATAATGAAAGTGTTTATAATGCTTTATATGATGCAGTATTGGCAAGAGATTTGCCTGCTATGACAGATGTTGACTCCTCACTTCTTTTGTTTTGTAAAGAGGTAAAAAAGGATTATACTGTTGCTTTGTCGGGAGAATGTGCAGATGAGCTTTTTGGAGGATATCCTTGGTATCATAACAAAGAAATTTTATTTGAGGATACATTCCCTTGGTCAAGAAGTGTTGACATAAGACGTAGTGTCCTTAAAAAGGGATTGTTGCCAAAGGGAGAAGAATATGTGCGTGAAAAATATCTTTCTACTATAAATTCTGTTGATAAGCTACCAGGTGAAAGCAGACTCGAAAGTCGTATGAAAGAAATGTTTGTACTGAATTTCAACTGGTTTATGCAAGGGTTACTTGATAGAAAAGATAGGTGCAGTATGTACAGTGGTCTTGAGGTGAGAGTACCGTTCTGTGATTATCGACTGGTTGAATATGCCTATAATATGCCTTGGGAACTTAAAGCATTAAATGGCAGAGAAAAAGGTATAATTCGTACTGCTATGGATGGTATTTTGCCTGATGATATTGTATGGCGTAAAAAAAGCCCTTATCCAAAAACACATAATCCTGTATATTTTAAATTAGTGGTAACTGCTATGAAAAAGCTAATTGATGAAAATAGCCCTGTTATGCAGTTTTTAGATGTTGATACTATAAATAATATCATCGAAAATCCGAATTCTATAACATCACCTTGGTATGGTCAATTAATGAAAGCTCCACAAATTTTAGCTTATCTTTTGCAAGTAGATTATTGGCTAAAGCGTTATAATGTTGATATAGAAATTTAAAAATTATTTTTACTAACCACTCTAACAAGGATTTATCGTGCTACCTCCCCTAAAAGGGGAGGTTTTTGCTTTGGTATTAAATTTGATAAAAACCTTTTTTGATTAAAGACTGGGTATGATTGTAATGGGTACAGATTCGGCAATATTTTCTATTGAATAGTATTCTGCTGTGAAAATATAAGTGTCTTTAGTTTCACTTGTTTTTATTTTCTGATTTTGAATATCACTGTCCCAACGAAAGAAAAGGTCGTTGATAGCAAATTCTGTTTTTGCAAGTTGTTGAGCTTGCTGTTTGCTGTATTTTATAGTGTTGGATATTTTTGAAAAATTGTATTCGGTAACAATATCAATAGGCATATCCACATCATTTAGGGTATAGCTATGTGTTACATATTGTCTGCTATAAGCGTTGTTTACACTGATATAATCAATAGGAATCTTAAAATTCATAAAACTAATAAGTTCTCTTTTGGGGAGTTGAGATATGTTGTTGAAATTCTTGATTTTAGGAATTTTAATCTCTTCATTTGTAATAATACCAGCGTACACTTCGCCTTCACTGTGTACAAAACGTGATGTACCGGTTTCTCCTATTTCTACAATACCGCTTACCAAAAGCTGACCCTTGGCTACACCGTCACCAATAGCTACATTATTTTTTCCCTCTCTTATGTCCATTTTAAGCACCTGTCCTGTTTTTGTTGCTTTTAGATTACAAGGTTGAGTTGCATCAACAATTTCAGGTACGTCATAGCTTTCGCTAAGTTCTACGCTTGCGGTGCTTCCAACAATATTAACTGACATCCAACCTACTTTTCCAAGTTCCAGTGCAAAGCCACGTTCCGCACTGGATACATTTATTTTATTTTTTAAAGCTCCTACATATACACCGTTGTCCTTAAGACAGCACTGCATTTCATAGGTGCTTACGCTATTGTTTCCCTTTATATCTATTGTCCATATAAACATAGATAGAATATTTATTATTATAGCAAAAAGAATTGCCCCTACAAACAGTCCTTTACGCTTTTTATTTCTGTAAATCAAAAAAGGAAGTCCGTACTTTTTCTTAATTTTAAGATGGGTCATAGTGCGTTTGCGAATATTGTACAGATGTTTATAATCAGCAATAGATACCTGTGCAGTGAATTTGCCTTTTTCTCCCACAGGATTAATTATTGCAATATCTGACAACATAGCAAGATTAATAAGCCTTTCAGGAAATTTTCCCACAGCAGTAAAAGTTACATAACCTCTCAACCACCTTAAAAACTGATTTACCATTGTATCACCTTCTATCTTATAAATTCAACAGTTGTTATATATCCTTTTATTACTACTGAAGTGGCAGTAAGACATTTTATGTTTAGTCCTCTGCCTTTAAAAGCAATCACCATTTTTCCCGTACTTATCCTTATAGTTTCATTTTGATATTCAAGTATTCCTTTACAGCCATCAAGTGTAACCTCACGGTTGCTGTTAAATTGCAAGTAGGGTGCTGAACCCAGAATTTCTTTGCAAAATATTGGTAGTTTCTTTAATCCTTTTTCTTCCTGACTGCCCATATGTATCACCACCAAATAATAAAATATTAGTATAAAATTATCCACAAACATATTTCTGAAAAAACAGTCAGCATACAAAATATAGTTCCTGCCATATAAATAAAATACATTAGAAAATTATGCTGAGGTGGTGGCGGTTATGACAACAGGAGCATTACAAGGACTGTTATTTTGCGGAAATATTTTAATTCCATCATTATTTCCCTTTATGGTGCTGTCAGCCTTTGTTGTAAAAAGTGGTTTATCTGATTATTTTGGAAAATTTTTATCACCTGTAACAAAAAGACTTTTTCACACCAATGGTACAGTTGGTACAATAATTTTATTGGGACTTACAGGTGGGTTTCCTGTGGGAGCTAAAGGTATTGTTACTCTTTACGATGAGGGAAAAATAAATCTTAAAACGGCACAAGCACTTGTTATGTTCTTAGTAGGGGGAGGCCCTGGTTTTGTAGTGTTTGTAGCAGGAACTTCACTTTACCATAGTACCACAACAGGACTTTTGTTATGGTTGAGCCAGATTGTTGCACAGATAATAATTGGAATATTTGCCTGTAAAAATGTAGAATACAGTGATATAAAAAAAAATCAGATTCAAAAAGAGTCTGTTAGCACAGCCATAGTAAACTCCACTCAAAGTGGAATTAACAGCATAATGTTGCTTTGTGGTCTTGTAATTATTTTTTCCTGTATGTATGGGATTTTTGAAGATATACACCTTACCGAATTTATAAGTGATGTGCTGATATGGGCAGGGGTGCCAAAATCTATCAGTAACAGTATTCCCTGTGTTATATGGGAGGTGACAAATGGTTGTAATTTTTGCAGTGATAATGCCGCTCCTGTTTGGCTTGTAGCTTTTGCTTTAGGTTGGGGAGGAGTATGTGTGCATTTTCAGATATATTCGATTACAGCAAAACTAAATATTCCTAAAATAAAATTTACCCTGTACCGTTTGGCACAGGGCATAATATCATCAGTTATTACAGCTATTATATTTACTTTTTACACTCCTGTTATCGATGTATACAGCAACGCCACACAAAGTACTGATTTTATAGCAGGTAATTACATAGGTAGTATAGCTTTGGTAGGAATGTGTATTTTATTTACAATGTGTATAGACAACCAAGCCTCTAAAAAGGTTTAACCTGAAATTTGTTGCTTATTTCTCAGGGGGCAGAAATTTTCTATCTGCTTTTGTTCACGTATTTATATTATTTTTTGAAAGGAAAATAAAATGCAACATCTTTAAACAAAAAGGTGTTGCATTTTTATAATTGACTTTTGTTAGAATTTATTATTTCATATAATCTGCTGTATGCAGGATTTCTTCAGCAGTTGCTATTTCCTCCTGTGTAGGGGGAGAAACACCTTCCAAAGAATACTTAAGTCCTAAATCATACCATTTTATTATACCTAAAGTATGATAGGGAAGAACCTCTACACGCTCAACTGTTTTTAGCTGAGAAATGAATTCGTGCATTTTTTCAAGTCCTTTTGGATCATCTGTAACTCCCGGTACAAGAACGTGTCTTATCCACATTGTTTTGTTATGGTTAGACAGCCATTGTGCCATTTTAAGGATATTCTCATTGCCAAAGCCTGTAAGGTCTTTGTGTTTTTCGCTGTCAATTTCCTTAAGGTCAAGCAAAACCAAATCTGTTACAGACATAAGCTCTTCAAATTTTTCCATCCATTTGGGATCATCAGAGAAAGGTTGTCCTGCGGTATCTATTGCTGTATGAACTCCGTCCTTTTTAGCCATTTTAAACAATTCAGTGACAAAGTCAATCTGTAAGAGTGGTTCGCCACCACTTACAGTGATTCCACCATTTTTGCTCCAATATTGGCGATAACGTAGAATACGTTCATACAGTTTTTTTACTGTCCATTGTTCGCCTTCAGATTTCCAAGTTTCAGGATTGTGACAGAAACGGCACCTGAGTGCACAGCCTTGTAGAAAAACTACAAAGCGTACACCAGGACCATCTACCAATCCAAAGGTTTCTAAAGAATGAACACTTCCGATTATATTTTTATTATCTGTCATATATTAAAGAGCCTTATGGCAAGTACGAGCGATAACGTCCATCTGCTGTTCACGAGTAAGGTCGATAAACTTAACAGCGTAACCAGATACACGAATTGTGAAGTTAGCGTATTCTTCCTTCTCAGGATGCTCCATAGCGTCAAGTAGTTTCTCTGTACCGAATACGTTAACGTTCAGATGGTGAGCACCCTGGTTAAAGTAACCGTCCATTACATTTACAAGGTTGTCAACACGCTCTGTTTCGTTATGACCGAGAGCATCAGGGTTAATTGTCTGAGTATTTGAAATACCGTCAAGAGCCCAGTGATATGGCAACTTAGCAACAGAGTTAAGTGATGCAAGCAGACCATTTTTCTCTGCACCATAGCTAGGGTTAGCACCAGGTGAAAGTGGCTCGCCAGCTTTTCTTCCGTCAGGCATTGAACCAGTAGCTTTACCGTAAACTACATTTGATGTAATTGTAAGAATTGAAGTTGTAGGCTCAGAATCACGGTATGTGTGGTGCTTCTTAATCTTGTCAAGGAATGTCTTAAGTAGCCATACAGCGATTTCGTCAGCTCTGTCATCATCATTACCGTAACGAGGGAAGTCGCCCTCTGTGATGTAGTCAACAACCAAACCGTCCTCATCTCTTACTGTCTTAACCTTTGCGTACTTGATAGCACTCAACGAGTCAACAACGTGTGAGAAACCTGCAATACCGGTTGCAAATGTTCTACGTACATCTGTATCAATAAGAGCCATTTCAGCAGCCTCATAGAAATACTTATCGTGCATATACTGAATAAGGTTAAGTGTGTTAACATAAACACCTGCAAGCCAATCCATCATAGCATCATATCTTTCGATAACTTCATCATACTCAAGAACCTCTGATGTGATAGGACGATAAGCAGGACCACATTGCTCACGAGTTTTAACGTCTACACCGCCGTTAACAGCGTATAGAAGACATTTAGCTAGGTTAGCTCTTGCACCGAAGAACTGCATTTCTTTACCTGTCTGTGTAGCAGATACACAGCAGCAGATTGAATAATCGTCGCCCCATACAGGCTTCATTACATCATCATTCTCATACTGCACTGAGCTTGTGTTTATTGAAATCTTAGCAGCGTAACGCTTAAATGTTTCAGGCAATGCTGCTGAATAAAGAACTGTAAGGTTAGGCTCTGGTGAAGGACCCATATTCTCAAGAGTATGGAGGAAACGGAAGTCTGTCTTTGTTACCATTGAACGTCCGTCAACACCGATACCACCAACTTCAAGTGTAGCCCATACAGGGTCACCTGAGAACAACTGGTTATATGAAGGGATACGAGCGAATTTAACCATTCTGAACTTCATAACAAGATGGTCAATAAGCTCCTGAGCCTCGTCCTCTGTTAATGTACCATTTTCGATATCTCTCTGAATATATATGTCAAGGAATGTTGAAATACGACCAACACTCATTGCAGCACCGTTCTGTGTCTTGATAGCAGCAAGATAACCGAAGTATAACCACTGAACAGCCTCACGAGCATTTGTAGCAGGCTGTGAAATATCAAAACCATAAGAAGCAGCCATCTTCTTCATATCGTTAAGAGCTCTGATCTGCTTTGAGATTTCCTCACGAAGTCTAATAACGTTATCAGTCATTGTGCCGTCGCCACAGTTAGCAAAGTCCTTTTTCTTCTCTTCGATAAGGAAGTCAATACCGTAAAGAGCAACACGACGGTAGTCACCTACGATTCTACCACGACCATATGTGTCAGGAAGACCTGTAATAATCTTGTTGTGACGAACCTTCTTCATCTCAGGTGTGTAAGCATCAAATACACCCTGGTTGTGAGTTGTGCTGTATTCTGTGAAAATTTTGTGAAGCTCAGGATCTGGTGTGTAGCCGTTTGTTTCACAAGCCTGCTCAGCCATTTTAATACCACCAAAAGGCATAAATGCACGCTTTAGAGGCTTATCTGTCTGCAAACCTACAACTGCTTCAAGGTCTTTGTCAGCTTCGCTTATATAACCGGGTGCGTGTGATGTAAGTGTTGATACGATGTGAGTATCCATATCAAGAACGCCGCCTTTTGCACGCTCTTCTTTCTGCAAGCCCTGCAAAATTCCCCAGAGTTTGTCAGTGGCTGCTGTTGGAGCTGCTAGGAAACTCTCGTCGCCGTCATATGGACGATAGTTTTTCTGGATAAAATCACGTGTATTAACTTCCTCTTTCCAGATGTTTCCTTCAAAGCCATTCCACTGTTTAAAATCTTTCATAAAAAATCTCCTCTCATAAAATCAGCTTGTGCTATATTGCAGTAAAGCAGTAAGTCATTTACCTGTAATACAAAGGCTATAAGTAAAATAATTTGCTCACAACCTCATATTATACTTTTATCTGATAAAAACAGCTACAAAAACTGCTGAAATTATGGCAGATAAAAAATAAAAGGTTACCCAAAACTGTGCCTGTATTATAACACACTGTCGTTAATAGTTCAAGTTATTTAGCGATTTTTTAGCATTTGGCAACATCATTTTTACACTTTTTTCCATATTATTCATAAAAATCAAACTTTTCTTTTAAAATTAGTTAATTTTAATTTTTAAAACGAATTTGTGGACTTTTTTGTAAAAAGATTTGCTAATATAGATATATTCTACATAAAACCAATAATAATAATCATTACTGATTTTATGTTTATATTATATAAAATATTTCTTAAAAAGTCAATAGGTGATATTTTATTTATATTTAAATTATGTAGTATTTATTTTAAAAATAATTTATTTACAATAAATATTATTTATCTATTGACAACATGATATATAAGGTGTATATTTAACTTGTAAATATGAGCATATGTTCATATATCGAAATAAGGGAGGACTTAATTATGCCAAAATATACATTTATTCTTAATAATCTTCATTGTGCGAACTGTGGTGCAAAAATAGAAAATAAAATGAATACTCATTCACAGATTAATAGTGCTGTACTTACATTTGCTACTAAAAAACTTCTGATAGACAGTCCATTGTCAGAACAAGAGCTTATTCCACTTTTACAACAAATTTGTGATAGTATAGAGGATGGAGTTACTGTAACTGTTTTTGAAGAAAAAAGCAAGAATACAGTTAATAAGATGAATACAAGTAATTCTCATAAAAAGGATATAACAGCTATTGTGGTGGGAATTGTTCTGTTTGTAGTGGGAATAGTTTTATGGCAGACTCTTAATTTAGCATTGAATATTCCTGCTGTTGTGCTTTTTGTAACGGCATATCTTCTTTTAGGCGGAGAGGTTCTGATGAAGGCAGGTAAAAATATTGCCAAAGGAAAGGTATTTGACGAAAATTTCCTTATGAGTATTGCGACACTGGGAGCTTTGGCTATTGGCGAATTTCACGAGGCTGTGGGAGTTATGCTGTTTTTCCGTATAGGAGAACTTTTTGAGAAAATAGCTGTAACAAAAAGCAGAAGCCAGATAATGTCTGCTGTTGATATGCGACCAGAGGTTGTAAATCTTGTAAACGGAGATGAAGTTGAAACAATTCCGGCAGAAGATGCCAAAGTGGGAGATATTATTCTGGTAAGGTCAGGTGACAGAATACCTCTTGATGGAACTGTAATCAGCGGTGAAAGTCGTATTGATACATCAGCCGTAACAGGTGAGAGCACACCTGTTAAAGTGGGAATTGACAGTAAGATTTTTTCTGGTTGTGTAAACACAGGTGGTGTACTCAAGATAAGGGCAGACAAAGAATTAAAAGAATCTATGGTAACAAAAATACTTGATTCTGTGGAAAATGCTGCTGCAAACAAACCCAAAATTGATAATTTTATTACACGTTTTTCTCGTGTATATACTCCTGTTGTAGTGTTAATTGCATTAATAACTGCAACTGTTATACCACTTGTTACAAGGCAGTCATTTATGCCATGGATCTATACAGCACTAAGCTTTTTAGTTATGAGCTGTCCTTGTGCGTTGGTACTTAGTGTTCCACTTGCATTTTTTTCAGGTATTGGTGCGGCGTCAAAAAATGGAATACTTTTTAAGGGTGGCAAGTCAATAGAATCACTTGCAAAGATTAAAGCTGTTGTAATGGATAAAACAGGTACAGTAACTAAAGGCGATTTTGAGGTACAGGATATATCTGTACATAATATGAATAGGGAAGAGCTTTTACAGCTTTGTGTATCTTGTGAGATGATGTCCACACATCCGATAGCTGAGAGTATTATTAAATATGCAAAAAATCAGGGTGTAGAGGCAATACCTGTTGTTAATGTGGAGGAAATAAGCGGTAAGGGAATAAAAGCTGAGATTAATAAAAGGGTAGTTTTGTGTGGAAACAAGGCATTGATGGAGAGATTTGATATTGACCTGAGTATGTATGATGAAAGCAAAAATTACGGTACACAGGTGCTTGTGGCTGTTGATAATAAATACTGTGGTTATATAATTATTTCTGATACAATTAAGTCTGATGCAAATGAAGCGATAGACAAGATAAAAAGAAGAAATATCTTTACAGCTATGCTTACAGGTGATCAGGAAAAAACTGCAAATGATGTTGCAAAAGAAACTGGTATAAATAAGGTATATGCAAAACTTTTACCACAGGATAAACTGACTGTTTTGCAGAAGATAAGAAGTGAACAGGGAAGTGTAATGTTTGTTGGTGATGGAATAAATGACGCTCCTGTTTTGGCTGGTGCAGATGTAGGAGTAGCTATGGGAAGTGGTGCAGATGCAGCCATTGAAGCAGCAGACATAGTATTTATGAATTCAAATGTAGAAGCCATTCCTAAATCAATAGAAATTGCTACTAAAACTGCAACAATCTCACGTCAGAATATTATATTCGCCCTTACTGTCAAGATTATAGTTATGTTATTGGGAATTACAGGAATATACTCGAATATGTGGCTTGCAGTGTTTGCAGATACAGGAGTTGCGGTATTGTGTATCCTCAACTCTATAAGATTACTTCAAGCTTTTAAAAAGGCTTGACCTAAACTTTAATTATCTTCCCAAACATTTGAAAAATAAAACCATAGAAACCTATATATAACAAAAAGGCAACACCGTGTACATAAATGGTGTTGCCTTTAAAAGTTTGCTATTATTTTTTATTCAGCAGTTTTTATTACTTTGAAGTTTTAGCACTGTGCTTTTTAAGAGTTACAACGCCTGCTGCGGATAGCATTAACATAGCGATAAGAACTACTGTATTTGCAGAACTGCCTGTTGCAGGAGCTTTGCCTGATGTAGTTGATGCAGTAGTAGCAGTTGTAGCACTTGTTGCATTTGTTGCGCTTGTTGCGTTTGTTGCAGTTGTAGCACTTGTTGCATTTGTTGGCTGAGTTGTAGGGTTTGTAGCTGATGTAGCATCAGTTGCATCAGTTGCTTCTGTTGCCTCTGTTGGCAGTGGAGTTTCATCAACCTGTACAACTGGCATTGGAAGTGTTACACTGTAATCAGCATCACGATATGTAAAGCTGAGAACTGCAGGACCTACATAAAAACCTTCTTTACCAGCACTTGTGTCATTACCTTCAGCATCAGTATTAGCATCACCTATGCTTGTGTAGCCACCATTCCAGAAAGTATCAACAGCATTTTGATTAGGTTTTACTGTGTATGTTACAGTATATTTCCATTGATCAGGAATCATATCTTCGCCAAGAGCCAGCATAATCATTCCTGTTTCCTCATTATAAGTTACGTTCTGAGTTGCATTTTCAACAAGGTTTCCATTTTCGTCAAAAACTTCAAGATTGATTACAGGTTGTCCGTCTTCGTCAATGTTTGCAAATTCTACAAACTCGCTTAGCTGGTCAGCAAGAACAACATCTTTATATCCGCTCTTGATTTCTGTTGCAATACCATCAAATACAGTTGCAAGCTGTTCAGCATCTTCTGCAAAGAAATACTTACTTTCGTCGCCAGCGACTTCTTTCATAAAGCTTTCGTTGCAATCAGGAATACCTACTGTATAGAGTGTAGTATCAGTATGTGTACTCTTTAGCTCCTCGGCAGCAGTAACACTATCATTCCAGTCAAATGGGTCACCATCACTTAAGAAGATAACATACTTGTTAACACCCTCACGACCATCATCCAGTACTGTTGATGCAGCATTAATTGCAGGTGCACAATATGTTCCACCGTAATTAGGGTCACGATTATCTAATATAGTACCAATTTCATCAGCAGAATTTGTCCAGTATGAATCACCAAATTTTTCAATAGTAGTGTAAGATTCAAATGTTATTACAGAAACAAGATTATCGCTGTTTTCAGGTAATATTTTGTCTGTAAGAACATCAACTGCATTTTTTAGTGATTCCCAACGAGTACCATCCATACTTCCTGAACGGTCAGCTATCAGTACAACGTCAGAAGCATATACAGTTGTGCTGGTTTCTGTATCAACCTTACCTTCAAATGATACAGAAACATCGTATGTGCCGTCTTCATTTGCTTTGATGGTCTTTGAGTTCTTAGGTGCAGGAACTTCTTCTGTTGTTTCTTCAGCAGAAGCTGTTGTTACAGCACCAAAGCTGAAAAGCATAGACAAAGCAAGAACAGCAGATGTTAGCTTTAAATTCTTCTTCATGTCTTCCTCCAAAAATAATATTTTATTTACGCTTAAAATCAGCGTATATGATTATGTTTGGAAAATTTTCACATAATCAATCAATACAAAGTTTATCACATTTTAAGGTATATGTCAATCTGATAAATATGATTAATAATAAAAATGTACATAAATATAAAGTAGTGAATGTATCTATTTTAATATATTATTCATAAATTTGGTTTTTAATTAAGCAATTTATTAATTCAATATTTATGAAAATAATGCCGAATTTTAATTATGATTAAAAATATATGTAGATTTTATTTTCTTTTTTTATACTTTTATTAAATTATTGTTTATTTATTATTATTTATAAATGAACATAATAGTATAAAGTTGAAAGAAGTCAATATAATGTGGTAGGATATACGGCTGTCATAAAACTTTAAATTTATGAATATGCTTTACTATTTACAGAATACTCTCAGATGAAGATAGTTATTTTTACTGGGAATAATAAGGTATGCAGAGGGAGGTAAATTGTGTGTATAAAGAAAATGGTGGATTTAAAATATTTAAAGCCGTAGCGATTGGTTCAGTGGTTGGTATGATTTTTTGCAGTCTTATGATGTTGTTGCTAGCATTTATCCTTGTAAAATCGGGGCAGTTACCCCTCAATGCAGTTTATATAATATTGCAGATAATAGGAGCTTTGTCGGCTTTTCTGGGGAGTTATGTAGCAGTAAGAATATATAAATCAATGGGTTTATTATTAGGAGTTATAACATCTTTTGTAATGTTTCTTATAGTATTTGCTGTGGGACTTTCTACTTGTGTAGAGGGGATATCGGCAATGACTGTTACAAAGTTGGTGTCAATGTTGTGTGCAGGTGCAGTTGGTGGTATTTTGTCTGTAAACAAAAAGAAAAATATAAATAAGTATAAATAATAAATCGCCCGAAAGATATTATAGCTTTCGGGCGATTTATTATGGTTCTATCTCAAATGTTGGGGTAGACAATTAAAATTTAGGTCAAGCCTTTTTAAGGGCTTGCGGTTCAAAGGCAGAGCCTTTGCGGGATTTTAAATTGCTGATTATTGCTGACCTAATCTTTCAGCAAATGAGGGGTTAACAGTTTTAACTTTCTCAGGTTTTACTTTTTTGGTTCTGTATTTTCTCGCATATTTCCAAGCCTTACTCAGGTCATTGTCCAGAAGTTCTTCAATTTTACTTTCCAGTTCAGGTTTAATTCCGTTAAGCACGATAATAGTTATTATTGAACGTGTATCAAGATTGCCTGCTGAATACTGAGCATTGATAATGCTTGCCAGTTTTTCAATTTGTTGCTTGTTGCCTGTTTTTAAAAGCTCATTAACTCTTGGAACAATATGACCTTCTGTGAATGTAGCACCTCTGAATGGATTATATCCATCCTCTTCTTCCCATATTTCTTCTTTAAGCTCAGGGAATACATTAACCATTCTTTTGCAGAAGAATTTTGGATCTGCATTACCATCATCACTATTTTTCTTTTTACCTTTGTTTGAAATTCTGGGCTTGTTTGTTGAAAGCGAGTCGGCAAAGTCATTTCCTATACTATTTGCTTCTTTAATACTGTCAGTTTCAGGATCGAAAATCCAGGTACTTATGCTCTTCCATTGATTATCGGGAGCACCATCGTTTATTCCGCAAACTTTTAGGGCTGTCAGCTTTTTTTGAGCATTGTACATAACCATATAAGCGTTACTTTCGCCTGTAAATAAAGCAGCATAATCTTTGTCGCTATCAACGGATTGTCTTATATAACCCTGTGGTTCAAGAACCTCTGCCACTTTATTAGTGATATTATCCATAAATTTGTAATCCATTATATATCAGTCCTTATATTTTATTTTAATAGGTAAACTACACCATTATATAATAAAACTATTATACAGTTATTTTTTCTTTTTGTCACTACATTTTTTAAAAATATACATTGCACCAAATAATTGTATATGGTAAAATTATATTTTAGAATAAGACGAGCTGTGCGTAGCACAGTGTAAATCGGTACGAATTGCTATACAAAGGAAAGTATTTACTTTCTTTAATAGGTAATAGTATTTAAATATTTACAGTACGAAAGGCTGATTATATTATGTCTGAACATTCAGCGATAGGAGTTTTTGACTCCGGAATGGGAGGTCTTACAGCAGTTAAGGAACTTATACACTTTCTCCCACACGAAAATATAGTATATTTTGGCGACACAGGCAGAGTGCCTTATGGTAATAGAAGTAAAGAAACAATTACACGCTATGCTATGCAGGATGCCCGATTTTTAGAATCTAAGGATATTAAAATTCTTATTGCAGCCTGTGGGACGGTAAGTTCTGTTGCAGGTGACCTCGGAAAAGAATTTCATATACCATATACAGGTGTTGTAAAACCAACTGCCTTTGCGGCGGCTAAAGCTACCAGAAACAGAAAAGTTGGTGTAATAGGAACAACTGCGACAATTAACAGTTGTTCCTATAAACAGGCTATTGAAAAAATGGATAGTAATATTCAGGTGTTTCAGCAAGATTGTCCTTTGTTTGTTCCATTAGTTGAAAATGGATTTATAAATCGAAATGATATTGTTGTAAAAACCGTAGTACAGCGCTATTTACAGCCTCTTATCGAAAATAATATTGATACTCTGATATTGGGCTGTACTCATTACCCTATTTTGCGTGATGTTATTGCAGATGTAATGGGTGAAGAAGTAATTCTTGTTGACTCAGGCAAAGAAACTGCCCGTTATGCGGCAAAGCTGATAAATGAATATAATTTGGCAAATCCGCAGACTGTTGCAGGAACCTGTGAATACTATGTAAGCGACACTGTTGATGGATTTAGTAAATTTGCAGGTTTATTTTTAGGAAATTCCGTAGATCAGGATGTACACAGAATTAAAATAGAGCATTATTAATAAGGTGAAATATGAATAATGATTATATAATTGATATAGTTGGCACTCAGAAGATTGATGATGACGAAGATGTAATTGAAGTTACCACCACAGGGGGATATACTATTGCACCAACAGGAAATAAATTTATCCGTTATAAGGAATATGATGATGAAAATCCCTCTATTACTCAAAATACAACAATAAAAGTATCTGACGAGCAGGTGGTTATATCACGCAATGGCGGAGACGAATCACAACTTATGCTGGAGCTTAATAAACGGCATCAATGCCACTATCTTACTCCGGCAGGCCCTTTGCTGATTGGAGTATACACTAAAAAAATGGAAATAGCTCTTGATGATAAGGGCGGACAGTTGAGTGTGGAATATACGCTTGATTTCAACTCAAATATTGTAAGTGAAAATAAATTTGATATTAAAATAAAGAAAAACTAACCTGAAAGGATGTATATATAAATGGCGAACATCGCAAAAAAATCCGTAGATACTTTGAAAGAGGCTATTATAAAAGCCATAGAAAAAGCAAAAAGCGAGGGAAAACTTGCTGATGCTCAGACACCGGATTTTATAATAGAAGTACCTGCCGATAAGAAAAATGGTGACATAGCAACCAATGTTGCTATGGTGTGTGCAAGAGCTTTTAAAACTTCACCACGCAACATTGCACAAGCAATTACAGAAAATCTGTCATTAGAGAATACATATATTGAAAGATTTGAAATTGCAGGTCCCGGATTTATCAATTTCTTCCTAAACGGCAATTATTATTCAGATGTTATAAAAGCTGTTGAAGCTGAAGGTGAAAACTATGGAAAATCGGATTACGGCAATGGAAAAAGAATTCTTCTTGAATTTGTATCAGCAAATCCCACAGGGCCTATGCATATAGGTAATGCTCGTGGTGGTGCTCTAGGTGATTGTCTTGCAAGCGTTTTGCAGACAGCAGGATACAGTGTTGAGAGAGAATTTTATGTAAACGATGCGGGAAACCAGATTGAGAAATTCAAAACATCTCTTGAGGTTCGTTATTTACAGATATATGATAACACGATTGAAATGCCAGAGGACGCATATCAAGGAGCGGACATAACAGCACACGCAAAGGCATTTAATGAGCTTTACGGAGATAAATATGTAGACGTATCATCAGAAGAACGCAGACAGGCACTTTGTGATTATGCTTTGCCCATTAATATAGCTAATCTGAAAAAAGACTTGCAGAAATACAGAATAGAGTATGATAATTGGTTCCTAGAAAGTTCACTTCATAACGGTGGTGCTGTGTCTGATATTATTGAAAAATTAAAAAAATCAGGTCATACATATGAGCAGGACGGTGCATTATGGTTTAAGACAACCGATTTTGGTGATGATAAAGATAGAGTTCTTTTGCGTGCTAATGGTGTACCGACATATCTTGTACCCGATATAGCATACCACTATAACAAACTTGTTACCCGTGGCTTTGATATAGCTATTGATATTCTGGGTGCAGATCATCATGGTTATATTCCAAGAATAAAGGCTTCTATGGAGGCACTTGAGGTTAATCCCGAAAAGCTGGATATTATTATTATGCAGATGGTACGTCTTATTAAAGATGGAGATGTATATAAGCTATCAAAGCGTTCAGGTAAGGCTGTTACGCTTAACACACTTATTGAGGAAGTTCCTGTTGATGCTGCAAGATTTATCTTTAATATGCGTGAGCCAAATACTCAGATGGATTTTGATATTGATTTGGCTGTTGCACAAGATTCACAAAATCCTGTATACTATGTACAGTACGCACACGCTCGTATATGCAGTATTATAAAAGCTCTTGAAAAGGATGGAATTATTGCAAGAGAGTGTACAGATGATGAACTTGCACTGCTTACTGCAAGCGAGGAAAAAGAGCTTATTGCATATATTGCCGATTATACAAATGAGGTAATTAATTCAGCAAAAGATTATGATCCTACAAAGATTACACGTTATGTTTTACAGCTTGCATCACTGTTCCATAAATTTTATAATGCTTGCCGTGTTAAGGGTGACGATGAAAGTCTTACACAAGCAAGACTTAATCTTTGTATTGTAACAAAGACAGTTATCAAAAATGTTCTTACAATGCTTAAAATAAATGCTCCTGAAAGTATGTAATTAATAAAAGTCAGAAAGTCGCCCGTGTGGTGGCTTTTTTGAATATTTATCAGTATATGGCAGATAATAGATAGTATTACTGTGATAATTTATTGTTATATGCAGGGGGTATATATGAGCCTTATACAGATGAAGAATATTACAAAGGAATATGTGGTGGGTGACACCGTTCTGAAAGCGTTAAATAATGTAAGTGTTGATATAGATAAGGGTGAATTTGTGGCCATAGTTGGGCAGTCTGGTTCGGGTAAATCTACTCTTATGAATATACTTGGATGTCTAGATATTCCTGAAAAAGGGGAATATTATCTTAATGGCAACAATATACTTAAATCTGGAGAGGGAAAGCTAAGCGAAATCCGAAATAAAGAAATCGGTTTTATTTTTCAAAGCTTTAATCTGGTTAATTCTCTTTCGGCACTTGAAAATGTTGAACTTCCTCTTTTATACAGAGGCATTAAAAAAAGTCAGCGGAGAAAGTTAGCTGAGAATGCTCTTGCGTTAGTGGATTTGCAAAGCAGAGCAAACCATCTGCCAGGTCAACTTTCGGGTGGTCAGCAACAAAGAGTTGCCATAGCAAGGGCAATAGCTTCGTCACCGCCTCTTATTCTTGCAGATGAACCAACGGGTAATCTTGATGTGAATTCGGGTAAGGAAATTATGAATATACTTTTTAGATTACACGAAAGTGGAAAAACAGTAGTAATGATTACTCACGATAACTCTATTGCTCAAAGTATACCAAGACGTATAGAGATTAGTGACGGAAAAGTTGTAACATAAAATAACGCATTTATGTGGAATTGTTTAAAATTGTAGGAATTAATTAAAGTATATAAGTTGGTCTTAAAACCTTGTGCTAATTAAATAAAATATAAAAAATAAAAATATGAAGAATTACTATAAAATTAGTGTTTTGTAGCAAAAAATGTTGTAAATGCTGATTTTAGCTTTATAAAAACGGACTTATATTAGGACTATTGTATAAATAAATTTTGATTCTTTTGTTGACATTAACAAATTAGATGATATAATATAACCAACAGGTAAAAAGTACCTGTTAAATAAACCCGAAATGTGATTACAAGTCCAGAGTAGGCACGAATTTATTAAGGAGGAATTTTTTATGACACCAATTATTGAACTTCACAACATCGATGTTACCGAATTCCTTGCCGTGCTAGATACATGTCAGGGCAACGTATTTCTGGTGACAAGAGAGGGCGACCATCTTAACCTGAAAAGTAAGCTTTGCCAGTTGGTTGGTTTAACACAGCTTATTGAGGGTGGTAAGATTGCCGAGGCATACATTGTATGTGAAAATCAGGAAGATGAGAAAAAGCTGTTCAGATTTAACCTGTTTAATGATACAGGCGATGCTGAGATTAAGAAGTAATTAATTGTTTTAGTAAATATAGGCTAATACACAGCACAAATTGTTCCTCACTTTATCAGTGGGGAATTTTTGTTATACTAAGAATTATAAAGGTGATATTATGACAATAAAATTAAACGAAGATATTAAAAATGTATTGGAAGAACTAAAGGCAAATTCTTTGGTAGATGCTATCGCTATTGCAGGCTCAAGAGCAAGCGGAAATGGCGATGAGCGTTCTGATTATGATGTATATATATATAGTACAGGTAATGAAGCTGTACCTGAAAGTACAAGAGATGAGATTTACAATAAATATTGTAGTAAATACGAAACGGGCAATAAATATTTTGAGTATGAGGACAATGTTGTACTTAATTGTGGTGTGTGTGCGGATATAATTTTCAGAAGTTTTGAAATGATTGAAAATATACAAAGCTATGTTGCTGATAAATGCGGTGCAAGGTTAGGTTATACAACTGCCTTTTGGCATAATCTTAATGAAAGTCAGATTTATTGTGATAAATCAGGCAGATTTACAGAACTTCAGAAAAAGTATGACATTCCTTATCCAAAGCAATTAAAAAAGAATATCATAGAAAAGAATATGAATATGCTGAGTGGAGTTTTGCCGTCTTATGATATGCAGATTAAAAAGGCTGTTGAACGCAATGATATTGTAAGTATATGCCATAGAACGGCAGAATATATGGCAAGCTATTTTGATGTTATTTTTGCATTGAATGAAATGTTCCATCCGGGTGAAAAACGTCTGATACAGATTTGTAAAACAAAGTGCAGTATTTTGCCAAAGGATTTTGAGGAAAATATAACAAAGCTATATGAAAGTATGTACTCAGGTTATGATTTTAATGTTCTTGAAAATATGTATCTTAATCTGAAAGAGCTTACAGAAAAAATATAATTATTCTGAAATTAAAACAGGGTATACCAATGATGATGAGCAATGGTATACCCTGTTTAGTATTATAATAATAAAATGTATATCAAATTCAAAAAACTGTGGTAATTTAACAGTAAAAATGTTAAAATACCTTTATATGAATAAAAGAGGTGAGAGTTGTGGATGAAAATCAAATTTCAGGTATTCTTGAACTTGAAAAAGCCATAAAAAGTAATAGAGTACCTCATGGTGTAGTGCTTGAATGTAATCAGCCACAGCTTTTACAGCGTTATGTGCTTATGCTGTGCCGTTGGGCAGTATGTAGGGGAGAGTCAAAGCCCTGCGGTAGTTGTGTTCAATGTCGTAAGGTTAAAAATGGTAATCACCCTGATATTTACACCGCACAACTTTCAGGAAAATCTGAGATTGTAAATGTTGATGAAATAAGAAAAATATGTAGTGATGCTTATATCAAACCAAATGAAGCTAATATAAAGGTGTATATTATTCCAAATGCAGATAAAATGCAACAGCAGGCACAGAATGCTTTTTTGAAAGTTCTGGAAGAACCACCTCAGAATATACTTTTTATTTTGTGTTGTACCTCTTCACAGCAGTTGTTGGGAACTATACTTTCAAGAGTTACAGTATATAATTTAAAATCAGCAGAAAATTTGGAAGAAGATGTAATAAGAGCAAAAGAATGTGCGGTAGAAATTGCACTGGCATTGCCCCATACGAAGGGTTATGGTTTGTTATGTGCAGTGGGTGTGTTTAAAGACAGGAATTTTGCAAAGAATGTAATTGACAACCTGACAGATATAGTAAATGATGCAATAAAAGCAAAAGTAACCCACAGTAAATGCAGTAGTGAAGGGCAGATGCTGTGTGAAAGAATAGAAACAATTAATTTATTTAATATTACAGATACCTTAGCCACAGCAAAACAAATGTTGAATAGCAATGTAAATATGAATTTGTTTTCATCGTGGCTTTGTGCCGAATTAAGGAGGAAAAAATGACTGAAGTTATTGGAGTAAGGTTTAAAGAAGTTGGAAAAATATATTATTTTGATCCGGATTCCACACCTCTTAAAGTGGGAGATTATGTAATAGTAGAAACTGCCAGAGGAATAGAATGTGGACAGGTTGCAATGGCTAATCGTAATATTGACGACAAGGATATAGTGCATCCTCTTAAAAAAATGTTGAGAAAAGCAAATGATGAGGATTTAACAATTCTTAAAGAAAATAAGAAAAAAGAAAAACAGGCATTTGAGGTATGCGAACAGAAAATAGCACAGCACGGCTTGAATATGAAACTAGTTGATGTTGAGTATACTTTGGATAATAACAAAATTTTATTTTATTTTACAGCTGACGGCAGAGTGGATTTTCGTTCTTTGGTAAAAGACTTAGCATCTGTATTCCGTACAAGAATAGAACTCAGACAAATTGGTGTTCGTGATGAAGCTAAAATGCTCGGTGGTATAGGTGTATGTGGCAGACCTTTCTGTTGTTCATCATTCCTTGGTGAGTTTCAACCTGTGTCAATTAAAATGGCAAAAGAACAAGGATTATCGCTTAGCCCTGTTAAAATTTCAGGTACCTGTGGTCGACTTATGTGTTGTTTGAAATATGAACAGGAGGCATATACTGATCTTCTAAAGAAAACACCAAAAGTAGGTGCTATTGTAAATACACCAGACGGTAAGGGTATTGTTGTAGAACAGAATCTTCTTACCGGTGTGCTTAAAGTTAGTCTTGATAAAGCTCAGAATGCAGCACCATCTACCTATAATGTTAAACAGATTAAATTAATAAAGGATGCACAGATACGTCTTGACAAAAGTGAAATAGAACAGCTTAAAGGTTTGGAATAATTTTTGTGAATATTTTAAGATTTTATTGAATATTATGTCATAATGTGCAAAATCTATATATAAAAATGTTATAAATTTTTTAAATTTATAAAAAGTGTTGCTTTTTTTTAAAGTAATGTTACAATATAAGCATAGAGAAAGACAAGGAGGTGTTTCTTAATGGCATACAAGATTAATGATGATTGCATCTCTTGCGGTGCTTGTGCAGCTGAATGTCCAGTAGAGGCTATTTCAGAGGGCGATAGCAAGTATGAAATTGATGCTGATGCTTGCGTAAGCTGTGGTGCTTGTGCAGGTGCTTGTCCAGTAGGTGCTCCTAACGAGGAGTAATCTGTTTTGGATTATACATTAAAACAAAAAAGGTAACGCATTCTTTCGTTTGCGTTACCTTTTTTATTTTTTAAATTTTAGATATTATTCAAAGAATGCACAGAACGCTCTGTAAGCCATATAAACGTCAATTTTTGAGACAATCTCCATTGGTGCGTGCATACAAAGAACAGGCACACCAAGGTCAACAACATCTACATTAAGATTTGCTACATATTTAGCAATGGTTCCACCACCACCGCCATCAACCTTACCAAGCTCACCTGTTTGCCACAGAACATTTTCACGTTGGAGTATACTGCGAATTTCAGCCATATATTCAGCAGAAGCGTCTGATGTACCGTATTTTCCGCCACTTCCTGTATATTTGGTAATAACTACGCCGTTGTTGATGTAAGAACTGTTATTAGCCTCGTATGCACTTGCATAGTTAGGGTCAAAAGCTGCATTAACATCTGCTGACAAACATTTGCTGTTGTCAAGCACAGTGTAGCCTTTAACTCCCTGAGATTCTGCGAGTTCGTTTATAAAATGCTTCATAAATGCAGACTGCATACCTGTGTTGCCATCACTTCCTGTTTCTTCTTTATCTACAAGCAGAGTGATTGCTGTGTATTCAGGCTCTTTTGTGTTGATAGCAGCCATAAGTGCAGGGTAAGCACACACTTTATCATCGTGACCATAGGCACCAATCATACTTCTGTCAAAACCTACGTCTTTTGCGTTAAATGCAGGTACAAGTGTAAGTTCAGCAGAGAGAAAATCCTCTTCAGCAATGCCATATTTTTCAAATATAATGTTTAAAATATTCAGCTTAACTAATTCAGCCTCTTCGTCATTACTGAAAGGACGGCTACCTATAAGCACGTTCATATCTTCACCTGTAAATACCTTTGACATTGGCTTTGAAACCTGCTCGTGTGCAAGGTGTGGCAGAAGGTCAGTAACGCAGAAACAAGGGTCATTTTCGCCTTCACCAATACTTACGGTAACTGTGGAACCGTCCTTAAAGGCTACAAGTCCGTGTAAAGCCAGTGGAATAGCTGTCCACTGGTATTTTTTTATACCACCGTAGTAATGAGTTTTGAACAATGCAAGGTTGTTTGCCTCGTACAAAGGATTGGGTTTAAGGTCAAGTCTTGGTGAGTCGATATGTGCAATGGCAAAACGAACACCCTTATCAACTGTTTGTTTTCCTACAACCATAAGAAGAATATTCTTATTTCTGTTTACACAGTATACTCTGTCGCCTGTTTTGTAGGTTTTTGTGCTGTCATATTTTGTAAAGCCATTAGTCTCTGCAATTTTTACAGATGTTTCCACGGCTTCACGCTCTATTTTAGCATTGTTTAAAAATTCTACATAGCCCTTGCAGAATTCGTCTGCTTTTGCAATTTCTTCAGCTGACAGACTTTTGATTCCTAATTCTTTTTTTACAAACAGCTTTTCTTTAAGCTGTTTTGATTTAGATTTTTCTTTATCCATTTTTATTGTCCTTTCCTGAATATTAATATCATTTGTTATTGTAACCATTGATTAGGTATTTAATGTTATTTATGGTTCTGTGATTTCTTCATAAGCGGGATTTTCATTGGTGATAGCATCTGAGTTAATAGCAGGTTCGGTATTGCTTTCGTAACAGCTTTTTGCCACTTCAACTTTCTCTACATATGTTGCCGTTTCTGGATACGGTATGTAGTAAAGAGTTTCTCCGTCGGTAGAATAGTTGATGTCCTCAAGCCAACCATCAACTGCTCCAAAGCCTGCATTATAGGCGGCAACAGCAGTTTCTTCTACTGAGTATTTTTCAAGAAGAAATTCAAGAAAAATACAGCCGTATTGAATATTGGTTTCGGGATCATAAAGCTGTGAGGTGTCCATTGTTACTTCACCATTTTTATATTGTTGTAACCAGTCAAAGGTATCGGGCATAAGCTGCATAAGTCCCAATGCTCCGGCATTGGAGCCTGCATCTGGGTTAAAATTGCTTTCTGTTTTTATAATTGCAAAAACCAGATTGGGATCAAGGTTGTACTCTTGTGAATATTTATACACATATTCTGAATATTCTTTGGGATAAATTGATTTTTTCAGCTGTTGTCCCGAGTTCACAAGCATTACAATTACAACTATCAGTGCAACTACAACCAATATACAGGATATACCAACGGCTATTGCTACGCCGTATCCTTTGTTTTCATTTTCGGTACTCATATAGTCACCTCTTGTTTATGATGTTTATTACTTCATCTGCCTTTTTATAAATTTCGTCTAAAGAACTGTTTCCGTCAAATACAAAATCAGATTTTTCAATATAAAAGCTATCCTGCATTTGAGCATTAATTCTTATATCTGCATTTTTTGAGGATATATTGTCACGCTTCATAATGCGTTGTTTTCTTATTTCGACAGGGGCGATCACAGCAATTACATAGTCGCATATAATATCCATTTTACTTTCAAATAAAACCGGTGCATCGAATATTATAACAGGGTTGCTACTGCTATTTCTTATTTTATCTATTGTTTTAAGAACCTGAATAAAAATCCAGGGGTGAGTTATATCATTTAACTTTTGTGTGTTTTCTTTTGTTGAAAACGCTCTCTTAGCCAATAGTTGACGATTCAGTTTACCATCAGCTTCAATGATATCATCGCCAAATACTGCACAAGCCTGCCTAAGACAAGGACTATCAGGCTCTAGAGCTTTTTTTGCTATAATATCAGCGTCTATTATATAACAACCCTTATTTTTAAAATATTCAGTAATAGTGGATTTACCTGAACCGGTAGGTCCTGTAATTCCTATAACTGTGTAATTACGCAAGTTCAATCACCTCAAATCCTGCTGAGCGTATAAGCCTGTTGTAAACAGCAAGCCCTACACCCTCTGTTTCAGGACAACGTGCGTAAACTGTTTTAAGTCCCATTTCATCAAGTTCTCTCAATGCGTTAAACAAATTGTGTGCCTGTGTAGTGTAGTCGTCTTTTTCTCCTAGTATAACATAAGGTACTTTTAAAGTCCGTGCATCATCGCTGTAACAAAGTGCTCCAACATTGTTTTCGTTACAGTTGTTTATATAATTAATATATTCATCAGAATTGGCCTTTAATATAACAATGTGTGCTTTTGGTGCATAATGTTTATACTTCATTCCGGGGCTTGCTACAACGGCATTTTTATCAAGCATATGTGTAACACCTTTGTCAATCTCAATTTTTCCAATTACAGATTCAAGCTGTTCAACAGTTATTCCGCCGGGTCTTAATAAAACAGGGGCTTTTCCTGCAACGGTAATTACTGTGGATTCAAGCCCTACATTGCTTTTTCCGCCATCAATTATAAGTGGGATTCTCCCATTGAGGTCATTAAAAACGTGAGTTGCGGTTGTGGGGCTTGGACTGCCTGACAGATTGGCAGAAGGTGCTGCCAGTGGAACTCCTGCATAATTTATAATTTCCTGTGCTGTTTTATGTGATGGAAAGCGTATAGCTACCGTAGAAAGTCCTGCTGTAACCTGCGTAGGTACATTGTCAGAACAGGGCATAATTATTGTAAGTGGTCCAGGCCAGAAGGCTTCTGCAAGTGCCTTTGCCTTTTGAGGAAAAACACTTACAAGAGAGTTGACCTGAGAAATATCAGATATATGCACAATCAAAGGGTTATCCATTGGTCTGCCTTTTGCTTTGAAAATCTTTTCTACGGCACTCCCATCAAGTGCGTTAGCCGCTAGACCGTAAACAGTTTCGGTAGGTATTCCCACAAGTTCACCGCTTTTTAATAACTTACCTGCAAATTTTAAAGAGTTTTCATCAGGCATTAATACCTGTGTTTCCATTATTATTCAAGTCCTTCCTCAAGTTGCTGGGCACGATATGCCGTAATAAGAGGGTCAATAACCTCGTCAAGATTACCATTTACTATTTCGTCCAGTTTATATAATGTAAGCCCAATGCGATGGTCGGTTACTCTACTCTGAGGGTAGTTATACGTACGTATACGCTCACTTCTGTCGCCTGTGCCTACCTGGGATTTTCTCTCCTGTGCCACAGCTTGAGCCTGTTCATCACGCTTAGCCTGCAACAAGCGTGATTTAAGAACTTTCATAGCTTTATCTTTGTTTTTGTACTGACTTCTTTCATCTTGACACTCAACTACTGTGCCTGTGGGTAAATGGGTAATTCTTATTGCAGATTCAGTTTTATTTATGTGCTGTCCACCTGCACCGCTACTTCTGAAAGTGTCAATCTGCAAGTCAGTAGGGTTTATTTCTAGTTCAACGTCCTCAGCTTCAGGTAGTACAGCTACGGTTACGGTAGATGTATGTATTCTGCCCTGAGTTTCAGTTTCGGGTACTCGTTGAACTCTGTGCACTCCGCTTTCAAATTTAAGCCTTGAGTATGCACCCTGACCGTTTACCATAAAACTAATTTCTTTATATCCGCCCAGTTCTGTATCATTAGCATTGAGAAGTTCTGTTTTAAAACCACGTTTTTCAGCATACATACTGTACATTCTGTATAACACCGCACAAAACAACGCAGCTTCTTCGCCACCAGCACCACCGCGAATTTCCACTATAACATTTCTGTCATCGTTAGGGTCTTTAGGTAATAACAAAAGTTTGATTTTCTGCGTGCTTTCTTCCAGTGTGATTTTAGCTGATGACAGTTCTTCGTCTGCAAGCTCTTTCATTTCTTTGTCAGAACCACTATCGTTAAGTATTTCCAGAGCCTCTTCAATAGAAGCTTTAGCCTGTCTGTAAATCTTACATTCTTCAGCAAGTGGTTCCAGTTCCTTGTATTCTTTCATAATCTTCTGATACTGCTGTGGATCTGACACCACAGCAGTATCGTAAAGTTTATTGCTAAGTTCGTTGTATCTTTTTTCAAAAATATCCAGTTTACTCTCAAACATAAAAATCCTCCTGTATCTGCTTTATAATTTTTGTACTATAACTATTACACTATAACTATATATGCAGATAAATCGGCTATTCACCTCTTACGATTTTTTTAATGTTTTTTTCAACTTTTGAACGGGCTACCATAACTTCTCTGCCACACCCTTGGCATTTTATTTTAAAGTCCATACCAACACGGAGCACAACAAAGTTTTTTGAAGAACAGGGGTGTGGCTTTTTCATTTCAAGCACATCGCCTACCCGAACATCCATTTTTCACCGCTCCTTTCTGTAAAAAATATTATTACAATATTATATCATAAGTTGGTATTCTATGCAATTACTGTAAAATTTCTTTTTATTTACATACATATTGGTTTAACTTGCTGTACATTTCAGGGTCAAGCAAAGCTGTAACTTTTATACCTTCAGCTGTATATTCTTCATTGAGTAAAGTAGCCTTTGTGCGTATATCCGCAACAATTCCACCTTCAGAAAAAGGAATGAGCAAAGTCAACTTTTTTATCTTAATCGGTAGATTATCTTCAACTGTTTGTAACAACTTGTCTATGCCCGTGCCATTTTTGGCACTAATCCTTACAGAGTTGCTTACTAATGGTAAAATTCCGTTTTGTGGATCAACTTTATCCCACTTGTTAAGCACAGGTATAACAGGTGTGTCACCACAGCCAAGACTTTGCAAAAGCTCTTTTGTTACCTGCAAATGTAAATGAGCTTCTTCTGATGAAGCGTCACATACATTAAGAATTATATCGGCAGTAGCTGCTTCCTCTAGGGTTGACTTAAATGCTTCTACCAGATGATGAGGTAGTCGCCTTACAAGTCCAACGGTATCAATAAGCATAACACTTACACCATTTGGTAGTTTGAGTGCCCTTGAGGTAGGGTCAAGAGTAGCAAACAACTTATCTTCAGCAAGTACACCTGCATTTGTAAGATAGTTCATAAGAGTGGATTTTCCTGCATTGGTGTATCCTACAATGGCAACAGTTATTACACCATCTTTTTTTCTTCTGCTTTTCAGCATATTACGGTGCATTTCAACATCAGCAAGCTGTTCTTTTAAGGTTTCCATACGTCTGCGTATGTGACGTTTGTCGGTTTCCAGCTTTGTTTCACCGGGACCTCTTGTACCTATACCACCGCCCAAACGTGACATAGCTACACCTTTACCTGTTAATCTGGGTAGCATATATTTTAGCTGTGCAAGTTCCACTTGCAATTTACCTTCTTTTGACCTTGCACGCAGGGCAAAAATATCAAGAATAAGCATTGTTCTATCTATTGTGCGAACATCTGTTGCTTCTTCAATATTTCTTATCTGTGTTGGTGTCAGTTCACAATCAAAAATAAGCAGATCTATATTATTATTTTTTGAAAAATTTGCTATTTCTTCAAGTCTGCCACTTCCTACATAAGTGGCTGTTTCAGGTTTGTCTTTATTCTGAGTTATAGTAGCTATTGGTTCAGCACCTGCACTTTCAGCCAGCTCCCAAAGCTCCTCAAGTGACGCTTCAGCGTCATAGTCGCCTGTGTCAACGCAAACAAGAAGTGTTCTTTGCGGTTTTATTTCGTTTTCATAAAGTTCCATAGAATCTCCAATTCTGTTACAAATTTTATTGAAATAATTATTTTTATCATAGATACAGAAAAATTTTATCGTAGTATTATTTAACATTTATTGTACCAATAAGGGATAAAATGTCAACTGCACCAATGTAAAATAATTATAAATAATTGCAATATTGAATATTTATTTTACAATATTTCAAGGTTAATCTAACCATAGAATATGACAAATTTCTTTTTTCTTTATAAAAATTTCTAAAATATATTTAAAATGTAATTAATCTGTGATATTATATAGAGTGATAAAAAACATTCTATGTATTATGTACATTTTAATACATTCTACCTTTGAAAGGTTGTAAGTATAATGAAAAACAATTATGACGTAGTTATTATTGGTTCGGGAGTTGCCGGTTTATACAGTGCTTTGCAGTTTGATGAGAAATATAGTGTGCTTGTAATTTCTAAAAAAAGTGCAGAGCTTTCAAATAGTTCTTTGGCACAGGGCGGAATAGCAGCTGTTCTCGACAAGACAAATGATGACTTTAAGCTGCACATTGAGGATACAATGATTGCAGGCAAGTACAAAAACAATCCAAAAGCTGTTGAGGTGCTTGTAAGCGAAGGGCCGTCAGATGTTGTTGAATTGCATAAGTTAGGTGTTGACTTTGATTTGAACAGCAATGGTGAATTGCAGAAAACTCTTGAAGCAGGGCATAGTCGCCACCGAATTGTACACCACAAGGATTCCACAGGAAAAGCTGTTACTGATAAGCTGATTGAAATTGCAAAAACAAGACCTAATATAGATTTTCTGGAAAATACGCTTGTTTTTGCGTTGGATAGAGCTGAAAATGGTTTTTATGTGGGATTGTTGAAAGATGAAAAAATTGAAACAGTTTCTTGTAGTTATTGTATATTAGCCACAGGCGGAATAGGAAGAGTTTATAAATATACTACAAACAGTGCTATTGCAACGGGAGATGGCATTGCATTTGCAAGAAAATTGGGTGCTAAAATTATGCACCTTGACAGAATACAGTTCCATCCTACTGCATTTGCAGCTGAAAAAGATAGAGAGCGTTTTCTTATAAGCGAGGCTGTAAGAGGTGAGGGTGCAGTACTTCTTAATTGCTATGGAGAAAGATTTGCACATAATTATGATTCCCGTGGGGAACTTGCACCAAGAGATGTGGTAAGTGAGGCTGTGGTGCGTGAGTCTATCCGCACAAAAAGCGAGGATTTTTATCTTGATATAACACATAAGGAACCTGAGTTTGTAAGAGAGAGGTTTCCTATGATTTATAGCAAATGTCTTGAAGAAGGAATTGATATTACTATCCAAAGAATTCCTGTATTCCCTTGTCAGCACTATTTGATGGGTGGTATAGATGTTGACCTCAACGCAAAAACATCTGTTGAAAGATTGTATGCCGCAGGCGAATGTTCACACACAGGTGTACACGGTGCCAATAGACTTGCAAGCAACAGTCTGCTTGAGGCACTGGTATTTGCAAGACGTGCCACACAAGATATAACAAAAGAGATTGAAAGTGGCAATCAGGGTATTGTTAAAGGTGATATGCCAAAGTATAGTATGGGTACTGTGGATTTACCAAAGGGTATAAGAACAGAAATCAGAAGCAAACTTCAAGATGCTTATTTTGTAATTAAAAAGCCGGAGAAGTTTGAAGAAAGCTATAAACGTTTTGATGAAATTCTAAAAGACTTAGAAAATACTGACTATAAACTTACAGCTGACTACATAGAGGCAAAAAGTCTTGCAACCGTTGCCCAGGAGATAATGCTGGAGGTTACACGAAAGCATCAGGAGGATTATTGATAATATGGTTAATCAGATATATATAGATAATTTAATAAAAAATGCACTTTTAGAAGATATTAATTACCTCGATACTACTACTGACTATCTTATTCCAGAACAACAGCAGGGAGAAGCCAATTTTATGGCTAAGGCAAGTGGTACCCTTTGCGGAATTAATATTGCATTCAGAGTTTTTGAAATTTTACAGCCTGATGTGCAGTATGATATTTTTATTCACGATGGTGAAAAGGTGAACTATGGTGATATTATAGCAACAGTAAGATGTAAAACACGCACATTGCTTAAGGGGGAGCGAACAGCACTTAATTTGTTACAGCACTTAAGCGGAATTGCCACAGAAACTGCAAGATGTGTAGAACTTGTAAAAGGCACAAAAGCGTCTATTGCAGATACCAGAAAAACTTTACCGGGTATGCGTCCTATTCAGAAGTACGCTGTTACAGTAGGTGGAGGAAGAAACCACCGCTACAATTTGTCTGATGCTGCAATGCTTAAGGATAATCACATTGATGCAGGTGGAGGAATAACAAATGCTGTGGCTAAGCTGAAAGAAAAGCTGGGTCATATGACAAAGGTTGAAGTTGAAGTGCGTAACCTTGATGAACTTAAAGAGGCTATTGAGGCAAAAGTTGATGTTATTATGCTAGATAATATGAGTCCTGAGCTTATGGCTGAGGCTGTAAAGATAACTGATGGCAGAGCATTGCTTGAGGCTTCGGGAGGAATTACGAGCGAAACAATTCGTGCAGTTGCCGAAAGCGGTGTTGATATAATATCAATAGGTGCCCTCACACATTCTGTAAAGGCATTTGACATTTCAATGAAAATTACAAAGTAAATTTCTTTATTTTGCAAAAGCAGGGCATATGCTCTGCTTTTTTGTAAAATATATGTAGTCAAATTTTATATAAATATTTGTAATGTTATATAACATATATAATGGGTATGTATAGAAAAATTATTATATAAGAGGTGAATTATGGATATGACTGTTTTTTATTCAACAGCTTGGATATTTATGATTTTTTCAGTTGTGGGATGGATACTGGATACCCTTTCGGCATCTCTTGATAAGGGTGGAATGGTTAACAGAGGTCTTTTAGTGGGGCCGGTATGCCCTATGTATGGCTTTCTTTGCAGTGGTGCATATCTTCTTAATTTATATGTATGTAAAGATGTTCCTTTTGTACAGTTGGTTTTTTTTACAATTTTTGCCACAGTATCAATCTTTGCAGTAAATGCTTTTTTTAAGAAATTTTTTAAAATTACCTTTTGGAATTTTTCAGAAACACCTATGAATTATAAAGAGTACATAAGTTTTTCAGGTGCTCTGGCTTGGGGTATTATTCTTTTGGTTGTAACCTCTTTTACCGATGAATTCATAGTAAATCTTATAGCAGAAGAATTACCTAATTGGGTTAATTTTATTGTAGTTATAACATTTTTTTCAATCTTATTCTGTGATTTTATTTTTTCTATTTTAATGATGCTTGGGCTTAATAAAAGGGCTAAAAGTTTTGAAAATGTATTGTCAGGTGTAAGAAATATAGAAAATAAGGCAGGTAGGGCAATAGAAAAAAGTGCAGAAAAATCTGGATTGGAACTCAAACTTTTAAAAATAAGACTCTTTTTTCAAGACGTATTTGGCAGAATTACTCTTTACTTAAAGCGACTTAAAGATAAAATTATATTATCAATAAGTAAAGATACAATTTTTACAAGACGTATAAAATTTGCCTATGAGAGTATAGTTACTTCCGATGGAGTAGAAAAATTTCAAAAAGATGCCCAAAATCATAGAGAGCTTAATATGAAAGCCTATGAAAGTTCTTTGCCCGATACAGCTGAAAAACCTTTTGCATATGGAATTAATATCTGCAAGCTGTTTTTACTTTTTGTAATTGGAAGTATAATAGGCTGTTTTATAGAAACCTGCTTTGCTTTAATTGTTGAAGGTCATTTTGAAATTCGTGTGGGACTTGTGTATGGCCCGTTTATTCCAATTTACGGATTGGGTGCAGTGTTGTTAACGCTGGCACTGTCACGTTTTTATAAATCTTCATTTATAGCACTTTTTGCAATAAGTGGTACAGTTGGGGCAACATTTGAATATTTTTGCAGTTGGGTGCAAGAAATGGTGTTTGGCACAATTTCTTGGGATTACAGCCATATGCCTTTTAATATAGATGGAAGAACCTGTCTTTCATATGCTTTAATGTGGGGGGCTCTTGGTGTAGTTTGGGTACGTGAACTTTATCCTTTGTTCTCAAGACTTATTGAGAAAATTCCCACTAAAATTGGTTACATAATCACGCTGGTGCTTGTAGTATTTATGCTGTTTAACGTGTTTATTTCTTCTATGGCACAACTGAGAGCGGCAGAACGTGATGAAGGTAAACTTGCAACAAATGCTTTTGCAGAATATCTTGATGAAAAGTTTAACGATGAATATTTAGAATTGATATATCCTAATATGAGAAAAGTAGAGTGATATAAAACTTTATGATTTAATATAAACATATTGGTGTTTGTTCAATAACAGTATTATATAACCCTTAGCAGTATCTAAAAGTATTGTTGAGGGTTATATTTTGTATGACTTTTATTTGTATAGTTAGTACTAATATTTTCTGATTTATTTGTGATAAATACACTAAAATTGTCGTAAAATGCAGTTGAAATTAAAAAATAATTGTATTTTTTTATTATTATGGTATAATGACCTTGTATTTTTTGAACGGAGGCATTTATTATGTCGTTTCTTGACAGATTTACTCATAAGGAACAGAAAGAACTTGATATTATCATTGTTGGATGTGGCAAGGTTGGAACAACATTGATAAAAAGATTGTCCGAAGAAGGTCACAATGTGACTTTTATTGATACTGACCAGAAGGTTGTTGATAGAATTAACAATGCTTTTGATGTTATGGGAATAGTCGGAAATGGCTCCAGTTATAAAGTGCAGATTGAGGCAGGTATAGAAACTGCCGATTTGTTTATAGCTGTAACTGAATCTGACGAACTTAACTTATTATGCTGTACCATAGCAAAAAAGGTAGGTAATTGCTCATCTATTGCTAGAGTAAGAAATCCTGTGTATCTTGATGAACAGCCTTATTTGCGTGAAAAACTGGGGCTTTCTATGATAATTAACCCGGAGTTTGAGGCGGCTTCAGAAATCTCAAGAATTTTGCGTTTACCTGCGGCATTAAGTACAAACTCATTTATTAAAAGACAGGCAGAGCTTATAAGATTTCAGATACCTAAGGATAGTTATTTGGATGGTAGAGTACTGTCTGAATTGCAAAGGGAGTTTGATTTTAAATTTCTTATCTGCGGTGTTGAACGTGGTGACAGTCTGACTATTCCAAAGGGTGATCAGCTGTTGTGTGCGGGAGATATTATTACAATGCTTGCAACATCAAGAAATGCGTACTTTTTCTTTAAGAAAACAGGACTTGTAAAAAAGCGTGTATCAAATGCCATAATTATAGGTGGAGGCAGAACGTCTTTCTATCTGGCAAAACAGCTTAGAGATATGGGCATTCAGGTTAAAATTATTGAAAATAATCCTGCTAGGTGTGATGAACTCAGTGAACTGCTTGATGATGATATACTGGTTATCAACGGTGATGGCACAGACGAAGACTTACTTATGAGAGAGGGACTTACTACCGCAGACGCATTTATTCCTGTAACAGGAATTGATGAAGAAAATATTCTTCTTACACTTTATGCAAAGCGTGTTACAGATGCAAAGGTTGTAACCAAGGTTAACCGAATTAACTTTAACAGCGTTATAAGAAGTTTAGATTTGGGTAGCCTTATAAATCCCCGAATACTTACATCAGAAATTATATTAGGCTATGTGCGTGGAAAGAAAAATTCAAAGGGTAGCGGTAATATAGAATCTTTGTATCATTGGTTTGATGATAGGGCAGAAGCTATTGAATTTAAGGTTACACAGGATTCTGATGTAACAGATATTCCGCTGTATCAGCTTAACCTTAAAAGTGATTTGCTTGTTGCTTGCATAAGCCGTAACGGTAAAATTATTATACCAAGAGGTCAGGACTATATAAGTAAAGGTGATAATGTAATAATTGTTACAAAGCATACAGGCTTTAAAGATGTAGTAGATATATTAAAATAAAAAATAAAATTGAATAAAAGAGGTAACTTATGAATTACAGAAGTATTTCTTTTATACTGGGGTGGATTCTTATTATTGAGGGCATATTTTTAACTTTGCCTTTGATAACAGCCCTTGTATATAGAGAAGCGCAGGTTTATTCGTTTTTACTTTCAATATTGATATGCCTTGCGGTAGGTATAGTACTTATATTTTTGCGACCTAAAAAACTGGTGTTTAATGTAAGAGAAGGTTTTGCAACAGTTGCACTTAGCTGGATAATAATGAGTTTATTTGGTTGTCTGCCATTTATTTTTGGTGGAGATATTCCCAATTTTACTGATGCACTTTTTGAAACGGTGTCCGGTTTTACCACAACGGGAGCAAGTATTCTAAGCAATGTTGAAGCAATGTCGTACAGCTGTATATTCTGGCGGAGTTTTACTCACTGGATTGGTGGTATGGGTGCATTGGTGTTTTTGCTGGCGGTTATTCCTATTGTTTCAAGAGGAGAAAGTCAGGGTGGACATATGAACCTTATGAAGGCAGAAAGCCCTGGTCCGGTTGTCAGCAAACTGGTTCCAAAAGTAAAGTCCACGGCTCTTATTTTGTATATCATTTACTTTGTACTTACGGTAATAGAATTTATAATATTACTTATATGCAGAATGCCTGTTTTTGACGCAATAACAATAACTTTTGGTACAGCAGGTACAGGTGGATTTGGAATAAAGAATACAAGTATTGCAGATTATTCTCCTGCAATACAGTGGGTAGTAACAATTTTTATGGCTCTGTTTGGAGTGAATTTCAATGCCTTTTTCTTTTTGATAATGAGGAAATTTAAAGCATTTTTTACAATGGCAGAGGTAAAGTGCTATTTTGGAATAATAGCAACAGCTATTATTATAATAATGCTTAATGCATACAACACAGCATTAACATTTGAGGAAAACTTAAGGCACGTTGCTTTTCAGGTTTCATCACTGATAACCACAACAGGATATTCCACAACAGACTTTAATCTATGGCCGTCAGCTTCAAAAGCAGTCCTTATTATGATTATGTTTGTGGGTGCCTGTGCAGGTAGTACAGGTGGTGGAATAAAGGTGTCAAGATTTATTATTCTGTTTAAGTCTATAAAAAATCAGATGCTTATGTTCTTACATCCAGGTACAGTACGAAAAATTAAAATGGACGATAAAGTTGTTGAACATAGTGTTATAAGAAGTGTAAACGTATTTTTTATAACATATGTGGTACTTTTTGCGGCTTCTGTTTTTGTTGTATCTTTTGATAATCACAATTTTGAAACAAACTTTACAGCTGTACTGGCGGCAACAAGTAACATAGGTCCCGGTTTGGCTGACGTAGGGCCGGTAGAAAACTTTGGATTCTTTTCACCACTTTCAAAATATGTTCTGATGTTTGATATGCTTGCAGGCAGACTTGAACTTTATCCTATAATTCTGTTGTTCTATTACAGAACTTGGAAGGGTGGAACTATTAAAAAGGATGCATAATTATATAAATAAAAATGATTAAAAATTAAAAGAGATGTTTCCCATAATTCAGGGAAGCATCTCTTTGTTGTTATAACCAATATAGAGTTTAGCTTATTCAGAAAAATAATAACGCTAAATTTTCTATATAATACCGCTAAAAAGTTACAGAAAATTTGTAAAGAAAAGGTAATGACTTTTTTGCTTTATTGACTGTATAATATTGTTAAAGGTGGAGTCTATAACCACCTTTGCTAAGATGTGTAATAAAAAAAGAAAAAGAAAGAAGGAGAAAAAACAATGATACTAAAAAAAGCTACGGCGATTTTATTGGCTACGGCTATGGTAAGTACTTTGGCTGTAAGCTCGGTTTCTGCCGCAGAGAAAAATCAAGTAGCATCAGGAAGTTACTATAATTCTTCAGACAGTTATGCTACTTACAGCGGTGATGATCTGGGTGCTACCTATACTTCCAGTTCCACAACCTTTAAGGTTTGGGCACCTAATGCAAGCAATGTTGTATTGAATATTTATAGAACAGGCTCAGATAGCGAAGAAGGTGCGGCTGATCTTGGAAGTTATTCAATGAGTAAAAATTCAAGCAATAATGTCTGGAGTGTTACTGTCCAGGGTGATCTGAAAAATGTTTACTATACATATAGTGTTACTGCAAACGGTTCTACTAAAGAAACACAGGATGTTTATTCAACTGCTGTTGGTGTAAATGGTAAACGTTCAATGGTTGTTGACCTTGATTCTACTGACCCAGCCAACTGGGAAAACGACAAGCATATGCTTGTAGATAATCAAACAGATGCTGTTGTATGGGAGGTTCACGTCCGTGATTTCTCTATCAGTGACAGTTCAGGTGTAAGTGATGCAAATCAAGGTAAATATCTTGCTTTTACAGAAGATGGTACTAAAATCAATGGTACAGATTCACTTTCAACCTGTGTAGATTATTTAGTAGAGCAAGGTGTAAACTATGTTCATCTTAACCCTGTATATGATTATGGCTCAGTAGATGAAACAAAGTTGGATACAGCACAGTATAACTGGGGTTATGATCCTGTTAACTATAATGTACCAGAGGGTTCTTACTCTACTAACCCTTATGATGGTAATGTAAGAATTAACGAGTTCAAACAGATGGTACAGGCTTTGCATAGTCGTGGTATTGGTGTTATTATGGACGTTGTTTATAACCATACATACAATACCACAGATAGCTGTTTTGAGAAAACTGTGCCTGGCTACTATTACAGAATGAGTTCAGCTTCAACATATTATAATGGTACAGGTTGTGGTAATGTAACAGCTTCTGATAAAGCTATGTTCAGAAAGTATATGATTGATTCTGTAAAATATTGGGCAGAGGAATATCATATTGATGGCTTCCGTTTTGACCTTATGGGCTGTCACGATATTACTACAATGAATCAAATAAGAGCAGAGCTTGACACAATAGACAGCAGAATTCTTATGTACGGCGAGCCTTGGATGGCTGACTGGAATGCAAATGGTATAAGCACAAGTGATGCTTGTATTATGGACAATGCTTCAAAAGTAAATTCAAGAATTGCTATGTTCAATGATAGAATAAGAAATGGACTTAAAGGTGGTACAGATGATGCAACCACAGGTTATATTCAGGGTGTAACTACCGTTAATGATGCGATAAAAGCGGGTATGATGGGTGGTTCTTCCACAACCTTTGGAAAATGGGCATTAGCTCCTACACAGTGTGTAACATATAACTCAGCTCACGATAATCTCACACTGTGGGATAAAATTATGAAGTCAAATGGAAGTACAGACTATAATGGCACAAACAGTACATTCCTTGCTCAGAATAAATTGTCTGCTGCTGTAATTCTTACATCACAGGGTATGCCTTTTTATCTTGCAGGTGAAGAATTTGCAAGAACCAAGTTGGGCGACCACAACAGCTATAAATCATCTGATAGTATTAATGCTATCGATTGGACAAGAGTTAAAACATATAATAATCTTGTTCAGTACTATAAAGGACTTATGGCTATCCGTGCAGCTTACTCACCTTTCAGAGCCGCTGACACAAGTGCGATAAATACAACTTACTTTGTTGAAAACGGCAGTGCTTTGGGTTACACAATTCAAAACACTTCATCAAATGCAAGCAAAGAGTGGGGCACTGTGGCTGTTCTTGTAAATAATAACAGCAGTGATAAATCTCTTACTCTGAAAATGAACGGCGGTACATTGCCAAGTAATTGGGTTGTTGTAGCTAACAGCGATAAGGCAGGACTTGAAAAACTATCCACAGTAAGCGGTTCAACTGTAAATGTTCCTGCAAGAAGTGCAATGATTCTTGTTGACGCTTCAACATTTGACAGACTTGTTGTTGATCAGCCTGTATATCAGACCGTTACTACAAAACACGTTGAAAAAAGTACAGGTACAGTGCTAAAAACAACAACTACTCAGTATGAGCAAGGTAGTGCATATAAAACTTCAGCTGATAGCACATTGCTTGAAGATTATATTCTTTTGAGTACAGAAGGTGCTACATCAGGCACAGTAGGTACAAGCGATATAACAGTTACTTATTATTATCAGAAAGATACTACAACAAGTTATACACTCACAACAAAGTACGTTTCTCAGAGTGGAACAGAACTCAAAACAGCTGTAACACAGAAAATGAAGATGGGTATGGCATATTCTTCTGTTCCTGCAGTTATCGAGGGGTATGAGCTTGATACAACACAGCTTCCTGTGTCAGCAGGTACACTTACAGCAGATACTACTGTAAAGTATGTTTACAAAGCTGTTGAAAGTAGTGATAATGTAAAGGTACATTATTATAACTCACAAAACTGGAGCAAGGTTACAATATATGCTTATGATGAGCGTACAGGTACAGCAAAAATGCTCACAGGTGCGTGGCCTGGAAGTGAAATGACTGCCGAGGGTAATGGTTGGTATGTTTATCCTGAAATCAGCTCAGACTATGCACAAGTTATTTTCACAAACGGCAGTGGTACTCAGATACCCGGTGCAAACCAGCCAGGATATGAAGTAAGTGGTGAAGTATGGCTTAAGGACGGTGTACAGTACTTTGGTTCTAAGGTTGTTGTAAGCCATATAGATACTAATGGTAAAAAGCTGACAGATGATGTTGTTATTAATGGTACACAGAAATCTGAAAGCGACACATATACAACTTCTGCAATTTCATCACTTGGTACAGTTGTATCAACTCCTGATAATGCCACAGGCAACTGGAGTAAAAATGTTACAAATGTTGTGTATGTATATGAGGCAAAAGAAGAGCCTGTAACAGAGCCTGAAACTGAACCAGAAACAGAGCCAGAAACAGAGCCAACAGAGCCTTCAACAGGTGGTTCTGGAATTGTTGCTATAATTGGTGATGCTGATGGTGATGGAAAAATTAGTATTGCAGATGCAGTAATTATTCAAAGAATTGTTATTGGTAAAGGTGATGTTTCAAAGAATTATCATACACAAGACGTAAATGATGACGGTTCAATATCTGTTGCAGATGCTATATTGGTTATGAGATATCTGATAGGAAGCAGTTCACACGGCAATGTTGGTGAAACAACGATATATTATGTTTAATTTTGAATAATTTGTAATTTATTATAATTTTAAAAATTTACACCCTCAGATAAAACAATTTGTGTTTTTCTGAGGGTGTGGCATTATGGTGAAAAAAGTAAGCACAATACGGTGACAAGAAGTTATATTGTCATTGTGTTGTGCTTTTATTTTTGTATGTTTTTATAAAAATTGGAAAAAATAATTATAGAAAAATAATAGTTGATAAAAATGGTTATATTGTCATCTGATAATAGTATAAGGTAATTGAGGAAAATGAACAGATTTAAATTATATTTCCACAGTAATCTTTATTTTTTTGTGGAAATATAATTATAGCAACGGATATTGGAGGTGAGAGTTTTGCAAAAAATTATAAAAATTTCGACCGTTGCAATAGGTATTATATGTACTTTTGTTCTTGGTATAGGCACAATATTAGGCAATATATTGCCTTCAAAATATTATGTCACAAAAACAGGTAGTGAATCACTGTCTGTTTACGGAGTAACTCTTAACAGCTATAAAAATAATAATGAGGGTGTGGCAGGTAAACTTATGCTTGGTAATATTATTCCCATAAAAAATGTAGAGATAAATATAAGAGATAACGAAAAAGTAATTCCCTGCGGAACTCCCTTTGGTATAAAGTTGTTTACGAAAGGTGTTATGGTAGTAAAAACTGATAAGATAATTGTTGATAATAAAACCTATAATCCTGCTCGTGACAGTGGTATTGAAATAGGAGACATTATTACAAAAGTTAATTCTCAGGAGGTGAACTTTACCGAAGATTTACCTGTTATTGTAAACGAAAGTAATGGTAATTCAATTACTCTTACCATAGTGCGTGATAATAAAGAAATTGTTAAAAATATTATTCCTGTAAATACAGGTGATGACAGCTATAAAATAGGTGTGTGGGTGAGAGATAGTTCTGCCGGTATTGGAACAATGACATTTTATCATCCGGAAAGCCACGCTTTTGGGGGGCTTGGACACGGAATATGTGATGTAGATACAGGAACTTTGCTTCCAATGGCTCAAGGCGAAGTAACAGGTGCAGAAATTGAAAGCATTACGAAGGCAAAAGCAGGTGTTGCAGGAACTTTAAATGGTTATCATTGTGATAATGGTTGTACGGGATATGTTATAAGCAACTGTGGTTCGGGGGTTTTTGGTTATATAAATCAATCACCGATTGATCATAGTGAAATGACAGTTGCTTATAAACAGCAGGTAAAAACGGGTAAGGCTCAAATAATAACTACTCTGGACAATGGCTCCCCCCAATATTACGATATTGAAATTGAATCTATAAATTATAACGAACACGCTAAAACTAAAAACATTGTGATAAAAATTACCGATGTGGATCTTTTAAATAAGACCAATGGTATTGTTCAAGGTATGAGCGGAAGCCCTATAATTCAGGATAACCGTCTGGTAGGTGCTGTAACTCACGTGTTTGTTAATGAACCTAACAGAGGCTATGGAATTTTTGCTGAAAATATGATAGAAGATTTTAACGAAGAAAACAGAAAAGCTGAAAAGACTGTTGCATAATTTTTACTTGTTTTTAAAGAGCTTTTTGCAGGACTATATTCTGCAAAAGGCTCTTATTTTATGAATTTACAGCAACTATTTGTCGTTTTATTTTATATAAGATATAATATTGCTGTAAAAATCCCTTTATACTAAAAATAAGTCTCTTTTTGTATAATAAAAAATAAGTTGAAAAAATTTTTTTCTAAAAAAATAACTGTTAACTATTGCCAAAACTACCAATTTATGGTAAGATACAGACATCAAATAAATAAGTTAGGAGAGAAATTATGGAAAATACAATTAACATTATCATTACTGAGGAACCTGCTGAATTTAGTCGTGAAGATGCAAAAATTTTTGCCGATCATAATTTTGTACCAAGCTATTCTGGTAAGGACGGCGTTGAACTTCTGGAAAAAATAGAAACACTTCAACCAGATATTGTTCTTATGGATATGTTTATGACAAGAATGGATGGTGTAGGTGTTTTAAGAGCATTGAACAGAAAAGAAAATGTAAAAAAACCGCTTGTATTTGTGTATTCCACATTTAACAGTCCTGTATTGGAACGTGAAATTATGAACTGTGGTGCATCATACTTTGTACTTAAGCCCTATAACGTGGCTGCTCTTATAGAAAGTATGAAGTCAATGTTAAATGAGGTAAGCGGTAACCAACCTGTTACAAAACTTAGTCACTATGCTTCATCAGCAACAAGTATGGAAATTAAAGTTACAGAAATCCTTCATCAGATTGGTGTACCTGCACATATTAAAGGTTATAATTATCTGAGAGATTCTATTCTGATGTCAGTTAATAATCCGGAAATTATAAATGCAGTGACTAAAAGATTGTATCCATCTGTGGCTAAAAAGTACGAAACTACTTCTTCAAGAGTTGAACGAGCAATAAGACACGCAATAGAGGTTGCTTGGGATAGAGGTGATGTGGATATTCTTAATTCATACTTTGGTTATACAATTCATAATGACAGAGGCAAGCCCACTAACAGTGAATTTATTGCTATGATTTCTGATAAACTAAGACTTCAACTCAAAAATGCAGGTTGATTATAAAGCGTAATAATACATAATTATTACTGTAAGGTATATAATGAAAAAATTTGGTAGTTCAGTAGAAGTAAGTAAATTTGGATATAATCCTGTGACATCAATTTCTTTTGAGAATGTATACTTTTAATACTATGCAGATACGCTAAATAATATTAGCATTTATGTCTGGTAAAGAATGGCGACAAACAGATGTTAAAATATAGAATTATTTGTGAGATAAACATATAAAAAATTAAAAAAGGCAACAACGGTTAGAAAACTGTTGTTGCCTTTGTAAATAGCGAGTATTAGGTAGTTATGAATTATAAATTATAAATTGTCATTGATATATAGATTTGAGGTGTCTGACAGATTGTTTGTCGAATTATCTCCAAGAGCCTCCGGTGCAGATATTTTTGAAAGTTTACGCTGAATTTGTCTTGTACGTACACCCACAAGTTTGTCAAGTTCTTCGTTTGCTTGGTTAATGCGATTTTGAGTGTTTTCAAGAACTTTGCCGAATTTATCAAACTCAGTTTTTACGGAGTTGAGAACCTCCCAGACTTCGGCACTGCGTTTCTGAACAGCAAGAGTTTTAAAGCCCATTTGCAGGCTGTTAAGAAGTGCCGCCATAGTACTGGGACCTGCAATATTTATTTTATATGTTCTTTGCAGAATTTCGACCATACCTCTGTTAACTGCTTCTGCATATAATCCCTCACAGGGTAGGAACATTATACCAAATTCAGTTGTGTCAGGCGGAGAAATGTACTTTTCGTGAATATCCTTAGCTTCACTTTTTAAGGTAGTAATAAGCTGTTTTGAAGCTGTAATTATTTCATCTTTATTACCACTTTCCTGTGCGTTAAGCAAAGCCTGATAGGTGTCAGCAGGAAATTTTGAATCGATAGGCAAGTATACAAAGGAATTGTTGTCATTGGGGAGTTTAATTGCAAACTCTACGGGATTTTTACTATTTTTTTTGGTAACAACATTTTCTTCATATTGTTCAGGAGATAAAATTTCTTTTAGTATTGCACCAAGCTGTATTTCCCCCAGAATTCCTCTTGTCTTAATATTAGACAAAACCTTTTTGAGGTCGCCTACACCTGCGGCAAGAGTTTGCATTTCGCCCAGTCCTTTATAAACCTGCTCAAGTCTTTCAGTAACCAGAGAAAAGGAGCGTGTCATTTTTTCGTCTAACGTTTTTTGTAGCTTTTCGTCTACAACCTCTCTCATCTGATCAAGTTTCTGGTTATTGTCATACTGTATATTCTCCAGCTTTTTTTCAACAGTATTGCGTATATCTGCCATTTTTGCTTCGTTAATTCTAGAAAAATCTTCCATTTTACCTTCTATATTTACAAGTCGTCTGTTGTTGTCGGTTTGAATATATTCAAGTCTTTCAGCAATAGTGTTACGCATATTGTTTAGTTTTTCTTCATTATTTTGCGAAAAGGCATTGATTCTTTCATCAAGAGAACTCAATCTTTCAGCTTGATTCTGTGATGAAACAGATTGATTCTGCGACAATGTTTCAGACATATTTTTTAGAGCATTACTTAATGTAGTATTGATTTCAATGCGATTATTTCTGTTTTGTTCATCTATATAGCTTTTTAGTACATCTAGCTTTTCTGTTGTATTATTATCAGGAATGTTATTATTTTTACGCATATATGCGATAGTAACAATATTCAATATAATAAGAATCAGCAGACATATAATAATTATAATTTCCATAGTAATTCTCCTTGAAATAACATTTTATAACAAGTATATAATTACAAAGGAAATTAGTCAACCACAGTGATACTTACTGTACTGTTTTTTGGACAGTAAATATGGTTAAGTATAGTTAAATATAGTTTCAACCACTTTTTCACAGTTTGGTGGAGAATATAAAAAGCTATCCATATGATTGCCCGTGAAATAATACTTTGGTGGTGCAGGCTTATATTTTTGTTCAAAGGTGTCTATAATTATCAGCTTAATTTTCATTCTTTCGGGAATAATATTTTTAATATATACGCTTGCTTGATTGCCTGATGTTATTCCTTCTTTTATTTCAGCCAACCCTGCTAAATTTGGTGTGAGTTCGATAAAAGCACCGTATTCTTCTACCGAACGTATTACTCCGGCAACGGTTTCACCGGTTTTAAATCCTTCGGCATTTTCTTCCCAGGTTCCCAGAAGTTCTTTATGTGTAAGACTTATTCTGCCATTTTCAATATTTTTAACAACTGCTTTAACATCCATTCCAACAGAAAAACGCTCTCTGGGATGTTCTATTCTTGAAACAGAAATTGTATCTATCGGTATAAGCGATACAATTCCACAACCAATGTCCGCAAATGCACCAAAAGGTTCAAGGTGGGTAATACGTGTGTTTATTACATCACCACATTGCAGATAATCTATGTAACGGCTCATACATCTTTGCTGTGCTTTACTGCGTGACAGCATAGCAACTGTGGTGCCATTATCTTGTCTTACAAAATCTGTGATTATAAATGATACCGGACGGTTTACTCTTGAAATTACAGCTATATCTCGCACCGTACCTTCTTTTATTCCCAAAGCACCTTCTTCACGGGGAATAATTCCCTTTATACATCCCATATCTACAATAAGATTATGATTAGCGTCGCATACAACGGCACGGGCTTCAAGGATTTTTTCTTCATAAAATGCTTCATTAAGCATAGTTAATGATTTAAAGAATTTTGCGTTTTCAGCTTTATCTATGAGTATTCCCTCAGGATAAAATTCTACCATTTTCTTTCCTCCCAATTATTACAGCTAGAAGATTATATGCTATAACAGAGAATTTTATGCTACTGATACCAACAGTGTTACAAAATTCATTTGCGTATTTTGTAAATATTCTTTGAAAATGGTTTGTGTGTATTGCAATAAACAAAAATTTATAATAGAATTAAGATTGTATTTAGTATTACTTGAAAAGAGGAATAGTTTATGAAAAATAATTTGAAGAAAATTATAGCTATGGCTATGTGTGTTGCAGTTGCAAGTGCTATGGCTGTTAGTATGTCCGGTTGTGGTTCAGATGATAGCAATAGCTCTTCTGCAAGCTCATCATCTTCAACATCTAGTCAAACAGCAACAGAGACAGCAACTTATGCAGATATTGACATTATGAAAACAACTAAAAAAGATGCACAGGTTTACGAGGATACTGAGCATAAGGTTGGTTATCAGCTAGATAAGCCTGCTGATGGCGAAGAAGTTGCAATAATGCATACTTCTATGGGTGATATCTCTTTGAGATTTTTCCCTGAGGCTGCACCAAAAACTGTTGAAAACTTTATTACTCACGCTAAAGAGGGTTACTATGATAACCTTACTTTCCACCGTGTTATAAATGACTTTATGATACAGGGCGGTGACCCAAGTGGTGATGGAACAGGTGGAGAAAGTATATATGGCGAAACCTTTGAAGATGAGTTTAGCGATCATCTGTTTAATATAAGAGGTTCTGTTTCTATGGCTAATTCCGGTGCAGATACAAACGGCAGTCAGTTCTTTATTAATCAGGCTGACGCGGAGGCGTTTAAAAATAGTGGAGGCTGGGATGCTTATGAGTCTCAGTGGAATCAGATGTATTCATTGCTTTGTCAGTATTACGGAACAGAGAATTATGAAGGACTTACAATGCAGTATGGCTCCTTTATGCTTGATACTGATTTGCTTAGTGATGAGATTAAAAAGTTGTATGAAGAAAATGGTGGCAGTCCTACTCTTGATGGTGCTTTTAATGCTTGTGACCGTGGACATACTGTGTTTGCACAGGTATATGACGGTATGGATATAGTTGATAAAATTGCCGAAGTTGAAACTGATGACAATGATAAGCCAAATGAGGATGTTATAATTAAGAGCATAGAGGTTACAACTTACAAAGCAGAGTAATATAAAAATAGTTATTGAAATTATTTTGTTTGTATGATAAAATAATTCACGTTAGATATAACCGCATAGTTTTACCACCGGGTAGAGTTTTATGTGCCTGAAGTGTTCCGTTAGGTCTTTGAAGGAACGCTTCAGGCACTTTGTTTTTGGGTTATATGCTTGCTGTTATGGGGAAAATATTATAGCAATTCATAATAAAATTTGAGGAGGAGTTATGGGTAGATTATTTTCAAAATATGTTGGTTTAAATGTAATTGGTATGATAGGGTTATCCTGCTATATATTGGCAGATACTTTTTTTGTAGCAAAAGCACTTGGAGTTGAGGGACTTGCTGCACTGAATTTTGCAATAGTTGTATATGCATTTATGAACGGAGTAGCTCTTATGGTGGGGGTTGGCGGTGCAACGATATTTTCTATTGAAAAGGGTAAGGGAGGCAACAAAAACCAACCATTCGTACAAAGTATCATAATTGGTACAGTTTTTGCGGTTGTTTTTATTATTGCAGGAGTGTTTTTTTCGGGAAATATTTCATATTTATTGGGGGCAGATGAAACTACTTTTGAATACACAAATGTTTATATAAAAACTCTTCTGCTTTTTTCACCATTTTATATTTTGAATAATATTATAATTGCATTTGTTCGTAATGATGACAATCCACAACTTTCAATGTATGCAATGTTAACAAGCAGTTTTTCTAACATAATACTTGATTATATATTTATGTTTGTATTTTCAATGGGAATGTTTGGTGCTGTGCTTGCAACAAGTCTTTCTCCTATTATAAGTCTTATGATTTTATCAATATATTTTATAAGAAAGAAAAATTCATTCATTTTTTGTAAATGCAAAGTGAAAATGTCTGTTTTTGGTAGCATTGTGTCCTTGGGGTTTTCATCTTTTGTGGGAGAACTTGCGTCTTCAATTTCTCTTACGGCATTTAATCTTGTACTCGTAAAATTTTATGGCAATACAGCTTTGGCGGCATATGGAATTATTGTAAATGTTGCACTTGTGGCAACTTCAATTTTTACAGGTATTGCACAGGGAACTCAACCCTTGGCAAGCAGTTGCTTTGGTAGAAAGGAAAATCAAAATTTGTCAAAAATTTTACGATATGCGTTAATTACATCATTAGCCACAGCAACACTTATTTATGCTTTGATTTATATTTTTACTGAACCCATAGTTGGTATTTTTAGCAATGACGATAATCAGTTAAGGCAATTAGCTGAGGATGGTATACGTTTGTATTTTGTTGGATTTTTCTTTTCAGGTGTTAATATTGTTGTTACATCATTTTTTAGTGCTGTTTCAAAAAGTAGAACAGCAATGGTTATTTCACTTTTGCGTAGTTGTGTAGTGCCAATTCCTTCGGTAATTTTTATGAGCTGTATTCTAAAGTTAAATGGAGTATGGCTGTCGTACCCTGTGGCAGAAGTACTGGTGTTTATAATTATGGCTGTTACGACAATAAGATATATAAATACAATGAAAAAAGTTTAATAATTTGTTCTGACTATAAACAAATGCAACACCACACGTTAAAATGTAGTGTTGCATTTATACTATCCGAACATACTCATAAGGTTAGCGACGATCAAACCGCCTCCTGTGCCTATAACGTATCCAAGCAAAGCCATAATTATTCCTACCGGTACCAAAGCACTGCTGTATGTGCCTGCAAGTACAGGTGCTGTGGCGGTACCTCCTATATTTGCCAGAGATGCAACTGCACAGGTGAAAATATCAAGATGCAAAACTTTTGCAAGAATTATCATAATGACAATGTGGATAAGAAGAATCATAAAGCCTGTTAGTAACCACGCAGGAGCATTGCCCATACTACCGAGGTCTGCTCTAGAAGCGATAAGGGCTATTACTATATACAGCAGAACATTTGATATTTCTTCTGTACCTTTAATTTTTCCAAATGGTGTCATAGCGAGTATGATTCCTGCAAATGTTACAATTAGAACTGTCCAGGTTGCCTTATCAAAGAATGGTACATAACCATAGATAATCTCTCCAAGAATTTGTGAAAAAGCTGATACTATAAGTCCTGAACCAACCAGAATAATTATATTCTGGAATGTAACAGGCTTTGTATTTGCTTTTGCCTCTGCTTCAAGAGTGGCTCCTACACTATCAATAACCTTTGTATCGGCTTTTGTCCAGTTGTTGAATTTTTTTGAAAAACCTATTGCCCACAGCAGAAACATTACATAAAGAGTGGCACATATTGAATCCATAACCAGTGCATATGCCATTTCTGACTCATCTACATTAAGTGCCGACTGAATGGCAAGCATATTTCCTCCACCACCCATCCAGCTTCCACAAAGTGCTCCAAGAACTTTCCAAGCACCCTTGCCAAGTCCGTTTTGCATTATAGCATATGAAATAACAAAGCCAAGACCTATGGAAATGGTGGCTGAGAAAAATCCTATCAGCATTTTAGGGCCTAACTTTAAAATTTTACGCAGGTCGCACCTTAATAACATAATAAACAGCATTGCATATAATATTGGGTTTTTTAGTGCAGAATACGCTCCTGTTGTTGCTTCAAGATCCCACAGCTTTACAGTGCATAATAACATCATACCAAGATAAATAAGTACTACCGGCGGTGCAAATTTAAAGATGTTTTTGGCAATTCTGCCTTTGAAAATTACAGGAAGATTAATAAGTAAGGCAGTAATAAAAATTAAAACAGCAATGTATAAGAATTCGTCTTTAATCATTATATCACTCGGTTCCTTTGAATTTATGCTTATTTATACAATATCTAGTAATTGGTTTATGTCAAAGCATTAATGTAGTGATTATTGATGATTATAAACGGTATTACAGATAAAGTATAAAACACCCTATTTGCAGTTTTCCAAAACTGCCTTTAAATATTCCCAACAACGTCCAATAGATGAAACTTTGATTTTTTCATTAGGTGTGTGTACATCAAAAATGTCAGGTCCAAATGAAATCGCATCCATATTATCTATTTTTGCAGAAAGTATTCCACATTCTAATCCTGCGTGAATAGCTGTAACTGTGGGAGCATAACCATAAAACTCAGTAAAGGTATCTGTCATAATCTTTCTTAACTGAGAGTCAGGTTGATATTCCCAGGCTGGATAATCAGAATAAAAATCTGTCTTTCCGCCAAGATATTCAAAAAATGACTGTAATTTAAAAACAAGAGACTGCTTTTCTGAGGTAACATTGCTACGAACAAAGAATTGCATAAAAAGACTGTCAGTTTGAATTTCTATAATACCAAGATTCAAAGATGTTTGCACCATATTAGGAATATTGGCACTCATTGTCTGTACTCCATCAGGAGTTTGTAAAAGGGCGAAAATTACTGTTTGAGTAGATTTATTATCTATACAAACTTGGGGTAATTTACATTCTTCAATGGTAATATTCAACTGTGGTTCAGTCATTTTTTTGCTTTCTGTGATTTGTGTGATGAATTCATCAACGGTTTTCTTAAAATCTTCTTTAGATAAATCGTCCACACATACCACACATTGACACATAGTAGGAATAATGTTGTCTTTGCTTCCGCCTTTTGCAGAAGATATTCTGAAAGAAATATCCCTGTGAACAAAATAAAGTAACTCTGCCATAAGTTTGTTAGCATTGGTGCGGTTCTTATTTATATCAACACCCGAATGCCCGCCTTTTAATCCACTTATTTTAATAAGATATCCTATACCTTCTGACTTACTACTGATAAGAGGGATTGTACATTTTGCACGCACTCCTCCGGCACAGCTTACAGTAAGTATACCTTCTTCCTCTGAGTCGATATTTATAAGCCTTTTGCCTTTGAGAACAGAGGTGTCTAGTTCTCTTGCACCAATCATACCTATTTCTTCATCAGAGGTGAAAACAGCCTCAATAGGTGGGTGAGGAATATTTTTATCACTTAAAAGTGCAAGAATGTATGCCACAGCTATTCCATCATCACCACCTAATGTTGTTTTATCTGCCCAGATAAATTTACCATCTGTACATAATGTAATGGAGTTGGTGTCAAGATTTATGTGGCAATCTTTAGTTTTATCGCATACCATATCAATATGACCTTGCAGAATAACTGTTTCGGAATTTTCATAACCTTTTGTACCTTCAGCAAAAATTACTATATTATTATGGCTATCTTGAATGTATAGATAATTATTTCTTTGAGCAAAGTTTGCAATATAATCACTTAATGCCTTTGTATTACCTGAACCGTGAGGAATGGCACTTATTTCAATAAACTTACTTATAACTTCTTTTGGTTGTAATTTGTATAAATTTTCCATAATAAACCTCAATAAATTATTATCTTTAATACATAGTAATTTAACATATTTTTATGGATATTCAAACATATAAGAATTGTATAAATTATTCCTTATTGATTTTACATATTTTTTTAAGAGAAAATATTGAAATTTAATCGAAAAGGGTATATAATTTAGTAACAAATCTTAAACCTAGGAGGTCTACATATGAAAAATCTTAAAGGAACAAAGACAGAGGCTAATTTGATGGCTGCTTTTGCAGGTGAAAGTCAGGCTAGAAATAAATATACATATTTCGCAAGTGTAGCTAAAAAAGAAGGCTATGAGCAGATTGCTGCTATTTTTCTTGATACAGCAAATAATGAAAAAGAACACGCTAAAATGTGGTTTAAAGCACTCGAGGGAATTGGTGATACAAAGGCAAACTTAGAAAGTGCTGCTGAAGGCGAAAACTATGAATGGACAGATATGTATGAAACTTTTGCAAAAGAGGCAGAAGAAGAGGGCTTTACAGAGCTTGCAATAAAGTTCAGAATGGTAGCTGCTATTGAAAAGACACACGAAGAAAGATATAGAGCTTTACTTAACAATGTAGAAATGCAGAGAGTATTTGAAAAGGCAGAAGAAACAATGTGGGAGTGCAGAAATTGTGGTCACCTTGTAATGGGTAAGAAGGCTCCTCAGGTCTGTCCTGTATGTGCTCATCCTCAAAGTTTCTTTGAGGTAAGAAGTGAAAATTATTAAAATTGAGAATTACTTAAACACTAAATAAACTCAGAAAAAAGAACCGGTGCAATATTCAAATATGCGTCCGGTTCTTTTTGCGTATATGCAACTTTATCCAGTATACAGAGAAGAAAATTATTGATAAGAAAAAATTCATTATTTCTGCTTTACATATCTGCGGAAATAATGTACTATGAACTGTGTATTATGATAAAAGGAGTTTGAAAAAATGAAAAAAACCACTTTTTTAATGATGTTAGCTATATTTGTTGCATTATTGACTGTTGTAGCAACAGGTTGTGGTAATAATGAAGAAACATCCTCTGTAATTACAGGAGAGTATGTTTATGCTGACAGTGAAATTTCTCCTGAAAAACAGAAAAATATTGAACAACTATTAGATATGTGGGCGTATGCGTATACTACTCATTATTTGCTTGTATATAATGAGTGTGTTAGTGAAAATTTAGAATACTCCGATAATTCTACAAAGTCAGTACCCCGTACTGAAAACTATTTTGACACAGTAACTGATTGTAAAATAACAAACATAGATTTTAAGCAGGCAAAGATAAAAGATGAAAAAGTTTATAGTATACCAGTAAGTTACACCATTACATATAATGATAACTTCAAAGAAGAAAACCGATTAAAAAAAGGCAAAAACAGCCTTTCAGTCATAATGTCTGTTAAGGAAAATGGTGTAGGCGAATTCTATATAGACGAAATTATTTCAAATACTAAAAATTAACCATAAAAACTACCCAAAGGATACAATCTGATATTCCTTTGGGTAGTTCTATATTATGCAATTTTTATAATTGATTAATGTAGTAAATACAATTATCTCAGAAGTTCATCTGCAAGATTTAATAACTGTTCATTTGAATCGGCATTAAGTGTAGACTTAATCGTTACATTTGTGTCACATAAGGTTATGTTTTTCATATCCTCAAAATATTCCTTTATTTTTTTGCCTGCCATTGGTGCCCAGCTTCCGTTTTCAATAAATCCTACTTTTCTGCTCTGATAATTTTTTAGCTTAAGATGATATAAAAAGTCTTCAACAACTGGGAAGAGATTACCGTCATATGTAGGGGAGGCTACAACAAGTTTGTTATAGCGGAAAGCGTCCTCAAGTGCTTCTGCCATATCATCTCTTGCAAGGTCTGTAATTGCAACCTTTGAGACACCTTTTTCTTTAAGTAGTGTCTTAAGTTTTTTTGCTGCCTGTGCAGTGTTGCCGTGCATAGATGCGTATGCTATCAAAATTCCTTCGTCCTCAGCACGATAACTGCTCCAAATATCATACTTATTAATGTAATATTCAAGGTTCTCTTTGAGGATAGGGCCGTGCAATGGGCAAATTATCTGAATGTCAAGATTTGTAGCTTTTTTCAAAAGAGCCTGTACCTGTGCACCATATTTACCTACAATATTAATATAATATCTTCTTGCTTCACAAGCCCAATCCTCATCAGTATCAAGGGTACCGAATTTTCCAAACCCGTCAGCGGAAAAGAGTACCTTTTCTTTTGATTCATAAGAAACCATAACCTCAGGCCAGTGAACCATTGGTGCCATTACAAAAGTAAGCTGGTGTTCACCAAGATTCAGTGTTTCACCTTCTTTTACTGTAATAGTTCTTCCTGTAACATCAAGGTCGAAAAATTGAGGAAACATATTAAAGGTTTTTGCATTTCCTACCAGTTTAGCTTCAGGATATTTTTCTGCAAACAGTTTAATGTTTGAGGCATGGTCAGGTTCCAGATGAGATATTACAAGATAATCAGGTGTTCTTCCATTCAAAGCCTGTTCAAGGTTAGTTTCCCATTGTTCTGTGGCTCTTGAATCTACGGTATCCATAACAGCAATTTTTTCATCAATAATAACGTATGAATTATATGAAACACCATTAGGTATAATATACTGTCCTTCAAACAAATCAAGAGTTTTGTCATCTACACCTATGTATTTTATGTTATCCGAGATAACTACATTGTTCATTATTATTTCCTCCTATTCGACCTTATATTATTTAATATATCTATATATTAATCTATTAATATTTAAAAGTCAATAAAATCATATTAACTGGTTAAGCATACCAGCAAATTTAATAAATATTCCACTCCAACAGGCTTCGTTGTGAGGGTTATCCTCTATAAAGTCAAATTTAAGATTATTGTTTTTGCATCCATTTTTTGTAAGTTGCTTGTAGGTTATATCTGCGTATGGATAAATTTCACGTTCAAATATGTCACCATATCCTGAATAGAGATATATTTTTGGAATATTTTTTACATCAATATTATTAAGAAAATTTTTCCATACATAATTTTCATATAATGAAAAAGCAGGAGAAAATGACCCAAGTGTTCCAAAAATCTTATTGTATACTACACCTGCATAAAAACTCTCAAGTCCTCCTGACGAACTACCGCATATTGCAGTATGTGATTTATCTGTAAAAACATTATAGTGACTGTTTATGTAAGGAACAATTACATTTACCAAAAATTCAGCAAATTCTATTCCTACTCCGGACGAAAACATTTCTGCATAGCAGTTTTTAATTTTTCCTATATTTGGTGTAAGTTGCAGGTCACGGTAACGGTCGCCATTGTCTATACCAACAACTATATAATTACCAATAAGCTCCATAACTTGTGGTATATGCCAGCTTCCATATATTGTAGAATTGTTATTGAAAAGATTTTGACCGTCAAACATATACAGTACGCCGTATTTTTTACTGTTGAAATTTTGATTATAATCACTGGGTGTCCATATATATATTATTTTATTTTGTTCCTGTCTAAAGCTAAAAGTTATATTTGTTGTTTGAACACTTATATTAGTGTTTGCAATAAATGGCTCCAGACAAATTACTCCATTGTAAGTATAACCACTTGGTCTGAAGATAAAACAATACTTATTGAATGCTACATACATAGTGTGTACACCATACTCATTTAAGAAAAAAACAAAATCAAATTTTTCTGAATCAACATTACAAGTATAAAAAAGTCCGGTAGTTTGTTTAAGCTCTATTTTTATCTTGTTTTTTGAGTTTAAAAAGACAGCATAAATTTTTGTCCAGTTTAATGTGTTGTAAAAAAATACTTTTTGGTTAGTCAATTTGTCTGCACCTCCTAATATTACCTATATATTAAATATACACCTTTAATTTTAATAAGTAAAGTACAAATATGGTAAAAATCATAAAAATCCTTTGGATAGCTTGACTGGATTTATGTATATGATACAATGTTTATATAAAAATATGGGAGAGATTATTATGAACGAAATAGAAGAATATATAAAGAAAATTTTTGAACAATTACCTGTTAAAACTGTCCTGAGCAAGGGGGACAAAAATTCAAAGTATAAAAAGATTATTATAGAAAACAAGGGTAGTTACTATCAGGTATCAAAATATACAGATAAGCAAGTTTTTCACGAGAACTTACAACCTGAACATACAGAGAAATTTTGTATTGACAAAATGAGTTGTGGTTACAGACAACTTAATAGTTGGAGCAATGGCTTTGAACATATGATTATGATTTCAAAAAAAGGTAAGCCATCTTACAAAAGAAAACAGCTTTCAACAGCCTGTGTTCATAGTGTTTCACAGCATAACCGAAAAAAGAATTATATTATTAATGAAGGTACAAACGTTTTACCTCTTATTGATATGGGTGTATTTACAAAAGAAGGAAAGGTTGTCAACTCTATGTATGACAAATACCGCCAGATTAACAGATTTATTGAAATAATTGATGATGCTGTTAAAGATTTTGATAAGGAAACAATTAATATAATTGATTTTGGTTGTGGTAAATCTTATCTTACATTTATTGTATATTATTATTTTACTTGTATAAAACAGCGTAATGTAAATATTATAGGACTTGACCTTAAAGAAGATGTTATAAAAAAATGTAACAAAGCAGCTGAGAAATATGGCTATAATAATTTACATTTTCAGCTTGGAGATATTAATGGCTATAAATGTGATTTTGATGTGGATATTGTGATAACATTGCACGCTTGTGATACTGCAACAGATTATGCACTTTTTAATGCGATAAACTGGAATACAAAAATGATATTTTCTGTTCCTTGTTGTCAACATGAGCTTAATGCACAGATAAAGTCAGAAAATCTGTCTATTTTCACTAACTATGGTATTATACAAGAACGCTTTGCGGCACTTACCACAGATGCAATAAGAGGTAACCTTTTAGAATGTTGTGGCTATAAAACTCAACTTCTTGAATTTGTTGACTTTGCCCATACACCCAAGAATATTCTTATAAGAGCAGTTAAAAAAAGTAGTATGTCGGTAAAATCAAAAGTTAAAGCCCTATCACAGGTGAATAGTGTAATTGATGAATTTAATCTATCTCCAACGCTTTATAAACTTCTTGAGGAATCCGGAAGATTGAATTTTGATTGAAATAAAAACAGGGTATACGTATTGTTAATTTGTTGAAAATACATTCTTTCTCCTGTGGTTATTATGACTTGATTGGTTCGGGAATAGTTTCCTCTCTTTGTTCATAAATTTTATATAAGGATTTGTGAACGGAAAGGCGGAATAATATGAAAAAACTGACTAAAAGACTTTTGTCTTTATTACTTTGTATTGTTTTTTTGTTATGTGGAAGTTACAGCGTTCAGGCTGTGTCGGTTGACGAAATTACGGCACCTTCTGCTGTGTTAGTAGAGTCAGAAACAGGTAAAGTGCTGTTTGATAAAGACTGTCATCAGATACGTGCCTGTGCATCAATAACAAAGGTTATGACTTTACTGTTGGTATTTGAAGCTATTGATGAGGGTAAAATACGTATGGAAGATAATATTTCGGCAAGTGCCCACGCAGCTTCTATGGGAGGTTCTGACATATGGCTTGAAGAAGGAGAGGTTATGTCTGTACACGACCTTATAAAAGCAACAGTGGTGGCAAGTGCTAATGATGCCGCTGTGGCACTTGCAGAGGAAATATCGGGCAGTGAGGAGGCATTTGTTGAAAAGATGAACCAAAAAGCACAGGAGTTGGGAATGAAAGAAACCACTTTTAAAAACTGTAATGGTCTTGACGAGGAAGGACATCTAACTTCTGCATATGATGTTGCACTTATGTCAAGAGAACTTATAAAGCATAAAGAAATTTTTGAATTTACCTCTATATGGATGGATTATTTGCGTGATGGAAAAACTCAGATTGTAAATACCAATAAACTTCTAAAAACATATAAGGGAATTACAGGACTAAAAACAGGCACAACTTCACAGGCAGGCAGTTGTATCTCAGCCACAGCTACACGGGACGGTTTGACATTGATCGCTGTGGTGTTGGGAAGTGCAACAGGTACAGAGAGATTTTCTGATGCCGCTGCACTTCTTGATTATGGTTTTGCAAACTATTGTGTATATACTCCCAGCTTTAAGGAAGAAATACCTGAAATAAATGTGAAAAATGGTATGCAGTCCACCTTAAAAGCACAGGCTAATATTTCCGGAAGTTTTGTAATTGAAAAAGGCAAAAGTAAGGAAGTAACCTATAAACTTGATGTAAAAGAAGAAGTAGAGGCACCTGTAAACAAAGGAGATAAGATTGGTACACTTACTTTTTATATTGGAAAGGATAAACTCAAGGATTATCCTGTTGTGGCGTGCCATATTGTAGATAAAATGGATTTTTCTTCTGTATTTACTTTGCTGTTTAAATTTTTTGTACAAATTTAAAGATATATTTGTTTTAACAGGCGATGGCATTGTACGTTGCCTGTTTTATTTTTAGAAAAGAGTATATAATTAAAAAAATTGCACAAAACAAAATAAAGGACTGATGCAAGTGAAAAATCCCTTTGATTTTATAAAAAATTTTTATTATCCAAATGATAAAAAGCCTGTAAATAAGCCATCTGTAAGATATATTAGCGACAGTCTTGGCAAAAATATTGAGTATTTAAACGGTAAATTTAATGGTTCGGTAGATTTTACTGTACGTTATCTTACGGTTAACGGTGTACACTGTGCTATTCTTACAATGGAGGGTATGTGCAATAAAGAAACTCTGGCATTGAGTGTTATCAATCCACTTCTCAATAGTGAATATCCTGATGTTGAAAAGATGGAGCTGTTTTTGTATGTTGAAAGGTCTGTTCTATCTGCATCTGAAATTGCACGGATAGAAACCTTTGAATCTGTAATGCAGTTAATAATGTCCGGTTTTGCGGTTTTGCTTATTGATGGTTGCAGTAAAGCACTGTCAATAGGTGTTCAGGGATTTAGCTTCAGAGGAGTGTCTGAACCTGAAAGTGAAGTGTCTGAAAGGGGCAGTCGTGAGGGGTTTGTAGAACCTTTGCGTATTAATATGACATTACTGAGAAGAAGGATAAAAAATCCCAATTTGAAGTTTGAAACAATGACAGTGGGCGGTGTAAGCAAAACAGATATATGTCTTTGTTATCTTACAGATGCCGTAAGCGAGAGTATCCTGGAAAAACTGAAGAAAAAGCTGAATGAAATTGACCTTGATACAGTGCTGGCAAGCGGTTATCTTGTTACATTTCTGGAGGATGGGAACGATCATTCGCTTTTCAGTGGGGTAGGGGTGACTGAACGACCTGACACAGTAAGTGGCAAAATCAATGAGGGCAGAATAGCTATTCTTATAGATGGTACTCCATCAGCTCTCATCATTCCATATCTGTTTGTTGAAAATTTTCAGACAATGGGAGACTATTCTTATAAGCCTTACTACGCTACTATTATTCGTTGGATGAAGTATGTCTGCTTTTTTATAGCGTCGCTGTTGCCGGGACTTTATACGGCAATGGCACTTTTTAATCCAGAGCTTTTTCCAGAACAGATTTTGAATAAAGTGGCAGTTTCAATAGGAAGTACCCCTTTTGGCTTGATTACAGAAATACTGCTTGTGCTTTTTATGTACGAAATAATGCGAGAGGCGGGTCTGAGATTACCTAAAACGTTAGGACACGCTGTAAGTATAGTTGGAGCGTTGGTAATAGGTGATACCGCCGTAAGTGCGGGTCTTATAGGTGCTCCCACACTTATGATTGTGGCACTTACTGCAATAGCGTCTTATGTTATTCCAAGCTTGTACCCACAGTTGTGTGTGTTAAGAATATTGTTTATCTTTACAGGGGGATTTTTTGGAATATGGGGCATAGTGCTGTTGGGGTGTGTAATTACCGTAAATATGTGTGGTAAGTCTGTTCTTGGGGTACCGTATACAATACCTATTGCTCCTTTTAAACTATTTGGTATGCGTGATGTTGCAATTCGTGCCGATTGGTGTACTTTGAGCCAACGTCGTAACCTGATTCGTGACAGAAAGAGTATAGAATAATATATTGTGTTGCTTTAAATATATTTTTATGATATGTTTAAGGTAACACATTTTTTGTTTGTGTATAAAAATATATACAAACAATTAAATTAATTGACAGTATATTCCATAACCATTCAACCAAATTCTACAAAGTTGTGTTTTAGGTATTGTTATTTTCCGTGTTTATGCTAAAATTATAAAAGTACAAATGAAAGGGTGTTTATAATGTTAAATCATATTATCGACCTTGAATTGCTCTCGTTTTCTGACTTGCAGGAAATAGTTCAGCTTGCAGAAAAGATAATGAAAAATCCGCAGGATTACAGCGAGGCTTGCAAGGGTAAAATAATGGGTACTCTTTTTTATGAGCCAAGTACCCGTACACAGATGAGCTTTCAGACTGCTATGTTACGTTTGGGAGGCTCAATAATCGGATTTGACGACCCTATGAATTCCTCTGTATCAAAGGGAGAGAGCCTCAAAGATACAATAAAGATTATAAGTGGTTATGCCGATATTATAGCAATGCGACATCCTCTTGAAGGCAGTGCCAGAGGTGCATCAATATACAGCAGTGTGCCTGTTATAAATGCAGGTGACGGCGGTCATCTGCACCCTACACAAACTCTTACAGATCTGGTAACATTGCATAATGAAAAGGGTAGACTTAATCATCTTACCATTGGTCTTTGCGGTGATTTAAAAAATGGCAGAACAGTACATTCTCTTATAAAGACAATGTCTTATTTCGAAGGCAATAAGTTTATACTTATTTCTACACCAGAGCTTGGTGTTCCTGAATATGTAAAAGAAATTATGGATAAAAATGGCTGTGAATACACAGAGATTCCTACTTTGCAGGAGGCTATGCCTGATTTGGACGTTCTGTATATGACAAGAATTCAAAGAGAGCGTTTTGCAAGTGAAGAAGAATATCATGCACAGAAAGGTGTATTCGTACTTGATAAAGAGAAGCTGGCACTTGGTAAGGAAGATTTGAAAGTTCTTCATCCACTACCAAGAGTTGATGAAATTGATGTTGAGGTTGATGACGACCCAAGATGTGTTTTCTTTAAACAGGCAGTTTACGGAATGTATGCAAGAATGGCACTTATACTTCTTACTCTTGAGGATGCTAAATATACATATTCAAGAGGTAAGGTGATTATTGATGAGGGTGGTTGCGTTAATCCCAGATGTATAACACATACAGAGCCATATATGCCTAAGGAATTCAAGGAGAACGGTGACTATCTTGTATGTGAATACTGTGATGCAAGAAAGCCTAAGGAAAAGACAGAAAATAAATAATTTGAGTCGGCCCAAAGACAAATTTGATTAAAATTTTCTTGACAAAATAAGACTGCAAAGGTATAATATTATAAGTGTTTTGAAACTGCCTGTATTGTTTATACAGGGTGAGAGGTGCATTGACGTGATTCTTGATTTGAAAAATATTTTTCTGAACGAGGGTTCGGTTCTGCATAAAGAATACTCATTCAGTATGTCTGATATTAATGAAAGTGGTGCAAGTCCATTTGTATCACCTGTAAAAGCAGATATAAAGGCAGAAAATCGAGCAGGGTTAGTTAGGCTTTCTCTGGCAACTAGCTTTAACTACCAAAAGCCTTGCGATCGTTGCGGAGCCGACGTAACCAAAGAGATGTATTATGATTTTGAGCATTATTTGGTTACATCCCTAAGCGGTGACCAAAATGACGATTACATCGAAACTCCCGATCACACCATAGATGTGGACGAGTTGTTAAGAACAGATATTGTTCTGGAACTTCCATCAAAGCATTTGTGCAGTGATGATTGTAAAGGGCTTTGCCCTAAATGCGGTGCAAACCTGAATGAAAAAAACTGTGGTTGCTCTGCAAAAGAGATAGATCCTCGTTTAGAGGCTCTGAAACAACTTATAGATTAAGAACCATCGGCGTTCAAAAAATAACTTTATTGTAACAAGGAGAGGCTTAAAATGGCAGTACCAAAGAGAAAAACATCTCACGCTAGAAAGAATAAGAGAAGATCAACAGTATGGAAAATGGAAGCTCCCGCTCTTGTTAAGTGTCCTAATTGTGGCGAGTACAAAACACCTCACAGAGTTTGCGGTGCTTGCGGAGTTTACAACGGTAGAGAAGTTATTAAGAAGGACATCTGATTTTACTGATACTAAAGGGAGGATATTTTAATATCCTCCCTTATTTTTGCGGTTTATGTAGAAAACTAAGATTGTTTGTGGTAAAATAATTATGTATATGTTTATTGAGATAAGCTATAATATAAAAGTTCAATAGCGGAATGTATATTTATATAATATGGCATATATTTAGTAAGGAATGGTGAAAATGGCAGTAAAAATTAAATCCGTCAACAATAATAGCCGTGCTATGAAAGCAGGTATTCTACCTGGTGAAAAATTGTTGGAGATTAATGGAAATGAAATTGTAGATGTTCTTGACTACCGTTTTTATCAGACCAGCCGTGAAGTTAAACTTTTAATAGAAAATATAGATGGAAATAAAAGAACAGTAGAAATACACAAGGGTGAATATGAAGAGATAGGTATGGAATTTGAAACCTATCTTATGGATAAACAACATTCCTGTCGCAATAAATGTATATTTTGTTTTATTGATCAGTTGCCTAAAGGTATGCGAGAAAGTTTGTATTTTAAGGATGATGATTCAAGACTTTCATTCCTTTTTGGAAATTATATTACTCTTACTAATCTCTCACAACACGAGATTGACAGGATAATAAAAATGCACATAAGCCCTATTAATATTTCTGTGCATACTACAAATCCTGAATTGAGATGTAAAATGATGAATAACCGCTTTGCAGGAAAAGCACTGGAGGTTATTCCTAAATTTGCACAGGCAGGAATAAAAATAAACTGTCAGATTGTTTCTTGTCCAGGAATTAATGATGGGGCAGAACTAGAACGTACAATTACAGATTTGGTTAAGCTGTATCCTGCGGTTGAATGTATTGCTGTTGTACCTGTTGGTCTTACAGCTTATCGTGAAGGTTTGTATCCGTTGACCGAGTATACAAAAGAAACAGCAATAGCAACACTTGATTTAATTGAAAGATACGGCGACAAATTCAAAAAAGAATATGGCAATAGAATTGTTTTTGCCTCTGACGAATTCTTTTTAAAGGCAGAGCGTGAGATTCCTGATGTTGATTATTATGAGGATTTTGATCAACTGGATAATGGTGTAGGGCTTATGTCCCTTTTGCGTGACGAACTTTTATATGCTCTAGATGACGAAAGCGAAGTTGATAAGGATATAACTGTTACACTTGCCTGTGGTACAGGTGTTTCAGAATTTATGCAAAATTTGATGAAGAACATTACCGAAAAATTCGGCAGTGTAAAAATAAATGTAGTAGGAATAAAAAATAACTTTTTTGGTGGCGGTGTAGATGTATCCGGTTTGGTTACAGGTCAGGATTTAATTGCACAGCTAAAAGACAGAGAGTTGGGCGAAAGGCTTATTATTCCCTCTGTTATGTTGAGAAGTGAAGGTGACATTTTTCTTGATGATATGTCACTTGATGATGTCAAGAATACTTTGCACATTGAAGTTCAAGCTGTACCCAACAACGGTGAAGAATTGCTGAGAGTTATTCTTGACAGATAAAGGAGGTTAAAATTTATGGCAAGACCGGTTATAGCAATAGTAGGAAGACCGAATGTAGGTAAATCCACTCTTTTTAATAAACTGGTGGGAGAGCGTATTTCAATAGTTGACGATACTCCTGGTGTAACCCGTGACAGAATTTATGGCAAGGTGGAGTGGCTTGATAAAGTAGCTGATATTATAGATACAGGCGGAATAGAGCCTTATTCTGACGATATAATTTTAAAGCAAATGCGTAGACAGGCAGAGCTTGCTATTGATGCAGCAGATGTTATAATTCTTGTAACAGACTTAAAAAGTGGTTTAGTGGCAACCGATATGGAAGTTGCTACAATGCTTCAGAAAAGTGGCAGACCTATTGTACTGTGTGTAAATAAATGTGATAAAATTGGTGCTCCTGAGCCTGAATTCTATGAATTCTATAATCTTGGACTTGGCGATCCTATACAGGTTTCATCAGTTCACGGTCACGGCACAGGTGATTTACTTGAGGCTGTGTTTGAGCATATACCCGAAAGTGCTTGGGATGATAATGACGGTGAGGTAATAAGCGTAGCAGTTATAGGTAAACCTAATGTAGGAAAAAGCTCTCTTATTAACCGTATTACAGGTGAAGAGAGATGTATTGTATCCAATATTGCAGGCACAACAAGAGATTCCATTGACACCACAGTTGAAAATGAGTATGGAATTTTCAATTTTACAGATACTGCAGGAATGCGTCGTAAAAACAGAGTGGACGATGCTATTGAAAAATATAGTATTATTCGTGCAAAAATGGCTATTGAACGCAGTGATGTGTGTGTTATTATGATAGATGCAACAGAGGGTTTTACAGAACAGGATTCAAAGGTTGCAGGGCTTGCACACGAAGCTGGAAAAGCTTGTATTATAGCTGTTAATAAATGGGACGCTATCGAAAAGGATGGCACCACAATGAATTCGTATAAAAAAGACCTTGAAAAGGATTTTTCGTTTATGTCATACGCACCAATGGTGTTTATCTCTGCCAAAACGGGTCAGCGTCTTGATAAACTGTTTGAAATGATTAAGGCTGTTGCAAATTCTAATGCAATGAGAATAAAAACAGGTACGCTTAATGATTTGCTTGCACAGGCTGTTGCAAGAGTTCAGCCTCCAACAGATAAGGGCAGACGTTTGAAAATTTTTTATATGACTCAGGCAAGCACAAAGCCACCTACATTTGTTTGCTTTGTAAATTCAGCACAGTTGTTTCATTTTTCTTATCAGAGATATCTGGAAAACAGAATAAGAGAAACTTTTGGGCTTGAGGGTACACCCATTCGTTTTGTTATAAGAGAACGCGGTGATAAATAATTTTAGGAGGATTTATGGATAGTTTTTTAACTTTTTTAAGTAACGGTTGGTGGCAGATAATAACTGCGGCTATTGTGGGATATTTGCTTGGCAGTATAAATTTTGCAATAATAATAACCCATATAGTTGACAAGAACAGCGATATTCGTAAAATGGGCAGTGGTAATGCAGGATTTACAAATGTTTTGCGTTCAGTAGGTAAAGGACCGGCAATATTCACTATTGTGTTTGACTTTATAAAGGCAATAATTGCGGTACTCATAGGCGGATTTTTATTTTCATTAATTACTGCTCAAAATGATATTCAGTCGGCAGAGTTTGTTTGCTATGGTAAATATCTTGCTGGACTTTGCTGTATTGCAGGTCATATGTTCCCTGTTTACTTTGGGTTCAGGGGTGGCAAAGGTGTTGTTACAACGGCTGCACTTATGGCTGTTGCTGAGTGGCGTGTATTTCTTGTTATTATACTGTTATTTGGTATTATTTTTTTGGTAAGCAAAATAATATCACTGGGTTCGATTATCTGTGCTATGTGTTATCCTGTTGCTACGTTTGCTTTTACATTTTTTGTAGACTATCGTCCGAATTTAGGTGCAGATAATGCACATTCTTTGAGTTATGTAATAATTTCAACATTATTCACACTTTTAATAGGGGTATGTGTTATAGTAAAACATAAAGAGAACATTCAGCGTTTGCTTAACGGTACAGAAAAGAAAATTACCGCAAAGAAGTAAGAAGTCACCGGAGGTTAATTTCAAAATGAAATGTAATAAATGTGGAAACGAGTATGAAAATGAAAAATTTTGTCCTGTATGTGGTTATCCGTCAGAACAGACAGTAAATAAGCGTAATCAGGCAGAGAGATATGCCTCACAGTTTGGAGATAACTTTGATATGGATACAGATGAAGAAACTGACAGAATTATTGACAGAGCTAAGCAGGCACAGCAATATGATTCTCAGTTTAGTTCTGATTACGGAAATCTTTTTAAAGAGTATGCGGAAGATATGGAAAACAAGGAAAGTGCTTCTGACAATTTAGATGGAAGTACTGATATTTCTTCTAACAGCAGTGAAAATCTCTCTTCATATGATGACGAGTATGGAGAAGCAGAAGAAGATAGTAGCAGTACATCTGCAAAATCTCAAAAACCTTTAATTATTTTTCTTGTAATAGTTTTTATTTTATTACTTGGAGGTATTGCTTGGTTTGTTGCAGATAGTATGGATATTAATCCTTTTTCAAAAGAAAAAACAACTGAGCCTGCAACAACTGTTACTTCGACTGAGTTACAAACAGAACCTGTAACAGCACAGCAAACAACAGAAGAGTCTGTTACAGAGATTACCACTGAGGAATCTACTGAAGTAATAACAGAGGCTCCTACTGAGGAATTAACAGAAGCATTAACAGAAGCACCAACAGAGGCTTCTACCGAGGAACTAACAGAAGCACCAACGGAAGCTCCTACTGTTGAAGCTACCGAAGCTGATGAAAATACATATATCGTTGATTCTGATGGTGATGGTTATCCTGATGACTTTGTTGATGAGGATAATGATGGTTATGACGATAATACAGATATTTACTACGGCATTTTATAATTGCGACAATATATTTTTGTAAAGTAATACAACACCCTGTTGTAATCTGAAATTTTGGATTACAATAGGGTGTTTTGTTATGATGATATAGATTTTTATTATCAATGTGCATTTCACTCCCTTAAATATACCGTTCACTCCATAATTTTACAAATATCGTAAAATTATGTGATAATGTTTATAGTGTAATTTAAGGGAGATTGTAGCGGAACTGTTTTGAGCGGGAAAAGTTAGTGAGTGGTTAAAAATCACTTAGCAGTTCCGTCTTTAGGTCAGTGTGTGTTGTTTTTTATATTTCATCCAATAAAAATAGGCACTTTTATTGGATGAAGTATAGTTCCTGAATATTCTTTATCTATATAGTTTTTCTTATCCTAATCCTAATATACCTTTATTGATATTTTGTATCAACACACACTGACTTGTATTTTTGTTTTATGAAAAGGCTTGAATGTATATTGTAAATAGACTTTTGCCTTCTGTTCTCTAATTTATATTAGATAATAGTATAAAAACAAAACCGACATAATCAGTCTTTTTTTGAATGATTATGTCGGTTTTGTTTTTATATATCTATATTTTGTGGTCATTTGTTGACAATGACAAAGAAATACTTAAAAGAAATACGTTATTAACACATTGTATGTTAAAGTCACCATAGTATTTTTCTGTGGTTTTTTTTATTGAATATAAGCCTATGCCGTGTTCTTCCGAATTTGCTTTTGTGGTTTTTATGCTATTGTCATAAATTATTGGTACTTCTGCTACGGGATTTTTAATAACTATGTGAAGAAGACTGTTATGTAATACAGAGCGTATTTTAATAGGTTTAATATTAGTTTGACTATCCAACTTTTTGCAAGCCTCAATAGCATTGTCTATTGCATTTCCGAATATAACGCAGACATCGGTAGGTTCTATTCCTTCAGAAGGAAATGTGCCTTCAAATTCGATTTTTATATTATCAGCTTCTGAAATTGATGTCTTTTCTGATAATAAAGAATCCAGAATATAGTTCCCTGTTTTAAATGCTGTCTTATCTGATAGAAATTCAGAAGATTTATTGATATATTCTTTTGCTTTTTCAATTTGGTTGTTATCAAGATAAGCCTGCAATGCAATAATTTGATTTTTGTAGTCGTGTTTAAATTGACGTAATTTCATAGAATTTTCTGAAAGCTGTTTATAGTATTTTACTTGTTGCTCAATGTGTTTGCCAATTATCTCACTTTTTCGTTTGTAATATTGTTTGGAAATTACACTTGAAATAAGCAAAGGGTAGGCAACTATAAAGATAACAATAACAATCAGCAATAAGATTTCAAACAGCATATACCATCGTTTAAAACTATTATCAGCAGGGACATATGCCAACACAATAGAAATTAATGATACCGCATAAATTGATATAATCATATATATTTTCGATGAAAAAGGTATAAAGTCAATCAACTCATTTATTTGCAGTTTTTCTTTTTTTACAAATAGCAAAACGAAAGTGAAAATGGCATTAATTATAATAGGAATCATATATTTTACAAATTCATTGCTGTAAAAACAATTAACTACAAGTAATGTAACAGCAGTTGTAAATAGTGAAAAACCTTGTATAAATGTTGATATACATATTATTTTCTTTTTGGATACGTTGTCTATTGTTATAAGAGAATAGCTAAATAAAGAATATACAGTAAGAAGCAAGTATTGATTATAATAACAAAAGAGTATATATGCTGGTACAAAAAGAAAAATTCCATATAATATCAGATTTTTATAATTAAATTTGCCGTTGCAGAATTTCGTAAGAAGAATAGAATTGTTGGCAAGCGTAAGTAGTAATTCAATAGTATAGGATATTATCATAATTCACCACGGCCATCATATATTATTGTCATTAAAATATATATTTAAGTTTTTCTTGAAATCGGTAAATAAATTACGACTGATTTTTGCATATTCGCCATTTCTGAATTTTATAGTATTTTTATTATATGATTCTATGTAATCAAAGTTTACATAAAAAGAACGGTGACTTCTGAAAAAACAGTGATTTGGTAGTAGAGATGCGACCTTAGACAAGGTGTATGAACAATAAACTATGCTGTCGTTCAATCTTATTATACTGTTTTTACCGTCTGCTTCTACATACACAATTTCTTGTGTGTTAATGCTAAGGTGTTCGCCGTTTACATTTACAGAAATAGGGTAATGCTCACCCATCTTTTTTCTGTATGAGTCCAAAGCCTCATACAGATTTTCCACTTTAAGAGGTTTTAATAAAAAACGAAAGGTTTCGTACAGAAATGTGTCATATACAATTTCTGAATAACTGGTAATAAACACAATGGTGCATAACATATTTCTGTTTCGTATTTCTTTTGCTGTTTCCAGACCATCAGTTTTTGGCATTTGATAATCCAAAAATACCATATCAAATTTTTCATTGCTTTTTAGCAACTCTTCACCATCAAAGAATACTTCTACTACTATATTCAGATTGTGTTCATTTGAATAACTATATATTGCATCTTTGGTTTGATCGCAAAACAGTTTTTCATCATCGCATACGGCAATCAACAATTTTAACTCACCTCGGTTAATTTATTATTGATGAATACCGTTCACTCCCAAAATAATACAGCACACTACTGCAACCCCCTTTTTTATGGGAAAATTCGCTATCTTTTTATCTCGGGAAGAGGTAAAAAGGGGGAGCATAGAATGTGGAATGCACTATATTATATAATGCAACAGCTTTTTGGTTAATAGATTAAGAATGAAAGCATTCATCTAAATTTTGAATGATCTTTAGTAATGTTTCCATTTGTTGCGGTGTCCAATCTTTTATCATTTCACTTATTTCAAAAACAGAAACGGTAGAATTCGGTTCGACTTCGGCAACAAGAATTTCTAATTTTACATTGATTATGTTAGCAATCTCTTCAAGTCTTTTTAAAGAAACTTCTGTATTGCCTCGCTCAATCTGACTGATATAGCTTACCGATATATCAAGCTTTTCAGCCAGTTGTGCCTGTGTGATATTTGCTTTAGTTCTGTATAATTTCACTCTTCGGCCGATTGCCGCATAATTAATCATTTTAATCACCAATAAAATTGTAACATCTGAAAATAAAAAACAACATAAACATATAGGTTAAAAAGTTAATTCATATGTTTATATTGCCCAAAAGATTTTTAAAAATTTATTGAAATTGATATAACATTGATTCTAAGCCTTGTTTAAAAATTCAATGGGTAATATATTTTAATGAACTTAATTATAATATTGGTGAAAAAACACACTTACGCACATTGTATTTATACAATGTGCAGTTTTGTTTAAAAGATTTTATAATATTTAGTTATAAATTTATCATTTATATATTATGTTCAGTCATTTTGTGCTGAATATGGCTTAATGCCTGATTAAGTATATCCACAATATGCTGATCATCCAAAGAATAATAGATATTCTTGCCGTCACGTCGTGATTTAACTTGTCCTTCGAGTTTTAATTGTTTTAATTGATGAGAAATAGCCGATTGTGAAATTTCAAGAATACAGGCTATTTCATTTACACACATTTCTTTTTTAGAAAGGGCATATATAATTTTTACTCTGGTTTCATCACCTATTACTTTAAAAAATGATGAAAGTTTAGAAGCTATTGATGAGTCAAGTAATTCATTCTGTTGTGTTTCTGAATAATTTTCCATTTATATACCTTCTTTCAGAAATGTATTGTTCAACAAATTATAAATTATAATATAATGAACAAAGCTTATTGGAGAAAATTAAAAAATTTGAAACCATAGCTTTTTCCTTATTTCTATATTTCTATAATAATTATAATATTTCAAGATAAGTTAGTCAATTAAAACTGAAATCTTCTGTTTCTATGTAATAATATGGGCTTTATTAAATAAACCATATATCTTTTAAATTTACTTCAAAACTTTTGCCGTTGAGATATTCTACAATTCCTCCATCACTTTCAAAATTAAATGTGATTTTGTAGGAATATAGTGCCTGATATTTGTAAATATCATTATCTCCTTTTCTTTTGTATCCATATTTACTGTCACCGAGTAAAGGATGTCCTATGGATGCCATATGGGCACGAATCTGATGAGTTCTGCCTGTTAAAAGGTCTATCTCAACAAGGCTGTTTCCCTTAATTTCTTTAATAACTTTGTATTTTGTTTTTACAGGCTTACTGTTGTCAGTAGACTTTTTCTGGATTGTTACCTTGTTTTTCTTTTCGTCTTTTGTAAGATAACCGCCGAGAATTCCTTCTTTAGTTTTTAACTTACCCTGTACCATACATAGATACAGCTTAGTAAATTCACGTGTTTTCATTTTAGCATTAAGAGTACGCAGACTTTCTGCATTTTTGGCAGCAATTACAATACCTCCTGTGTTTCTGTCAATTCTGTTTACAAGTGCAGGTGCAAAAGCCTTTTCATCTTTTGGATTATATTCTTTTTTTTCGTACAGATAATGTAGAACCCTTGAGATAAGGGAATCAAAATGATATTTTTCGTCCGGATGAACGATTAATCCTGGTTTTTTATTTATTAGTATAATATTTTCATCTTCATATATAATATCCAGCTTTACAGGTGCTTTCAGAAAATCGTAGTTTTCGGTATTTACATTTTCATCTTCAAAAAATTCATCTTTTATGAATAATTTAAGTATGTCACCTTCTTTAAGCATAGTGGAGATTTCGCAACGCTTATTGTTGATTTTTATGTATTTGGTTCGTATATATTTGTACATAAGGGATTTTGGCATTTTTTTAAAACGCTTTGTAAGAAATTTGTCCAATCTTTGGTTTGCATCATTTTTTTTAATTATAATCTCTTTCATAGAACCCTCTGATAATATAGATAGTTTTGTATAAATTGTAACATAAAATGGCAAGTTATTCAACAAGTGTGTTATTATTATGGACACTATTCAAAATTTGGTATATAATTATACAGAGCTAGAGGCTGTTTGAAAAATAAAAATATTGTGTATTTTGCACTGAATTGTGATTTCTTCGTTAAAAATCCTCGAAATATGTCAGTATTTCTGCAGTTTTTGCCCTGAAATCACTCGTTTTGTAACAAAAATCCAGTACTTTTCTTATTTTCAAACAAGACCTAATGGACAATATTGCCTTTCTTAGTCATAATTATGTAAAGACAATTTAGTATAATTTATTATGGATATGGAGTGAGTTATAAATGGATAAAATTTTAAAGATATTAAGTGAAAACAGCAACCTTTCTTATAAGGAAATAGCAATAATGCTTAACGAGCCTGAGGAGTATATTGAAAAGCAAATTAAGCAATATGAAAAAGATGGAGTAATAAAAGGCTACAAAGCAGTTATTGATTATGATAAAGTAAAGGGTGCAAGTGCAAACGCACTTATTGAGCTTAAGGTTACTCCTAAAAAAGATACAGGCTTTGATGAAATTGCAAAGCAGGTTATGGCATTTGATGAAGTTGAAACAGTTTATCTTATGGCAGGTGCCTTTGACTTACTCGTTTGGGTAAAAGGTGAAAGTGTAACAGAAATTGCAATGTTTGTTGCACGCAGACTTTCTACATTAGATGGTGTTTTGTCTACAAATACACATTTTCAACTGAAAACCTATAAAGAAAGTGGGATGGTTTTCTTTGATGAAAATTATGAGGATGATCAAAGGAGTATTGTGCTGTGATAGATTATAGTAAGGTAATAAACAAAAAGATAAAAAATGTAAAACCATCAGGAATAAGAAAGTTTTTTGATATAGCAAGTGAAATGGAAAATGTTATTTCATTGTCTATTGGTGAGCCTGATTTCAAGACACCATGGCACGTGCGTGAGGCTGGTATAGCATCTTTACAACAAGGAAATACAAAATATACCTCTAATAAAGGGTTGACTAAGCTAAGAAAAGAGATATGTACTTTTTTTGAAAGAAAATATAATGTGCAGTACAATGCCGAAGAAGAGTGTCTGGTTACAGTTGGTGGTTCTGAGGCTATTGACCTTGCTATGCGTACTCTCATTAACGAAGGTGACGAGGTGCTTATTCCACAGCCTTGCTTTGTTTGTTATGACCCTCTTGTACAGATGGCAGACGGTATCCCTGTTGCTGTTGAAACAAGAGAAGATGACAATTTTAAATTGACACCTAAATTACTTGAAAAGATGATAACACCAAAATCTAAGTTGCTTGTTTTGCCGTACCCTAATAATCCCACCGGAGCAATAATGGAAAAAGAAGAACTTGAAAAAATTGCTGAGGTTGTATTAAAGTATAATTTGTTTGTTATTTCTGATGAAATATATGCAGAGCTTACATACAATAACAAAAAGCACGTTTCTTTTGCCTCAATAGAGGGTATGAGAGAGCGTACTGTGGTTGTCAGCGGTTTCTCAAAGGCATATTCAATGACAGGTTGGAGATTGGGATATTCTCTTGCACCCACTGAAATTACAGATATGATGACAAAACTGCATCAGTTTGCAATAATGAGTGCTCCTACAACAGCTCAGTATGCGGCAATAGAGGCACTGAAAAGCGGTGACAGAGATATTGAAAAAATGCGTGACGAATACGATATGCGTAGACGTTTGGTTGTAAAACGCTTTAGAGAGATGGGATTTAGTTGTTTTGAGCCGGAAGGTGCATTTTATGTGTTCCCTTGTATTAAAAGCACAGGTCTTAGTTCAGAGGAATTTTGTATGAAGTTACTTCATTCTAAAAGTGTTGCGGTTGTGCCCGGCAATGCCTTTGGCGAGTGTGGAGAGGGTTTTATAAGAGTTTCATATTCATTCTCTATAAGGCATATAAACGAAGCATTGGACAGAATGGAGGAATTTTTAAAAGAGCTGAATTAAGGCTTGTTTGAAAAATCAAAAGCACTGTCTGTTTTTAAACAAACCCTAATGTAACAATAAATAAAAATGAAAGAAAATTGTTTTGGGAGGAACCTATATGATTAAGGTATTTGCACCTGCTAAGATTAATCTTACTCTTGATATAACAGGCAAATTGCCAAATGGTTACCATACTGTTGATATGGTTATGCAGACGGTTGATTTAAGCGATATTGTAACTGTTAAAAAGAGCAGTAAAGAGGGTATTAATCTTGTATGCAACAAACCCTTTGTACCCTGTAATAGCAGTAATACTGCATATAAGGCAGTAGAATTCTTTTCTCAGTATTGTAATATTAAATGTAATGTAGACATAGCTATTGAAAAAAATATACCTGCACAAGCAGGTCTTGCAGGAGGAAGTACAGATGGTGCGGCGGTGCTGTTGGCACTTAACAGTCTGTACGGTACCAATTTTTCTGTTGACGAACTGGCAAAAATCGGAGCGAAAATCGGAGCAGATGTTCCATTTTGCCTGTATGGTGGTACAATGCTTGCCACAGGTATTGGTACTACTCTTGAAAAAACAGATCATACTTTTTCTCTTGAAGATTATGTTATTCTTTTGTGTAAGCCACTTATAAATGTTTCTACACCTGTTGCTTATCAAAAATCTGACAGCAAACCTTACTCAACAACTGTGCACAGTACAGTTGTTATAGAGGCATTGAAAAAATCAGATGAGAAAGTCTTTTTGCAAGGATTGTACAACGATTTTGATAGTTTGCTTATGCTGGATGAGGTACAGAAAATAAAAGCTGTAATGGAGAATAATGGCTCTCTTAAAGCTGTAATGAGTGGTAGTGGTCCTACGGTTTATGGTATTTACAGAAATCGTCAGCAAGCAGAAAATACGGCTGAAATTTTAAAAAAAAGCTACACTGATGTATATATAACTTACACTTGTAAGAATGGGTGCCATATTGCAGAGAATTAAAATTTAATATATATATTCTGAATAAGAAATATAATAACTGTCCATAATTATGTCATAAATAATCTCCGTTAAAATATGGGTGAAATTTATTTTTAATGGATGAAAAGAATTACATAAGAAAGGACAGTTTTTTATGAGGACAATTACAAAAGCAGTATTGGTGGGATTTGTTTTATCATTTATTATTACTCAGACGATTTTTACGGCTCAGTGTGATGATATGCCTCAGCATTTATTAAGGCTTCATATTCTTGCAAATTCAGATAGTACTGAAGACCAACAGTTGAAATTAAAGGTAAGGGATTATATTCTTGAAAGGGCAGGGGATATATTAAGCTGTGCAGAAAACAAGGTTGAGGCTGAACATATAGCAAAAACTAATTTGGATAAAATTGAAGAAATAGCACAGGAATATGTATATTCTCTCGGATATAACTATGAAGTAAAAGCAGAGCTAAAAAAGAATTTTTATTTTGATACCCGTGAGTACGAAAATTTTACTTTACCTGCTGGGAGATATGATGCACTTCGTATAACAATAGGTGAAGGAGCAGGTAAGAACTGGTGGTGTGTTATGTTTCCGCCAATGTGTTTTTCTGTTGCGGAGGAAGAAAATGACTTATCACAGGTATTGTCTAACGAACAGGTAGATATTGTAGAAAATAAAGATAAGTATGAATATAAATTCAAGATTGTAGAGATTTATAATGAAATAAAAAATCTGTTTACTGATGAAAATCAAAATGATAAATAGTATAACAAAGGCATCACAGTTTTGTTTACTGTGATGCCTTTGCTTTTTGAATAGAGTTTAGTATTAAATCAAACCTTATTAACCAGTCTTTGAATTTCAAGGGCTTTTCCTAGATCACCATCTATTTTCAACTTACCAACTGTAAAGGCAAAAACAGGATCCATTTTGCCGTGGATTATTTTAAGGAAATCGTGAGAATTAACGGTGAACATTACATCTCTGTCAAAATATTCATAAGGTTCAACACTGAGAGTTCCATTGTCAATTTCAGCGTAAAATTTACCTTCGCCTTCTCCTGTTATATTAACCTGCAAAGCAAGATGTCCCTGATAGTCGCTTATGTCTGCTGACATAAAGGTTCTTTTTACCTCTTCAAAAACGTCCCAAAAGTTCATTGTGATCTCTCCTTAGCTGTTTTGTTTTCTTTTGATTTTACCTGATGAAGTCTTGTCAAATTCGGTTTCTCTTACTATTGTTTTAACAATACGCTTATATAGCGGTAAGTCTGCATTTATACTGTCAACCTTCGCTGTAAGTTCAGCTTCAATATCATTTATGCCCATTGCATTTACATAGTCGCTGTTTGGATAGATTTCAGCGGTGATTTTGCCGTTCTCAGAGTATATCATAAGTTCTTTTGCAACAAGCCAACCGTTAAACTTATTTTCAAGTTCTTCAGGTGATACATTCTCTCCGTTTGCAAGAATAATCAGGTTCTTCTTTCTGCCAGTAATAAAAACAAAGTTATCATCGTCAATATATCCTAAATCACCTGTTCTGAGCCATTCGCCATCCAGTGCAAGAGCAGTGGCTTCTTCATCTTTGTAGTAACCAAGCATACGGCTTTTGCCTTTTACAAGAATTTCGCCGTCTTCTATTTTTGCAGTACAGCCGGGAATAAGAACACCAACTGACTCAGGCTTGCAATAACCTCTAAGATTAGCACTTATTCTTGGTGAGAATTCTGTCATTCCGTAGCCTTGGATAATATCTATTCCGAATTCTGCAAAGCTGTCAATAAGTTTAGGGTTAAGATATGCACCACCACTGTATATAGTGTGAAGTGACTCACCTAAAATCTGCTTTGCAACAGCTTTTTTAGGAACCTGAGGATTGGCTCTTGACAGTTCGTTTATCTTATAAAACAATGATTCAATTATCATAGGCACCAGCAGTATAATCTGTGGCTTAAACAGATTTATATTTTTAACCAAACGCATTATAGAATCGTTGAAACAACAAGTTACTCCGCCACACAAGCAAGCAAGAATATCACAGGTAAAGCAATAAGCGTGATGTATGGGAAGAACAGACAGCGAAATTGTGCCAACTTCCTCACCCATATCCATACAGGTTGCGTTGTCTGTAAGATTTGTGTGACTAAGCATAACTCCTTTGCTTTTTCCTGTTGTTCCTGATGTAAACAAGATTGAACACATTTTATCGTTGTCAATTTCAACGTCAAAGCTACCTTCGTTTTTTGCCATAAGCTGCCAAAAAGCGATATCATTATTCTGATTTTCTTCGGCTGAGATATTTATAAAAAACTCAGTTTTTGTACACAGACTTTTAATTTTTTCTATTCTGTCATACAGAGTTTTGTCATATACAAAGGCAGAGGCATCTGCACGGTTGATAAGCTCTGCAATATCTTCAGCAGGAAGTTCTTTGTCAAGAGGAATTATAACGCTATTGCTGTTTACGGTGCCAAAGTAAGTGATAATCCATTCATAGCTACTGGCACCTGATACAGCAATATGTTTGCCTGTTAAGTTAAGGCTTTTCAGCACGTTTGAAAAGATCATACTGTCGTTAAGCAAATCATTGTAAGTTTTAGAAATGATTTCTTTTTTATTTTTGTAACGATATGCATCCCTCTCGCCGTACATCAAAGCAACATCTTTAAGCAGTTCTTTTAAATTCGTGTATCTTTTTGTAGGTTTTACTGTTACTTTATTCATATAATGCACTCCTTAATCCTGTAAAGATGAAATATATTCCACAGCTTCGCCAACTGTATGAATTTTCACAGCTTCTCTTTCGTCAATCTCTACATCAAATTCATCCTCAACTTCACCAAGAAAACTCATAAAGTCATATGAATTGAAACCAAGGTCTTCAATAAACTTGGAATTTTCGTTAATTTCTTCAATAGATACCTCCACATAGTTTGTGATAAGCTCTTTAATCTTCCCTGTCATTTCATTATCTTCCTTTCGTTTATATAAGTTTATTTTTGAGATTATGTGTTAGAGATAACCTCGGCTATTGTTTTGTTAGGGTTATTTACACCTTCAAAAAGAATTCTTGTTATATAGTAATATACCTTTTGCAAATCCTCATAATTATATTTAGCTTTTTTATATTCAAAGCAAAAATCAAGACCATTGTCAAGAGAACGGTGCATTACTGTAAGATAAAGATTTTGTGCTGCCACACCGTTTGAATACCAGTTAGATTTATAGCGTATGTCAGGCATATCTGTTGAACGCATAGAAAGAGGTTGGTAGGTAAGGCTCATAGGTTCATATGCTTGACCAGGCTCGTTATGATAGTAATTTGAAAGCAATGCTCTAAATTCAATAGGGTCAAAATTTGCGTGGCGAAATGTTTGATTCTGACTGTCACGGATTTTTCTGCATCCTTCAAGGAAGGTTTCATCAGAATTTATAATAGTTCTGCAAGGGAAGAAGTGAACTCTTGTACCTCCGGAATTTTTCTCCAACAGTGTTGCACGTCTTGAAACAGTATTCTGAATTGAGATGTCGGACTGATTGTTATTGAATTTTTGTAAATATGTACGCATAGCCATTAACAACAGTGATGCCATTGGAATTTCGTTGTCACGGCAAAAATTTACAAGTACATCTGACGGATTGGGTTCAAGGTGAAACTGAGCAATTTCTGCGTCACATTCAGGTATTCCGTTTGTTGCAGCTCTCAGGTTGGGGTTGTTATGGCTTATACGTTCCTGTTCAAGTTTGTTTTCTCCCATAATATCTGAGTAAAGAGGTTCTGAGCTTTCAATAACATTTTTCCAGTAATCTCTATCTCTCTGAGCCGTCTTAGAGGAGATGTATTTTAAATCCTTTTCCAGTGCCTTTATATATGATTGCAGTGGTCTGGGATATTCTGTATCGTATTTTTTGCTACAATAAATCTGGATAACATCTTTAAAAAACATAACGATAGCCTGTGCATCCATTGTCATATGGTCAACTACCATATAAATACCTTTAAAGCCGTCAGGCATAGAAATCATAACAATTCTGTTCATTGGGCTGTCAAATCGCTCAAATGGTACAGATGTCCAGTTTTTCATTTCGTTTTCAGCGTGTTCCTGTTGCCAGTGAGAAAATTCAAAAAACTGAATGTCACGTTCTTCTTTTGGTGCAACATATTGCATAACCTCTCCGTTTTCTGTTTGACAAAAACGAATTCTCATACATTCACTTCTGTCGTATGCTTCATATATGCTTTCCTTTAATACATCAAAGTCTATATCACTTTCTATTGTAAGGCTGGTACCTATATTAAGTACTTGCTTTTGTGGGCAAAATTGCACTGTATAGTAATGCAATTTTTGTGCTGGGGTAAGGGGGTAAAGATTTTTTTCTGAATTCATAAATTTTCTCCTTTCAACTACTTTTCACAAATGATAGATTGCTGTTTTATGTTAATTTTTATTTTGGTTCATTGGTGTGTTCAATGTGTATTTTTCTATATATTTTTTAATTGCAGTTTCATATATTTCATTATCAAGGTAATATGACTCTGCGTGATCGGCATTTTTTACGATAAGCAGTTCTTTTTCAGAGTTACAGGCTTTATAATTTTCCTCACTCATCCATACAGGAACAAAGTCATCTTTTTCACCGTGTATAAATAATATAGGAATTTTTGTTTTTGCAACTTCTTCTAAAGTACTTACGTCATTATATCCGTAGCCTGCTTTGCGTTTTGTCATAAGCTCTGTTACGTTCATAATAGGAAATTTAGGAATATGGTAGTCACGTTTTAAAATGTGTGAAAAAACATCATAAGCACTTGTAAATGCACAGTCTGCAATAATTGTTTTTACGTTTGAAGGCAGATTTAATCCGCTTGTCATAAGCACTGTTGCACCGCCCATTGAAATTCCGTGAAGAAATATATTTACATCCTTTCCGAAACGATTTATGGCATATTCAATCCACTTTAATGCGTCCATTCTGTCAAGAACACCAAACCCAATATAGGTTCCTTCGCTATCACCGTGAGCTCTTTCGTCTACCATAATTATGTTAAAGTTTTGCTGATAATAGAACTTAGCCATTGCACCAAATTCGTTTGTACCTTTGCTTGTATAGCCGTGAAAGCAAATTACACAGTTATTGTTGTTTTCACATTCCAGCAGAGTACCGTGCAGTTTAAGACCATCGTCTGAAGTTACAAACACATCTTCAGTATTCTTTTCTTTCAGCCAATCTTTACGTTTATGTATGAAATCAAGATGTTTGTTCCAGTCAGTGTTGGCATTAATATTTTTATCCAATGTTGCAGTGGGTTTTCTCAGAATTGTAAATTTGAAAAAATATCTTGCAGAAAAGTAGATCGTTGCAGTCAAAGAGATTAATACCACTGCAACTATCAAAATTACCCAAAAAATAATGTCCATTTTCAGTTCTCCTTCAATCTTTTTTATTTAATAATCCGTTAAGAATTATATCCAGCTCTGTTTCAAAAATATGCTCAATTTTGTTTTTTTCTATGCCTTCTTTTTCATTTATAATCATCTGTGCAACTAAAAATGAATTAAGCATAATATATGAGGCTGTTTCAACATCAATATTTCTAAGCTCACCAGATTTTATTCCCATTTCAATACAACGTTTTATCATATCAAGCCATATTTCTGTTGAATAGCTTTTGTGTGAGTATCTATTTAGTAAAATTAGCTTGAATATATCAGGTTGATGTATGGATATTTCAGAAAGCATTTTAAAAACCAGCTCTGTGTTTTCGGTAAAACTTCTGCCCTCTTTTATGCACATATCTATTGTTTCTTTGAGTTCCATACTTGTTTGATTATGTATTGTATCAAGTATTTCCTGTTTATCCTTAAAGTAGTGGTAAACAATACCCGAAGAATAGCCAAGTCTGTCAGTAATTTTTCTTATAGAAAGCTCATCAAAGCCTTCATCAAGTCCTATTGAAATAGCAGTTTCAATAATAGCTTTGCGTGTGGCTTCATTTTTCTGTGTCTGTCGTTCTCGTCCCATTTATTCACCTTTTTTTACAAATTTAAACAATGTTTAAATTTTGAACACTGTTTAATAATTCTTTAACTATATTGTATTTTATCATCAACTAATTGTCAACTGTGGGAAAAAATGAATAACAAGACTGTTTGCTACCAAAATATGGATATTTTCAAAAAAATTATAAAAATTTATTGACAATATAAAAACACAGGTATATAATGCTAACATAAAGAATATTTCAAACCTGTGAGCAGGAGAAGTAGCAGAGTATAACGACACAAAGAGAGTTTTGCGTTTGGTGAGAGCAAGATTGTCCGCAACCTGTGAATGGACCTGTGAGGGCAACCCAAAATAAATGTTTTTTACATTTAAAGTAGGCGTTGACGGTTACCTTATCGTTAAAAAAGGAGCGTATGTTAGTACGTGATGAGTGGGCGTTTATCGTCAATTTGGGTGGTACCGCAGAAGTATAAGCTTTTGTCCCTTTATTTAGGGATAAAGGCTTTTTTTATTTTCATTTTTTTCAGAAAGGGGAGTTTTAAATGTTTAAACCTGAGCTTAAAAGTGTAAAAGAGCTTGCTAAAAATTACGATGTTATTCCTATAACAAAGGAAATTTACGCAGATATAAGTACACCTATTACACTTCTTCGCAGAATATCAGCCATATCCAACAGATTTTATCTGCTTGAAAGTATAGAAGGTGGAGAAAAGTGGGGCAGATATTCATTTATAGGATTTGACCCTAAGTCAAGAATTTACTATAAAAGCGGAAAGCTAACTATTGAGGGCGAAGGTGAAAAACAGGTAGTTACTTCCAAGCCCTTTGATGTAGTCAGAGAGTTTTTGAGCAATTACAAAACTCCTAAATTTGAAGATATACCACCCTTTACAGGTGGTTTGGTAGGATATTTTGGATATAGTATGATAGCTGTTGCAGAAACTATTTTAAAGCTAAGAGAAAGTGAATTTAATGATTTTGACCTTATGTTTTTTGATAAGGTAATTGCATATGACCATCTTACTCAAAAAATTAATGTAATTGTAAATATGAAAACTTATGACGTTGAATGTCAATACAAAAAGGCGTGCGATGATATTGAAAAAATTATTTCAATAATAACTCAACAGAAACCTCTGCCTAAAACCAAAACTTACAACAACGTAGAGTTTAAATCCAATATGACAGAAGAAGAGTTCTGTGAAATGGTAGAAAAAATAAAGGAATATATTTTTGATGGTGATATTTTTCAGTGTGTTGTTTCAAGACGTTTTGAAACAGAGTATCAGGGAAGTTTGATTGATGCTTACAGAGTTTTACGTATTACAAACCCTTCTCCATATATGGTATATATGATGTGTGACGGAAATGAGATTATAAGTACTTCTCCTGAAACTTTAGTAAGACTGAAAAATGGAAGACTTTCAACTTATCCGGTTGCAGGTTCACGTCCAAGAGGTAAAGATAAGGCGGAAGATGAACAGCTGATGAAAGATTTACTTAATGATGAAAAAGAACTTGCGGAGCATAATATGCTTGTTGATTTAGGTAGAAATGATATTGGCAGAATTTCAAAAATAGATACAGTAGACGTAACATCGTATATGGTTATAAATAAATATTCCAAGATAATGCACATAGCTTCTGAGGTAGAGGGAGATATTCGTGATAATAAAGACGCATTTGATGCTGTTGAAGCTGTGTTGCCAGCAGGAACTCTCTCGGGAGCCCCAAAAATAAGAGCCTGCCAGATTATAGAGGAACTTGAGCAGTATCCACGTGGAATCTACGGAGGAGCTTTGGGATATATTGATTTTAATGGAAATTTAGATGTTGCCATTGCAATAAGAATGGCTGTGAAAAAGGGAAATAAGGTTTATATTCAGGCTGGTGCAGGAATTGTTGCTGACAGTGTACCAAAGTCTGAATATCTTGAAACCTACAATAAGGCACTTGCTGTAATGAATGCTGTAAAATCAGCTTCAACAGCAGAGCTTCCGTAAGAAAAGAGGGAGAAGGTTATGATATTACTGATAGATAACTACGACAGTTTTTCCTATAATCTTGTTCAAATTGCAGGAAGTATTGAAGATGACATAAAGGTTGTAAGAAATGACAAAATCACCGTTGATGAAATAAGACAGCTTAAGCCTACACATATCATTCTTTCACCCGGTCCCGGCTATCCCAAAAACGCAGGAATATGTGAAGATGTTATAAAAGAACTGAAAGGTGAATTTCCTATACTGGGAGTTTGTTTGGGACACCAGGCTATATGTGAGGTGTTTGGTGCAAAGATAGGTCACGCTGTAAAGCTAATGCACGGCAAACAGAGTGAAGTTAAAGTTGATACAACGTGTAAAATTTTTGATAGTATGGAAGATTTACAAAAAGTTGCACGTTATCACTCTCTTGTTGCATCAGAAATTCCCAGTGTACTTCAGGTAACTTCAACAGATACCGAAAAAAGTGAGGTTATGGCTGTAAAACATAGAGATTATGAAATATATGGTTTACAGTTTCATCCTGAATCCATACTTACTCCAAATGGTAAGAAAATGCTTGAAAATTTTATTAGAAAGGTTGGTAATTAACTTATGATTAAAGAAGCAATAAATAAGGCAATTAATAGAGAAAATTTAACCTTTGAAGAGGCTCAAGCAGTTATGCAGGAGATTATGACAGGGCAGGCAACAAATGCACAAATGTCGTCATTTCTTACTGCTTTAAGAATGAAGGGTGAAACTATTGACGAAATTACAGCCTGTGCATCTGTTATGAGAAAGGTTGCAACACATTTGACACATAATGGTGAAGTTCTTGAAATTGTAGGTACAGGTGGCGATAGGTCTTTTACTTTTAACATCTCTTCTGTTTCTTCAATAGTAACTGCTGCCGCAGGGGTTCCAACAGCAAAGCACGGCAACAGAAGTGTTTCGAGTAAATGCGGTGCGGCAGATGTTTTTGAGAAACTTGGTGTTAAGCTGGATATTTCTGCACAAGAAAATGCACAGGTTCTTGAAAAAACAGGAATGTGTTTTATGTTTGCACAGATGTACCATTCATCAATGAAATATGCGGCTCCTGTAAGAAAAGAAATCGGTACCCGTACAATTTTCAATATTCTTGGTCCACTTGCAAATCCTGCTTTTGCAACAATACAGCTTATGGGTGTTTACAGTGAAAGTCTGGTTGAACCAATGGCACAGGTTTTGAAAAATCTGGGAGTAAAAAAAGGTATGGTAGTTTACGGACAGGATGGAATAGATGAAATTTCATTAGTTGCAAAAACCACAGCCTGCGAAATTAAAGACGGAGATATAACAAAGTTTGAAATAAACCCTGAGGACTATGGTTTTAATCTTTGCAAAAAAGAAGATTTAACTGGCGGTGATGCTAAAGAAAATGCAGTAATAGCTTTGGAGATTCTTAGTGGTGTAAAAAGTGCAAAAAGAGATGTTGTGCTTTTAAACAGTGGTGTTGCACTTTATATTGCAGGTAAAGCTGATAGCATAGCACAGGGAATTGAACTTGCTAAAGAAACTGTCGACAGCGGAAAGGCAAAAGCAAAGTTGGAAGAATTTATAAAAGCTACCAATGAGGTGTAAAAATGAACAACAATATTCTTAAAATTCTTGCGGATTGCACACGGGTGAGGGTTGAAAAAAATAAACAGGAAATTTCATCAGAAAAAATGAAGGCTATGGCACTAGCTATGAATCTGGACACCGGTTTTCCTTTTGAAAAGGCATTGAAAAAGCAGGGAATGTCTTTTATATGTGAAATAAAAAAGGCATCTCCTTCAAAGGGGGTAATTGCAGAAGAATTTCCTTATAAAGATATAGCAGTTGAATATGAACAGGCAGGTGCAAGTGCAATTTCTGTTCTTACAGAAACAGATTATTTTTTGGGCAGTGATAAATATTTAAACGAAATAAGCAAGTTGGTAAACATTCCGATTTTACGTAAAGATTTTACTATTGATGAATATATGATTTATCAGGCTAAAGTTCTGGGAGCATCGGCTGTATTGCTTATATGTTCGTTACTTGATACCAAAACGATTAAAAAGTATATAAAAATTTGTGATGAACTTGGTTTGTCTGCGTTGGTAGAAGCACATAACATTGTTGAGATTGAGTCAGCTGTAAAAGCAGGTGCGAGAATTATAGGTGTTAATAATCGAAATCTTAATGATTTTAATGTTGATATAAATAATTGTATTGACTTGCGTAATTTGGTTTCAGATGATATTATATTTGTAGGAGAAAGCGGAATAAAAACCGCAAAGGATATAAAAATGATGAAAAAGGCGAAAATTGATGCTGTTCTTATCGGCGAAACCTTTATGCGTAGTAATAATAAAAAAGAAATGTTAGAAAATTTGAAGGGTGGTGAAATAATTTGAGCCTGGTTAAAATATGCGGACTTAAACGTGAATGTGATATTGATTATGTCAACAGACACAAACCCGATTTTGCAGGCTTTGTTTTTTCAAAAAGTAAACGTCAAATAACACCACAGCAGGCTGAAAAGTTAAAAGTAAAACTTAATAGCAATATAAAGGTTGTGGGTGTATTTGTGAACGAACCAGTGGAATTTATTTTAGATTTATGTAACAGGAATATAATTGATATTATTCAACTCCACGGTGATGAAGATAAAAACTATATTGTAAAGATGAAAGAACTTTCAGATAAACCTATTATAAAAGCAGTGCGTGTACAAAGTACAGAACAGGTTTTGTTGGCAGAAAAATTGGATTGTGATTATCTTCTTTTAGATGCATATTCCGAAAGTGAATATGGCGGAAGTGGAAAAACTTTTAACTGGGATATAATTCCACAACTTAAAAAGCCGTTTTTTCTTGCAGGAGGGCTTAATAGTGAAAATGTTGCTATGGCTATAAAACAGGTTAATCCATATTGTGTTGACCTTAGCAGTGGTGTAGAAACAGGCGGATATAAAGATAAAAATAAACTTAAGATTATTATAGAAGAGGTTAGGAGGACAAAATAAATGTCAAAGGGATTATTTGGAGATTTGGGTGGACAGTTTATACCCGAAACACTTATGAATGCTGTAATAGAGCTTGAAGAGGCTTATAATTACTATAAGAATGATCCACAGTTCCAAAAGGAGCTCACAGAGCTTTTGAACGAATATGCAGGTAGACCATCAAGACTATATTATGCTGAAAAGATGACAAAGGATCTGGGTGGTGCTAAGATTTATCTTAAGAGAGAGGATCTTAACCATACAGGTTCTCATAAGATTAATAATGTTATTGGTCAGTGTCTGCTTGCTAAAAAGATGGGCAAAACAAGAGTTATTGCAGAAACAGGTGCAGGTCAGCACGGTGTGGCAACAGCAACTATTGCGGCATTGATGGGTATGGAATGTAAGGTTTATATGGGTAAAGAAGATACTGTACGTCAGGCTCTTAATGTATATCGTATGCGTTTGCTTGGGGCAGAGGTTGAGGCTGTGACAAGTGGTACTATGACTCTTAAAGATGCAGTTAACGAAACTATGAAAGAGTGGAGCAACAGACTTGATGATACTCACTATGTACTTGGTTCTGCTGTGGGTCCCCATCCATTCCCAACTATTGTTCGTGATCTCCAGAGTGTTATAAGTAAGGAAATAAAAGAACAAATGATAGAAAAAGAGGGTAGACTGCCTGATGTTGTAATGGCTTGTGTAGGTGGCGGAAGTAATGCTATTGGTGCTTTCTATAACTTTATAGATGATAAGGAAGTAAGACTTATTGGCTGTGAGGCTGCCGGTAAGGGTGCAGAAACTCCTTATACAGCAGCTACTATGGCAACAGGTTCAAAGGGTATATTCCATGGTATGAAATCATATTTCTGCCAGGATGAATACGGACAGATTGCACCTGTTTATTCAATATCAGCAGGTCTTGATTATCCCGGTATTGGTCCTGAACACGCTCACTTGAGAGATATCGGCAGAGCAGAGTATGTACCTGTTACTGATGATGAAGCTGTGGAGGCTTTTGAATATTTATCAAGAACAGAGGGAATTATTCCTGCAATAGAAAGTGCCCACGTTGTTGCACACGCAATAAAGCTGGCACCAACTCTTGGTAAGGATAAAATTATGGTTGTTAATATTTCAGGACGTGGCGATAAGGATGTTGCCGCTATCGCAAGATATAAAGGAGAGGATATTTATGAGTAATACTGCTAAGGCTTTTGAGAACGGTAAGGCTTTTATACCTTTTGTTACAGCAGGTGACCCTGACCTTAATGTTACCAAAGATGTTATTATTGCAATGGCAAATGCAGGAGCAGACCTTATAGAAATAGGAATTCCCTTTTCTGATCCTGTTGCAGAGGGGCTTGTTATTCAAGCAGCTGACGAACGTGCATTAAAAGCAGGTACAACAACAGATAAAATTTTTGATATGATTGCTCAGGTTAGAGCGGAAACAGATGTTCCTCTAGCTATAATGACATATATGAATCCTGTATTTGTTTACGGTGTTGACAAATTTTGCAAAAAATGTGCAGAGATTAAGATTGATGCACTTATTGTTCCAGATGTTCCTTTTGAAGAAAAGACAGAAATTGTACCTTACTGCAAAAAATATGATATAGATGTAATTTCATTTATTGCTCCTACTTCACAAGAAAGAGTGAAAACTATTGCAAAAGAAGCAGAAGGTTTTATATACTGTGTTTCTTCAATGGGAGTTACAGGTGTACGTCAGAACATTACTACTGATGTAGGAGAGATGACATCGCTGGTTAAAGAGGTGTCAGATGTTCCAACCGCTATTGGATTTGGAATTTCAACTCCACAACAGGCTAAAGAGATGTCACAATATGCAGATGGCATTATTGTTGGTAGTGCTATTGTAAAATTGTGTGAGAAATATGGCACAGAATGTGTACCATATGTTTATGACTATGTAAAAGAAATGAAAGACGCAATCAGAGCTTGAAAATAACATAAAAGTAAAAATCTCCACAAACTAAAGTGTAAGAACTTAGTTTGTGGAGGTTTTTTAATTGTTTACTCTATATTTATTTTCCTGTTGAACCAAAACCGCCGTCACTGCGGAGGGTAGTGTCCAGATTATCTGTAAGGGTTACATTTGGTATACAAACAGGCATAACTACCATTTGTGCAATTCTGTCTTTTGGGTTTACAGTGTAGCATTTATCGCTTTGATTAATAAGTCCAACGCAAATTTCACCACGGTAATCGCTGTCAACAACACCAACTCCGTTTGAAAGTGAAATTCCGTGTTTTATTCCCAGACCACTTCTGGCAAATATAAATATAGCATATTGATTGTTTGACAATGCAACAGCAATGCCGGTTGGAATTGTAACACGCTGACCTGGCTTTATTGTAACAGGATTTTCAATACAGGCATAAAGATCCATTCCTGCCGAGCCTTCGGTAGCTCTTGTGGGTATGGTTGCATTATTTCTTACTTTTTTAATCTTCAATTCCATATATTTTCCCTCTTGATAATTTGTGTTTTTCAATATTTCATTTACAATACACCTTTATAATAAAGTCCTCTAGTGTGGCCTCCTTCAATTTTTGTACCATTTATTATGCAATTAAGTGCATATAACTTTTCCTCGGTATTTTCGGTGGTAAACAACATAATATTAAAATCGGAGGAGTGTATTTCTTCTAATCTATCGCCCATATACAAAGGAACGCTGTTGAAAATTTGAGTACAGCCATTACTGCATTTGTACGGAAAACTAACATCTTTTCTGTCAGTAATATAACCCAATCCGCCACATTTAGCACAAGTTTTTGTTTTGGAGTTTACTCCGGGACAGTTACGAGTAAGCATAAGAGGTAGTTTACCATAAATTATGGTTCCTGTTGGTAATTCTCCACCAAGTGAATTTATTTGTTGTAATGTAAGTTCAAAGGAAGCTGTTACATCAGCAAGTCCAAGATTTTTGAAAAAATCTATACTTTGAGTGTTCATAACATTCAATCTAAAATTACCATGAATGTTCATTCCAAATTCTCTGCACAGGGGTATTGCACCAAGATTGTTTACAAGTGCGTGTGTAATACCGTTATTTTTAGCTTTTTCAAGATTTTTACACACCTGTTTTTCTCTGTCAAACATTCCCGGAGAAATCTCTATACCAATATTAAAACCTTTTTCAATAAGCTGACGTATAGCTTCAGCAGGTGTATTTTCAGGAATAAAGACCAGTTCACACTGAGAAAATTGATGTGGAATTTCCCAATCGGAGAAAACAGCACGCAAAGGTACATTCTGTTTTTCGCTTTTTGTGCTTTCAGGTAACAAAGTTACGTTTTTAATAGGTGAAGCTGTGTAATTTTCAATCAATTTTTGAGTAAGCATATCTAGTGCAGTTCTGCGAAGATTGTTAAGTGATGACATAGAAATAATAGTATTTTCGTCAATACTGCTTTTTATTGCAAAAGCTTTAAAAGGTGTACCACCTGTTTTGCAAAGTTGTGTGTTTGCTTTCTCTGTTGTAAGAGGCTTATTAATTGCTTTTTCTCCCAAATCACCTGTAACTGTAACAGTTAAATCTGATGGTTTGCTACTTTTGAAAACAGCTGTAACACCATCATTATCGGGGATAGTTTTAATAGGATTTTCATTGAGAACTGTTGCAATAAGTTTGGCAGGCTCACTTTGTTTAAGAATGAATTCCATTTCAACAGGAATACGCTGGTATTCATTTTTATAAATTGAATGAATCTGATTAAGAACCTTTGTGGTGGCAGACATAACATCGTCTTTCTGACGCGTGCCAAACATATCTGCACCACGATTGTTTGTATAGTATCCATTTGTAAATCCGGAACGTGAAAATACACTTTTTAATTGTATACAGCTTTCTTCATTTGCTGTACCTGTGTCATAAAATTGTCTTGCAACATTAACAGCGGAGGCTACATATTCAGGTCTTTTTAGTCTGCCTTCAATTTTAGCAGAGGTAACGCCTAGTTCTTGCAGTTCTCTCAGGTTTTCAAGAATTGACATATCTTTAAGACTAAGGTCATTGCCTGTACCATTTTCCACCATAAAGGGAAGTCTACAAGTTTGAGCACATTGTCCACGATTTCCGCTTCTACCTCCAAGAATTGAGCTGAAATAACATTGTCCAGATACGCACATACATAACGCACCGTGTACAAATACTTCAAGTTCGATAGGACAGCTTTTTGCAACTTCTGCAATTTCGTTTTTGGTCATTTCTCTTGAAAGCACGACTCTTGTAAAACCAAGATTGTAAAGTAATTTTGCTCCTTCAGGGGTGTGTACACTCATCTGAGTAGACCCGTGTATGTGCAAATTTGGCATTGATTTGTGCAATAAATCTGCAAAGCCTACGTCCTGCACAATTATTGCGTCAATCGGCAGTTTGTAGGCTTGTTGTGCTGTTTCTAAGGCTTGTGGAAGTTCTTTGTCTGTAATAAGAGTGTTCATTGTAAGATACACTTTTACACCACGTTTATGGCAGAACTCCACAGCCTCTTTTAATTGATTGTAGTCGAAATTTTTTGCAGATGCTCTCGCTCCAAATCGGGTAGTTCCTATATATACTGCGTCAGCACCCGACCGCACTGCGGCTGTTAAAGCCTCCATAGAGCCTGCGGGTGCCAAAATTTCAAAGTTATTCATAATATCAGCCATTTTCGTTATTAAGGTTAAAATGTTCTTCGTCTGTTACAACACTTGCATATTCATCTCTGCTTAAAAAAATATTTGCATTCTTCAGTTTTTTATTTATAGTTTGATTTCCAGTTTGTTCAAAGTTTTTTATACTGTCAAGTTTTGCAGACGTTGTTTTTATACTGTTCAGCATATGAGAAGATATTGATTTGTGTGGTTCAGGCGAAACAGTGGAAGAAGAATTTTTTGGTTCTTCTGTCTGAATATCGGTTGTATAATCATCAGTATATGGCTGTTCTTCTACATATGTGCCGGCTTTCAGTTCGGCTATTACTCTGTGAAGTCCTGCCTTTTCTTCTCTGAGCTGTTCATTTTCTGTAAGCAGTTTATTAAGTCTTAATGTTGAATCTCGTGCTATTGTTTCGCACTCGTCAGCTTTTTTTATAAGCTCTCGTGTTATTACTCGTTCCTTTTCTAACTGGTCACAGTAATTGAGTGCCGCCACAATAGTTGCCATCTGTAAAGACAGCTTTGGGTTGCTGTCATCAAGATATTTTACACGCTCGTCTACCATTTTTGCGATTTTTTGAATATATTGTTCGCTTTCATCAGCGGTAATAACAAATTGACTTCCACATATTTTAAGTCTTACTTTTGTTTTTTTAGTTTCTTCACCCATATAATTCCCTCCTTATACAGATAATTTTAAATATAATCTATTATACAACATTTATTTCCGGGATTAAAGAGTTTTGTTGAATTTTTTATATTGCTTATTTCTTTAATGCTTTTGTAATTAACGTTTTTATAAGAAAAATTTTTTCAGTGAAAAAAGTAGTATTATTTGTAGTATAATTGGACTATTTGAATAAAATATAAAAATATGCCCACTGTTTGTTTGGAAATTGCAAAATAAATTTACTATTGCCAACAGGGAATTTTTGTGATAAAATTACTTATAGAAAAATAAAATATAAAAGGTAGGGAGTGGGAATTTAGAAGCCCGCTCTTTTTGTTTGTGTAATTAAAGAAAGGAAGTGCAGACTATGGCAGGAAAAAACACTGTTACGGCTGTATGGGATATAGTGGAGCCATATGTTAAAAATCTGGGCTTACAGCTTTGGGATGTCCGCTTTGTTAAAGAGGGAGCGTGCTGGTATCTCAGAATATTTATAGATAGTGAAAACGGTATTACTATTGAGGACTGTGAGGCGGTAAGCCGTGCAATAGACGAACCCCTCGATATTGCAGACCCCATAGATAAAAGCTATTGTCTTGAAGTAAGCTCTCCAGGAGTAGAGCGTGAGCTTACACGTCAGGAGCATTTTGAACAATTTACAGGTTCTGATGTTATGGTTAAGATGATAAGACCCATAGATGGTGTTGGCAAAGAGTTCAAGGGTGTGCTTGTATCTGCTAACAAGCTAAGTTGTACGGTAAAGACCGACAATGGCGATGTCACTTTTAATAAAAAGGACAGCGTTTGGGTTAAGTTGGATGATTTTGATTTTTAATATAAATAAAAAAGGTTTGTACAGAAAGGTTGATTTGGAAAATGGATAACAAAGAGCTTTTTGGTGCTATTGCTCAGTTGGAACAGGATAAAGGAGTTCCCGCGGATTATATGTTTGCACAGATTCAGAAGGCTATCGAAGTTGCCGCAGGCAAAAACTACGGAAATGATAACGTGAATTTTGTAATAGACAAAGAGAATGCTATATTTGACGCTTACCTGCAAAAAGAGGTAGTTGAAGAAGTATTTGATAATAACATTGAAATTTCTCTTGAAAAGGCAAGAGAAATTAACCCTATTGCAAATATTGGTGATTATGTAGGCATAAAAATGGACACAATGACACTGGGTAGAATTGGTGTAAATGCCGCAAGAAATGTTATTAAGCAGGGTATCAATGAAGGCGAAAAAGGACAGATAATGCTTGAATTCCAGAGCAAAATTGGTGAACTTGTTACTGCTTCTATTGAAAGAATAGATTCACGCACAGGCAACGCAACCGTGAGAATAGGCAAGTCAACAGCTGTATTGCTTGCAAGCGAGCAGGTTGCAGGAGAAACTCTGGCAGAGGGAGAGCTTGTAAAGGTTTATATCTCAGATGTTCAGAAGCGTGAAAAGGGTGGTCCAAGAGTTCTTATTTCAAGAACACATCCTGATTTTGTAAAGAGAATGTTTGAAACAGAGGTTCCCGAAATTTATGATGGTACTGTTGAAATAAAGTCTGTATCAAGAGAAGCTGGTTCAAGAACTAAAATTGCTGTATTCAGCAAGGATAAGCAGGTAGATGCTATTGGTGCTTGTATAGGTACAAGAGGTGCAAGAGTTGGTACTATTGTAGAGGAACTTAATGGCGAGAAAATCGATATCATTGAGTATGATGAGGATCCAAAGAAGTTTATTGCCGCTGCATTGTCACCTGCAAGTGTTATTAAAGTTCAGGTTGCAGCTGACGGTTCAAAAACTTGCCGTGTAACTGTTCCTGATAGCCAGCTTTCACTTGCTATCGGTAACAAGGGTCAGAATGCACGTCTGGCTGCTAAGTTGACAGGCTGGAAGATTGACATTCGTCCCGAAAGCGGATTTTTCGGAGAAGAAGATGACGATTTTGTTCCTGCTGATGATGATGTACTGGTAAATACAGAAGATAACGAGGCTGATGTTCTGATTACCGAAACTACTGAAATTGAAGTTGATGAGGATTTTACAGAGGAGTCAGAAACAGAGGCTGATGAAATAGATGAGCTTACAGACGAGGCTGAAAGCGACGAGTTTGACGAGGATGCTTTTGAAGAGTCTGAGGAAACAGAGGAGTAAGAAAATAGCTTTTGCACTAATCTGTGAAAGGTAGTGGTAATGTGAAACAAAAGAAAATACCCCTGAGAAAATGCACAGGTTGTATGGAAATGAAACCTAAAAAGGAACTTTTAAGAATCGTAAAAGCTCCCGATAAAAAGGATGAAAACGGTGAAATTGTGCAGAAGGGAGAGGTGTCCCTTGATTCCACAGGGAAAAAGCCCGGCAGAGGAGCTTATGTGTGTAACAACATAGAATGTTTGCACAAGGCACAGAAGGCACGCAGACTTGAAAGAACCTTTGCTTGTAAAATTCCTGATGAGGTGTATGTTCAACTGGAAGAAGGTATGAAGAACTTTGAGTAATGACAAACTATTGTCCTTTTTAGGATTGTGCAGACGAGCGGGTAAAATGACCATAGGTAACGCTGCGGTTGCCGAAGAAATAAATAATGGCGAATCCTGCTTGATTCTTTTGGCATCAGATATCTCACCACGAACAGAAAAAGAAATATCTGAAAAAGCCGTGCAAGGTAATGTTAAAATAATAAAGTTATTGCAGGAGAAACAGCAAATAAGCAGTGCATTAGGAAAATTGGCTGCTGTAATTTCGATAAATGATACAGGATTTGCTGAAAAGATAGTTAAACTGACAGGTAACGAATAAGGAGGTAAGTTGCTTATGATGATAAAATATAAATTGCGAGAGGTTGCAAGCGACTTAGGTGTAACAAATAAAGAAGTAATAGATGTATTGAGTAAGTATGTAGGTGGAGAGCCTAAAAAGCAGACAACTGTACTTACAGAAGAAGAGTTAAACATAGTTTTTGATTATTTTACACAGAAGAACAATATGGAAAACTTTGATAAGTATTATGCGTCTGATACAAAAGAAGATAAAAATCAGAAGGCTGACAATAATAAGACTGAAAAATCAGGTAAAAAGGCTGTACAGGAAAAAGATAAAAAACAATCTAAAGCTGATAATAAGCCAGGAAAGAACCGTAAGGACAATAAGGACAATTTTGAGTCTGTAAAAAAGACTGATACAAAATCAGATAATAATAAATCATCTGACAATGAAGTTCAGTTTAAAAACCGTCGTGAAAGAAAAATTGTTGACACACGCCAGGTTGTAGTTGATGTTGAAAGATATAACGAAAAGTATGATAGACTTGCAAGCGAAAAGATAAAGAGCGAAAATCAGACTGCACATAAGCAAAAGATTAATCAGCGTTCTCAGCAGAGAGGAAAGCAAAAGAGAGGCAAGAGAGAAACAGAGCAGGAGCGTTTGAACAGAATAGCTATGGAGCGTAAGAAGAAACCGATTACTGTTTCTATTCCTGAAGAAATTACAGTAAGTGAGCTTGCTCTCAGATTGAAAGCCACAGCCGCAGAGGTAATCAAAAAGCTGTTTATGCTTGGTGTTATGGTTACTGTAAATGATACAATCGACTTTGATACAGCTTCTCTTGTTGCTATGGAGTTCCACGCAAAAGTCGAAAAAGAAGTTGTTGTAACAATCGAAGAGAGAATTATAGACGACAGTGAAGATGATGACAGCAATCTTGTTGAGCGTGCTCCCGTAGTAGTTGTAATGGGTCACGTTGACCACGGTAAGACATCATTGCTTGATGCTATCCGTCACGCAAATGTAACAACAGGCGAGGCAGGCGGTATTACACAGCATATTGGTGCATACCGTGTTGAGATAAACGGCAAAGAAATCACATTCCTTGATACACCCGGACACGAGGCTTTTACAGCTATGCGTGCAAGAGGTGCAATGGCTACTGATATTGCGATTTTGGTTGTTGCCGCTGATGACGGTATTATGCCACAGACAGTAGAGGCTATTAATCACGCAAAGGCTGCCGGTGTATCTATAATTGTTGCAATCAACAAGATGGATAAGATGAGTGCTAACCCTGATGTTGTAAAACAACAGCTTACAGAATACAACATTGTACCTGAAGAGTGGGGCGGTGATGTACCTTGTATTCCTGTTTCTGCAAAGACAAAGGAAGGTATTGAAGACCTGCTTGAAATGGTTCTTCTTACAGCTGAGGTTGCAGAGCTAAAAGCTAATCCTGACAGAAGTGCAAAGGGTGTAGTAATTGAGGCAAGACTAGACAAGGGCAGAGGTCCAATAGCTACTATGTTGGTTCAAAATGGTACTTTGAATATAGGCGATATTATCGTTGCAGGTACAACAGTAGGACGTGTAAGAGCTATGACAAACGACAGAGGCGAAAAGGTTAAGCACGCAGGTCCTTCATATCCTGTTGAAATTTCAGGTCTTGACGAAGTTCCTACCGGTGGTGATGTTTTCAATGCTGTTTCTGATGAACGTCTTGCAAGAGAACTGGTAGAGCAGAGAAAGACAAAAGCTAAAGAAGAGTTGTTTAATGCTCAGACAAAGGTTACACTTGATAATTTGTTTGATCAGATGCAGCTTGGAGAGGTAAAAGAACTTAAAGTTATTGTTAAAGCAGATGTACAGGGTTCTGTTGAGGCTGTAAGACAGTCACTTGAAAAGTTATCTAACGAAGAAGTTCGTGTAAGTGTTATCCACGGTGCTGTTGGTGCTATTAACGAATCAGACGTTTCTCTTGCAAGTGCATCAAACGCTATTGTAGTTGGCTTTAATGTGCGTCCTGACACTGTTGCACAGGCTACTGCCGAGCGTGAGGGAATTGAACTTCATATGTATAGAGTAATCTATGACTGTATTGAAGAGATAGAGCAGGCTATGAAAGGTATGCTTGCACCTAAGACAAGAGAAGTTGAACTTGGTAAGGCTGAGTGTCGTAGCGTTTATAAGATTAAAAATGTTGGCTTTATTGCAGGCAGTTATGTTCTCAGTGGTAAAATTGAGCGTAACGCTATGGTACGTGTTGTTCGTGATGGTATTGTTGTTGCTGAAGATACAATGGCATCGTTACAGAGATTTAAAGATTCTGTAAAAGAGGTTGCCTCAGGATACGAATGTGGTATTGGTCTAGAGCATTTCTCTGATATTAAAGAGGGCGACATTTTTGAAGTATTCAAGATTGAAGAATATAGAGATTAATATTTAGTAAAAGGCGGACGTATGGGGAGTTTAGCTTTCTGTAAGTCCGCCAATTTGGATTTTTGAGATAATAAAAAAATAACAAATAACAAATAATAAGACAAGTATAAGATTTTGTTGGAGGATTAATATAATGGCAGGACATAGAATGGGACGTACAACTGAAGATGTTAGGCGTGAGCTTACTGCAATTTTGCGTGAGATGAAAGACCCTCGTATAAGCGATGCTATGGTAAGCGTTGTGCGTGTAGAAGTAACAAACGATTTATCATATTGTAGCGTTTATGTAAGCTCTATGTATGGTATGGAGAAAAGCAAGGAGGCGGCAAAAGCTCTTAAAAATGCAGCAGGCTTTGTGAGAAAGGAACTTGGCAATAGATTAAAACTCCGTCACGTTCCTGCTCCGTTGTTTTATGCTACCGACTCAATCGAATATAGTGCAAATATAAACAAACTGTTAAATGATCTTGATATTCCTGAGGAGGAAATTGAAGCAGATGAAACAGACGAATAATATTTGTGACGTTGCAAAGTTTTTTAAAGAAAATGACTGCTTTGCAATTTTAACGCATCAATATCCTGATGGTGATACATTAGGTTCAGCTTATGGTTTGTGCAATATGTTACAGCAAATGGGAAAAAAAGCTAAAGTTCTTGTGAATGGCACTTTGCCTGAAAAATTCAGATACCTTGAAACAGGCATAGATAAAACAGAGTTTGAAGCGGTTAATTTTGTAAGTGTAGATGTTGCTGACAGTAAATTGCTTGGTGAACTTGAAATTTATTCAGATAAAGTGAAACTGGCAATAGACCATCACGGATCACACCGCCCTTTTGCGGAGGTTTACTATGTAAAGGCAAATTCAGCTGCAAATTGCGAGAATATTTTTGAACTTGGAAAAGAACTTGGAATAGAATTTAACAGAAATATTTGCAATGCACTGTATACAGGAATAGCCACAGATACAGGTTGTTTTAAATATACCAATGTAACTCCGGAAACTCATTTTATATCAGCACAGCTTATGGAATATGGATGTGATTCCTATAAGATTAACAAGTCAATGTTTGAAACAATTCCAAGAAAGAAAAAAGCATTGGAAGCGTTTGTTATCGGGAATATGGAGTATTACCATAATGGCGAGGTTGCTTTTGCATATACCACAAAAGAAATTTTAAATAAATTTGATATTTCAGAGGATCAGGTTGAGGGTATTTCTGCAATTCCACGCACAATAGAAGGTGTTAAGGTTGGAATAACTTTGCGTGAAAAAGATGAAAAAACTTTTAAAATTTCTGTTAGAACTAATGACGGAGTTAATGCAAGTGAAATATGTAACAACTTTGGTGGCGGTGGTCACGCTGCTGCGGCTGGTTGTGCTATTGAGGGTAATTTACAGCAGGTTAAGGATTTAATTTTGCCTGTTGTATATAAATATCTTGAAAAGTAAGGGAATATTATGGACGGAATTATTGTAATAAATAAGCCTGCTGATTTTACTTCATTTGACGTTGTGGCGGTTATGCGTGGTGTGGCTAAAACCCGAAAAGCAGGGCATACAGGAACCTTAGATCCAATGGCTACCGGAGTGTTACCTCTGCTTTTTGGAAATGCCACAAAAGCACAATCCTTATTGCCTGACAGCAGTAAGGAATATATAGCTGATTTCAAACTGGGTATTACAACCGATACTTTAGATATAACAGGAAAGGTGCTGTCTGAAAAAAAAGTTAATGTCCAGTGTCAAGATGTTGAAAAACTTCTGCCCAAATTCAGAGGTGAGATTTTTCAGCTTCCACCAATGTATTCGGCTGTTCAGAAAGATGGTAAAAGGCTTTATGAACTTGCAAGACAGGGGATAGTTGTAGAGCGTGAAAAACGTAAGGTATGTATCAGTAAGCTGGAACTAGTGGAGTATGACAATCAAAAGGGATGTGGAAAGCTATTGATAGCTTGTTCAAAGGGTACATATATACGCACTCTTATTGATGATATAGGTGAGCTTCTTGGATGTGGAGCAACTATGACAGCTTTGTGCCGTACATCAGCCTGCGGATATACACTTGATGATGCAATTACTCTTGAGCAAGCAAAGCAACTGTCTGAAGATGGAAATTTGGAAAGTGTTTTAAAAAGCGTTGAAGGTGTATTTAAAGAATATCGCAAAGTTGTTGTTTCGGCACCGCAGGCAAAAAGGTTTTGCAATGGGGGGCAGCTTGAAATTAGTAGACTAAAAATTAAGAATTTATCTGATGGTGAAATATTAAGGGTAAAAAATAGTGACGGGTTATTTATTGGCTTGGGTAAGGTCGATTTTGAAAAAAACTGGCTTGCTATTCATAAACTTTTTAACTTTATATAAAGTGATTTTTGAAAAGCATATTATCAGACATAATGGAATGGGTGAAATGAAATGAAAACAGGATTAGTCTTGGAGGGCGGCGGAAAAAGAGGAATTTATGCCGCAGGTGTGTTGGATGTTTTGTTGGAACATAACATAACAGTGGATGGTTTAATAGGAACTTCAGCAGGTGCTGTAAACGGTTGCTCCTATGTTTCGAAGCAGTATGAAAGAAATTTAAGATATAATGTACGATTTGCCCGTGAAAAAAAGTATATGAGCATTTACTCTCTTATTACAACGGGTAATGTTGTTGGAACTGAATTTGCTTATGATATTCTGCCCAATCAGCTTGAAATTTTTGATAATGACGCATTTGAAAAATCCGAAACTGCTTATTACGTAACTTGTAGTAACCTTGAAACGGGTAAGGCAGAATATATACGCTGTAAAAGTCTCAGAGGAAAAAATATAGATTATCTAAGAGCTTCAGCTTCAATGCCATATGTTTCTCAGATTGTAGAAATAGGCGGAAAAAAGCTATTGGATGGCGGAGTTTGTGATAGTATTCCTTTGAAGGCTTTTCAAAAAATGGGTTACGAAAAGAACCTTGTTATACTTACACGTCCCAAGGGGTATGTAAAAAAGCCTGAAAACAATTTTCTGGCAAGTATTTATTACGGTAAGTATCCTGAGTTTGTTACAGCGTTAAAAAACAGATATGCTGTGTATAATAAAACCATTAAGTACATAGAAGAACAGGAAAAGCAAGGGAACATCATTGTACTTCGTCCCAGTAGATTTGTAAAAGTTGGCAGAATGGAAAGAAATGTCGAGGCTATAAAAGAAATGTATGAACTTGGTAAAAGTGATGCTAACTGTATGCTCCAAGAAATTTCTCTTTTTTTGAAGTAATTTGAAAATACATAGATTTTAATTATACTTAAGAAAAATAAAGATAGTAATTTTGCAAAGTAATAATTATTAAACACTGGCTTTTTTCAGTGCTTAAATGAAGATTAGTATAAATATATTTTGCTAATTGTTGAAAAAATTATTAAAATAAAGTATAATTAATGTGAAAATTGATGTATAAATACAAAAGGAAGATTTTATGGACGAAGAAAGATATAACTCATCCTCTGATTGCGATGAAAATGATGAGCGTTTGCGACGTAGGCAAGAGCTTCGCCGGCAAAGAAAAAATCAGAAACTTGTAAAACGCAGAATGAGAAACAGAATAATTATGGTGGTTGTCGCACTGGTTATTCTGCTTTTTATAATAGTTGGCATTTCATCGTGTACTTCAGGCTGTTTAAATAAAAATGCTGAGAATGTTCAGAATAATAACAATTCAACTGGGGTTGCTGTACAAACACAATCTGCTACGGAAGTTGTTAGTGTAAGTGAGATTCAGGACAATGGACAAGACGGCTATGTTACTGATACAGGTATATATATATGGAATAATCAGGCTTTTGAAATGTTCTATGGTAATGAAGATATGGCTAAAACATATGCTTCTGCTGTATCTTATTACAGAAATCAGCTTGACAGTTCAATCAATGTTTACAATATAGTAGTTCCTATCCACATAGCATTTGGTTTGCCTGATAGACTTGAAAATTCGGTGGACAGCAAGAGTCAAAGTGATTATCTGAATGTTGTTTATAATAATTATTCGGCAAATATTAAGGCTGTAAATATTGTCGATACACTTGAACAGCACAAAACAGAGTATATATTTTTCAATACCGACCATCACTGGACAGCCTTGGGTGCTTACTATGCTTATCAGGAGTTCTGTAAGGTAGCGGGGGAAACATCTGTTGATATTAACACGCTTGCCGCACACGATATATACGGTTTTGTTGGCTCACTTTATACTGTAACAGAGGCAGAGGTTTTGAATAATAACCCCGACTCAATCAGATATTACAATATGGGTCAGATTTACTCTATGAATCTTATGCAGAATGGAAGCAGTGAGTTTATCAGCCTTGATAATATGTATTATGAGAACGCTTCAGCTGGTACAGGTACTTATGGTGTATTTATATGGGGAGATAATCCTGTTACACAAATTGTAAATCAACAGCCAAAGAACGGCAGAAAAATTCTTGTTATTAAAGAATCCTATGGTAATGTATTTGTGCCTTGGCTTGTGAACAATTATGACGAGGTTCACGCTATTGATTTCAGATACTACACAGGCAATGTTCCAACATACTGTGCAGAAAACGGAATTACAGACGTACTCTTTATAAATAGCGTTATGAGTTCTGCGAATTCATTCCAGATTGACAGTATGAGTTCACTATTTACGTGATTTGATTTATCATTTTGATAATTACACCGCAATTAATAAATCCCAGAGAGTTTACACACTGGAATTTACGATAATATGTAAAATATTTAACAAAGCAACACCTTACAATTACAGTGTAAAGTGTTGCCTTGACAAAAAACACCTTCTTTGAATATCACTATGTAGTGGTACTTCAAAGGCGGTGTTGATGTTCTAATAAAAAATGGGCAAACGAGAATATACCTCTTGTTAATTAATTACCCATAAAACGAGCTCGATACCTTGATGGTGATAATATGATTAATTTAGCGGAAATTCTTTTTATAATATTACAGTTAAAAACATCATTAATGTAATAAATAAAATAATTTTCTATGTTATTGTTCATAAAAGCATACTCACTGTCACTCATTTCGAAAACAATAGCTTCTTTTGTATCATTTTTAGTTGCTTTTACTTCAATATAAATTGTATTTCCGTCAGTTGTCCTATATGAAAAATCATAATGTTTATAGTCATCAACTTCACACGCACATTCTATGTTTCCAATAATTCCAAGTTCTTTTTTATGAGTAAGCAAATAGCTTTTAACAATTTCTTCCCCTTTTTTGCCTGTGATCTTCTTTTGTACGATAGTTTCTGGCTTTTCAATTATTAATCCATTTCTTGAAAAACTTCTTGTACTTGTTATTTCAAATGTATTCTTAATATCAACGACCTGATATTTTTTAATGATAATTTTTTTGCTAAGATTATTAGCGTTATCTGTTCTTAGATAAGAACGATACCCCAAATCACTATACACAAATTTCATAAATGTTATAGGGGATATATCTGTTCTATTCAATGATCTATAATAATCAAATAACTTTTTTCTCTTATAAATTCTATCCTCTTTTATATCAAATGGAATTTCAAAAATAGTTAACAATATATTCAAATCTTTGTCACTGTAAATTGGAAGTTGTCTTTCGTTAGAATATAAATATGATATTTTGTTCTTGAATAGAGGATTTAATTTGTTTGCTTCAATACCGATATAATTGTCGTTTTGTGTGTCTTTTATTAAATTTATAAGTTCTGATTTAATATTATTGAATACTTCATTTTCAGTTGAACCAAAGCGTGTTTGCTTAGTTCTTTTATTCTTAAAAACATAATTTTTATTATTTTTATCATAATATATGCCAAAACGCTGAAAGGCAGTAAGCTGTCCGCCTCGTATGTCGCCAAAATCACGTAGCTTGGTTTCTACCCACCAACAAAATGAATTGTTTGTTTTATTTCCTACAACATAATCTTCAATTTTTATATTGATAAGTGACTTTATATCAAATCTTAAAAGAAATTCAGTAAGTAGCTTATTGCTTTTGCTCTTATATTCATCAATATCTTTTTTATTTACGGATTCCCAAAAATCATATTTTTCTAAAAACTCATTTTTTGTCATTGCTTTATGGCACCTCACAATTCACTTTTTATATTGTTTGTTATATTTTTGTATTTGACATCACCGTCACACACTCCACATGGCTGGTGCTCAGTAATTATAATCTTTTAACTGACAATATATGATACTCCCACTCAGGCTTTATTGGTACTTTTACTTTGACTATTTCACAATCAGATGACTTTCCCCAACGTTTAGGAATATATTGATTAAACTTTTTATTCCATTTCTTTTCTATTGTTCTTGTTTTACCTTTATTCTTATTTACAAGTTTAGGATATACAGTAAATTTTTCACCTTTAAATCCTTGTGACCTTTGTTCGTCTATATCCTCGGTTGCTGTTTCCCATGTAATATATTTTATATCCCCTTCGCTGGCATCTTTTGGATATATAGGCTTTATTTTTCTTGGAAAAAGTTCTACTGTTATACTTGAGAAATCCCATTTACTATCCTTTTTTATATTCTTATATCCAGATGTATCTATCACATCAATCCACATTCCAGATGTATTAATGGACTTAACAATATCCCTTACAATAAAAACGGCCGCTGAATCCCCATTTTCAATATAACTGATATATTCATCACTATACTTTATTTTCTTTTTACTACTTTTCTTTTTGCCTTGATCATTCATAGTATCACCTTTCTTATTGACTATTCAAAAATTAAACAACTTGATTTATCCGTTTGCCCGTGACATCAACACGACACTCTCAACATGGCACGAGATGATAGGAAGTACATCTTTATTGCACTTTGCTGACCTTTAGTTTATGGAAACATATCCAATGCCGTTTTTTGCGTTCGTGGAAACATATCAACCTTTCTCAACTTCATCGACCACAAAAACAAAATCTTCCGCTTTGATTGTAGATAGTTCTTGGATTCCAGGATTCGTGATATTAATCACCCGCTTTGCATGATTCATAACCAAATCATCATAAAGATTTCTTACCAATCTACCATTTGCAAAGTTTTCGTCCTTCGATGATGTCTGTTGCTCAAAATACAAATGGATTTTTTCTTTTGCTTTGTCATCCAATGTGTAATCATTATTCTTACACATAGAAATCAATATATTGTCCAATTCATTAGGACTGTAGTCATCAAATTCTATAAATGTATTGAATCGAGATTTCAAACCTGGATTAGACTCGAAAAATTTATTCATAGGCTCTGTGTATCCTGCAACAATCACAACCAGATCTTCTCTGTAGTCCTCCAAAGCCTTGGTCAGTTCTGTCAAGCATTCTCTGCCATAAGAATCAGAATGGTCATTTTCAGTTATGCTATAGGCTTCATCGATAAACAGGACGCCTCCTTTAGCTTGTTCTATTACCTTCTTCACCTTGAGTGCCGTCTGTCCTTGATATCCGGCAATCAAATCTGTTCTCGAAACCTCAACAAAATGCCCTTTTGAAAGCAATCCAATTTGCTTGTAGATTCTTCCTACAATTCGTGCAACTGTAGTTTTTCCTGTCCCGGGATTTCCGGTAAAGGCAAGATGTAATGTGTTTTTTGCAGAATGAAGATTATTTTCACTACGCATCTTTTGAACCTTCTGGTACACAATCAAATCTTGTACCTTATTTTTTACTTTCTCTAAACCTACAAGAGCATTCAGTTCATCCAACAAATCTTGAAGAGTTCTTGTATCCTCATCGTTCTCTTTAGTTTGATTGCAAATGCTATGAATAGTCGAATAGCCATAGAACCCAATCAAACTGGAATTAACTATCTGTGCGGCCCGTTTGACATCAATTTTATATTTTTGATTATCGACAACTTCTGAAATTTTTTTAAGAAGTGTAATCGTGGCTGCCTTGCTGTTTTCTCCTACAATCGCAGCGGCCAATTTTGTTATTTCTCCACAAGCATCAGTAACAGCATCTAATTTAGATGCATTATTTATTAGTATTTGACCGTACTTGTCCATCATATCACCTTCATAAGAAGTAAAATAAATTCTATAATTGCAAGTCCTGCAGAGCTTCCGGCAATCAAATACGCATATCTTATCCGTTTTGTTAAAGTTTCAACAGCGGTATTAGTTGTCTGCTCCGCATCGGCAATTTTCTCATCTGTTTCTTTCTTATGCTTTTGAATAGTCGCAGCAAGTTCTTCATCTCTTTTTTTGCTTTCAGTCAGTTGAAAAGTATGCTTCTCAACATCATTCCATATTCTATCGACATCTTCCAAATGAGAGATACCGCCTAATTTTTCCCTATACTCCTTTAGGCACTTGATGTCACGCACATTTGATTCGATGCGTTCACAAATTCTATCATCCGCCTGCATTAAGTCATTCAATTTATCTGAATGTAATTTGCCTTCCTGCTCCACTCTTTTTATACGGAGTTGATGGTCTTCAGTCTGTTTCCAGATATCATCTACTTCCATCAAATGATTAAGTGCAGACAATTTCTCCATAAAATCAAGTAGTCTATTAATGTCCTCTTGATTTTTAGATATCATCTCCTGCATCGAATTGAACTTATTACTAAGATCACGAATAGAGTTATGTGCGGAAGATAACAATTCCCACATTTCATCAATATCTTGTAAGTGAGTGATTTGCTCCAACGCTATTGTGAAAGTAACAACGGGATCTAATTTTTTGTTTAAAGCATATGATTGTTCAGATAAATCCTTGATTTTCTTTTCAGCAATTGTTAATGCATTTCTTAACGCTTCAACTCTTTTTACATTCTCTTGACTACTTTCGTTAGCCGCTTTTATAGACATAGAAAGTGAATCGGATACAGTTCGAACTTCATTGTGAATAGTTTTACAATCAGACCACATTTTATCTATATCTGAAATATGTTTAAGGCCATCAAGTTTTTCTTTAAATGATTTTAACGCACTAACGGTCTTTTTTATATTATCAACAATTTTATCAATTTCGACCTGATGGGCATTCAATTTATTTTGTTGTTCCTGTAGTTTACTATTGTGCTGACTCAACACACCTTGTTGGGTTCTAACATCATTGCTTGTTTTTTCTATAGCCTTCACAGATGCAACAATACTGGTCATATAATCTTTATCAAGGGCATCCAGAGCATTATATATTTCACGAAATTCTTTGATGGTTTTGTTATTTGTTGTATTGATATCAATTAAATGATTCTGAATAGTTTCTATTCGATCATTAAGTTCATATCCAGTGACCTTATGGTTGCCTAACCCTAAAAAGCCACCATCTGTTCTTACTTTATCAATTGCAAATTCCGCTTCCTTTTTCTCTGAAAATTCTTTTAATCGATTTTTAGCCAGTTCGAAATTATGCTTTTTGATTACTATTTCGTTCATAATCTACACTCCTAATTTAACAGGTCATCCAACTCATCTGAAATCAAATCAATCTCTTTCATAACCGAAACGGATTCACCATCGATAATGACATCTTTATTTTTTTCTTCTTTGTTCACATCTTTTTCACCGGAAAAATCTTCTAAGAAATCTTCCATGATGTTACTGTATGCATCTTTCATTATTTTGCCAGCTTCCGAGTGTCTTTCGTAAACATCTTGTGCACTTTCGCTCTTAGCTTGATACATTTTCTCCACAATATTTGAGTTGCGAGAAATCTCTCCCTCTTGATGTATGGATTCAAAATCCACTTTTTCATCTGCTGTCTTGGATGCAGTATTAATGGATTTTCCTTTCTTGCATAGCCAGTAAACAACGCCTGCGGCTAATCCGACTACTGAAGCATAAATGAACAGTTTTTTCATTATTATTCTCCTCCTACTTCAACTCGCCAAGTAAATCATCTAAATCCTTACTTGTCTTATCGATTTCCTTATTGGTTAATACATCTTCTTCATCTATCACTGATGTATACGCACTCTGTGAAAAATTCTCAACAAAGTTCTCCATAATGTTTCCATACGCATCCTTCATTAAATAGGCAGCCTCTTGATGTCTACCTGAAATATTAGATTGCACATTCTCTTTATCTCTTTCTAGCAAAGCTTCGCTTACAATTTGAATTTGATGCTGTTTAGCAATAATCTGGTTTCCCTTTTTTATTGTAGCCGCTTGTGCTTCTGATTTTTGTTTTTTTGCAATGAACTTATCAATAAGGTTGATAGTAATAGCACCAACAAGTCCACTTACCAAACTTGCCAGAAACATACCTATTACATTTGCCAAAGTACCTAACAAAGGTAATTCTATCTGCATTCCAGGTACTGATAACAGGATTTTTTCAAACAATTCCCCAAGAAAAATTGCACCACCAGCGACTAAACCTACTGTGATTATTTTACCAACTTGGGCTACCTTAATGCTGAAAGGCTTGTTCTTATTTTCCTTATCACTAAGATATCGTACAGCTTCCATTATCGATGAAACGCCTTGTTTAATGAGGCTGGCCAGTTTCTTGAATGTGCTTACTATAGGACCAAAAATTTCAGTTGCTATGGTACCAACAACACTAGATGCCCCTGTGTGCAACACATTGGTTATCTTTTCAAAAAACGATTTAATTGCTTTTTTCATTTCTTCTAAAAAACTCTTAAACGATTTAGCCTGATTCTTTAAGAATCTCACAAAACCATTCATCACTTCCTTAAGCAATGAAAACAATGCAGATACCGTCATTTGCTTCAAAGCATCTTTGCCGGCTTTCTTTGCAGTTTCTTTAGCTACGCCTTTTGCAATATCCTTGTTTATAGCCTTTCTTGCTTCTTTATCGGCTTTTTTCATCAGTTCATCATCTGCATCAAGCTTATCCTGCAAATGCTTGTTATTCTTTTCTTTTGCCTTTTGCTTTTCAACATCAGACATATTAGATTCATCAATCTTTTTGTTGGCACGTTCGTTTTGTTTTCTGAGGTCTTTTTTTCTTTGTTCTCTACCGCTAATATACTCGTCAACACTCTTTGCACCTTTGCTCTTATTTAAGGATTCATTTGTAGGTTTAAGATTTTCATCCTTATTAGCAAGGTCTTCTGTATTTATTCCTGCTTGTTTTCTACGTGCATTTTCATACAACTCTTTTCTGGCAACCACATGGTCTAAATTTGCATTATCGTTTTGATTAATGTTTTTGCCTGTATATTCATCTTTTAAGTTGCCGGATTGCTGCTGTTCCTTCATGACCTTATTGGCCTCTTTGTATTTGGGGTCTTGCATGACCTTTTTACCAACATCTTCATAGGTTTCGCCTTGATGCTCTCTATCATACTTCTGATTTAAGGTTTCATTGGTCATATCCAAACCGATTTGATTGCCGAACTGTTTCCAAACTTCATCGAGTATTACCTTTCCTAAAGCATCTGGATTTCCAATTTTTTCTTTTTCTTCTTTTAGAAATTCCAAATTTGAGAATTCTTCTTCTAACTGACTTTGAAGCTTTTCTTCTAACTCATCAAAATCAAACGATTCCGATAAATCTTCATTTAGTTTTTCTTCCTTATCAAGGATGGCATTTTCCTTTGCCATGATTAATCCGCCCCCTTCAATACATGCTGAAATTATAGTTTAAGTTCTTTCTTTACATAGGTTAGTTCAATATCATATCCCAAAGCCTCAAGCATCTGCACGAAGGTCTTATTCACAATCCCGTCTTTTTTCTTTATGATGCGATTCACATACTGGCCTGTGGTTTCAATTTCCTCTGCCAGCTGTGCTTGTGTCACACCATTTTCTATACACTTCACTTTTACATCTACTTCTATATTGTTTTTAATCATATTCTCAGCTCCAATTTGTAATCTTTGTTAATTCTAACACAAATAAGATAATTTATTATACCACGCATTCTTTGAAAATTCAATTATCTGTGCATAACGTGCAGATGATTTTTCTGTGCATAATGTGCAGATGATTTTTTGTAACAGAAAACACCCTGCATTTCTGCAAGGTGCTGACTGTATGTATATTCGTTATCTGTTGATATTCACGCTTGTACCGGACTTAAGTTCAACTGTGAACTTATCCTCATAAACAGTTATCTTTTCAACAATTCTCCTGGTCAAAGACTCATCATATTCCTCAATCTGCTCTTTCTGTTCAGTAAGGAACTTCTGCATTTCAACAATTCGCTGTTTAAAACCTTCACGCTCGGCATTTTCAGTCAATGCTTTTTGTTTCATTTCGCGCAGGTGATCTATCTCATCAGCAAGGTCATTGTAATCTTGCTTGGCATTGGCTCGTATCAGAAGTTCCTTTTGTAGTTCTTCAAGTCTTGCATTGATGTTTTCTATTGAACTTTTATCTTCCAAAGTGAACACCATAGCAATGTTTTCTTCTAAGATTTCAAGCATATCGTCTTTTCCACCGATAGCCTTATTTATAGCCTTCACTACAGCATCCTGTAATTCTTTCTCCGTTACAGTCGGAGCATCACAACAGCCAGGTCCGTGTTCTACTCTGCTTATACAGCGCCATACAATAGAGTGCTTGCCTCTGTTATTCCAAGCAATCCTTCTATAAATATCACCGCATTTTGAACAATACACAATACTTGAAAGAGCGTATTTGCTACTGTAGACTCTTTTCTTCCTGTTTTTACCGCTGTGGAGATTGGCTCGTCTAAGCATTTCTTCCTGCACCTGCATATAAAGATCACGGGGAATAATTGCCTCGTGATCGTTTTCTACATAATATTGCGGAACAATACCGTTATTTTTCACTCGCTTTTTTGTAAGTACATCCACCGTGCAAGTCTTTTGAAGAAGAGCGTCACCAATGTACTTTTCATTTTGGAGAATTTTCTTTATGGTTTCCGGACGCCACTTGGCATTTCCAGCCGCAGTGAGTATACCATCTGCCTCTAAACCTACTCCGATTTGTTTGAGGCTTGCTCCTTGCAGATACTCTAGGTAAATGCGTTTCACGATTTCTGCCTGCGCAGAATCTATTATTAAGTGTCCATTTTCATCTTTGGTATAACCCATAAAACGATTGTGATTGACCTGAACTTCGCCATTCTGGTAGCGAAACTGCAATCCCAACTTTACATTTTTGCTTAAAGATTCTGATTCCTGTTGAGCAAGGCTTGCCATAATGGTCAAAAGTACTTCTCCCTTAGAATCCATTGTATTTATATTCTCTTTTTCAAAAAATACAGGTATGTTCTTTTCCTTAAGCTGTCGGATGTATTTCAGGCAGTCTAAAGTATTTCTGGCAAATCTACTGATTGACTTAGTGATAATCATATCAATATTGCCTGCCATACACTCCTCAATCATACGGTTAAATTCTTCACGCTTTTTGGTGTTGGTACCTGAGATACCGTCATCAGCGAAAATTCCTGCGAATTCCCACTCATCATTTTTCTTTATAAAATTGGTGTAATGCTCCATCTGCGCCTCATAACTGGTTGCCTGTTCATCACTGTCGGTACTGACACGACAGTACGCTGCGACCTTAAGTTTCGGCTTGATTTCTTTATTTACCGTATTTCCGACTCGCCTTCGTGCCGGAATTACCGTAATGTTCTTACTCAACTTTTGTCACCTTGCTTTCTATCAAACTGTATGCATATTCTGCCTGTTTAAAAGGGTCAGAAAAGCGTTTTGGAGCTGATTTCAAAGAAAAGCATTTTTCTGCCATCGGCTTTTGCTCCTGTTTCAGTTCTCGTATTCTGCCCAGCGAACCTGCTCTTGCCATTCTGACTTCTTCCGCCTTATCAAAAAGCTCCTGTTCAATAATTGTAGGATAATAATCATCTCCAAGGTAATGCTTGTTTCTTAGCATTCTTCCGGCACTGCCGTGGCAAATATCCAACCCCGCATTTATAGATGCTGCCTTAAGTGACTGACCGGAAATATATCCCTCAAAGAACTTTCTGACAACTACCGCTTGTTCTTCATTAATTGCAGCTTTGCCGTTCACTATCTTATATCCGTATGGTATATGCACCATTATCTCATCAGCCTTTCTTTTAATTCCAATCCGCATTTCATAACAAATACAACCTCATCCCTGGAAATCACTGTGATGTGGTCAACATGAGCTAGAAATAATTCATCATCATATTCTGTCATCATCACTTTGCCGGATACTGCTTTGATGAGTTTCTTCAAAGAGTCTACCTTGGTGCGGTCACCACTGACGGAATTCATAACCCGGCTCTTTTGTTCCTGTAAACGCTGTTCTTCCTGAATCAGAATATTGTTTTCTCTGTTAAAAAGAGCAGGCTCAAGCAGTCCACTCGCCATTAAGCTTGTTAGTACTTGCCTTTGCTCCATATTCTTTTCCAGTTTAGTTTTACACTCCTGTATCTGCAGCAAACGGTCTTTATCATCGTGTCCCTGCAAGCTATGGAGCAGAGGTTTCAAAATCATCTTATGTGCAAATATCAGCTTATTAATCATTGTAAGGAATGCAGCCTTTACTCCGTCATCCGTAATGTACTTTATGGAGCAGGAGTTCTTATCTGCGATATGGTTGGTACAGCACCAAGCTACATAGTTTCCGCTAGGCTTATAATGTATTCTTCGTTTAAATACACCACCGCATTCTCCACATCTTATTTTACCTGAAAATCCATATCGGTTCTGGTAACGCTGTGTATTCTCACCGTTGCCTTTTTCTTTGCCTCGTTGGTTCATTACCTTGTTGGCTTTTATATAAACCTCATGGCTTACGATTGCCTCGTGATGTCCTTCGCATAAATACCGGTCGCACTCACCATTATTAAGGTGGCGGGTAAAACTGCTGTCAGTATATGTTTTTTGAAAAATAGCATCTCCGGTATACTTTTCATTTCGGATAATTGCATTGATAGTTCCCGGAGTCCATTTTCCACCCTTTTTACTCACAATGCCTCTTTCGTTAAGATTCTTTGCAATGTCATTTGTACTTTTTCCCTCAAGCGTATCTTCAAATATCTGCCTTACTATTTTGGCCTGTTCCGGCAAAACTACCATTTCGCCGTTTTCATTCTCATATCCATACGGAGGGTAGGCGATGATAAAGGTTCCGTTTTGGAATCGTTTCTGCACCGACCACTTGTTGTTTTCGGAAATGGAAACTGATTCACTTTCGGCAAGGCTACTCAAAATGGAAAGCATAAGTTCGCTCTCCATTTTGCTTGTGTTCAAATTCTCTTTCTCAAAGAAGACTGTTACTTTTAAGTCAAGCAGCTTTCTGACCAATTCCAAGCAATCTGTGGTGTTTCTGCTGAAACGACTGATTGATTTTGTAATCACCATATCTATCAGACCTTTTTCGCAGGCATCTACAAGAGTAAGAAGACCATCTCTGCACTCCTTCTTTGTACCTGTGATACCTTCATCATAATAAACACCTGCATACTCCCATTCATTATTGGATTTAATGTAATCCTCATAATGTGCTTTCTGTACCTCAAGACTAATAAGCTGGTCATCGCTTGCTGTAGATACACGGCAGTATGCTGCGACACGAATTTTCTTGATTTTGGACAAGGATTTATTTTCCTCGATTTTCGTTATTCTTTTCATCAACTCACCTCGCTTTCGTTATGGACATATTCCCGTAGAAAAGCAAATATATCAAGTTATTCAGGGCATAATTTCAGCTAAATAAGGGGAGAAAGATTTGCGGTTTTTCTCTGTTATTTTGTTGAATTCATCCGCCGAAATCATATCATTATCAAGCATTTTCTTTAGAAGTTTCTGTGCTAAATAATAGTTATACTCCTGTTTCAATTCTTCGTCTGTGAAATTTTTAGCTGTTAATGCAGGCTTTTCACTTTCGTTCATAATTTTTGTAACATTCATAAAAATACCTCCTGCCTGGTAGCCTTGGCAGAAGGTAATATTGGACAGGTATTTAATCTTTTTTATAAAATTCGGTTTCATATCCGTCTGCACGGAGTAACAGACCATCAATCCAGGGCGGGGTTCTGCTCATCAGTTCACATATTTCAGTCACCGAAACACGCTTACTGCACTCTATAATAACTTCATCGTGAATATGTCCGCAGATAAAGAAACGGTTTAGGGTTTGCATAGCATACATAAGGATATCACGGCTTATGGCTTGAACTATGTTCTCTACAAACTTAGGACCATAACTTTCAATTCGTTCCCATTTCTTTGTTCCACCAACGCCTTCATATGTAACTGACTCTCCACCAAATTTGTTTTCCCCGATACGAGGCTTAACATAGGATAATTTTCTACCGGACGGCAATTTTAAAAACAACATTCCACTTTTGCAGATAAAATTAATACCGTGAGTTTCTGTTGAGATCCTTTGTTTCACGGCTGTTTTTACGGCACGGTCAACATCCCACCAAAACTGTACAATCATAGAATTTGAACTCCTCCAAGCATCAACCAGTGGCTGAAGTTCTTCTTCCGAAAGTCCCATTTCCAATGCACCCATTGATTTTAACGCACCGACCGAACCGCCGTATCCAAGAGCCAGTTCTGCAATCTTACCTTTCTGTCGCAAATGACTGTTAATACCGTGCTTTTCTACAGGAACACCAAACATAGCAGACGCTGATGCACAGTAGATATCTCCATTCTCTTTGAAAACTTTGTTTCTCCAAGACTCTCCGGCTAAAAAGCTAAGCACTCTTGCCTCGATTGCACTAAAATCTGCAACCACAAATTTCATATTTTCTTTAGGTATAAAAGTTGTGCGGATAAGTTGTGAAAGAGTATCAGGAATATCATCATAAAGCAGTTTCAAAGCCTCATAGTTATCATTCTTTACAAGAGAGCGAGCCTGTTTCAGATCCGGTAAATGATTCTGCGGTAAATTTTGCAGTTGAATTAATCGTCCTGCCCATCTTCCTGACCTGTTTGCACCATAAAACTGAAACATTCCTCTTGCACGGTTATCTGCACATACGGCATTTTTCATTGCTTGATACTTCTTAACGGAAGATTTTGCAAGCTGTTGTCTGAGAGTCAGCACTGCACATAAAGGCTTTGGAGCTGTTCTTAAAACTGATGCAACCTCTTTCTTTCCAAGGCTATCCATATCCAAGCCGTTATCACACAGCCACCGTTTCATCTGCTGAACGGAATTTGGATTTTTAAGATTAGTTAATTCTTTCATTTTATCTGATAATTCGGTTTTTGATATTTCATCAAGCTTAATGGCATTATTTACAAGCTCCATATCAAGCATAATTCCACGGTCATTTATTTGCTGGTCAAGACAGTATTCCTCCCATATAAAATAGGGAACAGGAAAATTTAACAGTCTTTTTTGAATTGCCATTTCAACCTCAACATCACGCTTGTTATACGATACAAACATTTTCCATTTTGCAATATCATGGTGCGGAAGATTTCTGACTCTGCCTCCGTTAGCTTTTGTAGGTTTACACGGAGTGCAGAAATAGCGAATCAATTCTTTACCCTCTTTAAGTTTCTGCTCTTCAAGTCCAAGCACAGCACCCGCACCTGCAAGTGAAAGCGGAAGTCCCATATAAGCAGACCACACCATAGAACATCTCCATGAAATCGGATTAAGATAATTTTCAACACTATCTTCTGAAATACCGTAGCTGCAAAAATACTGAGGATAATATTTCTGCAGATACGCAGATAAACATATTCTCTCAAACTGAGCATTGAATGCCCACTTTATGATGTTCTCATCTGTCAATGCCATAAGTATTTCATCAGGTATTGTTTCGCCCTGTGCCAAATCCACAACCTTAACTTCTGCACCATTTACAGAGTATCCGAATAGAAGAACTTCAAATTCCGGCGACTGAACATATTTGTAAACACCGCATTTTTGCAAATCTACATCAGAATAAGTTTCAATGTCGATTGATATTGTCTTTATTTGGCTTATAAAAATCCCTCCATTGTAAACAAAGGCGACAAAGAAACTCTCTGTCGCCTTGCCAAGATTACTTCAAATTTTTCATGCGTTCCTCATGATATTCTCGTTCCCTTGCATCTCTTTCCAGTTCACGCTTTTCACGCCTTTTGTCATAGATGAAGTTTTGAATAGTCGAAATCAACATCGAAACACCGAAACAACCCCAAATGACCACCAATGCTATCACAAAGATAAGTTCAATAATTGTCATAGATTTTCACCGTTCCTTCCTTAAGCTAAAAAGTCATCGTCTTCTTCAGTTGAAAAATCATCCTCTGCACGAGATTTGCCATCAAGATGTTCTCCGTCCTTAATCTTCTGCAGATTGTTAAGACCACAGGCAATGCCCTTGTTACCGTTGGAATTGAAAGCATAGAAATTGATACTTGCTCTGCCGTAAACACCACTGTAAACTTCACTTCTGTCGATAATAGGCTGACAGTCAGCGTCTACGATACCGGGTGCTGATGCGCTGTTGGCATTGATGAAGTAACTGTTTGCATATACAGGGTCATCGGGTCTTTCTGTATCTCCGTCACGCAGAGGTGTCTTAAGTACAGAAAGTGCAGGAACAGCTCTGCTGTTACCCTTAAGTTTACCCTGACCTTCATCATAAGCAGCCTTAATAGCAGCCTTGATTTTTTCCACTGTCTTAGTATCAGACTTAGGAATTATAAGGCTCACGCTGTACTTTGGCGCACCTCCGTTAATTGACTTTGGCTCCCACACATTTGCATAAGACCATCTGGTTTCAGGACCTGTAATTACTTTCATTGGATTATTAATTCTTGACATAAATGTTTCCTCCTTAATTTTTACTAAAATCTTCGATTGCTGTATTCATCGGTAAGCGTTTGTCACTCTCCGAAACAAGTGTCGGCTTGCCCTGTGGCTTGTACACTAAACCGCTGAGCAATTCTTCAAACTTCTTTTTGCCGAGTATTTTCTGCATTGCTGTAATACCGGCTATTTTCTTTTCATAAGGGTCATAACCTGCGTTTTTAACAACTTCAGCAACTCTTTCCTCGTCAGTGTATTTACGATTAGAGCGTCCTTCTACAACCTTGAACCCTGCAAACTTAGTGCCGCTTAAGGCCTGTTTCAAAGCGTATTCCTTGACATCTTCTGCCCAATGGAACAATTCATCCAGCTTGGAAAGAATAACGGCAATTTCATCATTACTTAAAGTCGCCGGCATTTCAAAGTCATATCTTGCAAGTTCCATATTGTATTCCATACGCTTTCGGCAGGTGGCTTTTACCTTGCAGAACTGACAGTGTTCTCCTGCCTTGAACTCTCCTTTACCTTCATAAGCGAGTTTTGATGTAGGAACAAGAACTTCTTCTGCCCACTTTAAAAGGTCTGATTTTGAAATCGTAGCTGTGCTGATGTTTTCTCTTCTTGGCTGATAAATCGTCATGCTGACTGTATCCACATCGTAAATACCGTCAAACAACTCTAATGCACCTAATGCATAGCACATCATCTGAGGATTGTTTTGTGCAGACACAAGAACACCAAGACCGTGCTTGTAATCAATTACCGATAATGTACCATCTGCTACGATGATGCAATCTCCGGTACCGAATCCCTCGTTTACATACTTCGAGAAGTCAAGTGTCTGTTCAATAAGTACTACCGGGTCAGTACATATTTCTTTTATCTGAGTAAGTTGCTCTGTGACATATTCTGCATAGCTATCGGCACATTCTTCCATTTCTTCATCATAAAAAGAAAGGTTTTCTGTCGGGTCAATGCATTCTATACCCAGCATTTTCTTAAGCTTATACTCGCACAGAGTATGTGCGTCCGTACCTTGTCTGGCATATTCACTGACTTTGTCTTCCTGTTCTGCACAAAGTCTTGCAGAAGGCGGACAAGCAATCCACCTATGACTGCTTGACGCAGAAAGAAATGCGTGTTTGCCCATATCAAAGCACCTCCGCATCAGAAAGTAAATCAGCATATTTTGACGGGTCAATTTCTGACAATTTATCAGCTCCGTATTTAATAAGAAGTTCTTTGACCTTTGCAGTATGACCCTTGCGTGATTTTTCTGCCAGAACCTTACGGACATCTGTAATGGTCAGAACTGTTTTCTGATTAACTTTCTGTTCCTTTGCCGACTCCTGTTTTTCTTCTTTGCAGTCAGAACTGAACATTTTTGCCAGCGTGTCAGAAATGCCAATAAGGATTTCTCCGCAACGCTTAAGTTCTGAAAGTTCTGCTGCAAGTTCACTCATTTTACTCATAAAGTTGTCCTCCTTCCTTGATTTCCGCAATAGCCAGTTCCGAAACGGTGTCACCCGGTACGATAATAGTCAGTCTTTGTTTGTCACCGAGAAGAAAATGCAAGAGGCGTTCTCGCACGGTAACATTACGGCAACTGATAACACCATTTTTCTTTGGCTTTTTGGAAACAATGATTTTCAAGTTGTGTTTCAAACTAGTCACCTCTTTCCTAGGGTTTCTTTTTTTACCCTCTACCTAATAGCCACGGCAGGGAAGAGGATTGGACAGCTTTTAAAAAATTGCAAAAAAATACTGCCCACCGAAGAGATGTTTCTCCTCAATGGGCGGTATAAAAATGATATTAAATTTTAACTTAATAACGAGATAACACCTACAAGAAATTTTGAGATTTCCTTTCTATTCAATATATTGAATTTTCTGATTTTGAAATCCCGATTAATAACTATCATTATTTCAATTTACTCAGCAGCGTTTCGATAAACTCTTTTGCATATTTACGTTTTAATCTACTGTGATAAGATTGATTATAGTAGTTTCTTAAGCAGTTATAGCAAGTAGTTTCCTCATCACAACAGTTTTGAGACACCTTGAAAAGAGCTTCTTGCAGAGCTGAAATAATAGCATTTTGATTTGCTAATCTTTTAACATGACCAGCTCCACCAGGCACATTATCATAGATTAGAATATCGTAGCTCTGCATTTCTAAATTCATTTCAACAATACCGTCTATATCAGTTCTTTCAATTTCTAAAGCCTTGCTAATACCTTCAAGAAAAGCGTACATAAATGACAACGCTATAGAGTAATGATCGTATTCAAAAGAAGTTAAACTTGGGATTGTAAATCGAGCAACATCTGTTTGAAAACGATGGCCAAGTTTTAATCTATTTAATTCCGTTCCTATACAGTCAAACATTCTATAATTCTTATGTGATTCAGACAATTGAGGAACAAAAGTCCTTTTATCAGCAATTTTTCCATATCCACAAATTGGACAAACATAGAAATCCGATTTGTTCATTATTAGTAATTCGTCATTACTGCTTGTTTCTACGAATATTGAATCCCTGATAGAAACAAGATTTTGATCACTAATACCCTTACCTATATATGATACTTCACCGGAATAAGAACGTACAGGCTTCATTCTGTTGCTTTTTTTCGTTACTCCAGTCTTAAATCCTAATGTAGGTTCAATAAAATATTCCGAAACCGCTCCATCAAATGCTTCTCCACAGTATCTGCAGTTACGATTATCACCGCCATCTACAAATAAATTGACCTTTTTACAATGGTTGCAAAAATGGAAATACCGTCTAGGAAATTGTGAGGTTTTAGGCAATGTAATATATTTGGATGTATGCTTTACTTTGTCGACAATAATTTCTGAATCAGGTGCGTATTCTGAAATAGCAATTCTTAAATCCCGATTGAGGTCGGTTGAATTATCTAACACTCCATTTTTATACACCTGAAGATCTACTAAATCAACAGGAAAACCATACTTAGGAATTACGCAGTATTTTGACAGTGATTCAAGAACTTTCAGTTTGTGAAGGCGCTCAATTTGTTTTTGATAATATGTTGCGTCATCAAATCTTTCCTCATCCTTTGCACGTTGCATCGCTTCTTCATATTCTTTTGACACTACCTTAACAGCATCAATAAAATGATTCAACTTTTCATCATCACCGCCCATTTCATCAAACCACTTAAAATCATGATATTCAGAATAGACAGACTCGGGAAGGATTCCATTATTTATATAATCGTTCAGTTCCTCAGGATGAGTGTTAATATAATCCTTAAAATGACTGCCCCCGTTCCCAAACACAAGACCTTCAATAGAATCATAATAAGCAGGATATTTTCTAAAGAAAAACCCTAAACACGCTGCCATAAGATGTCTTATGATGATTTTTTTGTTCAGGACATTAAAATACGGTGGTCGAATAATACCTGAAATCATTTTTTCAGGCTCAAGGAAATAAGTGTAATCGTGAGAACCGGTTCCACAGTATGTTAGAATATATGCAGAACTATCTCTCCTTCTGCCGGCTCTTCCTGCTCTTTGCACATAATTTGCAGGTGTAGGTGGAATATTTCTCATAAATACAGTTTCCAGAGCACCAATATCTATGCCCATTTCAAAGGTAGTTGAACAACTCAGAATATTGATTTTTTTATTCTTAAAATCATTTTGATACTGCTTCGCTTCTTTTTTGCTCAACTGTGCGGTGTGTTCCTTAACTACAATTCGTTCAATCTTTTTTGTTTTATATTGTTGCCTGTAAAAATTAGATTCTAAGGCTTCATCAGGATTTACCGGTTCCAATACACCATCACATTTATCATTGACACATACATTGTGTACATTGTGTGGAGTCAGACCTCCACATTTATTGCAACGATAGAATGTTGAGGTCTTGTAATTCTTTAAAACATATTTACTTGCTTGAATCTTATATCCGTTTTGAGAGCTTGTTTTTTCTAAAATTCCGCTCGGAATACCTATATTATTAAAAAGCATACCTAAAATATCAGCCGCTTCTTCTGCTGAACAACCGAATGTTTTTTCTATATATCTTACCACATAATTATCTGAACGATCGATAGGTAAGAAGCTCCTTATGTTCTTTGCTTTATTTGCATTTCTGGTGTTTTTTGGTAGCTTAAATGAGATTAAATTATCAAAGGCTCGGTAGTCTAAGTAATCTCTTTTTTCTTCCGGAGTAAGCGTTGATAATGTATAAGAAATCGCCGGCGTTGTTTTAAACACTCCAAAAATAACCTGGATCACTTCTTTTAGATCCTTTTTCGTAATATTATAACGACCAAAAGCTTCGTAAACATCTGTTTCTGTCAATTGGCTCATAACATCATCTATGTTAAGATCAAAGAAATACAATCCTAAGCCTTCTCCGTCATAAGAGCCATCTACTCGCAACAATTCAGTCAACAGTGTACTCCATGCATTTTTATGCGGAGAGAGTCCATTATCAAATAGTTGATATTTCTTTATTGTACATTCTAACACAGAAGCCAATTCATCAACTGAAAGCTCTTTATATCCATATTGCTCAATTGCATCCCAAATGAGTCGCTTTTGAAGCATACGAGTATGATTAGAGTCTAAAAATGTTGCAAAAAAAGCAGCTTGTTGTCTGCTATCCGAAAAAGATAGGAATTGTTTTACTTTGCGCTCTATATTTGACTGTTTAGGTCTTTGCGTCAATGATAGCTTGACAGGTAATTGCGGCTGAATTTCATCGTCATCGATTGCTTCTAATAAAATCTGAGCAATCAATGCAGTTCCCTCGTCTTTACCAAGGTTAAGGGTTTTAATCAAGCCTGTTTTATGCTTGTGTCCGCAACAGAGACATTTTTTAAGATTATTGCGTGCACTATAATCTTCATCTTCAGAATTGGTTACCACTCTATAAATAGTTGTTTCGTATTCTTTTCCACATTCACAATGCTCAGCGTTTAAGTTACCTGAGGGATATAGGCAACCACATTTGACGCAAATCTTATATTCTTCGAGAGAATCTTGGTCTTCTTCATCAACATTGTCATTTGATAAAAGAAAATAATCCAAAGAAACATGTTCATTATCACCATAGTTTTCATAAATATCAATTTCTTTATTTTGAAACAGGAAATCAAGGGCGTTATGGCGATTATGATGTATTTTCCCGATGATATAAGGTGCATTACAATAGCGACAATTTCCTACCTCGAAAGCTTTCGACTCATTGAGAGTGTTAGTTTGGGTAAGAGTTAATGCGGAATTCTTTCCCAATGTAATATACGCACCCGAGATTGGGCGAATAAAAGAATGATATTTCAGGGAGAATAAACCGATATGATTCTTCTCAGCTATATTGATTAAATCAATTAAGGCTATCAATTGTTCTTCGTTGATTATCCCTTCAAATTGATTTAGAAGTGTGTAAAAGCTTTTGCTTCCGTCTTTAAGTACATCATAAATAGTTTCTACATTAATGTCATTTGAAAGCAAATCGAATAATAACGCATGATTATCGTCACAGGATTCAACGCTGTATTTATCAGCAATTATTTTCACTAAAGATAAGTCTTTCTTTATAGCCAAATAATCATTACCGTCAATCCGATACTTCGCCGTGGAATTAGATAAAGGGATACGTTTTGAAAAAATTATATCAGAAACATTAAACTTTACTGATGTAAGATTAGACGCAAATTCAACAATATCGTTTTCAGATTTGCCCTGAACTCCCAAAGTAGCACTTGTAAGAATAAATCTTGGTTTTTGTTGAGTAAGTCCTGTTAATCTACGCATTAGCATAGAAATCTCAATACCCAAAGAACCATGATATGTATGTGCTTCATCTAAAACGACAAATTTCCAGTTACTTAATCTTTCTTTTGATAGAATAGCATAATCGTTAGGTCTGATTAAAAGATACTCCAACATTGTATAGTTAGTAAAAAGAATATGCGGTGGATTCTCACGAATTTCCTTTCTCGAAAGTATCTCATTTTCAGGAATTTCAGTTTCGTTTTCGACGGCATAAGAGTTTCTATAGTTTTGTGAAGCCGTTTCAGGTGTATCACCTGTAAAAAAACCATATGTAACATCTGGGAATCTTCTTAAAATTTCCCTTAATCTTCTTACCTGATCATTAACCAATGCATTCATTGGATACAGAAAAATAGCTCTGACACCTACAGCAGTATTTCCGGATTCCAAATCATAGAGTAACTCATTTAAAATTGGGAACAAAAAACTTTCAGTTTTGCCTGAACCTGTTCCGGTAGTAATTACAGCATTATGTCCGCTGCAAATATGCCTTATTGATTCTTCCTGATGCGCATACAAAGGACGGTCAAAATCGATATCTCCTAAGTTTCTGAACAAGCGTGATACTGTGCCTTCTTCCATTAACTGATTCAAACTCTTTCCCCTTTGAAATTCCAGGCTTAGATCTACATAAGGTCCTTTAAATAGTTTTTCTTTGTCCAGTTGTTCTTCAAACATTCCTTGTATCTTTGCACTGCCAAAATGAAATGTTGAGCACAGATACTCTTTATACCTTTTATCAATATACTTTGAACGTTCAATTGAGTTCATCTTGCTCATTTTGTTACCTCACTCACATCCATTATATAAGAAAAAATATCCGGTACATTGTTGTTGTCAAGGCAATCCATAATACTTTGATGTTCCTTATCAAGCAACAGTCCATCACCATATTTAGTGATTGATATTTCTACTTCATTCTCAACAACACCGCTGCATATTTCTATGGTTACGGGATTGATTCCATTAAAATAGTAATTCTTTCCGCTATGGTTTTTTGCAATTAAATCTCCTATAAATACATCGCTGCTGATTTTACTTATGAAGCGAATATAAATCTTATCAAATTCAAATGAATTTCTAACAAAGATTCCTTTTCTGTACTCATCATAATGCACCTTTTTTATTTTGAAGACATGTCCTACAAAATCATCCCAAGCGTAAAATGTTTTTTTACTTTTCTCAAGGATTCTTTCTTTATTCATAAAAAGACTTGAGCTTTTTTCACAGAATTCAAACTGATATGTTTTGAAAGACTTAATCTGCGGTATGCTAAGTATTTGCCCTGATAGAAAATAATCACTCGTGTAAACAAGTTTTTTCTTATCATCTACAACCCTTAAATACACATTTCCTTTACCAAAATAGCGAAAGCGTAATGATAATTCTTTGTTGGCTGGATCAAAATGAAAAGATAATCCATTGTTTTCCATCAAGCATTTGTTGGCACAAATGATTCTTCCGGTTTGATCGTTATTTCCTGTGAAAATCAGTATCACAAAATCATAGATCATTCGATACTGCAATAGAATATCTGACGGAAATCGGCAGTAATAATTCTCATATTGAATGGGTATTTTTTCGTGTAAGACTTCACCTTTTGGTGAGTAAACACTGGCAAAAGTATATTTTGAGCCATATACTTTTATCTCCTTAACATCGATAATATCACCAATCCAAATTTTATTGTTAAAGCCACACCAGACGCCGTCAGAAATAGAATACAAATTATAATTTAAAGGTAATATATAATTATAATCAATTCCATCATATCTAAACCTCAAATTATCTATTTGATAGTTTGAATCTGAAAAAAGAATAATTTTACTTTCAAACAAATTACTATTAACTTTAATCATATGATTACTTTGTAGATTCAAAGAAAAACCGTCATCAATAGCAATTGTACTTGAAAAGAAAACATTGCTTTTTCCGCTTGACAGACAAGCGACTTGTATCTTAAAAACTCCCGAGAATTTCATATCGAGCTTGACAACAAATCTATATTTTCCTTGATTTTCACTATAATTATACTCAAACTCAGATATCTTGTTGGGTTGATTATTTATTGTAATCACATAATTGAGGGTGTCAATATTAGTTTCAAAAACAAGAAACTTTATATTTTTATAGATTTGTATAAACTCTCTGGTATTAGTTTGTTCTAGGTAGCAATTATCAATTTTATCACCGAATAATCCGGGCTTGGTGATTGAAGAAAAGCTAAAAACGGTATCTGATAAAACAAGAGTGTCCTCTTGACTAACGCTTTTTGGAAACAAGGAATAATTTTCACTACAATAATATGGAGATATATTCTCTATTTGTTCGTTATAACATACGACAATAGTTCCTTGAAAATCAGAATTGTTTTTTATTTCTTTTCCGTTTGAATCAAATATAATAAACTTTCGATATAGTGCTTCTTTACTGTCATATAAGATTTCATCACCTGCACAAAACTTATATGACAAATTTCCTAAAGGGCAAGATATTTTTATTTTGTCAGGTATAATCTGATAACCTCCGATAATCTCACGCACATCAACTTTATTGTCACAAAAAACAAGAGTATTGTTATTATAAACCATAATAGAAATTTCTTTATAATCATAATTCGATTTTATTCGATGTATAGGAGGTACCAAGTATACATCATTGCCGATTAAACATAGCCTTGGTTTCCATTTTGATTTAGATGAGCTATGACGCTGTTTCTTTTGCTTTGCTTCTTTATCGCTTATAGATTTTTCCCATTGTTTTAATCCATAGTTATAATAGGGATTCTCAACACTATCAAGATGATGCCAAATCCGATTATCAATTAGTTTAGCAATTTCAACACTCAAGGTAATTATTGCATCCAAATTAGATTGATCGGCAATCAATTCCTTGGTGGATTTTATTAGCTTATAGGTTTTTCGTGTTACATTTATCTTAACCTCGTCGCCGTCTGACATCATATTGTTATACAATCCTTCATAAACAAAGCGAAATTCATCTTCTATGCGATCAGGAAGATTGTATTCAAAATTGTACTTATAAATATCATAAATAAACTCAAAAAAGGCAGGCAAATAATGCTTTGGAACTATAGTATGTTTTAGTATCGTATTGATTTTTCTTCCGTTATTATGTTTACTGTTTTCATTACGATACTTATCTGCAATTGTTCTAATCAGTCCATTGATTTTCTGTTCGGAAAACCTCTTGTATAAATCCGGAAAAGCACTCACAACATTTTCATAAAAGTTCCCATCGTAATTTTCTAAAGCTATTAGGACAAGAGAGATAAAAACAATATCTATATCCGTAATATTACTACCTGTATATGAGCATAAAGCAGATATAAGACTCTTTTCCGCTTTATGGTATACACATTTCACTACATTTGAATTTGATAGCATATCAATAAGATTCAATCCAAGATTTTGGTCGTCTAATAAAATATTTTTTGCATTATCTATTAATATTTCTATATCTTCACTATCTTCAATGTTATTAAGACTCAAATCGGTTATAGACATTTTTACACCACCTTTTAAGAATGACGACAAATTCCTGCATCTATTTTACCACAAAAATGCACCATAAACAATATAATATAGTGATTTCACCCATAATTCTCATTATAATAATTTATCTAACACTCATAATATGTAGTTTTTTATAAAGAGGCAACAAAAAAATAATGCCCGTCAGAGAAATCAATCTCCAACGGGCATAAATGCTTTAAATATATTCAGTTAAATTCTTGTTGCGTAGTCAAGCGCAATCCAGCCTGCGCCTGATTTCAGCTTGCCCCAGCCTTTGGCAGAGCCTGAGCCTTGTTTTGTTTCAACGATGGTGAAAACTCCTTTGCCGGTGAACTTGCCTGTTGTGGCGTAGTTCGTGCCGGGACCTTTGCGGATATTCAAATCTGAAATTGAAATTTGCACCTTGAATGAGCTTGTGCTGTTCGTGGCTTTTGATGTGTAAACCGCCTTTCCGCTTTCATCAAATACAAAATAGCCATTGTTCTTGTCAGCGCACTTCTTTGCATTTGACAAATCATAGAAAGCACCCTTTTGCGATTTTACATCTTTCCAAGTTTTTCTCACACGATAGAGTGTTTTCTTTGCCGTTGTTGCCGTTGAAGATGTGCCTGAACCAAGCTGAGCGTTTACCTCTTTTGCAATCTGTCCGTGAAGATTGTAGAGATAATCACCCGGACAAGACTTGTTAGCGTAGTCACGATGAACGGTCATATTACATCCGTTGAGATGGTTCATTCTCTCTGACTTATCTGTTGACCACACGAGTTTTTTGATGCCGTTTCGCTTGCAGATGTCAACGAGCAATTTAATCAAGGACTTGTATGCCGCATCGTTCACCCTGTATGGATGGTAGGTATCAGACGCAACCTCAATGGTGATTGCTCTGTTATCGTTTGATGCAGACGAAGTACACCAGCTGCGGTCTTTTTCCTCAACATACATTCCGATACGTCCGTCATAACCGATGCCGTAGTTTGAAGATGCCTCTTTGCTCGTTGATGCAAAGATTGAGCCGAGTGTTTCAACAGAACACTGACCCACCACGCAGTGGATAGAAACAGTATCAATCTTATGATTTCTGTTTACGCTCCTGTTTGGTGAAATTCTTGTGTAGTTTACTAATTTACTGTTTGTGTAAGCCATAGTTATTCCTCTCCTTTGTTGTTTGATAAATTTTCAAGTGTTTCAGCAGGAATATCCTGCTCGGTTGTAATTACTTTTTCGTCAGTCATTTATTCGCCCTCCCTGTTGTGTAATTGTGAAAGTACAGATTTTAGTTTCTCTGGTATTGGCAGTCCTAAGTGTGATGAGTTTTCAAGAATTGAAACTCCCTCGTTTGAAAGGTAGAAGAAGATTACTGCCGTTCGCAGAACTCCGACCTCTTGCAAAATGAACACATCAACAAGATTTGCAATTCCCACAAGTGCAAAAATAAGCACCTTTCGGCAGATGCCTTTAAACCCTATCTCGCTTGAAAGATTACGGTCTGCAAAGGCACACATCAAGCCTGTTATGTAGTCGGTGACTACGAATGCGATAAGCGCATACAAAAAGCCGTCTGCTCCGCCTAAGAACCATCCGAGAAAGCCGCCAAGTGCAGAAAATGCGATTTGTATTGCGTTCCAGATTTGTTTCATTAAAATTCCTCCATTCTGTTTTGATTTTTTCTATTTTTTAACCCACGCACTCCACGAAGAATTCACCCTTGAACGAATATATGTATCAAAGGGTGAATCCCTTGTGGTGTAGCGCTGAATTACAAGATTTACGCTGCAGGAAAACACTTCAAGCATACCAAAAGCAAGTGCCGGATAATTAAGGTTTTCCTGCGGTACTGACCGTCTGAAATAGATGCCGGGTGAGGTCAACTCGTTAAGGCTTACATCATCTGCAATAAAAGCTTGCTGTACTCCCATAACGCTGAAACCGTTCATATATATTTCGCCCGTGACATCAAGAGCCGCCTTCGGATTTGGGTTGTTAATGCCCACCATCTTCTTGCGAAGTGCAACAAGGGGAGTTCCCTGCGGTACGGTGAAATACATATCCGTAACCGTCATAGAGCCGAAAACATCACGAATTTCAAGGTGGAAATTGTATGACGAATTTACATCAAAATCGCAAAGCTCAAGATTTGAAAAAGAAAAGCTCATGCCGTTTACTGCGACCGAGCTTAATAAATCTATAAAATTTCCGTATGATGATGCGTTTGTTTTCTTGTATCGGTAGCGGACTGATTTAAGACTGTTTTTGTCTGTACCGTCAATGGTGATTGGTGAAATCGAACCGTTAAACACAAGCTGAATTTCCGACTCAATCTCATTTGTCCTTCGGAGTTTAATTGAATATACATTTGGTCTGTCATAGGGGATAACATTTATCGTTTTGAAAACGCTTTTTGTATATCCTCGTGAATCTGTGACCGTCACCTTTACGGTAATATTTCCACTCTTTGAAATTTTGCCGAGATTTAAAACACCGCCGTCAGTATTTGAAACAGTTACTCCGTTACATACGGCTGTGTATTTTGTAATTTGCGACCAGTTCCTTGGTGTAGCCGTTCCCGGAGTTATTTTCAGAGTTGAGAAGTTTTGAATGTAATAGGGATTACCACCTGTTACGGCTGATGTGGTACTGTTGCTGTCGGTACAGGTGAAGTCAGAAAAAAGAGGTGCAGAGTTTGCCGCCTTTGTCCGAATTGTCGCAGTCTTTGATGAAGTGTCGATAAGAGTAGAACCTTTGCTGGTAGCAAGAACAAAGGTTGCTGTTACAGATTTGTCCTCAAACATATATTTCTGTATTGCCTCTTTTGTGTCAGCTGAAATGGTTACTGTCCTCTGTGCAGTTCCTGTTGACCACGATATATTATCCACGCTTGCAATCGGAACTCCTCGTATATGTATTGTCAGCTGATGTTTGTATGATGAGTTGTAAACAGTAGCATTGAGAAAAATCTGTACGGTATCAGTGTCAATGGAAACCGTTTCCACTCTGTTAAGTAATGATGCCTTGTCTGCCATTTAAAAACCTCCTTAATCAAGAATTACAATGTTCAGTCCCTGTGAAATATCAGCCATAGGAATGAACTTTGTTTTGCCTATTGTGAGTTCTCCGTCAACAGTGGTTTTCTTCGTTTGCGTTTCGTCCTTGTTTAAGGTAAAAATCTTCTCGTTGTTGTAGTAACCGGAAAACTCTGTGTTAGTAATTACGGTTTTCTGCTTTGACTTGCTGTTTGAAACCTCAATTCCTTTGCGGTCGATTTTGACCTCGTTGGTGTATATCTCATTGGGTGCAGGAGTCCACTTTCGAGCAATACTTCCGTCAGTGAGCATAATGTCTGAAATATACAAAGGTGCGTCACGGCTGTATGCACATATGGTAATTGACGAGTCGGAAACATCAGGAAGTACAACGGAAAAATCTGTCCAGTCGAATGAATCGGTTGTGTCAAAGAGATATTCTTTTTTCACACCGTTGTACTGAATGTAGAAATATGCTGTGTATGATGAATACGGCTTTCTTGCTCTGATTGACACCGTATATGACCTGTCGGGAACAATTTCATTTATCGTCTGACTAAGGGTTGATGAGCTGCCGAGAATGAAACAGGAATTTGAGCTTGTGTTACTGCTGATGTCGGTAGACGTTCCTGTACTGACCTTTCCCGTATATTCCCAGTCATCACTCATTCCGTTTAGTCCTGCTGAATTCTGAATGTAGTTCATGCCGCCTACATACTGCTCCTCGATTTTTACGGAAAGATTGTCTGCTGTCTGTTCAAGAACCGATATTTTGTTTTCGGCATCAGTTACTCGTTCCTGTTCTGTTTCAAGAGTGCTGTCAATCGTTTCAACAGTTGTATTAAGAGAAGATACCGTACTGCTCAGCTTGTCGGAGGTCTGCTCAAGAACTGATATTTTGTTTTGTACAGTAGCAACTCGCTCCTGTTCAGTTTTAAGAGTGTTGTCTATCGTTTCAACTGTTGTAGTAAGAGAAGAAACTGTACTGCTTATACGTTCAGTATTGACTTGTAATTCAGCAGTCTTTTTTGTAACAGCCGAAACTGTTTCCTTGAGCTGATTTACTGAATCGTTAGTAGCATAGGCTTTCAGATGAACTTCTCCGCTTTCTAAATCCCACCAAGAGGAATTGTCAAAGGAGCTTATCACTCCTGCTTTTATGATGTTTGCAGTGAGAGTTCCGCTTGTGATGAAGTCAGCTACAATTTGTCCGTCAGAGGTTATCGCAGTTTCGTAAGGACCGTTGTAGCCGCTCTTTGAAAAGCCTAAGCCGCCAACATTCCACCGCCATACATTGACGGCACTTTCGATTGTCGGTGCATCAAGAATAAGCAGCTCATACGGCTGACCGCTCACGCTATTTGTGTTGATTACAACATATCCGCCGTTCTGACCTGTTATGAGTGAGGTTGCGTTTTTCACTGCGGTATTTATGAGCAGTGGAAAATGCTCCGTTTTGTTCTTTACCTCCGAAAGTTCTGTCTTAATGTCACCGACTGTGTTTACAAAATTTGACTTTGCCGTTCCGAGGGTTATTGATATATACTTTTCCGCAAGGGCATCATAGACGGTTTTGATAACCTTTGACTTTGCTGTGATACCTAATGCGGAATGTCTGATTGTAACCGTATCGCAGAGGGAAACTCTCTCTAAGATTGCAGAGTATTCCGGCTGTTTCCAAAGTGGCTCAAATTCAACGGTAAGTGTCGGAGTTTCAACTCCGAGCGGATTTGCCTTTATGAACTCCTTTGCTTTATTACGCAGGCTGTTTTCATTTATGCTCGATTTGTCATTGAAAAGCTCCGTAAAGTCCTTTATCAGCGTTTTCTGTCTTGTGGGGTTGTCGATAATAGGCAGAGTAATCTCGGACAATGTTACTACCTTTTCCGTATTCTCATCAGAGAAAACAGCGTAGGGCAATATGTCCGTATATACATCGGTGAAATCATTGTCCTGCTCCATATCTGTTAGGTTTTTGCCGTACTCGATTACAACACCGTTGTCCTTACCACGCTTTGAATGAAGTATCACATTGAAGTTATCCCATTCATACTCACCGCCCCAAAGGTCAAGCATTGAACCCTCACTGCCGCCAAGACAGGCTCTTACACTTTTCGGCTTTGAAACAGAAAAAGGCTTTGCAGAGGAAAAGTCCGTACTGCATTTGAAATTGTGTGTTGATGCTGTTTTTGTAAAAAGTCTGCTCATCGCAAGCGAGGGAGAAATCATAGCACTCGACCACATAAGCTCGGCTATGTTTGAAAGGTCATAGGATATGTGCTGTGCATAGATTGTGACAATTCCGTTTATGGGTGTGGTTATTCGGTAAATTCTGAAAAGCTGTTCCTTTGATGTATCGTTAGGCTTTGCCTTTATCAGCCGTTCGTTTTTCAGTTCTGCAAATAGTATACCTGTAACGGGATATTTTAAGGTACATTCAAAAGCACCGTTTCGCTCCTCTGTTACTTCGCATAAGGTACATTCGGAAAGTGCGCCTATGCCAAAGGTTTCAAATTCCGTTGCATCAGCCTTGTATAAAACTGGAATCATATCGTACACCACATTGGAAATACAGAAAGACTTGTAACCCCACCGCTGAGAATGAATTTGTTTTCACCTGGAGCAAGTGTGGGAAAACCGCTTCCTGTTACTGTATCATTTTTAAGAACGGTATCCTTGTAAAAATTCATCTGCTCACTGTCAATTTCGAGGTATTCATCAATATTTTTGAAATCCCACTTCTGTCTGCCGTTCTGCGTTTCAATGGCAAGAGTTCCGCCACCGTTTCCGAATACTCGTATGTACGGCTTGCTTTCAAACGAATATGGATTTTCAAGTGTTGTGTATGAGGATGTAGGTAAAACAGCACTGTAAATGTTGTCTGTTACCCTTGTCATGGAATACCAATACTCACCTTTACTGCCGAATGTGAAAACTGCAAAACGGGCATTGTCTTTTTTCCAGTTTTCATTGACCTGTAAATAAACGGTGTTTGACTGTGACGGTGAATATGTACCCCAGTTACCGTCACTCCAAGAGTTTTCAGCAATTATATACATATTGTTCTCACCACTGATTTTCAAATCGACAGTCTGATTCCAACGATTGCCCCAGTTATTATCACTGTTTGAGCCGTCCATTCGGCAGAAAATTAGACTGAAATCAGACATCGTACCTTTTATGTAGTGCGGCATATCGCCGTCAAAGCTGTATTTGAACGGCTTGCAGTTAAAGCTGATTGTAAAGACTCCAATTTTGTTAAGCTCGTCCTCAATATCAAGAGAAGATGCAAACACCGCCTTGCGGAAGAACTTCTTGTCATAGCTGTCGGTAAGAGTGTGGTAGCCTGTCGACTGTGAATAGAGCCAAGCCTTGACCTTCAGAAGTTTTTCTGCAAGCTCATCAACAGACTTTGCCGACAAAAATACATTGTAGCTTATCTGAATGTTTTCAAACCTGTTGTTTGAAACAATCAAATCACCGTTTCTGCCCGGTACTGATACGAACTGTGAATCAAATTTCGGTGAAGAATAGACATTTTTGCTTTTGATACGCAGTCCCATATCAGATGATTTGACACCGTTGTATTCGAAATAATTCACGCAAACACCATACCTTTCCTTTTGGCAAACTGTCCTGCAGTTTCCATAATTTCGTTTGTAAGCTGATTTATATCTTCGCTTGAATAGTTGTTGAAATTTGTGATGTTGAGTACAAGAGAAAGTCCGCTTTTACTGTTTACTCCTGTCATTGACGAATCAAGCGAACTCTTGATATTACCGTCAACTGAAAAATCAGTAGGAAGAGCAGTTTTCATATCATCTACCAGTGTGTTCATCACATCAGAAATATCACTGCTCATATTTTCAGCAGCTTTCACTGCCTTGTCACCGTTATCATCAATCGACCCTGCAAGACCTTTTACAAGCATTTCACCGACCCAAGCCATTTCCTTTGACGGAGAGTTAATACCGAAAAAGCTGCAAATTCCGTCCCAGATGCCTGAAATCCAACCCGAAACCTGATCCCACAGCCACGATGCAAGACCGCAGATGCCGTCCCACAAACCCTTTACAATGTTGCCGCCGATTTCTACGATTTTGCCCATCAGTGAGCCGAATGCCTTAACAATGCCCTCGATGATTTTCGGCACTGCCTTTACAATCTCGACAATGATAGTCGGCAGATTTTCAATGAGTGCGATAAACAGGTCAACACCTGCCTTAATGATTTTGTCGATGTTTCCGATTAACGCATCAACTATACCCGAAATTATCTGTGGAATTGCCTTTACAATCGTTGTGATAATCTGCGGTAAGGCTCTGATTAAGGCAATCAGCAAATCAATGCCTGCTTGAATAATCTGCGGAATTGCATTAAGTACTGCGTTGATTATGCCGTTTATGATTTTCGGAATTGCATTTACAATTGCCGTAATAATCTGTGGCAGAGCATCAACAAGAGAAGTAAGGAGTTTTATTCCGGTATCAATAATCTGCGGAATTGAATCAAGCAGAAAGTTCACTATTCCGATGATAATATCCGGCAGAGCGGCTATAAGGACAGGAAGTGCGTCAAGCAAACCCTGTGCAAGTCCTGTTATTAGCTGTAGTGCGGCATCAAGGAGTAATGGAAGATTATCAATCAGACCTTGCACCATTGTGACAATGCAGTCTACCATAGCCGGAATCAGCTGCGGCAGTGATTCTGCTATGCCTGTTACGAGGGTTGCAATCACCTGAATAGCTGCTGTTAAGAGTAACGGAAGATTTTCAATTATCCCGTTTGTCAGAGTCATTACAAGCTGCAACGCACCCTCGGTTATTTGCGGTAAGGCAAGAATAATACTCGATACGAAGGTAAGTATAATGTTTGATGCCGACTCAACCAAGGTAGGCAGATTTTCTGCAATTCCTGTGACGAGTGCCTGAATAATTGACGGTGCTACTCCTGCTATTGCAGTAACAAGTGTGAGCAAAATTTCGGTCAGCTGTGGGAATATCCCCGATATTGATGCTACAATCTCCTGTGCACCGAGCTGCAGCTGTTCCTTTGCACCGTCTGCTCCTGTCATCAAACCCGTAAGACCTAAGAGAATGTCATTAAATCCGGGCAGAATATCTCCCATAATGGAATTTTTAAGACCGGTGAAGGTTCTTTGCAGAGTGTCCATATTGTCGGTGTAATCAACAGCCGCCTGCACCGCCTCATCAGACATAACCATACCAAGCTCGTGAGCCTTGTCCTTAAGGTTTTGTGTGCTGTCGGCTGTAGCGTTCAAAAGGGGCATAATATTCTGACCGCTCTTACCGAACAAGTCATTTGCAAGTGCCGCCTTTGTTGTATCGTCAGTAATATTCTGTAAGCCTTGTACGGCTTTTTCGAAGATTTCTTCACGGCTCAGCGACTTTAAGTCGGACATTGAAATCCCCAGCGCCGCAAACTTTTTAGTTGCTGTTTCAGAACCATTCTTGGCATCGTCAATGGAGTTTGTCATTGACTTAAAGCCTGTCTGAACGCTGTTGATGTCAACACCCGACTGTGAGAGAACATAGTCCCACTCCTGATATGCTGTTTTGGAAAGTCCGAGCCTTTGGGAGTTCTTGTCGATTTCATCTCCTGCGGCGGCAGTATCGTCAGCCATATCCTTCAGCTTTTTGCCCGTGGCCACTGCGGCGGCACCTATTGCTGCTGTCGCACCTGCCAGTGCTTTTCCAAAGCCTGCGACAATTCCTTTTACCTTGCTGAACTTACCGCCTGCACTTTCGCTCTGCTTGCCGGCATCATCAATTTCATCACCAAAATCGTCTGCCTCTTTTTCGGCATCGTTAAACTCGTCAGCTGTTTTGTCGAGGGTATCGTTATTGTCCTTTAATTCCTTTTCAAGGTCGTTGAGAGTCGCCTGTGCGTTATTCAGCTTTATCTGCCACTGCTGTGTTCTGCGGTCATTCTCACCAAAGGAAGATGATGCGTTATCGAGAGCCTGTTGCAACAGTTCAATTTTGTTTTTCTGCTCGTTGATTTCCTTGTTAAGGACTTGATTCCGGGCAGTGAGTGCATCTACTGATTTATCGTTCCTATCAAACTGCGAGGAAACAAGCTTCATTTCAGAGCCGAGCACTTTGAAATTCTGATTTATTTCAGAAAGTGCTTTCTTGAATTCTTTCTCGCCCTCAACACCGATTTTCAGGCCAAAGCTGTCTGACATTTATGTTCACCTCCTTGTTTTGGGCATAAAGAAAGACACCACATTTCTGTGATGCCTTAAAAGGATAAAAGTATTAATTGTTTTTGTCATTCAGATATCGTTTGTAAACCTCGTTTATGGTTTCAGCATAGATGGAACGAGAATGTTTATCAGGATTTGTATTGCGGTTCTTTTTGTCTATATATACTTCTCTCACTTCGTTCCAATACTTTTTATTTTTATCATTTTTTAGTGTGTCAGCTTTCTGTTCGATATTTATATATCCTTTTGATTGTAACTCCCACGAATATTTTTGACTGCCTTTGTTGTACCGAATGTATTGACTACCATACACGACCGCAAAATCACAGCTATGTTCAATGGTTGAATACCAACGATTTACTTTTTTGATGGTTATTACTCGAGTCGAGTCCTCACATTTTGTAAAACCATAATTCCGAGAAACTTTTGTAATAGCATTTCTCAATTTGTTTCTAATGTCTGCAGCAGTATAATCTTCGTCATCGTCATTAACCTCAATGTTTACATCGAAATCAAAGCCTATGTTGGACTTTATATCTTGCGTTATCATATTACGCTTTGTGCTACCAATAAAGTCAAATCTAAAGGTAAAGTAAGACCGGACTTCATCCTGAACATCATAGAGAAGTTCTATTATTTGATTCTTAAGAGGTTTGTACTCACTTTTAGATACATACCGAAAATCGTGCATTGTTATCCCTCCAATAAAGGTGAAAATCTAAATCATTATATAATAACACCGATTTTAATTTTGTCAATAGTTTTATAATAATTAAATTCCATACGGTATAATATCATCAATCGTCAAATCTCGTTTCGGTTTTGCAAGTCCGTTGTATTGCTTATGACATTCAAGCAAGTCAAGGAGCAGTCCAAGGGGCATAAGCATTGTTTCGTCAATGGATAAGTTCAGCTGAGCTACTCCGTAATAAAGCAGTCGGGTAAAGAACTTCTCGTTACTTACCCGACTGATGTGTTTTTTGAGCTTTCCTCACTTTTGATATTTCGCTTTGTGCCTTTATACATAGACTCCATAATTGCCGACTTGTACTCTGCTAAATCAAAGGGTGATGTTAAAAGCTCAACCTCGTCCTCTGTAAGCAACGGCTTTTTATCATCGGGATTTTTAAGGTTGTGAATGAGAACACTTTGATTGGCAAGCAAGGTAATAAGCCATATAACCTCATCAAGAGCCATTTCAAAGTTTTCACTTTTCATCAGCTTTTCGCCCAAGTTCTCAAGACCGCCGTACCTTGCGGCGATTTCCTTGGTAGCCTTTGTGGTTAAAACAAGGCTGTATTCATTTTCACCGATTTTAATTTTTGTACTTCTTTCGCTGTCCATAACATTACCCTCCGTTATTATCCTGCTGAATAAACAGGCTCGTAAACCTGCTTGTACCAGTTTGAAATTGTGGTTGATTTTACTTCCGTATCGTCCTCATTTACCTCTGCTTTCCACGGGTGCTTACCCTGTGAGTCAGGCTTGTTTCTCCTTGTAACAGTACCCTCAATTGACGGTGTGGAAAACTCTATGCTTTCGCCCTTGGTGGTGAGGTTCGTTGCAGGAATACCGAATTTTACTCTGTAAAGCCAGAAGTAGCGGTATTTGCCGTTTGACTTTTTCGCTCTGAAACCTACTGCAACAGGAGTTCCACCGTCCTCGCCCGCAGAAATAAGAACCTTGTTGCTGTCAATCTTCGCTCCCGTCAAGTCCTCTGCAACAGCGGTTCCGATGTCGTCAATGCCGAGGGTAAGCGTTCCGCTCTGAAATTCCTTGACAATTTCCGATGCACCGTCGTCTGCATACAGGGTTGCCTCGGCAAGCTCTATGGAAAGCTCTGCGGTCATAGCTTTTGCGAGAGGTACTGGTGTTGCGTAGGTTTCTTCGCCGTTTTCATTTTCTGTAATCTTTGAATAAAACAACTTATCAAGTCCGATTGTTGCCATTAAAATTCCTCCATTCTATATGTTTTTGCCGTATCTATGGCATAGTGGTGATAGCCGGTATCGTCCTCGTGGCCTATGTATCTTCGGTCAGTAATTGAAATATCGGCTTTGAATATTGATGCAGTCAGTTTGTATTTTAAAGTTGTGTAATTACCCTTTGAAAATATTGATATTCTAACCTCTTGAATTTCATATTTCGGCAGATTGTCGCAGTGCATTTCAAAGCTGTCTGCAAGAGGTGTCAGCACAATGTATTCATCAGGCGGTGTTCCTGAAAACACACCTGTTTCAACCTTGACTCCGCAATTTTCTGCGATGTCCTTTAACTCGGACAGCAGGCTCATAGGTTCTTTACCTCCTGTTCAAGAGTATCAACCATAGCTTTTACACAAGCCTTTTTTGATGATGTTCTTGCAGGCTTTAAAAACGGTTTTGGCGGCTGGCCTTGCTTTCCGTATTCAATAATGCTCGCAATTTTTGCGTTGCTTTCACCGTCAGAACGAGGTTCTTTAAAGCCTATCTTGATGTTTGCGTTTCCGTTATCATCGATAAGGACAGGAGAAAGTCCGAGGGAGCGTTCAAGCTCACCTGTGGAGCGTGAATCTGTTTTTGTGTCCTTACCGATAACAGAGGAAAGGTTGCTCTTGACCTTTGCAAGAACAACCTCGCCACCGGCATTAAGTGCCTTTCCGCAGATTTCATCTGTTTTGTCACCGAGCCGGGATAACTTTAAAAGAAAGTCCTCAGGCATCTTAACATCAACCTTAGCCACTTGGCTTTACCTCCTTTGCAAGCACTTCAATGTACATATTTCTGCCTTTCACATTTTCAACCGATGTGATTTCAAATTTTCTGTTATCGCACAGAATCAGCATATCGGTTGTTATTTCTGTATTAGGAATACACCGAAAACGAAATAGGTCGGTAGCAGTGGAAAAAGCAGCTCTGTTTGCCCATTTTTCACTGCCGTGCCGACCCTCACGATATGCTCTGACCTTTGCAACGGTTTTCATATTTTCCGTTTTGAAACCCTCGTCATCGGTATCAATGCGTTTCTTTACAATTTCAATAGATGAATTCATCTTGCCAAAGCTCATACCTGCCACCGCCTGTCAAGCCGTAATAACAGATTAACCGTATTCCAAACCTGTGCAGATGCATTTGTGCTGTCAGCGAAAAAGCCGCCTGTTGAGCCATCTCTGCTTTCGTAGAAATGGCTCGCAAGCATAATTACGGCTTGTTCTGTTGTAGGCGGCATTGGGTTTTCGGAATAATATCCCTCGCTGATGTGCTGATAGCTTTCGGCATAGGACACTGCGGCAGTTATGTACATTTTCAAAAGCTCATCATCTTCGTTGTGTTCAAGTATCAGGTTCTGCTTTACCTTTTGTAAAAGCTCGTCAGTCATTTAAAGCACTCCTATCAGCCTGTTGATGCTGCAGTACCTTTCATCTTGAGGAGCTTTACTGCCTCAGGTAAAATAAGTCTTGCGTCAACTCGTTTTGATGCAAGGAAACCTACCTGTCCGTTTGCTGCATAAAGCTCATTGAGTCGCTTGAAGGTCACACCCTGTCTGTCACCAATCCAGTAATATGAAAGGTCACCAAACGCAATCGGCTTTGTGCCGGACGCTGCATTTGCGATTGATGCTGATGTGTAAACAGGCTTTCCGAGAAGAGTGTCGGTTTCACCGTCTTTGATTGACGGCTGCCACAAATACTGACCGTTGCTGTCCTTGAGCTTTCTGATGATGTTTACCGTACTGTCGTTTAAAAGCCATACACCGTTTTTGCGGTAGGGCGCTTTAAGGCTGTAGTAAAGGTCGATGAGTTCATCGGCTGTGATAGTTACCGTTGACGCAGCTGTCACACCGACTTCACCGCCCTCACTGTCATCAAAAATACCGTAAGGCTTTGCACTGCCGTCGCCGATAACAAATGCTTCCTCCTCAGCTTCACCGATTCGTCTTGCAAACTCCTGATTGAAGTAGCCTTCAAGGTCAAATGCGGAATCATTCAAAAGCTCCTCAGATACCTTGATTAAAGCACACAGCTTATGAGCGCCGATTGTTTTCTGACCAAATGATGTATCACTGTCGGTAATTGCTGCATTTTCCTCAGTCCACATTGCTTTACCGCGTGTTGCAACAACAGGGATTTTGTGTGCGTTTGACGCAGTAGTAAAGGTGTGGGCGAGCTGACGAATTACAAGCTCTTCATCAAGTGCCTGAACAAGTGTATTTTCAAAGGTTTCAGGTACAAGAAAACCGCCCTCGCTGTCAACACCCTCACTGAGAATGTTTCTGACCTCCTGCGTTGAGCGGTTTCTCATCTGATTCCAGAATGCTTTGTTGTACTTTTCAGATGCAGTGCCTGTTTTGATTTCACGATTTGTATTTTCAGGCTTTGAGATAAGAGGAGAGCTTGTCGGGAGATTTAACTCTCTTTCAAGGTCGTCTGCTCTTTGCTGACGGTCAATCTCATGACCAAGGTCAACAATATCCTTTTCCATTTTTTCATAAGCTGCGGTATCTTCCGCCGAAAGAATACCTGTTTCGTTTCTGTGGGAATCAAGAAATGCTTTTGCCTGTTCCCAGATTTTTGCTCGTTTCTCACGAAGTTCATTGATTTTAGCCATAGTAAAATTCCTCCTTAAGGTTTTAATAAATTAAGTCTTTTTTCAAGGTCTGTGATGTCTGTTCCTGCGTTGCCGGAAACATCCTTTGAATAGTGCTTTACAAGCTTGTTTTGAAGTGCCGTATTTACAGCTTTGCGTGAAAACAGGACTGAATCACACGGAGATTTCTTTTTCTCCTTTTCATCTTCGTCCTCATCATCTTCCTTTTTAGGAAAAGCATTTCGTGCGATAATACCGTCTGCAAAGCCAAGTTCAACAGCCTTGTTTGCATTCATCCAGGTTTCCGCTTCCATCAGATGAGCAAGCTTTGCTCTGCTTAATCCGGTCTTGATTTCGTAGGCATTTATGATACTTTCCTTGACCTCGTTAAGCATTTCAATTGCTTTCTGCATTTCGTTGTGATCGCCCATAGCAACGGTAGCAGGATTGTGAATCATCATTGTTGAAACAGGTGACATCAGAACTTCTGTGCCTGCCATTGCAATTACTGATGCTGCAGATGCTGCAATTCCGTCAATTTTGACTGTGACATTACCCTTGTAGTCCATCAGCATATTGTAAATCTGTGCGGCGGCCACGCAGTCACCACCGGGAGAGTTTATCCATACAGTGATGTTTCCTGTTCCACTATTCAACTCGTCTTTAAAAAGCTGTGGAGTGACATCATCGTCAAACCAGCTTTCCTCGGCGATTGTGCCGTTGAGAGTCAGAACTCTCTCGGTCAGATTGTTCTCCGTCTGATTCTTCCACTTCCAGAACTTCTTCATTTTCGTTATCTTCCTCCTTGTTATTAGTTTCAGCAAATGCACCTGCATTTTTGAGAGGTAGCATATTGCCGTTTATGAGGTACAAATCTCCGCCTTCCTCTGCTGATATGCGGTCAAGGTTTTCAAGCTCTCTGATATCGTTTGCCGACATCCAGCCGTTCTGTCTTGCTGTTGCATATCCGTTCATTCGGCTTTGATAGTCACCTCTTAATAGTCCGTCAACATTGAATTTGATAAAATACCTTTTCTTTTCATCAGTTGTCAGAAGGGAACGCACCAAATTCTGCTCCCATCTTGACACCCAAGGGTCAAGTGTGTATTTCACAAATTCAAGTGACTGCTGCTCAATATTAGAAAAGCTCGACTTTTCCAAATCACCTACCATATGTGGCGGCACTCGGAAAATTCGAGCTATTTCATCTATCTGAAATTTCCTTGTTTCAAGGAATTGTGCCTGTTCGGGCGAGATTGAAATAGGTGTATATTTCATACCCTCCTCAAGCACTGCAACCTTGTGTGCATTTGAACTGCCGCCAAAGGTCTGAGTCCAGCTTTCTCGTACCCTTGACGGGTCTTTTATTGTGCCGGGGTGTTCAAGCACACCGCTCGGTGCGGCACCGTTTGCAAAGAACTTTGAACCGTACTCCTCACAGGCAATAGCCATACCGATTGCATTTTTAGCCATTGCAATAGGGGAGTAACCCACAAGTCCGTCAAAGCCAAGTCCCGGAATATGCAGGACATCAAAGGGAGGCAGTCTTACGGTTGACTTTTTGTTGATAGGTGCGTCGTCTGTGCTTACCATGTACTCATAGTAAAGTCTGCCGTTTTCATCTCTGTCAACTGTCATTCTGTCCGGCATAAGCGGGTACAAGGCTGTGACTTCGCCTTTGCCGTTACGGATAATCTGTGCGTAAGCATTACCCCACAATAGCAGATGTGTCATCAGAGTTTCCCTGAAGACAAACGATGTCATTTCGGGGTTCGGCTCATCGTGGAGTAAAAAGTACAGAGGACTGTCCGTTGCTTTTTCCTTTCCGCCGCTGTCTGTGTATCTGTAAAGGTGCAAGGGCAGACTCGCAATTGCCTCTGACAGAATACGAACACAAGAATACACAGCAGTCATCTGCATAGCTGAACGCTGTGTAACAGCTTTTCCGGCTGTTGTCCTGCCTGTGTAAAAGGTATATGCACTGCCTGCTGTCCTGTTTTTCGGCTTATCTCTTGAACGGAAAAGTCCTGAAAATATACCCATATATATCACTGTCCTTTATATAAATAAAATCCCTCGTGAGTCATATACCGACTCCGAGATATCATTCCCACAGCGAATTGCACGGTCGAGTGCCATAATCGTGGCAACAGCACCGTCGATTTTCTCTGTGGATTTTTCTTTATCTGCTTTTATGTTTCCGGCAGGGTCTGTACGAATGAAGATATTGTCCATATTCCAACGCAAAACAGGGTGACCGCCGTGTGCGATTTTTTGTTCCAGGGTTAGTTTCATAAGCTCCTTTGTTGGTGGTGACATATCCTTAAAGCCCTGACCGAAGGGAACAACTGTAAAACCCATACCCTCAAGGTTCTGCACCATCTGAACTGCACCCCAACGGTCGAATGCAATTTCTCTGATGTTGAATCTCTTTCCGAGTTCCTCAATGAACTTTTCAATATAGCCGTAATGAACAACATTTCCCTCTGTGGTCTGCAAGTATCCCTGTCGCTCCCACACATCATACGGCACATGGTCACGCTTTACTCGCAGGTCGAGTGTGTCCTCGGGTATCCAGAAGTATGGCAGAATGATGTACTTATCTTCTTCATCAAGCGGTGGGAACACAAGTACAAAGGCTGTAATATCAGTTGTGGAAGATAGGTCAAGTCCACCGTAGCAAACTCTACCTTCAAGCTGTTCTTCGTTTACAGCAAAGGCACACTTATCCCACTTATCCATTGGCATCCAACGGACTGCTTGCTTTACCCACTGATTAAGCCTTAGCTGACGGAAGGAGTTTTCTTCGCCGGGATTCTGCTTTGCTGATTCGCAAGCGGTTTTAACTTTATCCATTCCGATAGTTTCTCCAAGAGATGGATTGCACTTTTTCCAGACCTTCGGACTTGTCCAGTCCTCTGTATCATCAGCACCGAAAATGACAGGATAGAATGTAGGGTCAATTTTTCGCCCGTCAATAATATCCTGTGCCTTTTGATGAACCTCGTAGCAGATTGAATGTGTGTCTGTGCCGGCTGTTGTGATCAGAAAAAACAGCGGCTGCATTCTCGCATCACCGCTACCCTTTGTAAGGACATCATAAAGTTTTCTGTTCGGTTGACTGTGCAACTCATCAAACACAACACCGTGAACATTAAAGCCGTGTTTGCTATATGCCTCGGCAGATAGCACCTGATAAAAGCTGTTTGTGGGTTCGTAAATGAGCCGTTTCTGTGATGCGAGTATCTTCACTCGTTTATTAAGTGCCGGACACATACGCACCATATCGGCGGCAACATCAAATACGATTGACGCCTGTTGCCTGTCGGCAGCAGCACCGTAAACCTCGGCTCTCTGCTCTCCGTCACCGCAGGTGAGAAGAAGTGCAACAGCCGCCGCTAATTCAGACTTGCCGTTCTTCTTTGGAATTTCAATATATGCAGTGTTAAACTGCCTATATCCGTTAGGTTTCAGAATACCAAAAAGGTCACGGATAATCTGCTCCTGCCAGTCCAAAAGTTCGAACCGTTTACCCGCCCAAGTGCCTTTGGTGTGGCACAGGCTTTCGATAAAGGCAACGGCAAAGTCAGCGTATTCCTTATCGTAGTAGCTGTCTTTCGCTTTGAATTTTGTAGGCTTGTAATTCTTAAGTTTTCTCGTAAAATCACCTCCGATAGGGCATAAAAATAGCACCGATTATTTCTAACCGATGCTAAAAGAATGTATTGTATTGTTTGATAAACTGGAATTTAACGCTTCCATACCATTATAAATTCCTTTTCTCCCGTATTATCATCTACACTTTCAGATTGGATTCTAAATTCCTCTCGCAGGTAAAATTGAATTGCTCGCTCATTTTTTTGATAAACGTTCAATTTTAGAGTGGACTTGACTTTCTTCACATGATTCAATAGCTGTTTTCCAGTTCCCTTTGACTGTGCTACCTCTTTTATAAAGATTCCTTCAATATAGTCGTTATTTAATCCAATAAATCCATCTATCTGATTTGTATTGTCAACTTCATGTACATATATTTCTGCAAGTGGCAGCATTTCTTTTACCGCGTCAAAGTTGTTTTTCCAGTAATCGGGAGATATAAAACTATGTGCCTGAATATTCGTATTTAACCATATTTGCATCACTGCATCTATATCACCGTCAACGTATTGCCTAATCATTTCATTATCTCCATAAATCCCGATTTATCTTTCAACTTGATACATTTAATTATATCAAAAACAAAAGGGAAGTCAATTAGTGTGAACCGTTCTGTGAATAGTATCAAGAATTTTCTCCTGCTCCGTTTCGTCAATTCCTATGCTTTCAAGTGCCTCTCTCGTTCCACAGTCAGGGCATATTAAGGTTTTATTGTCTTCCCTTGAAACTGCCGGAGCACCGCCATAGAGCTTTTGGCATTTAGGACATTTCCTTAACTGAATTTCATTTTTCATTTTCACACAACTCCTTGCATTTGTTGTAAGCTGTCATCAGCACTCTTTTGTCAAAGTAAAAAGTATCATAACCGTCAAGGCAGGTTTTCATATAGTAAATACTAGGCACACCGATAGGTCTGTCCTCGTGCATAATGTATGCAAAGGCATTAATTGTTCTTCGCTTGCCAGTACAGATTCCCTTGTACTGAAGTTTAATATCTTTCTTGTAGTAAAATGCAGGATAACCCTCGTATCGGTCTAGTGCCTTTTCATCAGATGGAGTGACTTCCCATATTACAACAGGAACACTGCCGTTTTCGTTTTCTTCAATGGTTAGGTAAGAGCCGGTCTTACTGCCTTTGAAAAGCAGTTCCCAACCCTTGAGCTTTGCAGTTCCGAGAATTGTGGCTTTCGGGCATCTCAATTTCATCTGCCTTACATTCAGGTTACTGCCATACGCAATGTAATATCTTTTCAACTAAATCAGTCCTTTCCGAAGAATTGTTCTTCTACCACCTTAAGACCGCCGAAGCGGTCGGTGGGGCTGTGCCTATATTCTTCAAGCGGCTCTGCCGTTGCGGAAAGCTCCGTCACCCGAAAGTCTTTTTGTAAGAAGTTCTCTTGCTGTCTTGAACTCGTCACCGATAAATCCAAGCCTTAAAAGCCAGGTTCTCATTGCGTATTTTGGGTTTTCGTTCTGCTGTGGCTTTGGACTTGCTGTTCTGACTTCCTTTGCCATTTGGCTGAGTGCCAAGCAAAGCTGAATGTAGCTTTTAAGTTGTCCTGCGTGAAGTCCGTTCTGCTTGCCGTTTGATGGCTTGTCGAATTGGAAAAGTCTGAATTCAACTGTTCCCTTTGTAAAGGTTGCGTGGAGGTTGAGCATATGGTATCGGCTTCCGTTGTAATGGTGATTTCTGCCGTAGTTTTCATCGTGGCTCTTGTACCATACATCGGCAAGCTCCGACATTGTTTTCGGCTTTCTTCTGTTGACCTGCTCTAAAAATCTTGTGTCAACCGTTCTGCAGTAGCGTCTGATTCTGTCACCGTCAAGGTTCAAAGCCTCGGATAAAAGGCTTTCGTGGCTTGCCATAATGTTTGCAAGGTTTCTCAAGGTCTGTGCTGTGTGTCCTTTAGCTCCGATGTGAATGTGAACTCCGCAACCCCTTGTTGAATCGCTCTTTGCTCCGGCTTTTCTCAGTCGTCTTATAATCTCCTGCAAGGTTTCAATGTCTGCGTAGGTAAGAATTGGTGTAACCATTTCGCACTTCTCGCTGTCAGGTCCTGCAATGCTGACATCCTTTTGGAATTTCCACTCTCTGCCTTGCTCGTCATATGCTGACCAAGTGCAGTAGCCGTTTCTGTCGGCTGTGTTCTCAAATCTGCCTGTGCCGAAGAAGTCGGCTACAATTTTTGCGCTTTATTCCTTGTGATGTTGTTCATCTCAACCTCAACACCGATTGTCTGCTTTTTCATTTCCTCAACCTGTCTTAATGTCTTTTCGCTCATCTTTTTGTCCTCCGTGATTGTGTGTTTTTTCCTTTCGGTACACACATATTCGCTCTTTTTCGAGGATATATCAAGCAATTTTGAAAAGTAATATACACAATCTTTAATACAATATATTGTGTATTTTATAGCGGTTAAGACTGTATCTTGCGTACCTTGTCAATGCCATAAATCACATTAAGACCACAGCCGTTATCCCAATCAACAAGCAGACTTGCCGTATCGTCAACACATTTTACAGTGCCTTTCGTGCCAACAGGCGGTGCTTGCACATCGTCCATTTTAACAAGCTTAACTCTTGTGCCGATGGGGTATTCTGCCCGTACTTTTTCAACAATCTCTTTGTTTGGAAATTTCATCTGATTTCTCTCCTTGATATTAGTACTACATATATCACTCAGAACAGACAAGATTGCAAGTGAAATTTTTAAATTCTGCCAAATAAACAAACCGCCGAAACTTCAGCGGTTTTAAGTGTGAGTATTAAACAGTAGTGAATACCTTAATCGGAACATTTTCCTTTTTGCAGTTTTCGATTACAAAGCGTGTTCCGCGGGATTTACCGTCCCAAAGGGCGAGAACCATATCGGCATATCTGATTATTTGCAAATTTCTCTTTAAGGGAGCTGACCGTCCGTAGATTTCATATTGGGGCAGAAATTCCGTCAACCTGATGTTATGAGTATTTGCGTACGCCCTTGCACACCTGTCAATTCCTCTTGCACCGCCGCTGACTATTTCCGTTGTTTCTTTGGGCAGATAGTCACCCAGATTGTTGATTGTTAGATTTCTTGAACCTACTACTGCTACCTTCATAAATTTCAATCTCCTTTTAAAAATATGACACCACTATGACATCATAATACCACCATTTTCGTTATGGTGCAATAATTGCGTTAAAATGATGTCATAATAACATCGAGGAGATTTGATTATGGACGATAACATTTTAAGATACACACTCAGAGTAAACCGGACACTTTTTCAGAAGTTCAGATATATTGCAGACTACGAAGGCCGTTCAGCCAATCGTGAAATTGAGCAGTATATTAAGCAGAGGGTAAAAGCCTTTGAGGAAAAGCACGGCGAGATTGAAGTGGATAAGGACTAAGAATTTAAGGGCGGATATTCCGCTCTTTTTCTTTTGCAATCCTTGAAAGCACAAAGCAAACACAGGGGAGTGCCACTCCGTTGCCCCACATTTTGTACTCGGCTGAATCAGAATGAGGATTTTTCAGCCACTTGATTATCTGCTTGTCGGATTTTACTTTTGTGCCGTTAATCTCGGCATAGGTTCTGAAAACATCTCTCCAGAAATCAAGCTCTTCATCAGTGGGATTTTCCGTTTCAAGGCCACTGCACCACCAATCGGGAAAGCCTTGAAGTCTTGCACATTCCGTTGGTGTTAATCTCCTCACGATATAATTTGGTTCAAGGACTCCGTTCTGAAATCCCGGATTTGTTCCGTTTACAATGCATCCGCTTTTTTCTTTGGTAAAGGTAATACATTCGGCTTTCATCTGTGGATAAAAACCGTAGCTTGAATTGTCATTAACAATTGGCGGGTCTTTGTAATCGGTAGCAACCAGTGTATTTGCTTTTTCTTCTTGAACTTTCGTAAAGAAAGACGCTTTGCTCGAACTGTATGTAGGAGCAGCAACTGCACCCGGACCTTTTGCAACCATTGTCGGCTGTTTTTCCGTTTCAACGGCAAAGCTGTACTTTGCATTCTGTCCTTGATTAAAAGCTGCCCTGTCAATTCCATATGCAACTGCGTGTTTGTCAGTTGCATTAAGGGTAAAGCTGACATCTTCGTTTATGCCGTCACCCTGTGGGCCGTTCTCGTCTTTTCTTCCAATCATTGAACCCTGAATAGATACAACGGCAATACCGCCTTGATTGCAAGAAGGATTTCCTCCGTTTAAATCAAGTGCCCGAGAAGTTTCTGCCTTATAAAAACCACTGTTCGGATTATCGGACTTCATTGAATTGCTGTCCTTTGAGCAGATGCCGTAGGCCTGCGGTACAAATACAGTCTGGTCATTGTTGCAGGACAGAGTAGCTGATTTATTATCCTGAACTAAAGCACCCTTGCCACCACCGTCACAGCCACTTCTGATTTTAAGTGTCTTTGGTGTTTCAATTACAAACGGCTGATTGTTGCCGCCTGTTCCGTAGGTTGAAAGAACTGTGGGTGCTTTCTCAACGGGTCCTGTGTATCTTGTATCCTGACTGTGATTTTCAAACATCACAGCCGCCGGAACTGTACCGGCACGAATTGTCGGTGAGGTTTCTTCCTCATAGCCTATGCCGCGGCTCTTTGCAGAATGTTCAGTGCAAAAGCCTGCCGATTCCAATACACAGGGTGGATGGTGTGCCTCGGCGCGGAGTGTGCAGGTCACATTTTCGGTAATATCCATTCTGTTGCCGCCTTGGTCATTTAAAACTATACCGTTTCTGCCTGTGGACATTCCGCAGTTCACACCGATTGTAGAAGATACCTCTCCTGTCAGCTGACCATTGTATCCGTCAAAGCCTGTTGCTCCAACGCAATCTTTAGCATCGGTGGGAGTTGTTTCCCTCTTGCAGACGCTCTGCGGAGAATTCCCTGACAGGCTTTCGGACTCAAATAGTATTTCTCCGGCACATTCTCCTGCAAAATCTGCGACAAGGTAGATGCGTTTTCTTCGTTGGGGGACTCCCCAATATTGAGCGTCAAACACTCGCCACGCAACGGAGAAAGCATCTCCAACGATTTCTCCTGCGTTTGTCCACTTTTCAGATTTAGGAACAGATATTGAATTGTCTTTGATTTTGCAGATTTCTTCGAGGACTGCCTTGAAGTCTTCGCCCTTGTTTGACGAGAATGCTCCGGGGACATTTTCCCACACCACAAATCTTGGATATTCGCCATTCGTTTTACACCTCATTTCTTTTACAATTCTTACCGCCTCATAAAAGAGGTTACTTCTTGCTCCCGACAGACCGGCTCTTTTTCCTGCAACGCTCATATCCTGGCATGGACTTCCGAAGGTGATGATATCAACGGGCGGAAGCTTTGCTCCGTTTAATTTTGATACATCACCGTAATGTTTCATCTGTGGCAGTCTTTTCGTTGTCACACGAATGGGAAACGGCTCTATTTCCGATGCCCATATAGGTGTAATACCGGAAAGAAGTCCGCCTAAAGGAAAACCACCCGAGCCGTCAAACAGACTGCCGAGGGTTAATGCCTTACTGTTCATCAGCATTAACCTCCAAATCATCAAACTTAATAGTCTGTCCGTCACGCACCACATACACATTTTCAGTAGTGCCGACCTGTTCAATATATCTTTTCACAATTACATCGCAGTATTTTTCGTCAAGCTCTGATGTGTAGCAGATTCTGTTTGTCTGCTCACAGGCAATAAGTGTACTTCCGCTGCCACCAAATGGGTCAAGCACGATGCAGTTTGTCATACTTGAATTTTTAATCGGATATGCAATCAGCGGAACAGGCTTCATTGTGGGGTGGTCACCGTTTTTCTTCGGCTTGTCAAACTCCCAGATTGTGGTCTGCTTTCTGTCGGTGTACCACTTGTGTTTGCCGTTCTTCTTCCAGCCGAACAGCACAGGCTCGTGCTGCCACTGATACGGACTTCTGCCAAGGACAAGGCTCTGCTTTTTCCAGATACAAGTTCCGGAAAGATAAAAGCCTGCGTCTGCAAAAGCTTTTCTGAAATTAAGTCCCTCTGTATCTGCGTGGAAAACATAGATGCTCGCATCATCGGCCATAGCCTTTTCAGTATTCTGAAATGCATCGAGTAAGAACTGATAGAACTTATCATTCTCAAGATTATCATTCTTGATTTTTCCGGCACTGCCCTCGTAGTTTACATTGTAGGGTGGATCAGTAACAACAAGGTTTGCTTTCTTGCCGTCCATAAGGTTTGTGTAGGTTTCTTCCTTTGTGCTGTCACCGCAGATGAGTCTGTGATTGCCAAGTAACCAAAGGTCACCGCTTTTTGTTACGGGTGGTTTTTCAAGCTCGCTCTCAACATCAAAATCATCATCTTTTACATCATCGTCGTCATCAGCGAAAAGTTCTGCGATTTCGTTTTCATCAAATCCCGTAAGTCCGATATCAAAGTCTGCACACTGCAAAGACTCAATTTCAACTCTCAAAAGCTCTTCATCCCAACCGGCATCCATAGCCATACGGTTATCTGCCAGTATGTAGGCTTTCTTCTGTGCATCATTTAAGTAGTCCACAAACACACAGGGAACTTTTGAAATGTTTTCAGCCTTTGCCGCTAAAATTCTGCCGTGTCCGGCTATCACATTGAAATCTCTGTCAATGATTACGGGATTGATAAAGCCAAACTCACGCAGTGATGAGCGCAGTTTCTTTATCTGTTCCTCGCTGTGTGTTCTTGCATTGTTGATATATGGTATCAGCTTTTCAACGGGAACAAGCTGCATTTCTGTTGTTGTGTTCATATACACGCCTCCTCAAAAGTGAGTTCAGACCTTTTTCAGCACCGTCAATATCTCCCGACAGAGCCTGACCTTTTATTGTGCGGTACTGTTGCTTTGAAAGATATGGTCTGTTGTTTTTTAGCTTTTTTATAAATCTGTTTAATCTGAAATTCATATCAGTTTCCTCTCCGAGAGCGTAATAATCTCTCCATAACATCGTCCTGCGGTGTTGCACCCGAAAAATCTGCGGAGCAGTTTTCCTTTACAATTTGGAAAATCTGATACCACAGATTGTTTACCTGTTTCATATAGTTCTGACTCATACTGACATACGGACTTGCTATTGCCTGACCTGTTGTAGGGTGCTTTGCAAGAAAGCCGTATTCCGAGATAGCGTGTTCGCACTGAATCCACCTTGAAACGCTCATGGCATAATTTCGCACAAGCTGAGTACTTACCAGCTTTTCACAGCCACGCTCCTTAAGCCACAGCCAGGTTTCTTTGAATACATCTTCTGCATCAAGGTCACCACCGTTTTTCTGTCTGTCCAGCATATAGCTTTTTGGCTCGGGCATATCCTCACCGCTTAAATCCGAATCAGCAGGGAGTTCCATAACCGTCAGCTTTCTGCCGCCGGGATTTCCGTTGTCGAGTTTTTCTTTCAAAGCCTTGGATTTTCTGCCGCTCCCGGCTCTCGCACCACCTCTTGCTGTGCCGTCTTTCGCCATACAATCACCTCCGTGGGGTTATACCCCGTTTGATTTCGCTTTTTTCGTGCGTGACACCCCGGGCCGTTGTCCGAGATGAAAGCTGTAGAGATTTTTACCCCCCTACCGGTCACCGTCTTATTTGTCTGTCACCGATTTCAAGGTGAATTTTATTGTGACACGACTTACACAGTGACATCAGATTACTTTCTTCATTCGTACCACCTTGGGAAACAGGAATAACATGATGCACTTCATCAACGGGAGTGATTCTGCCTTCTTCAAGACACCTCTCACACAACGGGTGCGCTGACACATAACGCTCACGAACCTTTCGCCACGCTCTGCCGTACCTGATGTTTACATCAGCTCTGCGTTCATACTTGTTGTAGCGTTTGTTCTGTACTTTCTCGTGCTGTTCGCAATACTGTTTGTCGGTAAGGTTAGGACAGCCGGGGAAGGCACATGGTCTTTTCGGTTTTCTCGGCAAGTGTCACACCTCCTTCGGGGTAAAAGAAAAGCCCTGCGGATTTCTCCACAAGGCTAGTTCATTTTCTTTTTGTCTATTCTAATAATAGCAGATTATGTAACTCTCATTCTATCACATTTACTCTCATCTTGCTTTGGAACAGTAATTTCCTTTAGTGCGCAACTGTGCATACGGTGAATGTGCTGCATTGAATAGTTCATATCGACCGCAATCTGCTCCCAACTGATAAAGCAAAGATAACGCTTTTCAAGAATTGTCTGATACTCAACATTTGGCACAGCTTTAATAACGCCCATAATCTCACGCTTTAAGTCAACAAGCCTGTCGATGTCTTTGTTTATTTCCTCCTGCAAATCGACAATTTTGCACACTGCGTCAGCCATTGTAGAACCACCGCTGTTGGGACTGTGCGGTATATCCGAAATTGTGGCTGTGCATTTTGTTGCAAGCTCGTTAAGAGAAGATATTTGTTGTATTTTTGAGTTTATTCTATCATCAAGAAATCTTGCCTGACTTAAATATTCCTTTGCTGTCATTTTAGAAAACCTCCTAAATCCGCCTTAACAGCGTCTATCAAATCCGACTGTGTTTTGTCCTTTCGCTGAAGTGCCTTTAAAATCTGCTCATCAATAGTGCTTTTGGTGATAATGTGCTGAATTACAACAGTATTTTTCTGACCTTGTCGGTAAAGTCTTGCATTTGTCTGCTGATACAGTTCAAGACTCCAGGTTAAGCCGAACCACACAAGTGTTGAACCTCCGCTTTGAAGATTGAGTCCATGACCTGCCGATGCTGGGTGAATAAGTGCAACAGGGATTTCACCTTTGTTCCATCTGCTTATACTTTCATCTGTATCAAGCTTTGAAAAAGGAATATGCAGACTTTCGAGCCGTTCTGCAATTCTTTCAAAATCGTGCTTGTACCAATATGCCACTAAAAGCGGTTTGCCGTTCATACTTTCAATAATGTCCTCAAGTGCGTCAAGTTTTCGGCTGTGAATTTCAATTATGTTCTGGTTATCATCATAAATCGCACCGTTTGCCAACTGACATAGCTTGTTTGAAAGCGATGCTGCGTTAGATGCAGTGATTTCTCCCTCTGCAATTTCAAGGACTAAATTCTTCTTCATTTCGTCATAGTGCTTTTTCTCTTTGTCCGATAATTGGGCCTCATAATTGCTGACTACAAGCTCCGGCATTTTCAGATATTCATTTGCTTTCATTGAAACTGTAATGTCGGAGATTTTTTCATATATGGCTTGTTCGGCACATGGCAGTGGCTTGTATGAATAAACAACCTGTCCGTTCATCTTATCGGGCTTAAAATACTTATTTCTGTACTGCCCGATAAATCTTCCAAGTCGCTCTCCCATATCAAGAATTTTAAATTCTGCAAATAAATCCATAAGTCCGTTTGATGAAGGAGTGCCTGTTAAACCCACTATGCGTTTCACCTTTGGTCTTACCTTCATCAGTGACTTAAACCTTTTTGTCTGATGATTTTTAAATGAAGAAAGCTCGTCTATTACAAGCATATCAAAGTCAAAGGGAATGCCGCTTTTCTCAACAAGCCACTGTATGTTTTCACGATTGATTATGTAGATGTCTGCATCTGCATTAAGTGCCTCAATTCGTTGTTCCTCTGTACCAACAGCTAATGAGTATCTTATATCTGAAAGGTGATTCCATTTCTTTATCTCGTCAGGCCATGAAAATTTTGCAACTCGTACAGGTGCTATCACCAGCACCTTACGCACCTCAAAACTGTCAAACAACAGCTCGTTTATTGCAGTCAGCGTGATTGAAGTTTTTCCTAAACCGCAATCCAAAAACAAAGCTGACACAGGGTGTGACTTCAAATATTCAATAGCATACTTCTGATAGCTATGCGGTTCGTATTTCATCAATTATCCCTCCAATCTGTTCTGCATCATCAAGCACATACACTTTAAACCCGAGTTTTTTAAGTAATCTGTGCCTTGCCTTTTGTAAAGGGCGAGGTTTTTTGTTCGGTGCTTTCACTTCAACAAATGCAATCTTCCCGAAAGGCAAAAGCACAAGTCTGTCCGGCATACCGTCAAAGCCGGGAGATACAAACTTAAGACATATGCCGCCCACTTGCTTTACTGCTGTTACCAATTTTTCTTCTGTTATCTTTTCTTTCAATCGTGCAACCTCCATCAAATGTGATATGTGGAGGTCTATGGAGTGTATTTCCGTAATTTTATATATACATTTATTTTTATCTCTTTAAGAGAAGATTTAGAAAAGACTTCCATAGACTTCCACACTAAAAGAAAAACGCTTTTATTCAAGGAATTCTGACTTTAATCTCAAACCGATAATAAGGTTACAATCCCTTGTCTTTTTACGGTCGAAACCGCTGCTTTCCAAGGCTGTGTAAAAATCAGCCGTACTGCGAATAAAGTCACCCACCTGTGTGCAATAGGAACGATATGCGTTATAAACTTCTCCGGATTTGGCCATATAGCTTTCATCAACCTCACAGCACTCCGAAAGAAAATGCGACATCCAGTCATTGTTTTCCTTGTACTTGCGAATTGCATTCTTTACTTTCTGTGGCGGTTCAATATGATAGTTCTCCTCAATAACTTTTTTTGCACCCTCAATAATCCAGGATAAAACAGCACCGCCTGCGTTATTAAATAGATAGTCAGCAAAATTTTTCACATCGTTACTGCCTTCAATTTTCGCCTCAAAAGGAATTACAATCAGTCTTCGCCATGTACCTTTATCAATAGCACCGACCTTTGGCAGGTGGTTTGTGTAAAGCACGAGTGTGTGGCTCGGAATATATGAAAAAGGTGCTTTGTATTTCTTTTCAGCATAGATTTCATCAGTAGAGCAAAGCTGCTTTACATTTGAGGTGTTAAGTCGCATACCTTCTTCCAACTCCGCTGCAATAAGGAGTCTTTTTCCTTTTGCCTCGGCAAGCTCAGGTTTCACATTTCTTTTACACCCAACCGTCAGTACATCGGCAGAGATATTACCGCTGTAAGTACCAAGCACACGAGATACTACATTCCAAAATGTTGATTTGCCGTTTCGTCCTTCACCATAGGCAATAATCAGAGCCTCAACATATACCTTTCCGATAGCAGAAAGGCCAACTATTCGCTGAACATACTCAATAAGGTCATTGTCATTGCAGAAGAAGGTATCGAGTGCATTCTCCCATAAATCAGCACCCACCTTATCGGCATTGACTGCTGTTTGCTTTGTAATATAGTCAAAGTTATTGTGTTCCTGTATTTTGTCTGTACCTTTGCGAAGGTCATATGTACCGCTTGGTGTGTTGAGCAAAAATTCGTTCTTATCCAAAAGATCCTGTGTAATACACACCATAGGTCTGACTTCCTTAAGTGCAGAAGAAATATACTTTGAATCTCTGCGTTTGATTGCATATTTCTTATAATTCACTGCATCCTCATACATTTCAAAGGAGTGTTTCTGTAATTTATTGAAAGCTGATACTGCTTTTTTAGCACCCATCTGTGCAAGAATTTCAAAAGCACCGTTTTGTTCCATTTCTTTAAGCCTTTTATTTATCTCTGTTTCCGCCTCGGCAAGTTGTCTTGTGGTAAGCTCCTGTGCCACAGCCTGTGACAACGGGTCAGATTCTTCCCAAAAACTGCCGTTGTAAACAAGGTAACCCGTTGATGGTGAATACCTTAAACTTTCATTGTATTCTCTTGCAAGCACAACTGCCTGTCCTACATCCGAGTAATCTTCCGGTTTCAGTTTTAAGTTTGCATTATACTGTTCGGGCGGAATATATCCTGCCTGTGAGGAAACCTTTTCACCGAACTTTAAAGCACTGTTCCATATAATTTTCAGTTCTTCATCAGCAAGAGGAGGATTGCATTTTTCTGCTTTCTGTAAATACAACTTATAAGCCTCGTCGGTATCACCGTAGCGTTTGATGATTCTTCCCGCATAATGTGACATCGTATTATTTCTCTTTCCTTGCGGAATTTCGCTCTGCTGATTATCCCAATTCTCAAAATCCTTATCATCAAGATAATCTACGATGTTATTGTTGCCGTCATAGAATTCCACCTGTGGTTCTGCCACACCAAAGAGCAGTCTTGCACTATCCAATGCATTACTATCAAAGTATGGAAAAGAAGATGATATTCTCTTCTTAAGGAGAGTGTATTCTTTAGAGTCAGTCATTTTGGGTATAGGAAAGTACACATGAAATCTTGGACGAGCAGACCTGCCGTCTTTTACTTTCATATGACTTTTACTGTAAACAGCAACAAACGCAACATCAGGAAAAGCCATAGCAACTTCAAAAGGCGTAATCCAATCATCAGGATTATCACTGTGGTCGTTGTCACAATCGAGAGGAACATTATCAGCGCTGATAAAATTGGCATTACTGCGATAATTATCCTTATATTCTGCCGTGACATGGTCATATTTCATCGCCTTTTTCATAGATGTTTCATCTGTGATAATATGTTTATTAGGGTAAATGCAATTAGACAGACTGTGGGTACAGTCTGCCGTATAAATAGTTAGTTTAATCATTCTGTTATCTCCCTCAAATCTTCTGAAAAGTATCTGATTTTCTTTTTCATTTTTTCTGCCAGTGCAATTTCTTCTGCCATACCTTCGGTAATGCAATGACCAAACACCCACAGTTCAGCACATTTTCCGAGAAATACTTTATTCATAAACATTGCAAGACCTCTTTCGTGCTTTTCTGATAAGTATTGAGGAAGAAGAAGGTGTGGGGCAAAGGGTATAGCGTTCTTTGCAACAGCAAATCTGGAATATATTCTTGCGTTTGCTGTATTTCTTTCTATATCACCGGAATAAGGACTGCAGATATAAACCATAGGTCGGAAGGCGGCGGCTTTTCGTGCCGCTCGCTCTTCCTTTTCAATTTTTGTCAAGGACTCATATGTAACTGTGTCGAAGTAACCCTCTGTGTTGTATTTATCAATCGACATATTTTTTCTCTCTTTCAATATTTGGAAGAATACCATCTGACTTCAAAAGCTCATATATAAACAATCTACCTTTTTGCGTCCAATAGGTATGTGGCTTTGTATGAACTGTTCCGTCACTACCGGAATAACTGTTCGTTTTAGTGCTTGTGTAACCTAACTCTGAGTATTTCTGATACAAAAGCCATATCTTATTGCCCTGCTTGTACTGCACACCTTTTTTATGAAGGTATTGATTCATTCGGTTTGCACTCCAACCGTAGTCTTTCGCAATTACCGAAATAGCAACAAGGTCTTTGCAGTTAAGAACAACATCATAGTATGATGCTTTTGGTTTCATTTCAGAAATCTGCTGTTTCTGAACAGCCACAGTTTCCGTTAACAATTTTGTTTTCTCTCGCTCTGCCTTTAATTCAGTAAGTGCTGCAATCAGCATATCGGGATTGTTCAAAACTTCATCTATTGCATAGATGCCGTGCCTGCGGATAGCAGGGAGGACTTCACTTGTAACCCAACGCTTGAACTTTTTAGCATTTGGAAGTTTGCTTGAAAGGATAAGGCTGTAAAGACCTGATTCATTAATAATCCAGCCACCACGCTGTCCTAAACTCGATAACGATTCGTTATTGAGTTTGTCATCTTCGTCCACATGGTCAGCTAATGCCTTGCTTGGATTTGTGTAACCGAGGATTTCAGCTACATCCTTACCAACAAAATATGGCTCATCATTTATTGTCAATGTACGGACAGAGCCAAATTCCGCATTCCTAAAAATCTGTAATTCACTCATTAGAATTACCTCCTGCATTTTATTGAGGTTGACCCTCTACCTCATAGCCTTGGGCGAGGGTCAGATTGGACAGCTTTAGAAAATTTCTTTCATTTTCTTTTTTGCCCGTTGTAAACGCTTGTAAACCGTATCCCTTTTCAAACCGTTTCTTAGTGCATATTCCTCAGGTGTCATATCATCGATATAAACTGCGATAATTACATCGGCATACTCAGATTTCAGTGCCTTGCGGATTTGCTGACACAATGCCTCGTATTCATATTGACCGTTGCGTTCTTCTTCCTGCGAATTGTCAGCAACAGTATCAATACCATCACTCTCATCAGGCTCCTCGTCATCCTTGCGGAACTGCTTTTTCAAATTTCCACGGTGACGGTGTTCTTTATGCCAAAGATTGTACAAAGGCTTATTAAACTCCTCGTCCATAATTGACTGCACTTCTCTTCGTGTAACCAGTGACTTATCCTCTGCGTTTCCTAAACGCTTTTGATAATCCGCCTCAATCATTACAGTACATTCATCATCTGGAACTTCAATTTCTACTGTAATTGGAGCCTTGTTATCAACACTGTTTTCATAACGAATCTTTAACTTCATTCTTTTGTCCTTTCCGCCTGACTCTTAGCGGAAGGGCAAAGGGATAAAAATAAGGCCGATGCTTTAGAAGCACCGACCTATGTTGCCTGAAAATGGCATAAGGAAAAGAGGGTACTTCTATCGCAACTAACACAGGTTGTCCTGTGAAAGATGCCGATATCTGTATCCAATGCCCTTATAGCTAATCAGGCCTTGTGATATTATTTTTTAGGTTTTTTCAACCTACGTATATTGTACTTGAACTTTAAATGTAATGGAATATATCAAATTACCACTTATTTTTTTAAAAAAATTAATATAACTTTATTTATTTAATTATGAATTTCTGCTATAATAAAAAAGCCATTATGTAATCACTTACATAATGACCCAAGAAAATAATAAACACTTATATAAACCATTATTTTTTTAAAGTTGGAGGTTGGGAATGCCTATGAATAAAGCATTAGAAATGGCAGGGAATATGTTTGTATATGAAAATCCTCGCTGCGATTGTAAAGTAACAACTAATTATACGAATGACGGTGTGGAATATCATAGTCTTCAGATAAAAACCATCAAAGGTTCATATAAATATGCATACGCTCCTATCGATGGCCTTGTAATGATAGACAGCAAGACTGGATCCATAATTAAAAAGAATAAAGTTATAGAAGACTTCCTGAACATCGATTTGTGCAAAGCCGATAAAATCAAAGAATTTATAGACATTTATGGTTTTATAATACCGCTACCAAATGACGGCAAGTATAGGATATTCAATCATATTGAAATTTCTCATTTGATGAATAGATTTAAAGTACTGGTTAAGTTGATGTCCGCCATCGAGGAAGAATACCTCGATTACGATAATATTTTGAAATTAACAGCATATTTATTGTTTGCCACACCACGAAAATTAGCCTTAACTGAGAATGACGAAGGTTTATGTTCATGTGTACATGCCTTTACGCATTTTTGGTATAACATCGATAAATTGCCTGAACTTACTGGACGTTTGGTTAATAGCTATACTAATGACCCTTATGATGACTATTATCCAGTTCCAGATTCATTTACAAAACAAGAAGAGCAGCTTGGATTTATTGATTACCACGTAGATGCAGAAGACATAGACTTTTATTCCGCAAGCAGTCCTCGTATCTTTAAGGCAAAAATGACAAAATTATATAGGGATGCGTTTGTTGAAAATATGGATGTACGTGCAAGATATGTCATTGATTATCTCTACCATCTGATAAAAATCGGAATAAAAATTGATGATGTACTTGAGGATGGTATCTTTCGTACTAACATAAATTTAATCAATAATAATAAGTTTGATGATACTTTTAAGTCACAACTTATTTTCATAGCCAAAAATACAATAAAAGAAGAATTCGACTTTGAATTGTATGGTATTCATCCAACCTACAATGTTGAAACCATGTCCCCAAATTGGGAAATTCCAAATTTATTTACCGCCTTGTATTTTGCCTTGTTTTATACAAGACCAGACTACGAGGTCTACCGAAAATGTGCGAACCCAAACTGTGGTCGCTTGTTCAAAGTAAAAACAACAAACAGTAGGAAACAGTATCACGATACTTCTTGCCAAAATGCAGCTGCACAGATGCGACATAGAAAATCAAAAAAATAAAAAAGGGCAATGGCTACTTTTACATAGTCATTGCTCTTTCTTCATTATCATCCTTCTTTTTTTCAAGAGGATCCGTTTTTTGAATGATATTTTCAACCAACTGTGCCAATTGGCTGATATCCTTTTTATTATGTTTAATCGTTCTCGCCATCATCCATTTAATATCAAGCAAAACACCTTGTACTCTCTCATACGAGGCACCAGAGTCTTTCCAATCTCCTCGTGCCTCGCCGATGTGCAGCATATTATTCTTTGACGGAAAAACATGTCCATCTTTATTGAACGGCATCAAGAAAACATTGTAAACCGGAGGTGATTGACCATTTTCATCTTTGAATTTAGGATCAGTAGCTACATATTCTCCATATGTAATCTGCTTATTAATGGAAGTGGAACGAGGCAGTTCCGTTGGATCCTTGCTATCGCCATAACGATAATATTTAGCATCTAATATAAATACCTTGTCATCTTCTTTCATTATTGTATCCGGTTCAAGCGCAGATTTTGCATGTTTCCCTTCAGTTCCCAAATACCAGGATGTTCTTGGAAAATAGAAGTTTTTATTATCTTCACCAAAATTGAAATCGATGAGTCTTTCCCACACATACTCAAAGTCATTTGTTCCGAAGAAAAATCTTGCATTTCGTCCTTTCTTTCCAACATACTGAATCATATCAATCATTCCTGAAAACAATGCCTTATTTTTATCGTTGTTTTCGCTGCGTAGTTTATCCTTCAGTGCCATAACAAAACGTTTTTCGTCAAATGGAATTGATGGTTTCCTTACTTTATCTGTCGAAAATAGAAATCCAACTTTTTTATACGCTTCATCTACACAGAACTCATTTATCTTGGTGATGTAGTTTGCAGTATCAACTCTCGATTCCTGCGACACAGTAGTAAGGTAAATAAATGAATCGTCCTGTGGATATGCCCTCTGCGTTTTTATAGTACGCGACCAACTCTTAGGACCATTACCGTTCACCGTGAAAACACGTTCGTTTTCCGTGTAATAACCTCTGTTGTAATATTCGTTAAGAATAGTCATGTATGCCTGAATTGGGAAGTTAACGGTCTCGGGATTGTTTATCAGTAGCTGTGGTAGCAGTTTCTCTTTTATACCAGAAAAACGGGTTAATACTCTAATCAGTAACTGTATATCATTTTTCTGTTCAGCATCCGTCTTCCCGAGCTTATAGCCAACTGGAAAACAAACCTTAATTTGCTCGCCATCAGAACGGATACCCACAAAAGTATCCGTTCCTTCATTTGTATTTACATGGCACTCATATAAAGGTGCTGATTCTTTTTCCATACCATCGTTCCTTTACTCGTCCTGATTTAATCCAAATATATCATCTGCAAAGACATTAAAGCGTTTATTTCCCCGAGCAGTTTCAAAAGCCTTAATGAGTTTTTCAAGGCTGTCATAGTCACTTTTGAATACTTCATCTCTTGTAAACTTGAAAGCATCATCCCATAAATACTTTAATACCTTTTCAGGGAAGTTGTGATTTTTATCATCAGCTTCTTCCTGCGTAATTCCATCTGCGGTTGTAAAAAATCTTAAATCTTTTTCGGTAACAAAGTATGCACCAAGTCTCTTATCTTCCGAAGATGTCATGCCTATATTTTTTGTAATAATTAAATTGTTAATGGCATAAGCAAAATCCGCCCATTTAATAGTTGTATCCAGAATAGGTTTATGTGCTAGTTTAGATTTAGTTACATCATTCTCAACCATACGCATATTCCATCTTCTCTGGAATGCAGTATCTAATGTAAAAACATTCTGGTCAGAAGTATTCATCGTGGCGAAAATAAACAAATTAGATGGTATCTTAATTTTCTTTGTTGTCTGACCACTTATATAAACTTTTTCAGCAACATCTACATTGGTAATTTCATATTCACTATTACCTTTTTCATTTCTATCAAGCAGCTGAAAAATATCACCAAAAATGGCAGGAGCATTACCACGGTTGATTTCTTCAATAATTAAGCAATATTTCTTTTCAGGATTGTTATATGCGCCAGAAAGAATACGAGTAAACGGTCCTGATGAAAATTCATATCTAATTTTTCCTGTTTTTGCATCTGTTAAAGGCAGAATCTGTCCGACGAAATCACCGTAAGTATAATCTGGATGGAATACTACTCTTTCTATGACATCAGCATCATTACAATACTTGGTAATAATAGAAGAACTTTTACCACATCCTGGAACCCCGTATAGAAGGACATTTACTCCACCCACCTTTCTCAATGATTCATCGGGCGGCAACTTCTTTTCTTCTGTATCTTTCTGTTCCTCATTAATTTTACTCACTTGTCCTTGTAGCATATTAATTTCCACCGCTTTTGCAAATTCTTCATTAAACGCAAAACAGCCTTCGTCTTCATACGGAATATCAACTTTTTCTAGGACATTCCATAACACTAGTCGAGTAAGAATTCTGTCACTTTTCTTTGGTGGATGTACTTCATCCTTTTCTCTGACCTCAATCAATCTATCCCTTATTTGAGGATACTGAGAATCTAACAAATATTCAGAATTATTAATAAAACAAGACCACTCTGATTTTGTTATATATCCTTCAAAGATTGGTTCAGATAGCAGTTTGAATAAAATCAAATACGGTCTAATGTTTCTGCCATATTTGTCTTGTTTTACATTTATTCTTATTAGAATGTCTAACAGCAGACGATTCTTTTCCTCAAGTGACAAGTTATCTGTCAAAGAAAGTTTTACTTTATTCCCGTCAGTAGGAGCTTCTACCAAAGTAAATGCAGCCAAAAATTCTGTCCCCATATCAGAAACTTCAAAAGTTTTCTCCTCTTCATCTGTATAACGAATAAACTTCATTTCTCTAAGTGTAAGTTCTGCGTGAGTATCCCTTTTGTCTTCGGACCATTCTCCGCCACGTTCTTGTGATATTCTTGCTCTCGCAATCGGAAATATGGTATCTTTGCCATCTGAAGATGTCATAGGTTCATTTTTCTTAACTACACTCAGCAAATAATAAATATATTCCAAACTAGTAAAACTTGTTTGGAGAATTGTTTTATTAAATTCTTTTGTTCCTTCTGCCATAGGTTACACCTCCTGATTAAATATAGGTTTTAAAATCTTCTTAATTAAGAGCGGTGGAATTCCTTCTCCAATGACTGTTCTGATTAAATTATCAGTTGCCCACTCCGGAATATTCCAATCTGTAGGCAAACTTGATACAATTAACAATTCATATATTGTTAATACCCTTGGATTAGTGTACATCATATCTCCATTCTTATCCTTCTTCCAAGGTCTCCCCGGATGAACGTTATTTTGAGAACCAATTCTAAAATTATAAGTTGTAATTGTCGAACCAGGTTTATCCCAAAACATTCTGTGATAAGCTGTGTCATATCCTTTCACTCGCTCTCCGTTAGCCTTCTTAGGGAAATGAATAGGGTTATCATATGCTGTATTTCCCGTTGGAGTATATAACATACATTCAACATTTCGCCAAACATGTGTCATAGGTTGATGCCATTTATTAAAAGAGAGAGCCTCTTTCGTATTGGAAGGGAGCATATCACGATACTCCTTCTCTTTAATATTCGGCCATAAGTCTGGTATTCCAGCAAAAGCCTCCTCTAAAGTCACTATTTTAGGGTCTTTTTCAGGAAATTCCCATTGTATACCAGTTTTCTTATCAGCACATAAAAACAAAGCCCTCCTTCTCATTTGAGGAACACCGTAATCCATTGTATCAATTATTTTGTTTTGATTGATATTATAATACTTTCCAATCCTCATCTCAATATATTCAGGTATTTTTAATTCCTTGCCTTTATATGAGATAGGCGTTGTCAATTGCTGTGGTACGTTTTCTATTAAAACAAATGTAGGTCGCAAATCTATTATTGCATCCACAGCATACTTTATTAAACTATTTCTCTCATCATAAGGATTCATTTCGCCTGCAATACTCATCCCTTGACAGGGTGGTGTAGCAATCAACAGGTCAACTTTTCCCTCTTTAGCAACAGAAATGATTTGAGAATAAATTTGAGGGTTTGTAATGTCACCAACAATCATCTCCGTTTCAGGATATAAATGCTTATAAAACTCTGCTCTCTGAGGAAGCAACTCATTAGCAACAGCAACGTGTATATCCAAATCAGAAAAATATGTCTCAGCAATCCCGACATTTGAGAATAATGAAACTGCTCTAATCATTTTTTCCTCCAAGTTTCAGTTCAGCAACAATTTTCTTAATTAGCAATGGTGGTATTCCTTCTCCGATAACCTGTCGGATTAATTGTGGTGTTGCCCATTCAGGAATATTCCAGTTATCCGGAAGCGTCATCACGCGCATCAACTCAAATATTGTAAGAACCCTCGCATCCGAATAAATTCCCTCTTTTTCCGTAGGTCTACCAGGATGAACATTTTGAAATGAGGAAATGGTATGGTTATATGCGGTTATTGTTGGTGCGGGTTTATCCCACTCCATTCTCATATATGTTCTAGGGGCACCACCCACCATTGTTCCATCTTTTTTCTTCGGAAAGTACACTTCATTCTTCCTTGCACTTTTTCCTTCTGGAGTATGCATCATGACTTCAACATTTCTCCAAACGTGCTCACGGGGAAAATGCCATTTTGAAACCTTCAACCCGGCCTCTCTTTTCTTTTCATAGTCTGGAAAAACATCTCTTTGCTCTGGCTCCTTAATCAACGGATCCAGTGATGGTAAATCACCTATAACATCCCGCAATGTAACAAATGTCTCACTTTTTTTAGGAAATTCCCACCTAACACCTGTATTCTTATGTGCCAATAAAAAAATTGCTCTTTTCCTTTGTTGTGGAACTCCGTAAAACTTAGTGTCGATAACAGGATTATCATTAAAGGTGTATTCTTCTCCTAGCCGTCTTTCTAAATATTCTGGTATTAAAATATACTCGCTTTCATATTTAATTTTAGTTTTTAATTGTTGCATTACATTTTCAATCAAAACAAAATCTGGTTTAACCCTCAATATCATATCTACCGCGCTTGTTATTAGGCTGTTTCTTGAGTCTTTTGGGTCTTTTTTTCCTGCAGGACTCATACCTTGGCAAGGGGGTGTGGCAATAATAAATTTTACTTTTTTCTTTATTGCCCCATTACATACATTTTCAAAAACTTCATCTTCTAGAATATTCCCACAAATCATATTGCAATTTGGATATAAGTCCTTATAAAATTTTGCTCTATCTTCAAGCAATTCATTCGCGACAACTATATCTATACCAACATCAGAAAGATAAGTTTCAGCTATTCCGACATTAGCAAACATTGATAATCCGTTCATTTTCGTGTCTCCTCATCATAAGAATGATATTCAAGCAAATCGTTAATGTCACACTCAAGTACATCGCAAATCCTATCTAGAATATCAATATCAATTTTTCGTATTTTTTCATTATACAAATCACCTATTGTATTTGGACGAACATTTGTAAGTTCCGCAAGCCTTTTTCTAGTCATCTTTTTTCGTCCTAAAACTTCAGATAATTTAATTCTAATCATAGGCCCTCCAAATAACAAAATTTCTTATTTACTATCATAGGTTTGATATTTTACAACAAACCTATGATACCGTAGAATTTATAAAAAAGCAATATCCTAGACATAAAATAAACTACAATAAACTTTTAACAATCCTATCTACACAACCTATGTCATTTCAATCCTGTCAACTCGACTCTGCAACATACTGACCGTGGATATGTTTGGTCTTTGCATAAAACAAAAAACGAAAATCAAGATTCCAAACCCAACTCTCGGAAATTCCTTTATTTCAAAGCTTTTTGCACCTTATTTATCCGCCCTCGACATCAATACTACGCACTCGATGTGGCTGGTGCCTGGGAACATATCAACAGGGGTTACCTCTCGTGGAGTGTAGCCGAGTTCATTGAAGATTTTTATATCTCTTGCCATTGTGGCACTGTCGCAGGAAACATACACCACACGTTTTGGCGACATTTTTACTATTGTTGCAATAAGTTCTTTGTCACAGCCTTTGCGTGGAGGATCTACTATTATTACAGTGGGTTTTATACCCTGTTTATCCAATTTTGTTGACGCTGTGGAAGCGTCTGCACATATAAACTCTGCGTTGTTTATGTTGTTAAGTTTGGCATTTTCTTTTGCGTTTTCAATAGCCTGTGGTATTATTTCAACACCAATCAGCTTTTTAATTTTGTGTGCCATTGATAGTCCTATTGTGCCTGTACCGCAGTAAAGGTCAAGGAGTATATCGTCCTTCTTAAGCTGTGCATATTTTTGTGCTATTGAATAGAGATTTTCAGCTTGTGTTCGATTAACCTGATAGAAAGACAGGGGAGAGATGTTGAATTTAAGTCCGCAGAGAATATCTGTGATATAGTCGCATCCATACAATGTTATGCATTTTTTGCCCAGTACTACATTTGTTTTTTCTTTGTTTATATTGAGCTGAAGGCTCTTAAAGCCTTTTACAGCTTTTAGCTGATTAATAAGTTCGTCAGTAAAAGAAATACTGTTGCCATTAATAACCAAACAGACCATAATTTCGCCTGTTACCTCTGCAATTCGTATATATAAATGTCTTAGTAAGCCTGTGTGGGTTGCTTCATTGTAAGGCTGAATTTTATTTTTTACTGTCCAGCTTTTTACAATCTTACTTATCTCTGTGAATTCGTCAGGCTGTAAATTACAGGAGTTGCTGTCAACTATGCGGTGGCTGTGATAGGCATAAAATCCCATTATCAAGTTTCCTTTACTGTCTTTGCCAACAGGCAGTTGTGCTTTGTTGCGGTAGTGATTACGGCTTTTGCCACCCACAATGGGATTGATTTTAAGATTTTCAAAACCAGCAATTCTCGCAATAGCGTCCTGAACACGCTGTTGCTTTATTTGGCACTCGGCTTCATATGTGATATGTCTGTATGTGCAACCTCCGCATTGGGAGAAATATTTACAGTCAGGTTCTGTGCGGTCAGGTGACGGAGAAATAATTTCCTCTATTCTGCCAATAGCATAATTTTTTGATGTTTTTATTATTTTTGTTTTAATAATATCACCTATGGCTGTGTTGGTGATAAATACAGCTGTACCGTCAATTCTCCCCACACCACTGCCCTCAGTTGTCATTCCTGTTATGGTAGTTTCGTAAATTTCATTTTTCTTTAAGTTCACTTATAACACCCTTAATTTTGTACTAAAAAAAATATTGTTTAATCTGATAAGTATATTATATCACAAAATTTCCCAAAGGTATTTATTTTTTCAAAAAATAGCAATATAATAATATGGAATTGATATGTGGAAACAGGAGTGTATAAAATTATGAGTAAAAAATCTCTTGAAAATATAAAGAATATCCATTTTGTTGGTATTGGCGGTTCGGGTATGTGTCCTCTTGCAGAAATACTTCTGTCAAAAGGATACAACATAACAGGTTCGGATTGCAACGAGTCAGATACTCTTGATAGAATTAGAAGTTACGGTATTACCGTTCATATGGGGCATAAAGCGGAAAATATTGAGGGAACTGATTTGGTTGTTTATACAGCAGCCGTAAAAAAGGATAATCCCGAGCTTGTTGCCGCTAATGAAAAGGGAATACCCACAATGGAACGTAGTGAAATGTTGGGTGTTGTAGTAGATAAGTACAAAGATAGCATTGCAGTTTCAGGAACGCACGGTAAAACTACAACAACAGCTATGATTACACAGATTCTTATTGGCTGTAAAATGGATCCTTCTGCAATTATTGGAGGTAAATTACCATTTATAGGCGGTAACAGTGCTGTTGGAAAATCTGAGGTTATGGTATGTGAGGCTTGCGAGTATGTAAATACTTTTTTGCAGTTGCATCCTGCAATATCTGTAATACTTAATGTAGATGCTGATCATCTTGACTTTTTTAAGGATATTGATGATATTAAAAATTCATTTAATATGTTTTCAAAGCAGACAAGCAAGCTGTTGGTAATTAATGGTGATGACAAAAACAGCGTTGACTGTACTGCTGATATTAAAATTGATAAGCTGTTTTATGGATTTGATTCAAAGAATGATTATTATGTTGCTAATTACTCGAATGATGGCGGTGTTAAGCAGAGTTTCGACCTTATGCACAAGGGTGAGATTCTTACAAGAATTAACCTGAATGTTCCGGGAAAACATAATGTACTTAATGCAATGGCGGCAATTACAGTTGCACTTTATCTTGGTGCAAATCCTGAGGATATAGCCGAGAATATAGCTAAATTTACAGGCGTTCACAGACGATTTGAGGTTTTGGGCGAAATCAATGGAATTACTGTTGCTGATGATTTTGCACATCATCCCACAGAGCTTACTGCAACACTTAATTCTGCAATGTCTATGGGATTTAACAAGGTTTGGGGAGTTTTTCAGCCTCATACTTTTTCAAGAACTTTTATGCTTCTTGACGATTTTGCAAAGGCACTTTCAATTCCTGATGAAATAGTTATTTCAGAAATTCTGCCTGTAAGAGAAACAAACACATATAATATATATGCAGAGGATTTGTGTGCAAAAATTGACGGAAGTGTGTACAGAAAGACCTTTGAAGAGATTACAGACTATGTATGTGAAAACGCAAAGCCTGGTGATTTGATCCTAACAATGGGCGGTGGTAATGTATATATGTGTGCAAACAGCATTTGTAAAAAGCTAAAAGATATGTACGAATGATATTGTTTTGAGCAGTATATAATTATAATCAAAGATTAAAAAGGCAACAGCTACCAAGATGTGTACTTGATAGCTGTTGCCTTTTGAGTTTATTTATTATTGTCACATAAAATTATACATTCGTCAATGATTTTTTCAATACTTCTTAATTGTTTAGGTGATATGGGTTAGAGTTTATATAATGCGATTTAATGGGAAATTTTTTCCGCAATATTTATAAGAGCGTTCAGGCTATCAACTGACATATTTTTTGTTACTTCCAGCAATTTGTGTACCAGTTGTGGTTGCTCTATCTCAGTGTCAAAAAACTCTTTGGGTGAAACACCAAGATATTCGCATATATAGAGAAATTCAGAAAGTGAGGGCAGGGCTTTTCCGGATGAAATGCTTTGAATATAACTTTTGCTGTGTCCCAAATCTAAACTCATTTTGTATTCAGAAATCCCCTTTTGTGTTCTTGAAAATGAAATTCTTTCCCGTATAAACTTATCATCCATATCGTAATCACTCCCTTATTATTTTATACTAATAAAATCGGTAATATTCACGGTATAACTACCGAAAGTAGTTGGATTAGCACGAAATAATCGGTATAATTATATGTATTAGTAATCATTAAATTAGTAAGGAATTTGATATATGAAATGTTGTTTCTTTGGTCATAGGGATTTGTTTGTTAATATAAAAGATAAACTATATGGAGTATTGGAAGAATTTATTCAGAAAAGAGGAGTTAAAATTTTTTATACGGGAGGTATGGGAGAAAGTGAAAGTTATTTTTATTCTGTGAAATAATACAAAAACCAACTTCTCATTGTTAATAAATTAGGTGAGAAGTTGGTTTTATTAAATAGTGATAAAAAATAAGGAATTTAATTTTTTTATTGTTGTTTTGGTAGTTAAAAATAAAGAAATTTGAATAACTACACTGTAATGTGCTACAATTAATACTATTATCATAGTAGAAATATAGAAAGATTTTATGTTTTAATTAAATTATTACAAACCAAATTATAAATTGTTTATCAGAGATAAAAAGGAGGAGAAAATGAAGATTATTCACCTTTCAGATCTTCATCTCGGAAAGCGTGTAAATGAATTTTCGATGCTTGAAGAGCAGGAGTATATACTTACAAAAATAATCAATATTATAGATGATGAAAAGCCTCGGGCTGTGTTGCTTGCAGGTGATATATATGATAAATCTGTTCCGTCAGCAGAAGCAGTACAGTTGTTTGATGATTTTCTGTGCAGACTTGCAAAGCGCAGAATTGAAGTGTTTGTAATAAGTGGTAATCACGATTCTGCTGAAAGAATAGCCTTTGGTTCACGTATTATGGATAACAGTGGAATTCATATGTCGCCTGTATATGATGGTAATGTATCACCAATCTCACTTGAAGATGGTTTTGGCAAGGTGAATTTCTATATGTTACCTTTTATTAAACCTGCACATATTCGCAGATTTTATCCTAATGAACAGATAAATACGTACACTGATGCTGTCAAAGTAGCTGTTGATAATATGAATATCAACACTGTAAACAGAAATATAATAGTTACTCACCAGTTTGTTACAGGTGCAATTACCTGCGATTCAGAGGAGATTTCAGTGGGTGGTAGTGATAATGTAGATATTACAGTTTTTGATAAATTTGATTATGTTGCACTGGGACATATACATAAACCACAGATTATTGGTTCGCCATATGTTCGTTACTGCGGAACACCTTTGAAATATTCTTTTTCAGAGGTGAATCACAAAAAATCTGTTACTGTTGTTGAACTTGCGGAAAAAGGTAATATATCTGTAAGAGAAATTCCACTTATGCCGAAAAATGATTTGCGTGAACTTAAAGGCACTTATAATGAACTGGTTGCAAAAGAAAATTATGAAAACACAAAAATTGATGATTATGTACATATAACTCTGACAGATGAAGAGGATATTCCAGATGCAATAGGGAAACTAAGGGTGATTTATCCTAGGTTGATGAAGCTGGATTATGATAACAAGCGTACTCGCAGTAACAACAATATAGATGGTACAGAAAATATTGAAAGTAAAACACCACTTGAGCTGTTTGATGAGTTTTATGAAAAGCAGAATAATCAGCCTATGTCAGACCAACAGAAAAAATTTGTTCAGGAACTTATTGAAAAAATATGGGAGGGAATATAATGCGACCGCTAAAACTTATCATCTCAGCATTTGGACCATATGCTAATAAAACTGAGCTTGATATGGAAAAATTGGGTGATAATGGATTATATCTTATAACAGGGAATACAGGGGCAGGTAAGACCACTATTTTCGATGCAATAACCTATGCACTTTATGGAGAGGCAAGTGGCAACAATCGTGAACCTACAATGCTTAGGTCAAAATATGCAAAGGCTGATGTTCCCACAGAGGTGGAATTGACCTTTTCCTACGGTAATAAAATTTATGTGGTTAAGCGAAATCCTGATTATGAGCGTCCTTCAAAAAGAGGTAGCGGAATGACAGTTCACAAATCAGATGCAATGCTTACATATCCGGATGGCAGAGTGGTAACCAAAGTTAGAGATGTTAATACCTGTATAAAAGAAATTATGGGAATTGATCGCAACCAGTTTTCGCAGATTGCAATGATTGCACAGGGAGATTTTCTGAAACTTTTATTAGCTGATACAAAAGATAGACAAGTTATTTTTCGTGAGATATTCAAAACAGGATATTATGAAACGTTGGAGAATAAACTTAAAGAGGAATATTTATCTCTGAACAGGGAATGTGAATCTGTAAGAAATAGTGTAAAACAGTATATAAGCGGTATTATGTATGATGAAGATGATGTTATTATAATAGATGTTGAAAATGCCAAAAACAGCATAATGCCTGTTTCTGATATAGTGGAATTGATTGAGAAAATTCTGAGTAATGATATTGCAATGGAAAAAGAACTTGAAAAAAAACTTACTCAAATTGAGAAACAGCTCGAACTGGTAAATTCAAATCTTGGAAAGGTTGAAGAATATAACAAAGCAAAAACAAACTTTGAGAATTGTCAGAAAGAACTTAAAAATAAAATTTCTGAGCTTGAGTTTTGCAAAAAAGTGTGGGATGAAGAAAAAGAAAAACAACCGCAACGTGAAAAACTTGAAAAGGAAATTACATTGATAGAAGCTGAACTTCCTGAATATGTAAGAGTGGAAGAAAGTAAAACCCAGATTTTTATGTTGGAAAATAAAATTAAAGACGAACAGAAAAACTATGAAATAAATACAGAAAAATATAGAACTACCATAGACAAACTTGCAAGACTGAAAGAAGAACAAAAATCTCTTGAAAATGCAGGTGAACAAAGAGAGAAACTGTTGCGTGAAAAAGAAACAGCTCAAACACGAAAGACAAATCTGAAAACACTTTTAGGTGATATTGAAAATTGCAGAGTACTTTGTATACAATTCAGAGAAGTTCAGCATAGCTATAAAAAGGCATTTCAAAAATCAACAGAACTTCAGGAAAAATATAATTTGATGAACAAGGCTTTTCTTGATGAACAGGCTGGTATTCTTGCGGAAGGACTTGAAAGCGGAGTGCCTTGTCCTGTGTGTGGTTCAACACTACATCCACAAAAAGCTGAAAAATCTGTAAAAGCACCAACTGAAGCACAGCTTAACAAAGCAAAAAAAGAAGCAGAAAAGGCATATGAAATTGCAAATAGTGAAAGTAGTAAGGCGGGAGAAATTAAAGGTACTGTGCTTACACAAAAAGGTACTATTCAAAAGCAAATTGATGATTTAATTGGTGAATGTAGTATTGAGAATGCCTCGGAGAAAATTAACTCAGAAATTGAAAAATTAGATAATTATTTGAATATTATCAGTAAAAAAATCTCAGAGGAAGAAAAGAGTATAAAAAGAAAAGCAGATCTTGATATAACTATTCCAAGGGGAGAAAAACTAGCGTATGAAATTGAAAAATTACTTTATGTTTCAAAAGAGAATACAGCTTCGTTGACAGCCAAAAAGGAAGAAACTGAAAAGTTATTAAAGAATATTTCACAAAAACTGAAATTTGATGGAGTAACATCGGCAAGAACATATCTTAATAAAATAAAATCTGAGAAAGAGAATTTGAAAAATGCTCTTGAAAGAACTGAAAAATTATACTATGAATGTGACCGAGCAATAAACGAGTTAAAGGGTAAAATAAATCAGATTGAAAAACAGCTTATAGGGTTCTGTAATGTTGATTCTGAAAGTGAAACAAAGAAAAAGTTTGAACTTATAGAAAGAAAATCTGCAATTACACTTAATCAGAAAAAGATGCATACACGAATTTTAACAAATAGTACAGCACTTAAAAATATAAACAAAAAGTTAGATGAACTTTCAAATCTTGAAGAAAGATGTAAATGGGTAAAATCTCTTTCAAATACTGCAAATGGCAATATTGCAGGCAAAGAAAGAGTAGCACTTGAAACTTATGTTCAGATGACATATTTTGACCGTATTATAGCTCGTGCTAACACTCGATTTATGATAATGTCAGATGGACAGTATGAATTAAAAAGAAAGCTCAATGCTGAAAATAAGAAAAGCCAAAGTGGACTTGAACTTGATGTTATTGATCACTACAATGGAAGTGAAAGAAGTGTGAAAACTCTATCAGGTGGAGAATCTTTCAAAGCGTCATTATCTCTTGCGTTGGGATTATCAGATGAAATACAGTCATCAGCCGGAGGAATACAACTTGATACAATGTTTGTTGACGAAGGTTTTGGTACGCTCAGTGATAATGATTTACAGCAGTCTATAAAAGCACTTGCAAGTCTTGCAAATAGTAATAGACTTGTAGGAATTATCTCACACGTTTCTGATCTGAAAGAGAAAATCGATAGGCAAATTGTAGTTACCAAGGAAAAATCAGGTGGAAGTAACATAATAATAAATGTATAAGTACAGTAATTATAGAAAATTTTATTATTTTTTCTAAATAATAAAATTTGCAATGTTGATAATGTAGTTATTGAAATGAAAACTAATATAATATTGAATGAAATTAAATTAAAAATATTGTAAAAATATTCTAAATGTGAGATATTCATTTAAAAGTTTTAGTTTTAAATTAAAAGAGATATATTTTATGTCACAGATAAATCTTGAAGATATTGAGAAAACTAACAAACTCAGAAGAAATATAATTCACAATAAAGTTCATACCGAATATACTGTACTTTATAAATAATGTTCAAAAGTATATTCAATTTGATATATATGGTAGAATACAGCGTAAAATCCAGATAAAATTAGCTAGTCAATTCAAATAAATCGTGATACAGCTAAATTTTGGGTGGAGTTACTTTCTAGTGAGTTTAATTTTTAATTTTTAATTTTTTAAGTTCCGCTGATAACAATTTTGTTTTCAGCGGATTTATAATATAAGAATGAAATATAAACTTATTTTCCACAACTTAGAAGAATAAAATGAACAAATTACATATTATAAAACTTAATTTAGAAAACATAATAATAATACAACATCACTTAAAAGTTGCTAAATCAAAATAAAATCTAAAAAGGTTTTAAAAGACAAGCGAAAAAATTTAATGATGTTGTATATAGTATGAATTTGATTAAAAGAAAATATATGGCAAATCATTATGAAGGGCGATTATACACTTGAGAGGCTAGTGTAATGCACCGAGCTGAAGTTAAGCAGACAAACGGACTTGCTGTATAATAAAGACAAAATGACTAAATATAAATTTGTCTTTTAGCAATCTCATATAATATTTAAAAATTTTTTGAATTAAATTATAAGTGAGATTGTATTTAATGTAATAATAGTTAAATAGATAACTATTACAGAGGAATATTCAAAAAATGTTTAGTTTTATTGAATAATATTTAGTATTATAATAATAAGAATAACCTTGTGTAGGGTGAGGTTAAAAATTTTCGTGTTGATAGTGCGAATTAAAACAGAATATTTATGAATGGAAATAAAAATTAATTATGAAAGAGGAGAAATTATTATGTCATCAAATAATAGTCAGATAAATGTACCTGAAGCAAGAGAGGCAATGGAACGTTTTAAGATGGAGTGTGCAAACGAGGTAGGCGTAAATCTTAAGCAGGGATATAACGGCGATATTACCGCACGTCAGGCAGGCTCAGTGGGCGGTATGATGGTTAAAAAGATGATTGAAAGCTACGAGAAGAATATGAAATAATAAACCTATAAATATATAGGTATAGAAGGCACTGTGCGTCTTATATAGATACACAGTGCCTTTTAGATATAAAAAAATTGAAAAAAGTTATTGACAAAAGATAAAAAAAGCGATATAATAGCAAAGCTGTCAAAACAGCGGAGCGAAAAATGCCAAATTAGGTAGAGTTTTTTAGTTGAATATCTTAATTTAAGATTCAAAAGAATTTTTAAACTTGTGCAGTGTCCATTTTGGGAAATGAGAACGGCAGGTAGAGAAAAATCTAAAAAACTTTAAAAAAGGTATTGACAAAGCAAGGCTGATTTGATATAA